>CAJKUH010000013.1 GCA_905203045.1 uncultured Eggerthella sp.
ATCTAAAGGGAACGTTCATGATGGAGCGATCTTCCTTGCGCGCCGTGGCAGTGTAGAAATCGGTTGAGTCAAGATAGTCATACAGAAGCGCCGCTTTTTCCTCGTTGCGCTTCTTCATGGCGTCAAGACCGCCTTGAGCCTTGAGCCACTTGAACACTTTGCCGCAGATGTAGATGCCATAGCACGGCGGCGTGTTCGACATGCTGCCCGCATCAACCTGCGTCTTGTAGCGCAAGATGGAAGGCGTGTTAGGTAGCCACTCGTCTTTGACCAGGTCTTCGCGAATGATGACGATAACCACGCCGGCAGGGCCGATGTTCTTCTGAACGCCACCGTACACCACGCCATACTTCGACACGTCGATGGGCTCGGAAAGGAAGCACGAGGAAACATCGCTTACCAGCGGGATGTCACCGGTTTCGGGAAGCTTATGGTAATGCGTGCCGTAGATGGTTTCGTTCTCGCAAATGTAGACGTAGTCGGCGTCCTCGCGGAACTCGAGCTCGTCGACATCGGGAATGTAGGAGAAGTTCCCGTCTTCGCTCGAGGCAACGCAGCGCGCATCGCCGAAGAGCTGCGCTTCCTTGTAGGCCTTCTTCGACCACGAACCGGAAACGATGTAGTCGGCCTTCCCGTGAAGCATCAGGTTCATTGGGATTGCAGCGAACTGCTGCGTGGCGCCGCCCTGCAGGAACAGCACCTTGTAGTTGTCAGGGATGCTCATAAGGTCGCGCAGATCGGCCTCGGCGGTTTCAATGATGCCCTTGAAAGCAGCTGAGCGATGACTCATCTCCATGACAGACATGCCCGTGCCCTGATAATCGAGCATTTCCGCAGCGGCTTCACGCAGCACTTCCTCAGGAAGCACCGCCGGACCCGCAGAAAAGTTGTACACCCTTCCCATAGATTTAGTCCTTTCAACTGCCCCGCACCGCAGGGCCACGAATAATTGAAGCCACTTTAGCAGAACAGAGCGAACAAACAACAAGAATCTCGCAGACGGCAAAACAAGCCAGAACAAGAAAGCGCCCCTCGAAGAGCGAAGCGAATTCGCCTCCCGGAACGCCCAAAGGGCGTTAACAAAAGTCCGGGCATGCAGACTATTCTGCGGACTTAACCCAAGAGAACATGCCGCGGATCTTAGCGCCCGTGGTCTCGATCTCGTGGTTGTTGATAGCCTCACGCTGCTCGAGGAGCCACTTGTGGTCGTTCTCGCAGTCGGCAACGAATTCCTTTGCGAACTCGCCGTTCTGGATGCGATGGAGGATTTCCTTCATTGCAGCACGGGACTGCTCGTTGATGACCTTAGGACCAGCGTAGTACTCGCCGTACTCTGCGGTGTTGGAGATGGAGTAGTTCATGAAGTGAATGCCGGATTCGTACATGAGGTCTACGATCATCTTCATCTCGTGGTAGCACTCGAAGTATGCGAGCTCGGGAGGATAGCCTGCCTCGGTCAGGGTCTCGAAGCCAGCCTTTACCAGCTCTACGAGGCCGCCGCAAAGAACTGCCTGCTCGCCAAAGAGGTCTTCTTCGGTTTCCTCAGCGAAGGTTGCTTTGATGATGCCCGAACGAGCACCGCCAACGCCCCAGCAGTAGGACAGAGCGATGTCCCAAGCATTGCCGGTTGCGTCCTGAGCAACACAAGCCAGATCAGGTACACCGGAGCCCTCGGTGAACTGACGACGTACGATGTGGCCAGGACCCTTAGGTGCGCACATGATAACGTTCACATCTTCAGGAGCCTTGATGTAGCCGTAGTGGATGTTGAAGCCATGAGCGAAAGCAAGGGTGTTGCCAGGCTTGAGGTGCTTTTCGATGTGCTCCTTGTAAACCTGGGGCTGCTTCTCGTCGGGAACGAGGATCATGATGAGGTCTGCTTCTTCAGCAGCCTGATCCATCGTGGTAACCTTCAGGCCGGCTTCTTCAGCGACAGCCCAGTTCTTGGAGCCCTCGCGAAGGCCAACGCGAACGTCAACGCCGGAGTCCTTGAGGTTCAGTGCGTGAGCATGACCCTGAGAACCGTAGCCGATGATAGCTACCTTCATTCCCTGAATGATCTTCGGATCGACGTCCTCTTCGTAATAGATGGTTACAGCCATGATTCATCCCTTCTTCTAATAACTGACTGTGTACAAAAAAATATATGGCGAATTGCGCTGTGCGGCGAAGGCTTAACTGACCTTCGAGCCGCGGGACATTGCAATTATACCCGTGCGGATGATCTCTTTGATGCCGTAGGCACGCAGGAGGTCTTCGATGCCGGCGATCTTCGATGCCGTGCCCGTAACCTCGATAGTGAGCGACGATTTGCCCACATCAACGATGTTGGCGCGGAACACGTTGGCGATCTCAATGATCTCGCTGCGGCGTTCAGGGTTCGCATGGACCTTGAACAGCACCAGCTCACGTTCGATTGCCTCTTCCTGAGTCAGGTCGGTGATCTTGTGAACGCTGATCAGCTTATGCAGCTGCTTGGTGATCTGCTCGTAAGCCACATCGTCGGCGATCATGATGATCGTCAGACGGGACATGGTGACGTCTTCGGTAGGGCCAACGGAAAGCGACTCGATGTTGAAACCGCGACGGGAGATCAAACCGGTAACGCGGGAAAGCACACCGGACTTGTTTTCCACCAGCACCGAAAGGATATGCCTTTGCTGATTGCTCATTATCGGCCTCCTTCTTTGTTGGCGTTCTGCGCAGCCGCATTGGCTTCGGCGGCATTGGCGAACGGCAGGTTCTCGAACCCTTCGAGCATGTTCGAGATCGGGCCCACGTTAACCGCACCGATGATATCGTCGAGCGGAGCACCGGGAGCCACCATCGGGAACACGTTCTCGTCGCGGTCGATGCGCATGTCGAGCAGTGCAGGACCATCGTAGTCGAGCAGCCACTTCATGGCATCTTCCAGCTCGGCAGGATCGCTTACGCGCTTGCCGCCCCAGCTGTACGCCTCACACAACTTCACGAAGTCGGGGTTGTCGGGCAGAAGCGTTTCACTGTAACGCTGGTTGTAGAACAGGCCCTGCCACTGATGAACCATGCCCAGTGCAGAGTTGTTCATGAGCAGCACCTTGACGTTGATGCCCTTCACTGCCGCCGTGGCCATTTCCTGAACGTTCATCTGGAACGAGCCGTCGCCGGCAATGCAGACAACCTGCTTTTCAGGACACGCCACCTTGGCGCCGATGGCTGCGGGGAAGCCAAAGCCCATGGTGCCCAAGCCGCCGCTGGAAAGGAACGTGCGCGGCACATCGCGGTCGATATGCTGAGCCGCCCACATCTGATGCTGACCAACTTCGGTGGTAACAATGGAATTCTCAGGGTCGAGCAAGCTGGAAAGCAAGTCGAGCGAGCCTTCAGGCGAAATGGTGCCGGACGGCGTCGAGATGCCCGGGCTGTAGAACGGATGGCAGCTGCGCCATTCCTCGATCTGAGCCAGCCATTCGGCCGTGCAGGGCTCGTAGCCGGTCTGCTCGAGCTGATCGTTGATGCCCTTCAAAACCACCTTCGCATCGCCGACGATCGGGATCTGCGGAATACGGTTCTTGCCGATTTCGGCAGGGTCGACGTCGATGTGGATGACCTTCGCTTCCGGTGCGAAATCGGCAAGCTTGCCGGTAACGCGGTCGGAGAAGCGAGCACCTACGGCGATGAGCAGGTCGGCGTTCGTAACGGCAAAGTTAGCGAACTTGGATCCGTGCATGCCGACCAAGCCAAGGCTCAGCGGGTTGGAAGCGGGGAACGCGCCCTTGCCCATCAACGTGGAAACAACGGGGATCTGAAGCTTTTCGGCTACCGCCAGCAGCTCTTCCTCGGAATGGGAGGCAATGATGCCGCCGCCGATGTAGAGGATGGGGCGCTTGGCTTCCTTCATCATCTCGCATGCCTGGCGGATCTGGCGGATGTTGCCCTTCACCGTTGGCTTGTACGAGGGAATAAGCACGTCCTCGGGGTATTCGAACACCATTTCCGAACCGGCAAGGTCGGAAGGAATATCGATCAGAACCGGGCCGGGACGACCGGAGTTGGCGATGTAGAACGCCTCGCGGAACGTCTTGGTCATGTCCTCGCAGCTCTGGAGCAGATAGCTATGCTTCACGATAGGCATGGTGATGCCCACGATGTCGGATTCCTGGAACGCATCGGTGCCGATAACGCTGCGGGGAACCTGGCCGGTGATGACCACCATGGGAACGCTGTCCATGTACGCCGTGGCGATGCCCGTAACCGTGTTGGTGGCGCCAGGGCCCGACGTCACGATAACAACGCCGGTCTTGCCGGTGGCACGCGCATAGCCGTCAGCCTCATGAGTAGCGCCCTGTTCGTGACGAGCGAGCACATGCTTGATCTTCTTGGAGTCGTACAGGGCATCGTAGATCTTGATGGCCTGACCGCCCGGATAACCGAATACCGTGTCCACGCCCTCAGCTTCAAGGGAAGCGATGATGGCCTCTGCGCCCAGCATCTTCTTTCCCTGCTTTTCGGTGTGGGGGCCAAGACCCATCTTGGCTTCGTATTCCTTATCGATCACGCTCATCCGAAATACGCCCCCTTGTCAGCGCTGGAAACGAGCTTTGCGTAACGGGCAAGAACGCCGACCTTGTAGCGAGGCTCGGGCTTTACCCAAGCTGCTCGGCGTGCCTCGAGCTCCTCATCGGAAACCTCGAGCGTCAGCGTGCCCGCATCGATGTCGATGTCGATGATGTCGCCTTCGTGCACCAGGGCGATAGGACCGCCTGCTGCAGCTTCAGGGCTTACATGGCCGATAGCAGGGCCCTTGGTTGCGCCGGAGAAGCGACCGTCGGTGATCAGGGCAACGGACTTGTCCAAGCCCATGCCGCAGATTGCGCTGGTGGGCGTGAGCATCTCGCGCATGCCCGGACCGCCCGCAGGGCCTTCGTAGCGGATAACCACCACGTCACCAGGGTTGATCTTGCCGCCGAAGATTGCCTCGCAGGCCTCTTCCTCGGATTCGAACACGCGGGCAGGACCACGATGCTTGCGCATGTCGTCGGATACCGCCGACTGCTTCACTACGCCACGGTCGGGTGCCAGGTTGCCGTGCATTACGCGCAGGCCGCCGTAGGGGCTGTAGGCGTTTTCAACGGTGCGGACCACTTCGCCGTCAACCTCGGGGCATTCCTTGATCCAGTCGGCCATGGTGCCGTGGCACGTAAGAGCCTCGCCGTCGAGCAGACCATGACGGCCGAGCTCGCCGATGATGGCGGAAATGCCACCCACCGCGTTCAGGTCCTCGATGTGCAGAGGGCCTGCCGGTGCGATACGCGTGATGTTCGGGATCTGCTTGCATACCTCGTCCCAGTCATCCATGGTGATGGGGCAGCCGGCAGCATGGGAAATGGCCGTAAGGTGAAGCATGGTGTTGGTCGAACCGCCGAAGGCCATGTCAAGCGCCATGCCGTTCCTGATGGAGTGCTCGTTGATGATGTCGAGTGCGGTGATGTTTTCCGCAACCAGCTCCATAACCTTCATGCCAGCGTGCTTTGCCAGGCGAATGCGCTCGGAGTACACAGCAGGGATGGTGCCGTTGCCGGGAAGGGCGATGCCCAAACCCTCGGAAAGGCAGCAGATGGAGTTAGCGGTGAACATGCCCGAGCAGCTGCCGCAGGTAGGACATGCGGTGTTCTCGAACCACTTGCACTCCTCTTCGGTCATGGTGCCGGCGGTTACCTGGCCCACAGCATCGAACAGGGTGTTTAGGTCGGTTTCATTGCCGCACTTGTCGCGACCGGCAAGCATCGGGCCGCCCGATACCAGCACCGTAGGGAGGTTCATGCGGCACGCAGCAAGAAGCATGCCGGGAACGATCTTGTCGCAAGAGGGGATCAGGACAACGCCATCGAAGGCATGGCCTTGCACAACGCATTCTACCGAGTCGGCGATAACCTCACGGCTGGTAAGGGAATAATGCATGCCGTCATGGTTCATGGCGATGCCATCGCAAACACCGATGGTGGTTGCCGCCAGCGGCGTACCGCCTGCCATGCGGATGCCGGCCTTTACCGCTTCGGCGATCTTGTCCAAATGGTTATGGCCGGGAATGATGTCGTTTTGAGAAGAGATAACCGCGATGAGTGGGCGCTCCAGCTCTTCGTCGGTCAGTCCGTCAGCCTTCAGCAGGCTTCGGTGCGGGGCACGCGCGAGACCTTTCTTGATCGCGTCGCTTCGCATCTGATCACACCCCTTTCTTTGTTGGGCTCATTGGCTCATGTCAATGGGTTCGAAAACCCAAGCATAAAAAAAATCCTGTGCAGCAGACTGCATCAGGACCACAAAGAAGGGGGAACCACGTTCCCACGGACCGATTACGGGGCCACCGATTCAGCCTACTGACCAACTACCGAATCGGAGATCGTCCGCTTCGAATAGAAGATGTTCAGGCAGAACAGCTCAGAGGTGCCTTTCGGACCGTCCAACCATTGGCTTTCAGCAACCGCCAACTCTCTGTGGGAAGGATTCGTCCCTACTCTTCCTCGTCTTCGCTTTTCAACGTTGACCACTATAGCACCATCCAAGCGCCGTAACACAACTTTATTTCGATATGCGAAGTTTTTTGCAAAAGCGTCACATTGCTACGTGAGCGTACCCAAATGGAAAGGCCTGGTACCCGAAAAAAAGAAGCCCACCTGGCTTTCATCCCCCGAAAACCAAGTGGGCTTGTTTTCCACGCCGATGATGTGTCGAAGTGCTCGTCGGCGTTTTTATAACCCCTCCCGCATAATGCGGAAACTCACTCTTCTATGAAATCGCGTTCATGCAAGCACCCTCTAGAACTCCCCCAAGCCGAAGGCTTTGACATGAACGCGTTCCAATCGAACAACCCCATTAAAACACGAGTTCATAGGCACGGCAAACATTGGTTTCAAATTGATTGTTCCCTGTTTGATTTTCACAAACTATGTATTTCATGCAAAACAGCCCTTCAAAAAATGAAGGATTGTGCTCTTCTCGGGCAAATAACGCAGCGTAGGGCGAGGCAGGATGCTTTGCGCAGGGTGATATTCCCCAAACGGTCAAGGAGCAGGCATCCCCTAAGGCGGTGCCCTGAAATAAAAAACGCCGCCCCCTTGGGGGGCAGCGCTAAAATGCCAATTGCAGCTACTGCGGCTTTCGCGCCACCAGCACTCGCGGACGACCCGTCAGGTCGTGCGCAATGCGCACCTGTTCGAAACCGCACTGCTTGGCGTAATCGCTTGCCTGGCCAAGGTGGCCTTCGAACAACTCGACAGCCAGCACACCACCAGGTTTCAAACATCCTAAGGCATCGGGCACGAAGCGCCTGAACAGATCGAGCCCGTCGTCCCCGCCGTCAAGGGCAAGGCGCGGGTCCCAATCGCTCACCTCTTTGGGAAGGGTTTCGCATACCGCCGAAGGAACGTAGGGTGGGTTGGAGATAACCAAATCGAAGCCACCGCGTTCTTCGGGGGCGATGGCGGAAAGAAGATCGCTTGGACGCACCTCGACGCGCTCTTGCAAGTCCAAGTGGTCGACGTTTTTCTGGGCAAGCTCCAATGCCTCGGGGGCAATGTCGAGCGCAACAACCTTGGCAGCAGGATATTCAGAGGCCACAGAGCAGGCAATGCACCCCGAACCGGTGCAAAGGTCCACGACCTTCAGTTCGGGCAAGTCGGGCGAAAGGATCTCTTCGCCTTCCTCCCCCGCTGTCACATGATCGGCCACGCGTGGCAGCTTCAGCTCGGCGAACGCCTCGCTCACCAGCACCTCGGTTTCAGGACGCGGGATCAAAACGCCCGGCGCCACCAAAACGGTTATATAGCGAAACGGCACTTTACCGCTAATGAGCTGCAGAGGCTCGCCCTTGCCGCGACGCGCCACGAAATCACGCAGCACCGCACGCTCGTCAAGGGAAAGGGGCCGCTCGAAATTAACGTACAGCTCGATGCGCGTCAGCCCTGTTGCCTCGGCCATCAACCATTCGGCAGAAAGACGAGGGTTCTCATCGCCCTTGCGCTCCAAGAATCCCACCGTCCAATCAAGCGCCGCCTTGATGGTCCAAATATCGTTGTCAGCCAAAGCAAAGCCTTTCTTCGTCCAATAGAGCCGACCAAACCGTAAAGTCGAGCTCTTTAATGGCAACACGTCCAATCAACTTTAAAAGAAAGCCACAAGCTGAAATAGCCCTATCAGCAAACGTTGCCATGCTTCAAAGGGACAACGCGCTCTGCCAGCATAAAAGTAAAAGTCTGGGCATGCGCTAGTAAATCAGCGAGCAGGGTTCTGACGAGTGCGGGGGAAGTGAAAAGCCCAGGGCATTGGTCTTTGTGCCATGCCCTGGGCTTTGAGGTTTCCCTGTGCCATCAGAACCTCGCGCAGCGTCATCACGTTTCGTATGGTGTTGCGCTGTTCGTAGAACAGCACAACCTACACCGCTTCTTCCAGCTTCTGAGCGCGATCCGCCGCCTGAAGGGCGGTGATAACGTCCTCGAGCAAATCGCCCATGAGCACGCCGTTGTAAGTGGAGTTGAATCCGATGCGGTGATCCGTCACACGGTCCTGCGGGCCGTTGTAAGTACGGATCTTCTCGGCACGAGCACCCGAGCCGATCTGGGCCAGGCGCTTAGCACCCTCTGCTGCCTGCTGTTCTGCCAGCATCTTCTCGTACAAGCGAGCACGCAGAACAGCCATAGCGGCGATCTTGTTCTGCAGCTGGCTCTTCTGGTCCTGAGACTGAACCACCAAACCGGAAGGAAGGTGCGTGATGCGCACCGCTGAGTCGGTGGTGTTAACGCACTGACCGCCCGGGCCGCCGGCGCGGAACACGTCGATGCGAAGATCGCTTTCCTTGATGTCGATATCGATCTCGTCCGCTTCAGGCAACACGGCAACCGTTGCCGTGGAGGTGTGGATGCGGCCCTGGCTTTCCGTCTTGGGAACGCGCTGAACGCGGTGAACGCCCGACTCGAACTTCATGACGGAGTACACCTTTTCGCCGGTTACCTTGAACTGGATTTCCTTGTAACCGCCTGCTTCAGAAGGCGAAACGTCCATGGTTTCGACCTTCCAACCGTGATGGTCGGCAAAGCGCAGGTACATCTTGTACAGATCGCCCGCAAAGATAGCCGCCTCATCGCCACCGGCTGCTGCGCGGATTTCCACAATGATGTTCTTCTCGTCGGCAGGATCGGAGGGAATCAGCATGAACTTGATGTCTTCCTCCAGCTGGGGAAGCTCGCCTTCGATACGGGAAATCTCTTCCTGGGCGAATTCCTTCATGTCGGCATCGCCGAGCATTTCCTTGGCTTCTTCCAAATCGTCAAGATCCTGCACGTATTTGCGAGATGCCGCAACCAACGGACCCTGGTCAGCATAGCTTTTTGCAAGCTTGTTGTACTCGTGCTGGTTAGCCAGAACCTGAGGGTCGCCCAGCTTCTGCTCCAGCTCTTCGTACGCATCGATGATCTTCTCGAGCTTTTCGCGCATGTTCTCCCTTTTCACACTTCGAACGCCGGCGGTTTTTCGCCAGCCCAACAGGCATCGGCGCTGTGGCCATGCCTGGAAAATTTCCAGCTATATATCTTATCATGAAGCTAAGAAACTGGCAGCCGATTCCGCAGCAAGGGCGCCATCGGAAACCGCCGTAACCACTTGGCGCAGCGGCGTAGTGCGCACATCGCCCGCTGCGAAGATGCCGGGCACCGAGGTTGAGCCGCCTTCGCGCGCCACAACGTAGCCGGAATCGTCCAACTCTACGATGTCTTTGAGCCATAAAGTGTCGGGCTTGGTGCCGATGGCGACGAAAACACCTTGAACAGCAAGATCAACAGCCTGCCCAGTCTTGCCATCCCGCAGCCGCACCCCACTCACACGACCTTCGTCTTGCAACACCTTGGTCACCACGCTGTTCCAGTGCATAACAAGGTTGTCGATTCCCTGCAACTGCTTCGCATACCACGGGCTTGCTCGCAGCTCGCCGCGACGATGCACCAAATGCACAGTGCGGGCAATGCGGGAAAGGTACACCGCATCGGCGGCGGCACTGTCGCCCCCGCCCACAACCACAACGTCTTTTCCGCGGAAGAAGTTACCATCGCAGGTAGCGCAGTATGATATCCCCTCGCCCACCAGGTCTTGCGCCCCTTCCACGGGAAGGGCAGCGGGCTTCGCCCCCGTTGCCACGATCACGCTACGGGCGCAATAGGAATCTTGAAGCCCCTTGACGGTGAACAGGGCACCGTCAGGCGCTTCAGCCTTCGAAAGGCCAACCGCCTTGTCCACAACGATGCGGGCACCAAAGCGCTCCGCTTGCTGCTTCAGGGAATAGGCGACCTCGAAGCCGTTTACGCCTTCGGCAAACCCTGGGTAATTCTCCAGGTCATCGATAGAGGCCAGCTGGCCACCCACGCTCGACTCTTCCAAAATCACCGTTTCCAAGCCAGCGCGCGAAGCGTAGATTCCCGCAGCAAGGCCAGCAGGGCCCGCCCCCACCACAAGCACATCTATCGGATTCTCAGAGCCCATCGAAACCCTCCCCTTTCAAATCTGGAGCCTTGGCAAATCGCCCGGGAGCGTCACCTGCCGTTTCAGCGTACAATGGTTCCCACATCTAAGGAAATGAGGCGTTTTGAACAACCCAAACACGAAAAAGCCCCTTCGCTCAGCGCGGCAGTCTTTTACCGTACTGAAAAACGCCTTTAAGCAAATCGGCGGCTACGGGCTGTTCGCCGGCTATGGGGTGTTCCTTATCGCGTGCTGCGCGCTGCTTTGCCTGCTGGAACCAGAAACGTTTCCCACCTTTGGGAATGCGGTATGGTATGCGTTTCAAGCCATTACCACCATCGGGTTCGGCGATATCGTTGCGCACACCACGGCATGCCGCGCCATTACCATACTGATCGGACTGTCGTCGCTTGTTGTGGTTGCCCTGATAACAGGCACCGTGGTCAATTACTACAACGAAATGATGCGCTTGCGCAGAAACGACACCATCATGGCGTTTGACGAGCATATGCGAAAGCTCACCGAGCTTTCGCCCGATGAGCTTCGCGAACTGGAGGAAAGCTACCGCGCCTTCACGAAAAATCATCGCGACTAGCACGGCGGCTTCCCGCTCTTTTTAAGCAAGCGCCTCTTCAAGGGCCTGTTTGGGCTGCACACCCACAAACTGCTTGGCAATGGAGCCGCCCTTGAACACGATAAGGGTCGGCACACTCATCACGCCAAAGCGCTGAGCAAGCTCAGGCTCCTGATCGACATCGACCTTATACACCGCAGCCTTGCCCTGCTTGGCAACAGCAACCTCATCGAGGACGGGCGCCATCATCTTGCAAGGACCGCACCACGTTGCGAAGAAATCAACCAGCACAGGGTACGGGACGTTCTCAACCTTTTCCGCAAACTCATCTTTAGTAATGTGAGGAACCATTTTCGGTCTCCTTCCTTTTTGCCAAATGCAACTTGGCAAGTGTCATTTCTTGATGAGATTCTATCACGCACGCATCTCCCCTGTAATTCCGACACGCTCCCGTTACCAACGCAAAAGAGGCCGCCCTTATAGGACAGCCTCTTCACAGCGATTAGCGTGGGTAACCCCTAGGAACGGGTGCGGATCTCTTCAAGAACCTTCGCGCAGAAATCCTCAACCGTCGAAGGAACCGTTTCGTTGGAACGGTCACGTACCGAGATGTTGCCCTCGGACGCTTCCTTTTCGCCAAGGATAAGCATGTAGGGAACGCGATCGATGCTTCGTGCCTCGCGGATCTTGTAGCCGATCTTCTCATCGCGGTTGTCTACCGTAACGCGGATGCCGGCTGCCTCGATCTGCGCTGCCACCTTATGGGCGTAGTCGCGGCTCTTCTCGGACACCGGCAGGATCTTAACCTGCGTAGGTGCAAGCCACACGGGGAACTTGCCCGCATAGTGCTCGATGAGGATGCCGATGAAGCGCTCCACCGAGCCGAAGCACACGCGATGCAGCATTACCGGGCGCTTCTTCGTACCGTCGTGGTCGGTGTACTCCAGGTTGAAGTTCTGGGGCATTTGGAAGTCGAGCTGCACCGTGCCGCACTGCCACGTACGTCCGATGGAATCCTGCAGGTGGAAGTCGATCTTAGGACCGTAGAAGGCACCGTCGCCTTCGTTCACCTCATAGTCCATGCCCAGCTTGTCGAGCGCCGTCTTCAGGCCCTCTTCAGCTGCTGCCCATTCCTCATCGGATCCCATCGAATCCTCGGGGCGGGTGGAAAGCTCAACATGGTACTTGAAGCCGAACTGCTGGTACACCGAGTCGATCAGCTTCACTACACCGATGATCTCGTCGGTAAGCTGGTCGGGGCGCACGAACAGATGAGCATCGTCCTGGTTGAAGCAGCGAACGCGGAACAGGCCATGCAGGGCGCCGCGCAGCTCATGACGATGCACCGTGCCGATTTCGCCTGCACGAATGGGCAGGTCACGATAGCTATGGGGCTTGGAAGCATACACCAGAACGCCACCGGGGCAGTTCATGGGCTTCACGCAGTACTCCTCTTCATCGATCATGGTGGAGTACATGTTGTCCTTGTAGTGGTCCCAGTGGCCAGAGGTTTCCCACAGCTGCTTGCTCATGATAAGCGGCGTGGAAATCTCCACGTAGCCGGCCTTGTGATGGATCTCGCGCCAGTAATCGAGCAGCGTGTTCTTCAGGATCATGCCGTTGGGCAGGAAGAACGGGAAGCCCGGTGCCTCCTCGCGCATCATGAAGATGTCCATTTCACGGCCGATGCGGCGGTGGTCGCGCTTTTCGGCCTCTTCAAGGTTATGCAGGTACTCGTCCAGATCGGCCTTCTTGAAGAATGCCGTGCCGTACAAACGCTGCAGCTGCTCGCGGTTGGCGTCGCCGCGCCAATAGGCCCCGGCAAGCTTCATCATCTTGAAAGCGCCGATCTTGCCGGCGGAGGGAACATGCGGGCCAGAGCACAGATCAACGAAGTTGCCATGGCGGTAGATGGAGATCTCCTCGTCGGCCAAGTCGTCGATGTGCTCAAGCTTGAAGCGCTGGTCGGCGAAGATCTTCTTCGCCTCCTCGACGGAAACCACTTCGCGCACGAAGGGCTCGTTCTTCTTCACAATCTGGGCCATCTTCTTCTCGATTGCCGCGAAATCGTCAGACGAGATGTTCTTGGGCAGCTCGAAATCGTAGAAATAGCCGTTGTCGGTAGCGGGACCGAAGGCAATCTGCGCCCCTGGGAACAGCTCCTGTACCGCTTCCGCCATGATATGCGCGCAGGAATGGCGCATGATGGAAAGAGCCTCGGGGCTCTTATTGGTAATGATCTCGATGGTTGCGCCGTCGGTTACCGGAGCGGTAACATCCACCAGCTCGCCGTTAACCTTGCCGGCAAGCGCAGCTTTAGCAAGACTGGTGCCGATAGATGCTGCCACGTCGTATACAGTGGCGCCTTCCTCGAGGGTCTTCTTCGACCCATCTGGGAGAATAATTTCCACAATCGTTTCCTTTCTTGCGTCGGACGCCAAGCGCGCGTCCATGCAAACCATCAACGAACGTGCCATGGTAACACATAGCTCGCCTTACCTTAGCACAGCCCATAGGGAAATAGGCGTCTAGCGCCAAAAACAGCAAGACCCAGCCAGGCGCCATCTTGCTCCTTGCGAACAAGATGGGCCGGGCTGAGCCTCAAGCTGCCTTTATATATAGGCAGCCTACTTGATCTTTGTTGTGCAGTACGGGCACACGCTCCACGAAGGATCGAGCGCATGGTGACACGTAGGGCACAGGTTCTTCAAGCGCGTATGGCAATTCGGGCACATCACGTAATCCGCTTCGACGGGATACCCGCAATTGGCGCAATCGCCGTACTTCATCAATTCGCGCTGCTTCAGGGCAAGCTCCAAATCCTGTTCTTCACGGTCGGCCTGCAGAAGAGGCGGGCGAACCATGCAGTAGGCAATCAAGCCAACAATGGGTAGGATGGAAAGCAAGCCCCACGCCCAGCCGAACCCGCGCGACTGAGCATCACGCACCGCCCAGAAAATGGAAAGCACGTAGATGACGATGAGCATCACCAGCAAGGCAATGAGCACCATCTGGATCTCGCCGGTAAGGAACTGGGAAAGAAAGCCGTTCATGCCTAGCCTTCCTGGGAAATCTCAGCAAGCTCAGCACGCAAACGCGTCAGGCGATCGGTGATGTCTGCCAGCTTGGTGCGATCCTTCTCGATAACCTCGGGCGCTGCCTTCGAAAGGAAGCCGGGGTTCGAGAGCTTCTTGTCGAACTTGGTGAAGTCCTTTTCCAGCTTGCCGATTTCCTTTTCCAGGCGAGCACGCTCCTTGCCGAAATCGACCAAGCCCGAAAGGGCAACGTACACCTCGACGCCGTTGGCCAAGCACACGCTCGATTCCTCAGGACGAACTGCATCGACGGAAACGGAAGCGATCTTCGCATTCGCCAACGTGGAAACAAGCTCGACCTGGCTCTCGAACAGCGAAGCAGCCTCCGCATCCTGGGCCTTCACTACCGCCTCAAGCTCAGCGCGAGGAGAGATGCCGTAGCGTGCACGGATGGAACGGATGCCGGAAACCACCTGGGTAACCATGGTGATAACCTGCTCGGCTTCCTCGTCGATGTACTTCTCCAGCTCGTCAGCATCGGGCCACGAGGCAACCATCAAGTACGGTGCCTCCTTTTCGCCGGGAAGCTCCTGGTAAATCTGCTCGGTAACGAACGGCATGGCAGGATGCAGCAGGCGAAGCGCCGTGTCGAGCACGAACACCAGGTTGCGCTGCATGGCTGCACGTTCTTCCCCACCGGCATTCAGGCGGGCCTTGGAAAGCTCGATGTACCAGTCGCAGAACTCGTTCCAGAAGAACGCGTACAGCTCGCGGGCAACGTCGGCGAACTCGAATTCAGCATACGCCTCGTCAAGCGAGCGAACCAGGCGCGCCAGGCGCGAGAACATCCAACGGTCTGCCTCGGTAACGGGCTCGGGAGCGCCAGGCTCAAAGCCTTCCAGGTTCATGTTCACGAAGCGGGCGGCGTTGCGCACCTTGTTTGCGAAATTGCGGCTGCTTACCAGCTTGTTCTCGTTGAACTTCAAATCCTGAGCACCGGTAACCTGCATAAGCAGGCCGAAGCGCATGCCGTCGGCGCCGTAGTCCTGCATCAGCTTCAACGGATCGACGCCGTTGCCGCGGCTCTTCGACATGGGCTTGCCGTCGGCAGCCATCACCGTCGGGTGGATGATGACGTCCTTGAACGGAATCTGGTCGGTGAAGTACAGCGAGGACATAACCATACGCGCAACCCACAGGCCCATGATGTCACGGGCGGTGGAAAGCATCTGCGTAGGATAAGTGCGCTTCAGCTCTTCGTCGGTTTCGGGCCAACCCTGCGTAGCGAAAGGCCACAGCTGGGAAGAGAACCACGTGTCGAGCACATCTTCATCCTGATGCACGTGTCCGCCGCACTTCGGGCACACGTCGGTGTCTTCCATCAGCGCGTCTTCCCAACCGCAGGAATCGCAGTAGAACATCGGGATGCGATGGCCCCACCACAGCTGACGGGAAATGCACCAGTCCTTCAAGTTCTCCAGCCAGTCGAGGTACACCTGCTTCCATCGGGCAGGATGGAAGTTGATCTCGCCGTTTTCCACAACCTCGGCTGCGCGCTTCTTCAAGCGGTCGACGGCGACGAACCACTGCTCGGACAGCCACGGCTCGAGCTTGGTGTGGCATCGGTAGCATGTCATAACGGAATGGTCGTGGTCTTCAACATGGTCGAGCAGGCCCAATGCCTCGAACTCGGCCACGACGGCCTCGCGCGCCTCATCGCGCGTCATGCCGCTGAACTTGCCGTAGCCTTCAACGACAACGGCATGCTCGTCGAAGATGTTGATCTGCTCGAGGTTGTTGCGCTGGCCCATGGCGTAGTCGTTTGGGTCATGCGCCGGGGTGGTTTTCACGCAGCCGGTGCCGAACTCGGAGTCTACGTAGTAGTCGGCGAAAATCGGGATCTTGCGACCAACGATGGGCAGATCGATGGTCTTGCCGATAAGGTGCTTGTAGCGTTCGTCCTTCGGGTTCACAGCAACGCCGGTGTCGCCCAGCATGGTTTCAGGACGCGTGGTTGCCACGATCACGTACTCCATGCCGTCAACCGGTTCGGAAAGCGGATAGCGCAGGTACCACAGATGGCCCTTTTCATCGACGTATTCCGCTTCGTCGTCGGCAATGGCCGTGGTGCAGGAGGGACACCAGTTCACAATGCGGCGGCCCTTGTAGATCAGGTCGTCGTGGTACCAGTCGCAGAACACCTTGCGTACGGCGTGGGCGTATTCAGGCGACATGGTGAACTTCTCGTCATCGTAATCGCACGAGCAACCCATGCCGGCAATCTGCTTCACAATGGTATTGCCGTAGTCCTCACGCCAATCCCAGCACGCATCGATGAACTTCTCGCGGCCAATCTCCAAGCGGGAAATGCCCTCTTCGGCAAGCTTCTTGTCCACCTTGGTCTGCGTGGCAATGCCGGCATGGTCGGTTCCCAGAATCCAGCGGGTCTGATAACCCTGCATGCGGGCACGGCGGATGCAGGTGTCCTGGATGGTGTCGTTCAAGGCATGGCCCATATGCAGCATGCCCGTCACGTTCGGCGGGGGGATAACGATGGTGTACGTGTTAGCACCGTTTTTACCGAATCCGGGCGTACGGCCAAAGTAGCCTTGTTTCTTCCAGGCGTCGAAAAGCGGCTTTTCCCAATCCTGGTAGGACTGCTCTGCCTTTTTGTCAGATGCCATGCCTTTTCCTTCCAAAGTTCTAAAAATCTGTTTGTTCCAGTAAACAGCCCGAAAGCCGCCGCATCAACCCTTTGCGGGTCATGCGGCGGCTATACGGGATTAATATGCTATGCCTCGGGCTTTTCAGAAGCAGCGTCATCGGCATCGACATGCTCGATAACGGGCTTCGTGGTTCCCTCGATGTCGCTTCGGCGAATAACGACACGGGTGTGACCCTCATGCTCAGGCAGCTCGTACATTACGTCCATCAGGGCCTTTTCGCAGATGCTGCGCAAACCACGAGCACCGGTTTGATGCTCGATGGCGCGCTCGGCGATAGCGGTGAGCGCGTCGTCTTCGAAGATCAAATCGGAATCCTCGTACTTGAACATCACAGTGTACTGCTTCACCAGGGCATTCTTCGGCTCGGTGAGCACGCGGACCAAATCTTCCTCCGAAAGCTCCTTGAGTGCCGTGATAACCGGGATACGGCCGACGAACTCGGGGATCATACCGAACTTATGCAGGTCCTCGGGAAGAACCTGGGCAAGCAGCTCGGCATCGGCAGAACGCTTCGACTCGGGCATGTCGGATCCGAAGCCGATGTTGGTCTTGCCAACGCGCTCGGCGATGATGTCCGGCAGGCCGACGAATGCGCCGCCCAAAATGAACAGGATGTTCGTGGTGTCGATGTGGATAAGCTCCTGCTGAGGGTGCTTGCGACCGCCTTGGGGAGGTACGGAAGCCTCGCAGCCTTCGACAATCTTGAGCAGTGCCTGCTGCACGCCTTCGCCCGAAACATCGCGCGTGATGGAAAGGTTTTCCGCTTTGCGGGCAACCTTGTCGATCTCGTCGATGTAGATGATGCCCACTTCAGCACGGGAGATATCGAAATCCGCCGCCGTGATGAGCTTCAGCAAGATGTTCTCGACGTCTTCGCCAACATAGCCCGCTTCGGTAAGCGTGGTGGCATCTGCGATGGCAAAGGGTACCTTCAGCGTGCGCGCCAGCGTCTGGGCAAGCAGCGTCTTGCCTGAACCCGTCGGGCCCAGCAGCATGATGTTGCTCTTGGCAAGCTCGACATCGCCGCTATCAGCCGACTCGCCCAAGCTCACGCGCTTGTAGTGGTTGTACACCGCAACGGAAAGAGCACGCTTGGCTTCTTCCTGGCCAACCACATGCTCGGAGAGCTGCTCGAACAGCTCACGCGGCGTAGGAAGCTTGTCCAGAACCGGCGCACCGCTTTCGGCATGCTCTTCCTCTTCGGCATCGGCCGTAACCTGAAGCACATGGTTGAGCGCATCGGATTCAAGGCCACGCAGGTTCAAGTCGGCCATCATGGCCTCAGCGGAAAGCGAAATGCACTCGTCGCAGATGAAGATGCCATCCGGACCGGAAATCATGGCATTCACCTGATCGGGCGTCTTGCCGCAGAACGTGCAGTGGATATCGTCGCGTACAGGGGGAACGGATCCCGTCTGATCGGTCATTAGTGCTTACTCTGCTTTCTAGTCGTTAGAGGCGAAACGAGATGCCACAACCTTGTCTACCAGGCCGTAGGCGCATGCCTCTTCAGCGGTCATCCAGTTGTCGCGCTCGGAGTCGGCGTGAACCTTTTCCACCGGCTGGCCGCAATGCTTGGCGATGATGCCTTCCAAACGGTCGCGCGTCTTCTTCATTTCGGTTGCCAGAATCTGGAAATCGGTTTGCTGGGTGCGCTCGCCCGAACCGCCCATGGGCTGGTGGATCATCACCTGTGCGTTGGGCAGGATGATACGCTTGCCCGGCGCACCTGCCGTAAGCAGCACCGAGCCCATGGATGCCGCCAAGCCCATGCAGATGGTGGAAACGTCGCACTTGATGTACTGCATGGTGTCGTAGATGGCAAGGCCTGCGGAAACCGATCCTCCGGGAGAATTGATGTAGAGCGAGATGTCCTTGTCGGGGTCGGTGGACTCCAAGTGCAGAAGCTGGGCCACAACGGTATTGGCAACGGCATCGTCGATGGGTTCGCCCAAGAACACGATGCGCTCGTTGAGCAAACGGGAATAGATGTCGTAGCTGCGCTCACCGCGAGGCGACTGCTCTACAACGTAAGGTACGAGTGCTGATTGAGGGGAATTCATAAACATAGCTGCCTCTTTCACTCATTCATGCCGCAAGAAAATGCGGACGGGGCTTTTATTGATGAAAGGGCAACCATCGCCTAAGCGACAGCTGCCCTCGCATTACAGGATATCAAGGACGAGCAGATGCTCTGTTTGTCCTATTCGGCTTCCTTGGTCTCTGCAACCTCGGTTACCTTTGCCTTTGCAACAACATCGCGCAGAGCGCTAGCGCGAACGATGCTCTCGCGGATCATGGGCAGGCGGCCTTCCTTGCGCCATTCGTTCTCGATGGCCTCGGGATCGTCGAGGTCAGCCTGGGTGAACTCGTTGTGAACCTCTTCTTCGGTTGCCTTCATGTCGAAGTGACGTGCCCATGCGTCAAGAGCAAGGTCCTGGCGAACGATGTCAGCTGCCTGCTTCTTGTTGTCTTCCTTGAACTGATCAGCGGTCATGTCCATAGCGGAAAGATACTTGTCAAAGGTCAGGCCCATGCTGGAAAGCTGGCCATAGAAGTTCTGGAGCAGGTTGGTTTCCTCGCGCTCGCACATAGCCTCGGGCAGTTCGCCTTCCAGACGCTCGCCCAAAGCCAGGAGGCATTCGTTCTCCTTGCGGCGAACCATGCTGGAACCCTTCTGAGACTTGATGCTCTCGGCAATCTTGCCGCGCATGTCCTCAAGGCCTTCGAAGCCGAAGGTTTCCTTAGCCCATTCCTCGGTAACCTCGGGAACGATCTTCTTCTTGATAACGTCGATCTTGACGTCGAAGTGGAATACGCCCTTCTTCTCGAGGGAAGAGGCAACAGCTGAGGTGTCCTCGGAAAGGTCGAGGTCGAAGGACTTCTCTGCGCCCTTCTTCAGGCCGATGAGCTCTGCGTCGAAGGACTCGGGGTATACGCCCTGGCCGAGCTCGTACAGACGATGGTCAGCAGACAGAGCAGGAACGTCGTTGCCCTTTTCGTCGGTTGCGGAAAGGGTGAGTTCAACGAATTCGCCAGGCTTTACCTTGGTGTTGGCGTTTGCGTCCTTGAAGTCGTGATAGTAGTTACGGAGTTCTTCGATCTGAGCATCGATCTCTTCGTCGGTTGCCTCGGTGGAGGGAACCTCTACCTCTACGGGTTCGTAGCTGGAAAGCTCGTATTCGGGCTTTACCTGCACAGTAGCGGTGAAGTTGAAGGGCTTGTGGTCTTCAACCAGTTCCAGCTCGTACTGGTAGTCGGGACGCTGCAGAGGCACGATGTTGTTTTCTTCGAGTGCCTGAGGATATACCTCGTTGACAAGATCCTCGGTAACGGTGGTGCGAACCGCATCAGCGCCCATGATGTTGTCGATAACGGGACGAGGAGCCTTGCCAGGGCGGAAGCCAGGGAAGCTGTAGCGCTTGGCAACCTGACGATACGTACGCTTGATGCGTGCGTCTACATCGTCAGCGTCGACCTCGAAGCTGAACTTCACTTGGTTGTTCTCGAGAGCCTCTACTTTGATGTTCACGAATAAACTCCTTCTTGGGTACAACATTGAGTCGCGCAAATGGTGCGGGTGAAAGGACTTGAACCTTCACGGGGGTTACCCACCAGAACCTAAACCTGGCGCGTCTGCCAATTCCGCCACACCCGCTTTTTGGTACGCGACGTTTGCCACCCGTCCAGGGCGACAACTTCGCTATGATAGCAAATCACTTTGCTCTTGTAACTCACAATGCAAAAATCGCAGAAAGGTGCACGAATCTTCCGCAGCCGGATGCACCCGCCCGACCTCAAACCGAACACGCAGGGCGCGCCTGTTCAGATGCCTTGTGCATACGTGCCGCGCAATAGCGCTCTTTAGCAGGAAAACCGCCGTAGAAGCAGGGGTAAACGTCACCCTGAACCCGAAAGCCTTACAGCGAGGAAACATCTTTAGCGGTAATGGTGCGCGAGGGGGAAACCAGGATGGTTCCCACTTGCCCCTTTAGGGCGGCATCGTCGTAGAACACGCCCTTCACCAGGGCGCCGTGCGGGGACAGGCCCTCGTCCTGCGTGGAGATGACGATGGCAGCGCCCGAATAGTCTTTCAACAGCGAAAGGTCCTTCGTCACGCATACCACCAGATCGACCCCGAGCTTCTTGTAGTCGGCAATGCGCTTGGCCAGGTAGCTTTCCTGCGCCGTTACCTCATCGATCGAAACGAACCCGAACGTGCGCCCATTGGCGCGCACCACCGTTCGCTCGTTGTAACGGCTGGGGTTTTCCACGTCCACCACCACAACGCGTGCTTGCTTTTCCACGTACGAGCAGCGCAAGGAGAACAGGGAAACAGCGTTGTTGCCCTCCCCTTCTTTTGCGGCATCCGATGCCTGCGAAGCGCTGATCTCGTCTTTCTTTTCGACGGTTTTCTGCGTTGACTGCTTGTTCAGCGAGCGCGATGCAAGCTTGCCGTCTTGCGCGCCTGCCGTGTCGACCACCGATTCGCGGCGGCTTTCCGCCGTGCCGTCGTAGACCAGCGCGGTATAGCCGTCCAAGCTGCCGGCAGCATCGTCGATGGAGCTTGCCGCCACATTGAGCGAATGACCCAACGTGCAGATGTAGGCGATGACGATGCCCAAGGCGGAAAGCCCCAACACGATGAACACCACCAAAGCGGCTTTTTCACGCGATATCTTCTTCATGGAAACCTCGACCGCAAAGCCCGCTAGCAAGCGCCCTTATCGCGCTTTTCCTTGGCGAAAATGCGCGCAAGGAAACGGCCCGTATGGCTCTCGGGCACAGCGGCAACCTCTTCAGGGGTGCCGCTGGCAACGATGGTGCCGCCGCGGTCGCCGCCCTCAGGGCCCAAGTCGACGATGTAGTCGGCTGCCTTGATGATATCCAGGTTGTGTTCGATGACCAGCACGGTGTTGCCTGCATCGACCAGGCGCTGCAGCACTTCCAGAAGCTGACGCACGTCATCGAAGTGAAGGCCCGTGGTGGGCTCGTCCAAGATGTAGAACGTTTTGCCAGTTTGACGACGCTGCAGCTCGCTGGCGAGCTTCACGCGCTGGGCCTCACCGCCGGAAAGCGTGGTTGCGGGCTGGCCCAAGCGGATATAGCCCAGTCCAACGTCGTGCAACGTATCCAGCTTGCGGGCAAGCCCGGGAATCTTCGAGAAGAAGCTGCGCGCCTCATCTACCGTCATGTCAAGCACATCGTAGACGTTCTTGCCACGGTACGTCACCTCAAGCGTTTCGCGGTTGTAGCGCTTGCCTTGGCACACCTCGCAGTCCACGTACACATCGGGCAGGAAGTGCATCTCAATTTTCTTCTGGCCGTCGCCCTTGCAGGCCTCGCAGCGGCCGCCCGCAACGTTGAATGAGAAGCGCCCAGGCGCGTAACCGCGCACCTTGGCCTCGGGTGTGGAGGCGAACAGCGCGCGAATGTCGTCCCACAGGCCGATGTAGGTGGCAGGGTTCGAGCGCGGCGTGCGTCCGATGGGGCTCTGGTCGATGTTGATGACCTTGTCGATGCGCTCAGCGCCCAAAAGGCGGCGATACTCGCCCGTCTTGCGGTGGGCATGGTTCACGCGATTGGCAAGCGCGGGAGCCAGGGTGTCGGTGATAAGCGAGCTTTTGCCCGAACCCGAAACGCCTGTGATAAGCGTGAGCGTGCCCAGCGGAACGGTGAGGTCGACCTTTTTCAGGTTGTTCTCGCAGGCGCCCTTAAGCTGGATGGACCCACGGCGCGGATGACGGCGCTCAGCGGGAATAGGCACGCATTTGCGTCCGCTTAAGTACTGCGCGGTAAGCGAGCCTTCCACCTTCATGATTTCCTCGGGTGTGCCGGCGGCAACCACTTCGCCGCCCAGCTCGCCGGCACCCGGTCCCATGTCGATAACGTAGTCGGCGCTGCGGATGGTGTCCTCGTCGTGCTCGACCACTACCACGGTGTTGCCCAAATCACGCAGGTGCTCAAGCGTGCCGATAAGACGTTCGTTGTCACGTTGGTGCAAGCCGATGGAAGGCTCGTCCAAAATATAGAGCACGCCCATAAGGCCCGCGCCGATCTGCGTTGCCAGGCGGATGCGCTGCGCCTCGCCACCGGAAAGCGTTGCCGTGGCACGCTCGAGCGTCAAATAGTCAAGGCCCACATCGACAAGAAAGCGCAAGCGCGTCTTTATCTCTTTCACGATGGGAACGGCAATGGTTGCCTGTGTATCGGCAAAGCTCAGGCCCTCGAAGAAGGCAAGCGAATCGCGCGATGACATCTCGCATACCTCGTGGATGTTCTTGCCGGCAACGGTTACCGCCAGAATCTGCGGGTTCAGTCGCTTGCCGCCGCACGTTGCGCACGGGATGATGGAAAAATACTGCTCGTATTTCTGGCGTTGACGGTCGGACGACGCCTCTTTGTAGCGGTGCATAACCGCCTCGCAGATGCCTTCCCACTCGATGAACCAATAGGTTTCACGACCATCGACGGTCACGTAGTCGACGCGAATCTTCTCGCCAGGCGCGCCTTCCATCATGATTTTCTGGACCTTCTTCGGGATGTCTTCCCAGGGAGTGTCAGGGCTTACCCCATAGTGCTCCAGCACGGCACGCATAACCTGCGGATAGTAGTTGCCCGTGCGAAACGGCGCCACGGCTCCTTCGGAAAGCGAAAGCGTTTTATCGGGAACCACCAGGCTCGGATCGACTTCCTCGCGGCTGCCGATGCCCAGGCAATCGGGGCAGGCACCGTACGGCGCGTTGAACGAGAAGTCGCGCGGCTGCAGTTCGGTCATGGAATGGCCATGCTCAGGGCACGCCAAGGCAAGCGAGAACAGATGCTCGCCCTGCGCCAAGCCGCCGGTGGCACCCGAAGAGGTTGCCACATCGGCGCTCTCTGCGCCCTTTTCCATGACCTTCACCAGCACGCGACCCTCCGCAAGCTGGCAGGCCATTTCCACTGCCTGGGCAATGCGCCCGCGTGCGCTTTCCTTCAGCACAACGCGATCGACCACCACCTCGATGAAATGCTTGATCTTCTTGTTCAGCGTTACCGGCTCGCCACCGAGCTTCGTCACCTCACCGTCGATGCGCACGCGGGAAAAGCCTTCCTTCTGCAAATCTTGGAAAAGCTTGGTGAACTCGCCTTTGCGGCCTGCAACAACAGGCGCCATGATAAGGGCACGCTCGCCTTCGCCCAGTGCCAGAACATCGTCGGTAACCTGGTCGGTGGTCTGCGACTTGATCTCACGGCCGCACTCAGGGCAATGGGGCACGCCCACACGTGCGAACAGAAGGCGCAGGTAGTCGTAGATTTCCGTTACCGTGCCAACCGTGGATCGAGGGTTTTTGCTCGTGGTTTTCTGATCGATGGAAACAGCAGGGGAAAGGCCGTCGATGGAATCGAGGTCGGGCTTGCTCATCTGGCCCAAGAACTGACGGGCATAGCTGGAAAGGCTTTCCACGTAGCGGCGCTGGCCTTCAGCGTAGATGGTGTCGAAGGCCAGCGAGCGTTTACCGGAGCACGAAAGCCCCGTGATGACAGCAAGCTTGTCGCGCGGGATTTCGACATCGACGTTCTTCAGATTATGCTCACGTGCACCTTTGATAACGATAGAGCTCTGCCCCATTGCTGGCCTCTTCCTCTTTTTTCGTAGCATTTGATTCTACCGCACTGCCAGCCCAACGCGCAGCACCTCCACAATCACCCTCGGGGATGCGCCTTATGGTGGGCCTCCCGCAAACGTTCGGGAGTCATGTGCGTGTAGATCTGAGTGGTGGAAAGGCTTGCATGCCCTAGCATTTCCTGCACGCTTCGCAAATCGGCACCCCCTGCCAGCAAATCGGTGGCAAACGAATGGCGCATGGCATGGGGGCTCAACGTGCTGTCCAAGCCAGCAGCCGCCAGGGCTTGCTTGAACACCAGCCGAATGGCATTGGCGCTCATCCTGTTGCCCCTCGAGGAAAGGAACACATAGGGGCTTGGATCCTTCAGCAAACAAGGGCGCGCCTCATCGAGGTAGCGGCCCAAGGCCTTGCACGCTGTTTCGTGCAAGGGAACGATGCGCTCCTTGGAGCCCTTGCCTACCACGCGGAGCATCGACTCGTCCAGCAACACCTGGGTACAGAGCAAACCCGAAGCCTCCGAAACGCGCAGCCCTGCAGCGTAGAGCAGTTCGAGCAATGCCTGGTTGCGCACATCGGTTGGCGTGATTTGATCGGGACTCTTCCCTTGAAAGGTCACCGAGAGCAGCTTGTCCATATCGCTACGCCGTATGGCACGGGGAAGGGCCCTGCCCTGCTTGGGTCCCTGAATTACCTCGGCAGGGCTCGAGGGCATACGGCCCGAAGCCACCAGCCAGCGATAGAACGCCTTCACCGAGCTTAGGTGCCGGTTCACTGTTCTGCGGGAATAGCCCGCCTGGTCGAGGTAAGCAAGATAGCGGCGCACCTCACGGTGGCCGGCAGAAAGCGGCGGCACGCCGCAACGCGCACACCAACGCGCGTAATCGCGCACGTCTGCTCGGTATGCGCGCACGGTTTCCGCCGATGCATTGCGCTCCGTGCCAAGAAAGCGGCAGAATCCTTCTATCGAATCAGCGCAGGGCACGCCCTCGGCTGACTCGGCGCAAGGCGCCCCTTCATGCGTGCCGAGAGCTTCCACGCGAAACGTACTTCCCAACGCATCGGAGGCTCCAATGCAAGACGCGCTTTCCAGCGCAGCCTTCTTGATGCGCCCCGCCCTGCCCGAATTATCGCCTTCAGGCAGCATTAGGCAATCAAGCCCTTTTCCTGCAGCTCTCCAACATACTTTTGCAACGCCCCGTCACCTCGGCTTGCGTAGGCGGCATAACGTTCCCGCTTGTTCCTGATCTTCGGCACAAAGGGCGCCATAATGCCAAAGTTAACGTGCATGGGCTGGTAATCGATCGTTTCAGGGTTCGTTGCATAGGCGACAAGCGCGCCGAACGCCGTTTCCTCGGGAAGCATCGGAGGCTCTTCGCCCTTCAACAAGGCAGACACGCCCAACGCAGCATAAAGGCCCGACGCTATCGCCTCGCAATAGCCTTCCGTCCCACCGAACTGACCTGCCACGAAAACGGGCGTGCCCAAAGCGGCTGCCGCATCGCTTCGAAGGCGAAGCGTACGATCGAGCAAATGAGGCGCATCGATGAAGGAATTGCGATGCATCACGCCATAGCGGGCGAACTCGGCGTTTTCCAAGCCGGGAATCATACGGAACACACGCTTTTGCTCGGGAAACGTCAGATTCGTTTGGAAACCAACCAGGTTGAAGCTCTGCCCATGGGCATCTTCAGCGCGCAGCTGAACCACTGCCCAAGGACGCCTGCCTGTCGCAGGATCGGTGAGCCCTACCGGCTTCAAGGGCCCGAAACGAGGCGCATCGAAGCCACGACGGGCAATTTCCTCTATTGGCTGACACGCCTGGAACAGGTCGGTTGTCTCGAACTCGCGCTTGATAACCCTTTCGGCGCCAACCAGCTCTTCCATGAAGTGCTCATACTCTTCCTTGTTGAAAGGAGCATTCAGGTAGTCCCCGCCGCCGTCCTCGTACCGGCTTTGGCTGAATATCTTGCTCCTATCGAGCGAATCGGCCATCACCACCGGAGCGGCAGCGTCGTAGAAGGCAAGATGGTCTTGCCCAGTAAGCCCCTGCATGAAAAAAGCGAGCCTGTCGGACGTAAGCGGGCCTGAGGCAACCACCCCCGCATCGGCGGGTTCGAAAGGCGCATGAACGTCCCCGCCCTTTCCGGCAACAAGCACTTCGCCTGCTGGGCCCAATCCCACCACTTCGGCGTTGACGCGGGTAACCAAGGAGCTTTCCTCAAGCGCCTTTGTCGCCCGCCCTGAGAACAAGTCGCGGTCAACAGCAAGTGCACCGCCTGCCGCAACCCTCGTTTCGTTTGCGAACGAGATAAGATGCGAGCCCAACGTCGCAAGCTCGTGTTTCAACATGCCCGCAGCGCTGTCGGGCTTGGTTGATTTAAGCGAATTTGAGCACACCAATTCCGCCGCATTGCCGCTGCGGTGAACGTCGGTTTGTACCAAAGGGCGCATCTCGAATAAGCGCACCGCGATGCCACGCTGCGCAAGCTGAAGGGCGGCCTCGGTTCCCGCAAGGCCCGCCCCGATGATATCTACCGTTTTCGTATCCATAGCAGAAACTATACCCGAGACAAGCCTATTGCCCTGCGGCATTCGCCTAGCACCCGCTTTTCTCCAACCAAGTTCGCAAAAGGGGCAGAGCACGGCATGCGGCAGCCCACGCGCTCAAAGCCGGGCAGGACCGTACCTTCCATCGGGGAAACGCACTACCAAGCCATCGCGTTCGTAGGATGCCAGCTTCAGCATGATCCAGGTAAGCACATCGCCCGACGGCTTCCAGAGCGCTTCGTCCCAAGACAGGGCAAGCATTTGCTCTACCCTCATAGGGTTGGCGCAAAGCGCGGCAAGCAATGGCTCGTCATCCGCGCGGTTACCAGCCAAGGGGCCAACCCGAACCCCGCCTTTACATGCTTCTTCGCGCAGGTCTTCCCTGCGTAGGCAGCCGAACAGCCCGAACAGGGCATCTTCGAACGTTTCCTCGTCGATGATGGGCGTGGCGCCTTGGTAGATAAGCCGATTGGCACCCAAAGAGGTGGGCGAGGTTATGGGCCCGGGAACCACCAACACCTCACGGTTGGCCGCCAATGCCTCGTCGGCAGTGGAAAACGTGCCCGAAGGCAGCCCCGCCTCGACGATCAACGTGGCGCGCGCCAACCCGGCAATGATGCGGTTGCGCGCCCGAAAGGTATAAGGCAGTGGCGGGAACTCCCAATCATGCTCCGACACCACCGCCCCGCCTTTATCGATGATTTCCTGAAACAGCTCGGCATTGCGCGCCGGATAGGGAACATCGCAGCCCCCGCCCAGCACGGCAACGGTTTCGCCGCCGGCGGCAAGCGCTCCCCTATGCGCCTGCGAATCGCAGCCAAGGGCGCCGCCGGAAACGATGGGCACGCCCTTTGCCGCCGCCAAACCGGAAAACTTCCCAGCAGCCGAAGCACCATAGGGCGTGGCCTTGCGCGCCCCAACCACCGCAAGGCCATCCCGTAGCGCATCAAGGTTGCCCACCACGTACAGCGTTTCAGGCGGATCGGGTATCCCCATCAAGGAGTCGGGATATCCGTTTGCCCCCTTGCGAAGGGTGTAGCGCGGCCCCTTCATCTTCACCACAGGAATAGTGGAGTAGCGCGCCTTATGCAGGCGCTTTGCCTGGTTTATCGTTGGTTCCCCTACCATTTCAATCCCCCTCCGAAACGAAGCCCGAAAGCCTCTGCAACATGAGCGCTCTGCACCTGTTCCTGCTCCTCGATGTCGGCGATCGTGCGTGACAAGAGCAATGTTTTCGCCAGGGCACGCGCACTCAGTTCCCTGCTTTCCGCCAAACCGAGGAAGAACTCTTCGGTCTTTGCGGAAAACGCGCAGGCCTCTTTGAGCTGCTTCATACTCTTGCCCGCCTTCGAGCCACACTTGCGATTCCTGGCATTCGCGAAGGCACGCGCCCGCTCGACGCCTTCGCGAAGCTCTGCCGAGCTTTTCCCTTTGCTCTCGCCCAGCAATTCCCTGCTGTCACTGCGCCACACGTCGATCCGGATATCGATGCGATCGAGCAAGGGGCCGCCAATGCGGTTCTGATACGTCTGCACAGCCGCAGGCTGGCATTTGCAGCGTCCCGTCGGATCGCCGAAATAGCCGCACGGACACGGATTCGTTGCCGCCAAAAGCTGAAACCGCGCTGGGAAGGAATACGTGCCGTCGGCACGCGTGAGCGTAACGCTGCCGCCTTCCAAGGGCTGCCGCAACGTTTGTAGCACCGAAGCCTTGAACTCCGACATCTCGTCCAAAAACAGCACTCCATTGTGGGCAAGCGACGCTTCCCCTGGACGCGGCGGCGAGCCTCCCCCGACGAGGCCCGCTGCCGTGGCGCTGTGATGCGGGCTGCGAAACGGCCGGGCACCCGCGAGGATGCCCGCGACCTCTTCGCCAACCACCGAATGAATGAGAGCCGACTCAAGACGCTCCTGCTCGCTCAGCTCGGGTAAGATGCTCCCAAAACGCTGAGCGAGCATGGTTTTGCCCGACCCCGGCGGCCCCACCATGATTACCCCATGGCCGCCCGCTGCCGCCACTTGCAAGGCGCGCTTCGCCATTTCGTGCCCCAACACCTCCGAGTAATTGCCCACCTGGGAGTAATCAGGCAGGGCAAGCGTTGGGGCAGAAGCGAAGCGCAGTGCCCGTATGTGGGAAAGCCGTTCGAGTAATTTGCAGGTAAGCCCTTCGAGCTGGACAATCCCCTCTTCAGGGACGCCCGTGATCAGATCGAGGCCAAGCGTTGCGGCACAGCGCTGAAACGCCAGCATGCCTGCTGTGCATCGGACGCCGCCGCCCAGGGAAAGCTCCCCTACCACCAATGCGTTTTCCAAAGGAGCAGGATCGATTTGCCCCGTTGCCGCCAAGATCCCCAAGGCAATGGGCAAATCGAATCCCGATCCCGTTTTACGCAAAGCGCCCGGAGCCAGGTTCACCACGATTTTCTCCGTGGGCATAACGAACCCGCTTGAGCGCAAAGCCGCTTTGACGCGCTCACGCGATTCTTGGATGGCGGCATCGGCCATGCCCACAATGGCAAAGCCGGGTATGCCGTTCGACACCACCACCTCGACCGAAACCGGCACCGCCTCGACTCCGCGGATAGTTGCGCTTTGCACCGAAAAAGAACGGAATGCCATGGCTATTCCGTCCCGAATGCGTTTTTATGAAACCGAAGAAACGCCCGGCGTTCTGAAAGCACGAGAATGGATATCACATCGAAACGCACTCTGATGTCGCAGTCTTCATACGTGGTCAGATAGCTGGCGGCGATCCGCTCGTACCGGTTGCGCTTCTTGGCGTTCACCGCTTCGGCGGGAAACCCCTTTTCGACATTCGACCTCGTCTTCACCTCGACAAAGCACAGCGTATTGTCTTCCTGGGCGATGATGTCTGCTTCGCCGGCATTGCATACCCAGTTCGTTTCCAGGATCTCGTAGCCTTTGCGCTGCAAGAAGCGCGCCGCCGCAAGCTCACCGCGCTTGCCAAGCGGCAAGCTGCGCTCTTCGGGTGTTGGCTCGGGAAACGGCTCCTCTTCGCTTCCCTTGTTTTCTTGTTCAGCAACCATAGCAGCCTCCTTTCTGGAAGCCACAGTACGGGCCGCACCTTAAGCACATGAGAAAACGATGCGAAAGTTTTCGCAAAGAAATGGGAAAGCGCGCATCAAAAAGCCCCGTCCGCACTGCATCTAGGCAGGGCGGACGGGGCTAAGGACTTGGGTTGAAGCGCAAGGCAGCAAACGCCTTGAAGGAAGACTTATCTGAAAAGGGACTCCTGAAGGAAATTCTGGCAGAACGAAACACGGTGAATGGGAGTAAGGCCCTTTTCCGCGATTGCCTGGCGATGGCGAGCACTGCCGTACCCCTTTGACGAGGCAAAATCGTAACCAGGGTACTCATCTTCGTAGGAAACCATCAAGGCATCGCGGGACACCTTGGCGATAAGGGACGCCGCAGAAATGGAGGCACAGCGCGCATCGCCGTGCACAACATTGATCTCTCGCGGATCCAAGTGAAGCGGGTTGCCGTCAAGCAGAACCACTTCGGGAACAACGCCCTGTGCTTCGATTTCATGGATTGCCTGGCAAAACGCCTTCTTCAGGCAGGCTGTCATGCCGCATTCATCAATTTCAGCAGGGGGGATGTTCACGATGGCCCACGCCAGTGCGCGTTCTTTCACCGCTTCGGCTAAAGCGGGCCTGTGCGCTTCCGACACCTGCTTGGAGTCGTTGAGGCCTTCAATCTGCGGAGCGTCGTCGCGCAGTACCACAGCCCCAACGGTAAGGGGGCCCGCCAAAGGGCCACGACCCACTTCATCGAGCCCTACGGTAAGCTTTCCGCCCGTTATCTGCTGCTGATACGAATACAGCTGGGAAACGCGTTTACGCTCCTCCTGCTCGGCAGCCAGACGGCGCCTGGCAACGGCAAGGGCGTTTTGGACCCCTTTGCGCGTGTCGGCCAAAAGCGAACGCTCCAATACCGCAAACTCTTCAGCCGAAGCCTCCGAAAGCCGCTTCTTGATATCGCTCACCGTTTGCATGCCTGCTCCTTCCAAACAGCACACAATTCTACCCCAAGGAAATAGAGTATGGCGCCGTTCGGCAGCGCAATCGAAATTACGCCTTATATGAAAAAAGCTCCGCTGAAGAGCGGAGCTTTAAAAGACTAGTTGAATGCCTTTTCCTTGATCTTGGCAGCCTTACCAACCTTATCGCGGAGGTAGTAGAGCTTGGCGCGGCTAACATCGCCACGACGGGTTACCTCGATCTTCTCGATCTTGGGAGAGTGTACCGGGAAGGTGCGCTCTACGCCAACGGAGAAGCTGATCTTGCGAACCGTGAAGGTTTCACGGGAAGAAGCACCGTGACGGCGAATTACGTCGCCCTGGAAGACCTGGATGCGCTCGCGGTTGCCTTCCTTAATGCGGTAGTGAACCTTTACGTTGTCGCCAACGTTGAAGTCTGCGACCTCAGGGTTGATCTGCTGCTGCTCGATTGCGCGGATAATATCCATGGTTTCCGTTCCTTCTATATGCTCAACACTTAGTTTCACTAATAGGATGTCTTATGACACAGCCGAAAATTATACTGTTGATAAGACAGCTGTGCAAGGGGTTTATTGCTTTTTATTGGCAAGCCCACATCGACACCGTATTCCCTCTTCTTTGGGCTGGACGTAAGAAGAAGCTGCCAAACGATAATAGCAGTTCACTCGCGTTCGTGGGGCAAATACTCGGCTAAATACCCCTTATCTGCCAAGGCACGCTCAATGTCGTCGAGCACTTCCTCGCTTTCTGCCGATACCAAATGAAAGTGATATCCCGAGGTTACCGTCATCAGCAACGAGGAACGTCCCGTTGCCATGTCTTCGGCAAAATGCGCGATATCGCGACGGCTCTTCAGACCCAACGGCGCCGTAACCTTACCGTACACGCGATGGTTCACCATCACATCTTCCACTACGCCGCCCAGATCGACGATGGTCTCCAGCTCGTCGATGGTCTGGCTTTCATCGTGGTGCACCTTGAAGCGACGCGTGGACCCCGACGGCTTCTTTCCAGGGGCAACAAGATAACCGCGGTTCGTGGCCACGATGTCATAGCCGTTGGCGCGCAGAAGCGCAATATCCTGCACGATAACCTGCCTGCTCACCCCCAGCTCCTTGGCCAGGACGGTGCCGGAAACGGGCTTTTCGGCACCGGTCAATTCCGAGACGATGCGCCCGCGCCGCGCCTGCGCGCTCGCCGTGCCCTCATCTTTGCCCATGTGCTCACCCGCCTAATTAAGAACCTTCAAATACTTCATGCTCAAATCCAGTATGCCAGCAGAATGGGTCAGTGCGCCAGACGAAACGAAGTCAACGCCCAAGCCGGCGATATCCTGCAGGGTGTCGATGTCCACGTTTCCCGAGCACTCGGTTTCGGCGCGCCCGTCAACGAGGCAAAGAGCCCGCCTCATGGTGGGAATATCCATATTGTCGAGCATGATGATGTCGGCACCGGCTTCTACCGCCTCGGAAACCTGCTGCAGCGTTTCGCACTCGACTTCTATCTTGCGAACGAACGGAGCACGAGCGCGGGCCGCAGCAACAGCGTTGGCAACGCCTCCCGCCGCATCGAGGTGGTTGTCCTTGAGCATCACGCCGTCGGAAAGGTTGAAGCGGTGGTTGCCGCCCCCGCCCAAACGCACGGCCTCCTTTTCGAAGATGCGCATTCCCGGCGTCGTCTTGCGCGTATCCACGACAACGGTTTTCGAGCCGGCGGCCGAAAGCACATCGACTGCCTGGCGCGTTTTCGTGGCGATAGCGCTCATGCGCTGTAGGTAGTTCAGCGCAACGCGCTCGCCCGAGAGCAGAGCACGCACATCGGCCTTTACCGCTCCCAGCACCTGACCTGCTTCGATACGGGAACCATCTTCGACATTGCGCTCGAAGCGAGCCTCGGGGTCCAAGATCTTGAAGGTTCGCTCGAACACGTCGAGGCCTGCGATAACGCCGTTCTGCTTCGCAATAAGCTCCACCGACCCTTTATGGGCTTCGGGCATCACGGCGGCAGTGGAAACGTCTTCGCTGGTTATGTCTTCACGGAGGGCATCTTTGATGTGCTCGTCGACGATGAGCACAAGCGAGGAAAGGTCCACCTACCTCACCGCCTTTTCCGGGGTGGCTGCCACTGCCGCCGAAGTCTGCAAGCCGGCCTGCGCACGCTGAACGCGTTGCGCCGCGCTGGCAGCGGAAGCCGCGGCGGCGCGTACGGTGGCAGCCTTCGCCATGCGGGCGGAAACCACGCGTGCAGCACGCTGGGCGAACACCAGCGATTCCAAAAGGGAGTTGGAAGCCAGGCGGTTCTTGCCATGAACGCCGTTGCAGGCCGTTTCCCCTAGCGCAAAGAAGTTGGGCATAGTGGTTTCGGAATCGCTGTTCACATGCACGCCGCCCATGAAGTAATGCTGCGCTGGCACAACGGGAATGGGTTCTTTCAGAAGATCGTAGCCTTCCTCCAGGCAGTGCTCGTAGATGTGCGAGAAATGACCGGTTATCTCTTCGGGCGCCATACGCTCGAAGGAGAGCAACACGTGGTCGGTGCCGTCCTTTTCCATCTGCTGGTAAATAGCGGCAGACACCACATCGCGCGGCTGCAGCTCATCGGTGAATCGGTTGCCGTCGGCATCGAGCAAGATGGCACCCTCGCCACGGCACGACTCGGAGATGAGGAACGCGCGCCCAGGGTGCTTCACATACAAGCTGGTGGGATGGATCTGCACATAGTCCATATGCTCGAGCGCCACCCCGTGGGCCTTTGCGATGCGGCAGGCATCGCCGGTAAGGCTGGGGAAGTTGGTGGAGCGCTCATAGCTGCCGCCGATGCCGCCGGTTGCCAGCATCGTGTACGGTGCGCGTATCGTCAGCTGCTTGGCAGCCTGGTCCCCTTCGCGTCGGTCGGTGCACACCACGCCAACGCAGCGGTTCCCCTGAGGCGCTTCGATGATGTCGGTCACCTCAACATGCTCGAGGATGCGCACGTTGGGAAGCTTGCGAACGTTGGCCAGCAACGTGGTGGTAATCTCCTCACCCGTGATGTCCCCGTGATAGCAGATGCGCGGGCGCGAATGGGCGCCTTCGCGCGTGTAGGCAAGGGAGCCATCCGCTTCGCGTTCGAAATCGACGCCGCGGCGAATAAGGTCGTCGATCACCGATCGGCTGGAGCGAATCATGATGTCAACGCTTTCAGCACGGTTCTCGTAATGGCCCGCACGCATGGTGTCCTCGTAAAACGCATCGTAGTCGCCTTCGTCGTGAAGGACGCAGATACCGCCCTGGGCAAGCATCGAGTCGCATTCTTCCACCACGGTCTTGGTGAGCATCACGATGTTGGCCGTCGAAGGAAGGTTAAGAGCGGCATACAATCCAGAAACGCCGCACCCCGCAATAAGCACATCGCATTTCATTTCCTCTGAATTCATGGTCTCCCCTATCGTGCGGCGTATTCGAGCATGAGCTCGAGCGTTTTCTTGGCTGGTTCTTGCAGGTTGGCGGCAACTTGCACGCCCACCTGCTCGTTTTCAAGGCAGTCGGCTATCTTTTCAAGCGTGATGGTGGTCATGTTCTCGCATACGGGAACACGGCGGGCGAAGTGGAAGCGCTTTCCGCTTCCGGCATTGCGCAGCTCCATTTCGCGCAGCACTCCCACCATGGTTACGATGATGAAGTCCTTGGCATCGCTTTTTTGCGTGAACTCGATGATGCCCTTGGTGGAACCGATGTAGTCGGCTTCGGCAAGCACCTCTTCAGTGCATTCCGGATGGGCCAAAACCAATGCCTCGGGATATTCCTCTTCAAGAGCGATTATCTCTTCGGGGACGATGCGCTGATGGCGTGGGCAGTAGCCCTTGTTCAGCAGCACGTGCTTTTCGGGAACCTGTTTGGCAATGAACCGGCCCAGATTCACATCGGGAATGAACAGAAGATGCTTTTGAGGCAGCTCACGGCAGATTTTCTCGGCGTTAGACGAGGTGACGCACACATCGCTCCAGGTTTTCATCTCTGCAGTGGAATTCACGTAGCACACCACCGCCAAATCGTCACCGTACTGCGCACGGGCATCGTCGATGGTCTTCTTCGCCACCATGTGCGCCATAGGACAATCGGCGGCAGGCTCGGGCAGAAGCACCGTTTTGCCGGGGTTCAAGAGCTTTGCGCTTTCGCCCATGAACTCCACGCCGGCCAAGACGATGGTCTTCTGCGGCAGCTCGACGGCGAGCTTCGCCAGATAGAACGAGTCGCCGATATAGTCGGCAACGGCCTGAACCTCGGGCTGCACATAGTAATGGGCCAAGATAACGGCGTCGCGTTCCTGCTTAAGCCGTTCGATTCGGGCAACCAGCTTGGCATCGGGCTGCTGTGCCGCAAACGAATTCAACGGCGCTTCGCACTCGGGGCAATCTTGCCTGCCGCGGGGGTTGGGAAAGCCTGCGCTTCCCTGAGGCGGCGGAGCCTGAACCTCTGTCTGCTTCCCTGCTTCTTGCGTTGCCGTAGCGCTCATGCGAAACCGTCCCCTTCTTCATTGCAACTTCTTGTTGCTTTTCATATGGGCGGTAGTGTAGCACCGCTGTTTACAGCTGACAATGCAACTGACAAGACAGTAAAACAATGAAACGATGGACGATAGTAAATAGGTCTGCGCAAAGCCTGAAGCAAGTGCCATAAAAAACGCCCGCCTAAGCGAGCGTCTTGATTCAGATAAGTATGAGCAGTCCATAACTCCCCACACCTGCAATGATGCACCACACCAACGATTTCGTCTTGAGTGCAACCACAATGACGATGAGCGTTGCCACCAAAGGGATGGCCGCAGGCCACACGCCCGCATCGAACATGCCCGGCGAAAGCAAGTCGTTGGCGATGAGGGCAGCGAATGCCGCCGGGGGAATAAACGCAAGTGCCTGGGAAAGCCACCCTGGCAAATCGCGACCACGAAGGGCGAAGACCGGAACCACGCGGCACACCAGGATGGTGAACGCACATGCGAGGCCGATGAGGGCAAAATCACTCCATGACATGGGCAGCCTCCTTCCTTGAAACGACCATGCCCGCCGCAACGCCTGCAAGCGCGCCAACAAGAATTGCGGGACCGGAAAGCCCGATGCACTTGCATAGGAACACGCCAAGCACGGCCACCAACGCTGCAGCAACGTTGGAAACCGTGCCTTTCTGGGAAAACAGCAGGCACAGGAAGATGCTGGTCATGGCAAACGAGGCAAGGGCCGTGGGAACCGTGAGCAGCGAGCCCAAAACCACCCCTACCACGTTGGCAAGCGCCCAGGTAGTTTCGCACAGAAGGTTCACCGCCGTTGCCTGGGAAACCTTCCAGTCCCCTGTGCTGAAACGGCCTAGGTTAACGGCGAACGATTCGTCGGTTACCGTTGCGCCAAACAGAAACGAAAGGGCCTTCGGCGTGTTGTGGCAGAAGCGGGAAAGCGAAGCGCCGTAGAGCAGCTGGCGGGTGTTCACCAGCGTTACCGAAGCGATGATGGCCAAAGCCGGGGAACCGGCAAGCCACATGTTAGGAATCATGTACTGGCCTGCCCCCGAGTAGAAAAGCATGGAAAGCAAAAACACCTGCAAGGGGTCAAGCCCTACCTGCTGCGCCAAGATGCCGCAGGGAATGCCCAAGAACACATACCCGATCATAACGGGGAACGCCGCGCTCAAGGGGGCTTTGAGGCGTCCAAGGCCCTTTACGGGAGCGGAGGGGCCGGCACTTGCCCCTTCTGAATTCGAGGTGTCTACCTCGGTTTGTTTCGATTTCGTTTCGTCCATAGTTCAGACAATATACCACTCGCAGCGGACCTCCGCAGAGATACGCCGTTCACCCTGCAGGGGGAACGCTTACAGAAGAAGCGAAGAGACGCCGCATTGCAGGCTGCCCTCCCCGTGCAGCTATCCAACCAGGCCGCCCTAACGAAACGACTGGGGAACGAACATCTCTTTGAAGAAACCGGTGGCGTAGCGATCGGTCATGCTGGCAACGTGATCGGTAACCGCGCGCAGCGGATCGCCCTCGGAAATGGAGCGAAACTCGACGGGAACCTGGTCGTAATGGCGCACAAAGTAGTCGAACAGGTCTTCCACCAAATGCTTCGCCTTACGCACTTCCCTCATAACCGGCTCGGACGTATAGACGTTTTCGAACAGGAACGAACGAAGCTCCATCATGGCGTCCCATACCGGCTCGCTCATGTGGATGTCGCCGACCTTCGCCGAGGTTTCGATCATGTCGTGCACCAACGTTTCGATGCGTGCCGAATGGTTTTCGCCCAGAACTGCATGGGTGGAGGCGGGAAGCTCGGCTTCCAGCACCGAGCCGGCACGGATGGCATCGTCGATGTCGTGGTTCACGTATGCGATGCGGTCGGCCGTGGCGACGATGCGCCCCTCGAGCGTTTCGGCGCGCTGGGAGCCGGTATGATGCAGGATGCCATCGCGTACCTCGGCGGTAAGGTTCAGCCCCTTGCCCTCGTTTTCGATAACGTCAACCACGCGCAGGCTCTGCACATTGTGACGGTACAGAGCCTGCCCTTCAGGCGATTCGGGGTCGATGCCCTTATGACGGGCAAGGCAAGCGGAAAGCGCCTGCTCCCCTACATGGCCGAAAGGCGTATGCCCCAAATCGTGGCCTAGCGCAATGGCCTCGGTAAGGTCTTCGTTCAAGCCGAGCGCGCGGGCAATGGTGCGGGCAATCTGCGCCACTTCCAGGGTATGGGTAAGGCGCGTACGGTAATGGTCCCCTACCGGGGCCAAAAACACCTGGGTTTTGTGGGAAAGGCGGCGAAACGCCTTGGTGTGAAGGATCTTGTCCCTGTCTCGTTGGTATTCGGTTCGGTACAGGTCGGGCTCGCACGAGCGTGCCCTGCCCTCCGTTTCATCGGAAAACGCCGCTTCCTCGGAAAAGCGGACGTGCTCTTGATCGGCCTGTTCTTCCCTGGATACCAACTTCATGGCTATTCCCCTTCTACCACAAGGAGGCGACGGCACGCGGGGCACGTCGCCAAAGGAGCCTGAGAGCGGATCTTGCTCATGCGGCTCGAATCGAACGTGTGACGACACGCGCTGCAGGCCCCGTCGCGAAGCTCCGCCAAGGCGACGCCGCCGCACGCGCTGCGCGTTTTCTCGTACACCTTCAAAAGATCCCTATCAACCTGCTCGGCAAGCTCGACGCGGGCCTTTTCGCCCTCTTCGATGGCGGCGCGCAAAGAGCCACCCGTTTTCTGGAAGGAAGCGATAAGTTCCTGTTCCTTGGCATCAAGGCCCGAAAGCGCCTGCATGATCTGCTTCATGACCGGGTTGATCTTGTTCACTTCCTCTTCCACACGGGAAAGCTCCAGCGAAACCTTTTCGCGGCGCTTGCGCACGCCGTCCAAATCGCGTGTATGGGCGGTTACCGCACGGTAATCGCCTTCCACCTGAGTAAGCGTTTCGGTAATTTCGTCCTGCTTGGCGGAAAGCTGCTCGTCTTCCTGAGCCAGAGCGGCAAGCTTGCCCTCGGCCTCATCGAGCATGTCCTGAACCTGGACCTTGCGCTTGAGCACTTCGTCTTTCTTCGCGCGCACCTCGAGGATGGCCTTTCGGTGGGGAAGCTCCTTGAACTCCTTCTTGGCCGAAACAACCTTTCGATCCACCTCCTGCAACGTGCGGAGGGTTGCGATGTCGTGTTCGGTAGCCTTCATGGGCGCACAGCCTTTCTTCTGGACTTGCAAAACGAGTACTGATTATCAATTATCGCCTGGATGATTCAGGCGTGTACCAGTTGTTGTTCTGGTCGATCATGGTAATGCATGATTCGGCAACGCCTGCTTCAGCCGCATAGGCTGCAAGCAAAGCGCACAACGGGAATTCGGAAACATCGTGTCCAAGCTCGATTATCGCCAAGCCGGAAAGCGCTGCATCCAATGCCTCATGATACTTTATCTCGCCGCAGATAAGGCACCCAATGCCCGCATCGAGGCACATGGGGGCAAACGAGCCGGCCGAACCGCCGCTGGTAACGATGCGCGAAAGCTGCCTATCGGGAGAGCCCCATACCCTGGGGTATGTGCCGAACACCGACACGCACCGTGCGCTGAGATGGCGCAAGGTCAGCGGCTCTTCGTCGGCTGCAGGAGCGCAAATGCGACCGAACCCCTTGTTGGCAGAGCCTGGCAACGGGTCGAGCACGCCAAGCGGCGTCAGGCGCAAAAGAGTGGGCAAGGCATCGAGGCCCGCCGTGGAAACGTCAAGCGCAGTATGGAACGAAAGAATGCTTATTCCCAGTTCGCAGGCGCGACGCACCACGGCCCCCGGCACATGGCCTGCTGCAGCCTGGGGCATGAACGTGGTGGGGGGGTCGAGGAACACCGGGTGGTGGGTGAGCAAAACGTTGGCACCATGCAAATGAGCTTTCTCAAGTGCGGCAACGGTAGGATCGAGCGCTACGGCAACACCACGTACCGTATCCATGGGATTGCCCACCAGCATGCCCGTTCGGTCCCATGAGCACGCATCGGCTGCAGGCATCTTGCGCAGAAGCTCGCGTTCCAGCTCGCCAACCAAGATCATGCGGTCATTTGCCGCCAAGTCTCCTGCATCGGACTTCTTCAGGGAAACAACTTCATCGGTCATAGCGACCATCTCCTTGCCTTGCGAGGTTACGCCAGGGCAATGGTTCTGCGGTCCCCGCCGGGAACCACTACGGTAACCTCGCGATATCCTGCTTCATACAGTAAACGATACCCCGCTTCGATGCCCCTATCCACATCGGTTACCGTATGGGCATCTGTGCCGAGCGTGCAGGGAACGCCAGCACGGCAGAACTCGTGCAGCAGGCTCGGCGCTGGGAACATTTCCTTGCAAGCATAGGTGACTCCCGAAGTATTCACTTCCACCATGCGTCCTGCCTCGCGAGCCGCTTCGGCGGCTTGGCGATACAGCGGCGCAGGATCGAACGAGGGCTTGCGCCCGTGCTTTTTCACCAGGTCGGGGTGGGACATCACCGTGAAGGGCGCCGAAGAGGTAACCGCTTCGCACCACACCTCGAAGTAACGGCGCCAAATATAGTCGGCACCGACTTCATCCCAGTATCCGCTTTGCGCCGGGTCGTCGAACGGCCACAGGTCAAGGAAGTGCACCGATCCCAAGATGATGTCGAACGGATCGAAGGCATCAGGGGCAAACACGCGGTCCTCGTCTTTGCCGAGCCAATCGAGCTCGCAGCCCACCAGCACTTCCATGTCAGGATACTTCGCACGTTGGGCAAGAATGCGCTCAAAGTACTCGGGTAGACGCTCGGCATGCATGGAAACGTAATCGCGCGGATCGACCTGGGGCGTGAGCGGATAGTGCTCCGTCACCGCAATGTTGGTTATGCCAACCTCATGGGCATGGGCAATAAGCTCTTCAACGGGTGCATGGCCATGGTTGGTCATGTCGGTATGGGTATGTTGGGTTACCAGTTCCATGAATGCAGCTCCTACGGCAACGAAGAGGGCACCGACCGGCGCCCTCTTTGAATAGTTTTTCTTATGGTATCGGCTTAGCCGACCACTTCTTCGAAAGCCTCGATGAACGCATCGATCTCTTCTTCAGTGGTGGTGGTGCCCAACGAAACGCGCAGCGAGCCCAGGGCATCGTCGCGGCTTACACCGATCGCCTTCAGCACGTGCGAGGGGTCAAGCGAATGGGACGAGCACGCCGAACCGCCCGAAACGCAGAAGCCCCGTCGATCGAGCTGAAGGATAAGCGTTTCGCTTTCGATGCCGTGCACCAGCACGTTTACCACGTGCGGGGCAAACGCCGTGCTACCAGGCTCAACGTCGACCGCCGCCTTCACCTTGGGGTTGGCGGTAAGGCGCGCATAGCATTTGTCGCGCAAGGCGGTTATGCGCTGGGCGTTTTCCTCGAGGTTTGCAAGGGCGGCGCGGGCGGCTGCGGCAAAGCCGACTGCCCCCATAACGTTCTGCGTGCCGCTGCGGCGACCCGATTCCTGACCGCCGCCGACAATCTGCGCCGTGAACGGCGTGCGCGCCTTCACGTACAGGGCGCCCATGCCCTTGGGGCCGCCGATCTTATGAGAGGAAATGGAAAGCGCATCGACGCCCCAGTCCTTCACGGAAACAGGAATCTTGCCGAATGCCTGCGTGGCATCCACGTGGAACAGAGCCCCCGCCTTGTGCGCCACCTGCGCAAGCGAGGCGATGTCCATGGTGCTGCCCACTTCGTTGTTCACCGCCATGATGGAAACGAGCAGGACCCTTTCGGTGAGCACCTCCGCCAAAGCCTCGGGCGTGATGTGACCCGAGGAGTCGGGCTCGACGTAGGTAACCTGCGCGCCCCAATGGCCCAGCGTTTCGGCGGCCTTCAGCACCGCATCGTGTTCGATGGAGGAAACCACAATCTGCGGGACGCATTCATGGTCGCCCTCCTGCTCAGCGCGCGCCATGGCAGCATCAACAATGCCGAACAAGGCGGCGTTGTCGGCTTCGGTGGCACCGGAAGTGAACGTGATTTCGTCGGGGCGCGCCTTGATGGCGCGGGCTATGGTCTCGCGCGATTCCTCCAAAGCGCGAAATGCCGTGCGGCCAACCTCGTAGAGCGAGTTGGCATTTGCGTTGCCCGCAAGCAGGCCGTCTATTCCCGCCTGCACGAACGGGGCCATTGCGTTTGCGGCCTCGGCGCACAGTGGCGCCGTTGCCGCCCAATCCAAATATACGGGAGCCTCCATTAGCGTGCCTCCTCCCCTGCTTCGCGCAGGATGCCGATGGCCGCCTCAGGGTCTTCCGCCTTGAACACGCCGGAGCCGGCAACCAGAACGTCGGCACCCTGAGCGCATACCAGCCCAGCCGTGCGGCCAGCGCTGATGCCGCCATCGACCTCGATAAGAAGGCTCGGGTTCAGGCGCATCGCCATTTCGGCAACCGCCCCTACGCGGTTTTCGCTGCCTTCGATGTACGACTGGCCGGAAAAGCCGGGGAACACGCTCATGACCAAAACCATGTCAACATCAGCAATATAGGGCTCCAACGCTTCCACTGGATAGTCGGGCTTCAGGGTAAGGGCCGGGTGCACGCCCGCTTCGCGCGTGCGACGGATGAATTCGTGCACCTCTTCTTCACCGTGGAGCGCTTCCATGTGCACCGACACCCAATCAGCGCCGGCATCCAGGTACCAGTCGAGCTGCTCGAGTGGGTTGGAGATCATCAGATGCACGTCAAGCGGCACCTGGGTAATTTTCTTGAGCTGGGAAACGAAGGGGACGCCCAGCGTCAGATTCGGCACAAAGTGACCGTCCATCACATCGACATGGATGAAATCCGTCCCGCCGCGCTCGAGCATACGGATATCGCGCTCGAAGTTCATGAAATCAGCGGAAAGGATTGAGGGAGATATCTTGATGTCACCGAACACGGCGAGCCCCTTTCTTGAATGTAAAAACCTGCTGCCTATTCTACACGCATGGCCCGTCCCGTTTGCAAGCACCCGCGCAGCCGCCAACCGCGGCACCGCGGACAAGGCGCATCGGCAGCTGAAGCCTGTCCGCTAACGCGCTTTTGTCTCAAGCTCCAGCAGAAACTTCTTCACATGAGGGCCGAATGCATACCCCCCAAGCGAGCCATTGGAACCCACCACCCTGTGGCAGGGGATGAGCAGGGGGACGGGATTGTGTCCGCATGCCTGGCCAACCGCTTGCAGGCCCTTTGGCTTGCCCACCGCCTCGGCGATTTGCGCATAGGTGCGCGTCTGGCCGTAGGGAATGTCCGCTATGGCGTTCCACACAGCACGCTGGAACGCAGTGCCCTGGGCTTCAACGGGCACGTCGAAAGCGGTTCGCTTGCCCGCCAGGTATTCCAGCACTTGGCTCGATGCCTTGTTGGTAAGCGCCGTGGCGCGCTCGCTCCCCCGCAGAGCCACAGGGCCAAAGGCAAAATGCGTTATGGCCCGTCCGTCCGATTCGATGGAGACACGGCCCATGGGCGTACGGTAGACAAAGTAGGTAAAGCCCATTATCGAGCACCCTCTGCGTCGGCAAGCCCCCAGAACTCCGTAGTAAGGGGGCGCTTGAGCAGCTCGACGGCCAACGGCTCGATGGGGGCTCCCTCCCATACCAATGCGCGAACCGCCGTGGTAATGGGCAATTCGACCCCGTGTGCTTCCGCCAACGGGCAAATGGTCTGGCAGGCAACGGCGCCTTCCACAACCATATGGGTGCGCTTTTCGAACCCGGCAAGGGTGGCGCCCTGTGCCAATGCCTTTCCGAACGTTCGGTTGCGCGAATGCTCGGACGTGCACGTGGCAATAAGGTCGCCTGCGCCGGCAAGTCCCATAACCGTAAGGGCATCGCCGCCGCATGCCTTCACCAAACGGCTCATTTCCGCCATGCCGCGCGTCATGATCATGGCCGCGGTGTTGTCGCCGTATCCTGCACCATACGATGCGCCCACGGCAATGGCGATAACGTTCTTGAAAGCAGCGCACAGCTCAACGCCCACATAATCGGACGAAGTGTAGCAGCGGAAAAACGGGGTGGTGAACAGGTCGCGGAAATAACGCGCCGTTTCCTCCGACTGGGAAGCGATGACCGTTCCCGCCGGAACGCCCAGAATAACCTCCTCGGCATGGTTCGGCCCCGAAAGGGCAGCCAGCCTGTCAAGGTTGCCCAGAACCTCCGCGAACACCTGCACGGGCAGAAGGCCGGTGCCTTCCTCCACGCCTTTAGAGCAGATGACGATGGGCGTGTCCTGCTGCACGCTGCCAGCGAGCTCGGTGGCGAAATGGCGCATCAGGCGCGAAGGGGTGACGATCACCAGCGCATCAGCGCCTTGGGCAGCTGCCTGCAAATCGCTGGTGGCCGTAACAGAATCGGCCAGCATGACACCGCTCAGGTAGCGCGGGTTGCGATGCTCTTTGGTGATAGCACGGGCCACTTCGGGTTTGCGCGCCCACATAGCCACTTCGTTTCCACCTGCCGCAAGCGTCTGCGCAAGCGCCGTACCCCACGATCCGGCACCGATAACGGCAATCTTACCCATGCATCCTCCTTCTAGACGAATGAGCGCCTTCGAAAAACATAGAGGGCAGGCTTGCGGCCTGCCCTGTTCATTTACTTGGTTTGCGCTTTCTTCGACCCGATACGGCTTTCCGTCCCAGCACGCAAGCGCGCGATGTTTTCCCGATGAGCCCAGATAACGGTCAGGGCCACCAGCAAGCACAGCACGAAAGCAACCGGATTGCCCCAGAAGAAATACAGCGCAAAGAAGGGGCATGCAATTGCTGCGGCTATCGACCCTGCCGAAACGTACTTGGTTGTTACCACCAGCACAGCAAAGATGACGATTTCCAGCAAGGCGCCAACCGGCCCAAACGTGGAAAACAGGCAGCCAACGGCAACAGCAATGCCCTTGCCACCCTTGAAGCCCAACCACGGGCTGAAGATGTGACCCATGGTGCATCCCAGAAACGCCACGGCAAGGCATACCTGGTTGATGTACAGGAATGGGTTGGGAGACCCGCCGAACGTCTGCACGAATTCAACCACGCCAAGCACGTTGCCCGAAAGCACGTGGGTGCCGAACGCCGAGGCGATAAGGCCGGCAACGATGCCCTTGCCGAAATCGAGCACGAACACCGCGTAACCTCCCACCTTGCCCATGGTGCGAATGGCGTTGGTGGTACCGATGTTGCCCGACCCATGTTTCCGCAAATCGGTGTGGTAGAACACCCGCGAGATTATGACACCCCAGGGAATGGAGCCCAGCAGAAACGCGATTATGAGCAACAAGACCAATTGGCCAAGAACCATCAGCATGGGTTGTTAATCCTTCTTCTTGAACTTGAGATTGATAGGGGTACCGGTGAAATCGAATGTGGAGCGAAGCCTGTTCTCCAGGTAGCGCTCAAACGAAGGCTCCACCAAATCGGGGTGGTTGCAGAAGAACGTGAAGAACGGCGGTTCGACACCGGTTTGGGTTACGTACTTCAGCTTCAAGATGCGCTTGCCCTTGGAAATGGTGTGACCGAACTCGCGAATATCCTGCAGCCAGTTGTTCAGGCGGCTGGTGGAAATGCTCTTGGAGTAGTTGTCGTGAGCCTGGTCGATAGCGCTCCAGATTCGCTGCACATTCTTGCCGGAAAGCGCCGAGATGGCGATTACCGGAGCGTAGCCGACAAACTTCAAGCGGTCTTCGATGCGCTCACGCACTTCGGCCTTCGCCTCGGGGCCTTCCACCAAATCCCACTTGTTAAGCACGACGACCATGGCGCAGCCGCGATCGGCTGCCATACCGGCAACGCGCTGGTCTTGGTCGGTAAGGCCGATGGTGGAATCGATTACCAAAAGCACCACTTCAGCGCGGTCGATGGCGCGCATTGCGCGCACGAAGCCATAGTACTCGACGTCCTCGTCGATAACGCTCTTCTTGCGCAGGCCCGCCGTGTCCACGATGGTGTAGAAGCGGCCCTCATGTTCCACGGTTGTGTCGATGGCATCACGCGTGGTGCCCGCCACGTTCGAGACGATGGAGCGGTCGTTGTTGGTGAGCTTGTTGGTAAGCGACGATTTGCCCGCGTTCGGACGACCGATGATGGCAACGTTGATGGAGTCGAGGTCGTCCTCTTCCCCGTCGTCTTCAGGAAACAGCGAGACCACTTCATCGAGCAGGTCGCCGGTGCCGGTGCCGTGAAGGGCGGAAACGGGACGCGGCTCGCCCAAGCCCAGCTGCATGAATTCCCACATGGCAACATCGTCGGCGGCGTTGTCGAGTTTGTTCACCGAAAGAAGAACCGGCTTCTTGCTACGGCGGAGGATGTTGGCCACCGCCTCGTCGTCGGCGTTGATGCCGGTTTGGCCGTCAACCAAGAAGATGATGATGTCGGCCTCGTCGGCAGCGGCAAGCGCTTGAGCGGTGATGGAGCCCTGGAAGGCATCGTCGCTGCCCATCTCGATACCACCGGTATCGATGATTTTGAAGGCACGGCCGTTCCAGTCGGCTTCATGATACGAACGATCGCGCGTTACGCCGCGCATCTCGTGGACAATAGCTTCGTTATTTTCCGCAAGGCGGTTCACCAAGGTGGATTTGCCCACGTTAGGACGACCAACAATGGCCACGATTGGCAAGCTCATACCTGCTCCTTAGATTGATAAGGGTAACTTTCTCAAGGTTTCAGGATACCACGCAGGCACTGCCGCGCATCGATGACCGCAGCAGCAGCACGGTATCACCATTCCCCCGAAGAGCCGCTACACGATGGGCTTCTTCCATTCCGGCAGGCCGCGGGCGCGGCGATTGCGCTGGCGCCCGCGCATGTTCTTCACGCACCCCTGCATGCCGTGGGGAACGTAGTCCATTTCCTCAAGGTCGTCGGGCAGATAGCTCACCAACGAAAGCGGGGCCGTCTGCTGCACATTTTCCGGCTCGGGTCCCGCAATGGCAGCGAAGCCGTGCACCGAAGCGCCCTGCGCTACCAGTTTCTGCTCGTAACCGCTCCATGGCTCCTCCGGGAAAAGGGAACGCACATCGTCGGTGTTCCACAGAACCTCGTATCCTGCCAGCTCAAGCTGGGTAAGCGAGAAATCACGCATAGGTGCGCTGTCCGTGCGCAGGCGCAGCGGCGCTTCCGGCGCCAAAAGAGGACGGTAGGCCATCAGACGATCAAGGTAGGTCAGGCGCAGGGGCGCTTTCTTCTTCTTGGGAAACGGTGTTGGGAAGTTCATCAGGATGGCGGAAAGCTCGGCCGGCGCGAAGAACTCCGAAAGGGGCGCATCTTCTTCGTTGAAAACGAACGCTACATTGGTTACCCCTTGGGCAATAGCCCGTTCCGCACAGCGAACTATGCACACGCCGTCAACATCGATGCCCACGAACAGCACATCGGGACGCGCTGCAGCGCATTCAACCGTGTACTCTCCTTTTCCACATCCCAGGTCAAGCACCACCCGTTGATAGGCACAGCTGCGCACCTCTTCGTGGGGCGCCCAGTTCCGCCAACGCCCCTTCCAACCAGTGGGGTTCGGCTCGAATGATTGCGTGGCGCCGGCAAGGCGGTCTTCAAGGGAAAACCCCTTGTTCAAACGGGATCGGGTTGTTCGCATTACGGTAACTCTCTATCACGACGGCGCACCTCACGCACAGCCCCAAGGCTGCACGCTGGGCACCCGTTACAGTTCGCTCAGGTATTCGACAACGCTGTCGATTTGGTTGTCGGGCGTGGAAGCACCGGCGCTTACGCCCACCACGCGACATTCGTCGAACCAGGAAGGGTCGATTTCCTCCGCGCTTTCAACGTGGTAGGCACGTGCACAATGCTCGGCGCAGATCTCGTACAAGCGCGTGGTGTTGGAGGAATTGCGCCCACCGATAACCACCATGGCGTCCACGCGCTCGGCAAGCTCGACAGCGGAAAGCTGGCGCTGCGTGGTAGCAAAGCAGATGGTGTCCTTCACCTCAAGGTCGACATCGTACGCCTCGAGCGCCGCCAGCACTTCTTCGAACCGTTGACGCGATTGGGTGGTTTGAACCACTACGCCGACCTTGCCCGACAAGCTGGCAGGGATATCGTCCGGCGATCCCACGATGGTGCATTCGCCGCCGGCAACGCGGGCATGGGCGGAAATGCCCTCCACTTCAGGGTGCCCCGCTTCGCCCACCACCAGAACATGGCGGCCTTCCTTGGCAAGCTTGGCAGCGGCACGCTGCGCACGCATGACATGCGGGCAGGTAGCATCGATAACCGAAAAGCCGCGCTTCTCTATCTCGTCGATAACCTGCGGAACCACCCCATGGGAACGGATCACTACGCCATCCGCCGCAATATCGTCAACGCCATCGGCAACGCAGATGCCCCGTTGCTCAAGTTCCGCAACGACACCGGGGTTATGGATAAGGGGGCCCAGCGTGCAAACCGACCCGCCCTTTTCGGCAGCATCGAGTGTCATGTCAAGGGCGCGCTGCACGCCGTAACAGGCACCCGCATAGGCGGCTTTCACTACTTCCAAGCGTCCCATGGCTTACTCCTTGCCAGCGTAATCGGGCAGTGTGGCAGGATCGAACGCCGGAATGGGATGGTCGGCGAACACCTGCGTGTAATCTTTCGAATCGGGGAACAGCTCGCGCATATCGATGTCCTCCGGTGCGCAGCCATGCGTCAGCGCATAGGCTTCGCGCATCACATACCAAGAGCAGCCGTCCATACGCTCGTCCTTGGGAAGGAAATCGAACGAGGAAAGCGACACTGGCGCGCCAAAACGCGCCGTGATACGCGGGAACCGAACCCGCTGTCCCTTTTGCTTCACCTTGCTCACGTTCTCCAGACCAAGGGGAATGATGGGGGCCTTGCCCATGCGGGCGATAAGAGCCGCACCACCATGCAGCTCGGGAGCAGCGCTTCCCTTTCCGCGCCTGGTGCCTTCAGGGAAGATGCCCACCCATTCGCCGTTCTTCAGCATGCGGGCGGCACGTTTCAAAGCCGTGCGATCGGCTGTGCCGCGCTTGATGGGAAACGCACCAACACTGGAAATGATCGTTCCCAAAAAGCCCTTGCCCGCACGGAACAGGGAATCGCGCGCAATCAAGCGCACCCATCCCTTAGGCCGCACCGAAAGGAACATGATCATCACATCGAGGTACGAATAATGCGGCGAAACCAGAATCGCACCGCTCTTCTTCCCTGCAAAGGCATCGACGATCTCCTTGCCTTCTACACGGAAGCGGAACAGCACCTTGCACAGAAAGCAACACAGACCGGAAAGGAAGAGCGCAAGCCCGTGGGGGATGCGATTTTCCTGGTCGTTGCCGGAAAAGGGGCGGTCCCAATATTCCTCATGCATGTTGAAAGCCATTACAGCGTCATCCTTGCACGTGCCAAACCGCAAATGGAGGCAATGACTTCTTCCACATGCATGTTCGACGAATCAAGCAAAACGGCATCTTCGGCAGGACGCAAAGGAGCGGTATCGCGGCTGGAATCCAGCTCGTCCCTGCGGATGATGTCGGCAAGCACTTCCTGGTAGTCGATGGAGCCTACCCCACGGTCGGCATTCTGGCGCACGCGGCGATGGGCGCGCTCTTCGGCTGAAGCGGTGAGGAACACCTTCACCTCGGCGTTCGGGAACACCTCGGTGCCGATATCGCGGCCTTCCACCACGTAATTGCCCTGCATGCCGATACGGCGCTGCTGCTCTACCAACGCTTGGCGAACAGCGGGCACCGCGGAAACAGCGGAAACGGAACGGTCGATTTCAGCGGTGCGGATATCGTTGGTAACCTCGACATTGTCGACGAACACCCTTCGCGGCACCGGATCGCCTGCTTCATGGCGGAAGTTGATGGTGCAGTTATGGGCGATGGCGCCCAATGCCTCGGCGTCTTCGAGTGAAACGCCGTCGTGCAGCGCACGCCATGCCACCGCACGGTACATAGCACCCGTGTCCAGGCAGGAAAAGCCCAGCTCCTTCGCTACGGCTTTTGCAACGGTTGACTTGCCTGCCCCAGAAGGGCCGTCAATCGCAATGATCATCTATGCCAATCCTTTCAAGCATTCAAGGAACGTGGGGAAACTGATGGAAACGCAGTCGAAATCGATGATGTCAACCGGCGTCCCGGAGCACAGACCCACAAGCGACCAGGTCATAGCCAGACGATGGTCCTTGCGCGAGTCGAATACCAGCCCTTCGGGAACCTGGAGGTCGGGTACGCCTTCGATATACAGGTCGTCATTTTCAGCCCATGCGTTCACACCCAGCTGACCCAGGCCTTCGATGATGGCGGTCAGACGGTTCGATTCCTTCTTGGTAAGCTCGCTTACCCCACGGAACACCGTGATACCCGCCGCATGGGCGGCAACCAGCGCCAGCACGGGAATCTCATCGATTTCGGAAGCGATGTGCTGCGAGGGAATCTCGCACCCAACCAACTTGTCGGTATAGGCTGCCTCGATAATGCCAATGGGTTCCTTGCCTTCGGCGGTAAGGTAGCGCACCTCGATAGAGGCGCCCATGCGCTCAAGCGTACGAATAAAGCCGACGCGGCCCGGGTTCAGGCTCACGTTCTCTATCTGGATAGAGCTGCCCTTCTTCAAAAGCGCCGCGCAGATCAGGAACGCCGCCGAAGAGGGATCGCCGGGAACATCCACCTCGGAAGCGGAAAGCGTTACCGGACCTTCAACCGAAGCGCGGCGGAAGGCGTGATCGACCTTCACGCCGAACTCGGGAAGCATCAATTCGGTATGGTTGCGCGAAATCGCAGGCTCGTTGATGGTGGTGGTTCCCTTTGCCCCCAAGCCCGCCAGAAGCACAGCAGTCTTCAACTGGGCAGATGCCATCGGCGAATCGTAGGTGATGGCCTTAAGCTCCGGCGTGCCCACCTCGGTTACCGGCAGTGTTTCGCACGCCTCAGGCTCGAAGCGCACACCCATCTTCATCAGCGGGGCGATAATGCGGCGCATCGGGCGCTTCTGCAGCGATTCGTCGCCCGTGATCTGCACACGAATGGGCCACGGCGCCAAAACGCCCATGAGCAAACGGGACGTGGTGCCCGAATTGCCGCAGTCGATGGGGCCGTCGGGCTGCTGGGGACCCTTTTCGCCCCACCCAGTTACGCCACCCGCAAGCGTCCCGTCAACCTGGCGCTCAAGGGAAACCTTGGCACCCAGCGCGGAAACCGCCCCGATGGTGGAACGCACATCGGCGGAATCGAGCACGCCCGTCAAGCGAGACGTGCCTTCTGCCATGGCAGAGAAAAGCACCGCTCGATGGGAAATAGATTTATCGCCGGGAACGCGGGCAGCTCCGTCAAGCGGAGCGGGCAACGGTTCGATTCGCGTAGTGTTCGTAGCGCTCATAACTTCCACTACTCCTTAGAAAGAGGGTTGAACGAAATGCTGAAACCAGCCTTGATGAGCTGGGTGGAAAGTTTTCCGATGTCGCCTTCGTCGGTAAGCACCATGTCGAGCACAGCGCTCGAAGACGTGATGTGATCGATGCCGATGGACTGCACATTGCAGCCAACTTGACTTGCGATGGTGGTAACCTCCGCGATGATGCCGGGACGGTTGGTAAGGGGGATGCGAACCTCCAGCAAGTCCTCGGTGGCGGGAACCCACTTGGCAGGAATGGA
>CAJKUH010000014.1 GCA_905203045.1 uncultured Eggerthella sp.
ATAGCCTGGATGTAGTTGCCTTGCAGCAGCGCCGTGTCCGCGACAAGCTTTGCCGCCGTAACCGCGCCCTGGCCAGCACGTGCATGCCAGCGGATTTCGGTCAACTGTGACATACCTCTCCTCTCGCTTAAGGTTTGCTTTAAGAAAGCTCCTTAATTGTACGAAGCGCCACTTTTCAGCCACGGGAGTTTCCGAACAAGCTCGGTATAGCTCGGTGGGCGGAAATCAGCGAATGTCACTGGTTGAGTTCACGGGGCGAACGGTAGAAAGAGAAAAGATTGTTCTTTCGCATTACCGAACGAAACAACGAGCGGCCCCCTGTTGAATTCAGATGGCGGGAAGGCAAGCGCCAGGCGAGCTTAGCCTGTCAAACTTGCCTGCAGCGCCATATGAATCATCAGGGGGCCGCACAGCGTCATACCGTTTCTTGTATAGTGCGCCGTTTGCAAAACGACGCAACAACTAAGTCCAGAACTCGACCATTTCAATAAGGTCTTGGTATGCCCACGCGTACACATCGGAATACCAACCGGTTTCGGGAATGAAGCAAACCAACGTCGAGTACAGAAGGCTTAGGAACACCAGGACACCGACAATACGCAAGAACACGCGATGGGTTAGAACTTTCGGAACCGTGGAGCTAGCCACTTCAAGCTCTACCCTTTCCCCTTCTTCCTTGCCTGTTGCCAAAGCATCGTTGGCGATAAAGCACAGAAGAATTGCCGGTATCAGCATCAAAATGCTGTAGTCCGCCGTGTAACGTTGCAGGATTCCCGCCATTTCCGCGTCAAGACACGCAACAACCAAACCCGAGACCAGCATCGTAACCACAACGCTTGCCACCGTATGCGTAGAGCGTTCTTTGATGCGATACGACAGAATAGGCTTTGCAAAAGCAAGCACCCACAGCACCGGCAAGCAAACCAGAATACCGCCAAAGGTAACCTCTTTGATGGTTTGACCCAGATACGTTGTATCGAACGTGGTGGGCTGAAGCCAAGGAAACACGCCGGTAGTGGTGGGCGTCTGCAGGAAATATGCGAACAAGGCAGGCAGCAGACGTCCGGCATTCATGCCGCGTTGCGTCATGTCGTTCACCGTCAGGTTATAATTCGCGCCAAAGTCGAAGAACGAGCCGAAGCGTGCCTTGTTGTACATCATGATTCCCGCAGCAACAACAAAGTACGGTGCAATCAAACAGGCGAATTCCTTAGCACCCTTTTTCGTGAATAGGTGCCTTTCCGTAATGAATTTCCTCCAAAACAGAGGGAAAGCCAGCAACGAGAAAATCAGGAACTGAGGCCTGCAGGCAACAACCAGGGCCATGCACAGGGATCCTGCCAAATACCAACCTGCCGCTTTTTCGGTTGATCTACCATGAAGCCAGAAATACAAGCCCCACACCGTAAAGGCCAAAGCCATTGCGATGGGCAGCGAATAGAACGTGGGGAACTTCGCCAAGTACAGCATGCCCGAGCAGGCAACCAGCGGCATTTGCAGCAACAGGAACAGCCCTAAGCTCACCCGTTTGAAATGATGGCGGGCAAAGCGGTCCATCAACGCCGTGGCACCCAACACAAACATGATGCATGCCAGCAATACGCCAATTGCCGTGGGGAAGCTGCTTCCCGTAAGTAAATAAAACGGTAGATAGAACAGAAGAACGGGAAGAACGCCGAAGTAGACATAATAGTGTCCTTCGTAATAGGCGACGTCGAACAGGTACGACTCCCCTGTTTGTTTCTGCAATTCGTCACGAGCACCCTTGTCGTAGGGGTTGTCCATATCAACCAGCCATTGGGGCGGCTCGATTTCCAGGTACAGCTGGCCGTCGCTCATCGCCTTCGCAAGCTCGGCATACTGCTGCGCGTTTTCACCGCCTACCTTGTAGGTGTTAACGATGCTATGGCCGTCCCATGAGCCGGAATTGTAGTTTGCTGTGGCAATGCCAACCTGATTTGAGCCGAGCAGCAAGTATGTCGTAAGGAAAAAGATCTCGCATGCCGTCGCAAAAACAATCACCGCACGCGAAAAGCGCGGATGCTCTTTCACCTGACAACGATAGATGCTGGACTTCGGCCTGAAAACATACAGCAGCAAAAGCACCGTAAACGTCAGGAAGTAGCGAAGCGAATTGAATTCGAACGGCTGACGCTCATTGATGACAACGGTGTTCAACACTACTGGGTAGCTTGCGTCGTCACTGGTAATTTCGATGCGCAGATTCTGAATGGCCCCAGAGCTCTCCAGGTAAAGATACTGGCTTTGCTCACTTGCCGTCGAAACGTCAACCTCGGGCACGCCGAACGTATATTCCGTTGTAGAGAAGTACGTCTCATGGGCGGCATCGGTAAAGCTGATCTTCACCTTAAGGTTTTGCGCAGGCTGCGAGTTATCGAAATCAAGATGGATATTGTTCACCACTTTGTTCAAGTCGTAGAAATCAACGGCCGTGTTCGATTCCGTGAACTTGAATTGTTCGCTATGCCCCAAACCAAATTCAGAAGTACCCGTATCGTTCGCATCAAGCGTGATACGGTCTTCAAGGTTTACCGGGTCATAATTGGCGGAACGGAAATAGTTCATGTTGAACACAAACGTTTCCAACAGCAAAGCGCAAATCGCCACTATCACAATGCGCGATAGCACGTGCTTAATCTGTTCCTTGTGCATCTTGCAAAGGTCGATGCAGTCAAATGCTATGTCTTCTATGGGCTTCATAACCTGTCATTCTACAAGAAGCCCGCTTTACCTTGAGACATTGAGGGTACATTTACCCCTCTTGAGCAATAAAAAAATCCCCGCCTTAAAAAGACGGGGATTAAGGAAGAACAGGAAACCTTACAGGCCGAGCTCAGAAACGATTGCGTCGAATACAACCTGAGGATCACGATCGCCGTCGATTTCCTTGAGAAGATCGCAGCCACGATAGTAATCGATCAACGGAGCAGTGGAACTCTCGTACACATCAAGGCGGTTACGTACCGTTGCCTCGTTGTCGTCGTCGCGCTGGTACATCTCACCACCGCACTTGGGGCACTTTGCGTCTGCATCGGTGCCAATATAACCGCACTCGCGGCACATATGACGGGAAGTAAGACGCTTAACAATAACTTCCTTCTTTACGTCAACCAGCAAAGCTGCATCAAGAGGACGCTCAAGCGTGGAAAGTTCGGAATCAAGCGCAACTGCCTGAGTGGAAGTGCGAGGGAAACCGTCAAGGATGAAGCCGTTGGCCGTATCTTCGTCCTGAAGGCGTTCCTTTACCAGGCCAATAACCACTTCGTCGGGCACCAGATCGCCAGCATCCATATACTTCTTTGCCTCAAGACCCAGCGGAGTCTGATTCTTGACAGCCGCACGAAGCATGTCGCCCGTGGAGATGTGGGCGAAGCCGTACTTCTCAACCAGCTTTGCAGCCTGAGTGCCTTTACCAGCGCCCGGTGCGCCCAGCAAAACGATATTCATGGAAATGTTCCTTTCGTAACACGATAGAAATCGATCACCCTATTTTAGCAAATCAAAGCGGGTAAACGCCAAAGTGCAGCTCCATAAAAAGAAAAGGCAGCTTTCGCTGCCTTTTCTTTACTTGAAGAATCCGTCGTAGTTGTACATCTTCAACTGCGACTCGATCTTATTCATAGTGTCAAGCGCAACACCGATCATGATGAGGATCGAGGTACCGCCGAACGCCTGGATCAACGAGTTGTTCGTAAAGTAGAACAAAATCGAAGGAACAACCGCAATGGCAGCAATGAAGATTGCACCAGGCAGGGTAACCCTGTGCAGGACGTCTTTAATATACTGCACGGTGTTCTTGCCAGGACGAATGCCGGGAATAAAGCCACCCTGGCGCTGGAGGTTTTCCGCCGTGTCCTCGGGATTGAAAACAATCGAGGTATAGAAATAAGCGAAGAACACGATAAGCACCGCGGTGAGAATCCAGTTCACCCAACCAGCCGAAATTGCATTGGCAACCATGGTCAACCAGTCAACGTTGAACAAAGCGGCAATCTGAGCAGGGAAATAAATCAAGCAGCTTGCGAAGATGATAGGAATAACACCCGCAGCGTTGATCTTAATGGGCAGGTAGGAGCTCTGACCGCCCATAACCCTACGTCCCTGAACGCGCTTTGCATAGCTAACCGGAATACGACGCTGAGCACGTTCCACGAAGATGATTGCGGGGATGCAAAGCAGTACCACAACCAGGATAAGAATCGTAACCGCAATGCCCATACCCATATCTGCATTCAGGTTGATAGACGAGAAAATCGCCGAGGGAACCGAAGAGATGATGGATACGAAGATGATCAGCGACATACCGTTGCCAACACCATGCTGCGTGATGAGCTCGCCCATCCACATGATCAGCGCAGTACCAACCACAAGGGTAAATACCACGAGAACATCGGTAACGATCTCAGGTACAGCGGTGTTGAAAACAACACCATAAGCCTCGGACTTGAAGAGGAACAGGTAACCGATTGCGTTGATCAGGCCAAGGCCAAGCGTAAGGTAACGCGTAACCTGGGTGATGCGACGTTTGCCGGTTTCGCCCTCTTTAGCCCAACGGCCAACGGCTGGGATAACGCCCTGCATCAGCTGCATGATGATCGATGCAGTGATGTAAGGCATGATACCCAGTGCAAATACCGAGAAGTTCGACAAAGCACCGCCAGTGAACAGGTCGAGCATTACCATCGAAACGCCCTGCTGAGAAAATGAATCAGCGAACGCCTGGAAAGGGATGCCCGGCACCGGCAGATAAGCGCCGAATCGGTAAAGCACCAAGATACCCAAGGTGAACAGGATCTTTTTCCTGAGCTCCGGTACCTTGAAAGCCTGTACGAGGGAACTTAGCAAGGCTCTTCGACCTTTCCGCCAGCAGCCTCAATCTTAGCCTTCGCAGAAGCGGAAACCTTGTCAACCTTTACGGTAACAGCCTTGGTGATCTCACCGTCGCCCAGAACCTTAACAAGGTCGGTGGAATGTTTGATGATGCCCTTAGCAACCAGGGATTCACCGTCTACCACTTCGCCGGCTTCGTAGTACTTCTCGATACGGCTTACGTTAACGGGAAGGTACTCAACATGGTTGATGTTGCGGAAGCCAGGCAGCTTAGGAAGACGACGAGCCAGAGGGGTCTGACCACCCTCGAAGCCGTTGCCCTTACCGCCGCCAGAACGAGACTTCTGACCGTTCAGACCACGACCAGCAGTTTTGCCGGTACCAGAAGCAGGGCCACGACCTACGCGCTTGCGGTTGCGACGAGAACCCTCTGCGGGCTTCAGATCCTTAAGTTCCATGTTTTCTTTTCTCCTTTTACGCTATCCCTACCCCACCTATTGGGATAAGGGCTGGCAGCTCGCCGCCAGCGAACTTACAAACTCATTCATTATGCCACAGCTTACGGTTGCGCGATGGCAACAATTTTAAATGCGGCAATAATGCACATGCTTTGAAATGCGATTAACGCCGAAACACGCTTAGCAATCCACGTTCCCGCAAAACCAATCGTCAATAGAACTTCGCCTGTCCAGTTTGGTCGAAAAGGAAATCGCAGTACCAATGTGTGTATCAGTGTAATAAAAAAGCCCGTTCAAATGAACGGGCTTTTAAACTTAAAGTTCTTCAACCTCTACAAGGTGCTTTACCTTGAAGATCATGCCACGAACGCCAGGATTGTCTACCTGTTCAACCGTGCGGCCGATCTTACCAAGACCAAGAGCCTTCAGGGTACGACCCTGATCGTACTTATAACCGATGGAGCTCTTTACCTGGGTGATGCGCAGAGTCTTTGCGTCAGCCATTACTAGTTCTCCTTCCAGCCATAAATTTTAGCAACAGAAACGCCACGGCGAGCAGAAACTGCCTCGGGGCTCTGCAGCTCCTTCAGGCCCTCGGCAACAGCCTTAACAATGTTAAGAACGTTGTCGGTGCCCAAAGACTTAGCGAATACGTCCTTTACACCAGCGAGCTCGAGGACGGCACGAGCTGCGCCGCCAGCGATAACGCCGGTACCAGGAGTAGCAGGTTTAAGAAGAACGCGACCAGCACCGTACTCACCAATGATGTCATGAGGAAGCGTGCCAGCTTCGGTCAGAGGAATGGAGAACATGTTCTTCTTCGCATCCTCGACGCCCTTCTTGATGGCGGTGGGAACTTCCTGGGACTTGCCCATGCCGATACCCACGCGGCCCTTGCCGTCGCCAACAACTACCAGAGCGGTGAGTGCGAAACGACGACCACCCTTGACAACCTTGGAGACGCGATTGATATAGACGACACGTTCCTGAAGTTCGGGAACGCCTGCCTGGTTTTCTTGCTTACGAGCCATAGACCTTAAACCCTCTCTTAGAACTTCAGGCCTGCTTCGCGGGCACCGTCGGCAACAGCCTTGATGCGACCGTGATACAGATTGCCACCGCGGTCGAATACGACCTCAGTAACACCGTTTTCCTGTGCTTTCTTACCGATGATCTGACCGAGGGCTGCAGCACCTTCTACGGTAGCGCCGCTCTTCTCGGTTGCCTTGAACTCGGGACCGAGGGTGGAAACACCACAGATGGTCTTACCGGCAACGTCGTCGATAACCTGAGCATACATGTTCGAGTTGGAACGAGTGATGCACAAACGCGGACGGGCGGCCGTACCAGAGATCTTGCCACGAACACGAGTGTGACGACGGCGCAGCCCAGCCTGTTTCTTTTGAAGCTTCTTCATAAGTAGATTCCCTTCAATACTTCGCTACTGAGCTATTACTCAGACTTTGCAGCCTTGCCGAGCTTACGACGGACATACTCGCCCTCATAGCGAATACCCTTGCCCTTGTAAGGCTCAGGCTTACGCCATGCGCGGATGTCGGCAGCAACCTGGCCGACCTGTTCCTTGCTGATGCCCTTTACGATAATCTCGGTCTGGCTGGGAACCTCGAACTTGATGTTCTTAGGAGCCTTGACGATAACCGGATGAGAATAACCGAGCTGAATCTCCAGATCGGTGCCCTTCAGCGCAGCACGATAGCCAACGCCAACGAGCTCGAGCTTCTTGGAGTAGCCATCATGAACGCCCTCAACCATGTTGTGGATGAGCGTACGAGTGAGGCCGTGAAGGCTCTTTGCCTGACGAGAGTCGTCAGGACGCTCAACGATAACTTCTTCGCCCTCAACCTTGATGTTCATCATGGGGTTGAATTCGCGAACGAGTTCGCCCTTGCTACCCTTGACGGTTACTACATGGCCGTCAACCTTAACTTCAACGCCGGAAGGAATAGCAACAGGGATCTTACCAATACGAGACATTAGTGTTCCTTCCTTCCTACCAGATGTACGCCATGACTTCGCCGCCGACGCCTTCCTTGCGTGCGTCGCGGTCGGTCATAACGCCCTTGCTCGTCGAAATAACAGCAGTGCCAAGACCGCCGAGAACGCGAGGAAGCTCGTCCTTGCCAGCATAAATGCGCAGACCAGGCTTGGAGATGCGCTTGATGCCGCGGATGGTGCGAGCCTTCTTCTCACCGTACTTGAGGGTGATGGTCAGAACGTCGCGGGGCTGTGCGGATTCGATTTCGAAGCCGTTGATGTAGCCCTCTTCCTGCATGATGCGGGCGATTTCGACAAGCTTCTTGCTGGACGGCATGGATACCGTCTGCTTGCCTGCAGAGTTAGCGTTACGCACACGCGTAAGCATATCTGCAATGGGATCGTTCATGCTCATTGTAGTGTTTCTCCTTTGTTCATGATGAACCGAAAAGCCGGTTCGCATGCACCCGTGATGCACACGCCTTGACTAACGGCACTCAACAACGTGACTGGGTTGATAAGGTTCCTACCAGGAAGCCTTGGTCACGCCGGGCAGTTCGCCTTTGTTAGCGAGTTCACGAAGGCAGACGCGGCACAGACCGAACTTGCGGTAGTACGCACGAGGGCGACCACAGCGGGTGCAACGGTTGTGCTGGCGCGTCGAGAACTTCGGCTCACGCTTGGACTTGGCGATCATCGATGTTTTAGCCATTCAAAATCCTTCTTTCTTATAACCAATTCTCAAAACGAGAAGTTAGTTTTCCTTTTTGAACGGGAAGCCCATGGCATCCATAAGTGCCTTGGCGCCTTCATTGTTTTCAGACGTGGTTACGAACGTGATGTCCATGCCACGAGTGCGATCGATCTTGTCGTACTCGATCTCGGGGAAGATAAGCTGCTCGGTGAGGCCCATGGTGTAGTTGCCACGACCGTCGAAGCTCTTGGGGTTGCAACCGCGGAAGTCACGTACGCGAGGAAGCGCCGTGGACATCAGGCGATCGAAGAACTCCCACATGCGGTCACCGCGAAGGGTAACCTTGCAACCAATTGCCTGGCCTTCGCGCAGATGGAAGCCTGCGATGGACTTCTTTGCACGAGTAACCATAGGCTGCTGACCGGTGATGGTACGCATGTCTGCGATAGCACCGTCAAGGAGCTTCTTGTCGCCAGCTGCGCGACCTACACCCATGTTGACAACGATCTTCTCAAGACGAGGGATCTGGTTGACGTTGGTGAGGCCGAGTTCCTTGAAGAGCTGATCGCGCACTTCGTTTACATACTTTTCCTTCAGACGAGGAGTAGCCATTGTCCTAAAAAACCTTTCTCGATGAATTAAACGCAAGATTTCCGACCTTGCGTCCCCCGCATTACGCGGGGGTCATAAAAGCACGGCTAAATATTTTAGTCGATATCTGCGCCACATTTCTTGCAAACGCGAACTTTTTTACCATTTTCACGTTTGATATTGACGCGAGTTGCCTCCTTGCAGGAGGGGCAGATCAGCATAACGTTGGAGACATGAATAGGAGCCTCTACCGTGGAAATGCCGCCCTCGGGGTTAGCCTGAGTCGGGCGCATTGCCTTCTTCATCATGTTGACCTTTTCAACGGTGACGCGCTGGGTAGAAGGCTGGGAAGCGATTACGATGCCTTCGGCACCCTTGTCCTTGCCAGCAAGAACCTTAACCTTGTCACCCTTTTTGATGTTCATCTTTGCCATCGATGTTCCTCCTACAGCGTTTCCGGTGCCAGGGACACGATCTTCATGTACTTCTTGTCACGAAGTTCGCGTGCAACAGGACCGAAGATACGCGTACCGCGGGGAGCGCCGTTGTTGTCGATCAGAACGCAAGCATTCTGGTCGAACTTGATGTAGCTGCCGTCGGAACGACGAACTTCCTTCTTAACGCGCACCACAACACAGCGGACGACTTCGCCCTTCTTAACGTTGCCGTTGGGCATTGCTTCCTTAACGCTGCAAACGATGACATCGCCCAGGCCCGCGTAACGGCGCTTGGAGCCGCCCAGGACCTTGATGCACTGCACCTTGCGTGCGCCGGAGTTGTCAGCAACGGCGAGCATGCTCTGCATTTGAATCATGTGCTTATCCCTTTCGATGCTTCTAAGTAAGCAAGTGCCTACTTAGCCTTCTCGACGATGTCGAGAAGGCGCCAGCGCTTCATCTTAGAAAGCGGGCGGGTTTCCATAATCGTGACGGTATCGCCTACACCAGCTTCGTTGTTCTCGTCGTGAGCGTGAAGCTTCTTGGTGGAGTTAACCATCTTGCCATACACAGGATGGGGCTTGCGCTCGTGGATTTGCACGACGCAGGTCTTGTCGCCGGAGATGCTTACTACAACACCCTGGCGAACCTTACGAGAGTTACGTTCTTCACTCATATTGTTCAAACCTTCCTAGCTGCACCCTAAGCCTGAGCGGCCTTGAGTTCACGGTCGCGCATCTCGGTCTGGATGCGGGCGATGTCCTTCTTGACCTGCTTGATGCGAGCGGTGTTGTCGAGCTGGCCGGTAGCCATCTGGAAGCGCAGGTTGAAGAGCTCTGCACGAGCCTCCTTCAGCTTAGCCTGCAGATCTTCACCCGAAAGTTTCTGGATCTCTGCTGCTTTCATTTACTCCTGCCCTTCTGCCTCACGCTTTACGATCTTGCACTTGATGGGCAACTTGTCGATAGCAAGACGGAGAGCGTCCTTTGCGGTTTCTTCGTCAACGCCGTCGATCTCGAACATGATGCGGCCGGGCTTTACTACAGCTACCCAACCCTCAGGGTTACCCTTACCCTTACCCATTCGAGTTTCAGCAGGCTTCTGCGTGATGGGCTTGTCAGGGAAGATCGTGATCCAAACATTACCAGTACGGTTCATGCGACGAGTCATTGCGATACGTGCAGCCTCGATCTGGCGGTTGGTGATCCAATGACGGTCCAGGGCCTGAATGCCCCAAGTGCCATGGTTCAGAGTGGTGCCGCCCTTGGCGTTACCCTTCATAGAACCACGCTGCACCTTACGATGCTTTACGCGCTTAGGTACCAACATTACTTATCACCCCTATCGTTATTGCGGCGACGGGAACGGTTAGGACGAGAGGAACCCTCGAGTGCGGGCTGCGGAGCCTTCTGGCCCGGCAGAACCTCACCGTGGTACACCCAAACCTGGACGCCGATGGAACCCATGGTGGTTGCGGCGGTAGCGAAGCCGTAGTCGATCTTCGCACGGAGGGTGTGCAGCGGCACGCGACCTTCGCGGTACCACTCGCGGCGGCTCATCTCAGCGCCACCCAGACGACCAGCGCACTGGATACGGATACCCTTTGCGCCGCTCTTGCGAGCAGACTGAACGGCCTTGCGCATTGCGCGACGGAAAGCAACACGGTTCTCGAGCTGCTCTGCCACGGACTGAGCAATGAGGCTTGCGTCGAGTTCAGGACGCTTTACCTCTACAACCTCAACGGAAACAGGGCCGTTTGCGATCTGGTTGAGCTTCTTGCGAAGAGCGTCAACCTCAGCGCCCTTCTTGCCGATTACAACACCAGGGCGAGACGTGGTGATGATGACCTTGATCTTGTCGCCAGCGCGCTCGATCTCTACGCGAGAGACTGCTGCATGGGCAAGCTGCTTATCAAGGTAAGAACGAATAGCGAGGTCGTTCTCAAGGTTCTTCGCATAGTCCTTGTCGGAATACCAGCGGCTGCGCCAATCCTCGGTTACGCCGAGACGGAAACCGGTGGGGCTTACTTTCTGACCCATACTATGCCTCCTCTCGGGTTGCTACGATGACGGTGATGTGGCTGGTGCGCTTGCGGATGCGAGCAGCAGAGCCCTTTGCGCGGGGGCGAATACGCTTAAGCGTGGGGCCCTCGTCGGCGAAGCATGCCTTAACCACGAGGTTCTCGGGGTTGCCGGCACCCTTCTGTGCAGCGTTTGCAACTGCGGAGTTCAGTACCTTCTCTACAACCTCAGCAACTGCACGGTTGGTGAAGCGGAGGGTTTCCTGAGCGGCAACAACGTTCTTGCCGCGAATCTGGTCGAGTACGATGCGTGCCTTGCGGGGCGAAACGCGTACGTAGCGAGCGATTGCTTTAGCTTCCATGTTTCACCCTTTCCTTACTTTTCGTGGCCGCGGAAGGTGCGAGAAGGTGCGAACTCGCCCAGCTTGTGGCCAACCATAGACTCAGTGATGTAAACCGGCACGTGCTTGCGACCATCATGCACAGCGATGGTGTGACCAACCATCTCGGGGAAGATGGTGGACGAACGCGACCACGTCTTGATGACCTTCTTGTCGCCAGCTTCGTTCATCGCAATAACGCGATCGAGAAGGCGAGGCTCCACGAAGGGACCTTTTTTCAAACTTCTGCTCAATGTTTCTCCTTATGCGATCGGGCGCTACTTCTTGCGACGGCGGATGATCAGGCGGCTCGAAGCCTTCTTGGGGTTGCGAGTGCGATGACCCTTGGTAGACACGCCCCACGGAGTAACAGGATGACGACCAGAAGACTTGTTCTTGCCTTCGCCACCGCCATGAGGATGGTCGACAGGGTTCATAACAGTACCGCGAACGCTGGGACGAATGCCCTTCCAGCGGTTACGGCCAGCCTTGCCGATCTTGATGTTGCCGTGCTCAGCGTTGCCAACTTCGCCGACGGTTGCGCGGCAGGTCAAAAGAACGCGGCGCATTTCGGAAGAAGGCATGCGCAGGATTGCATACTTGCCTTCCTTGCCCATCAGCTGGATGCTGGTGCCTGCGGAACGGGCGATTGCTGCGCCGCGGCCAGGCTGAAGCTCAACTGCATGAACGAGCGTACCAACGGGAATGGCGGAAAGGGGAAGCGCATTGCCGGGCTTGATGTCTGCATCAGGGCCGGATACTACCGTTTCGCCAACCTTGAGACCCTTAGGCTGAAGGATGTAGCGCTTCTCGCCGTCTACATAGTGCAGAAGAGCGATGCGGGCGCTGCGGTTGGGGTCGTACTCGATCGTGGCAACCTTGGCGGGCACGCCGTCCTTGTTGCGCTTGAAGTCGATGATGCGGTAACGACGCTTGTTGCCGCCACCCTGATGGCGCGTGGTGATACGGCCATTGTTGTTGCGGCCAGCCTTCTTGGGCAGGGGCGCCAACAGGGACTTCTCGGGCTTGGTGCTGGTGATGTCAGCAAAGTCCGAGACAGTCTGGAAGCGGCGTCCAGGGCTCGTGGGCTTGAACTGTTTTACTCCCATTTTCTTCCTTTCTACGGGCTTGGGCACTTAACCCAAACCCTACGTCTTATGTGGACTCCATCACCGCCATGGGGGCCTTTGGGAGACAGCCCTCGGCGATTCCGAGTTTCCACGCGTCCGGGCGTATCCATCAACAGCCAGACGCAACCGAAAAGTATACTGATTGCGTACGTAATGCGCAAGACGTATTCGAATTGTGGCGAGTATTCGCGAAAGATTCACAATTAACGGTGAATCGGCGTCGTTTTCAACGGTAAACGGCACGCTTCCCTAAGCAGATGCGCTACTGCTGCAGCTTCTTGCCCAGTTCCTGCGCAAGCATGGGAAGAAGCTTGGAAAACGTTTCTTCCCGCTTCCCCTTCTTCAGCTGACATTCCCACACCACGTGGACCTTCCAGCCATCGGCAACAAGCTTGGCCTCGTTTTCGGCATCGCGTTCCTTGTTGCGGTTGAACTTCTGAACCCAGTATTCGGTGTTCTTCTTGGGCAGCGACAGCTTACAGTACGGGCACCTATGCCAATAGCAGCCGTTGATGAAAAGACACACTTTCCTGCCCGGCCACGCCACATCGGGATGCCCCGGCACCTTCCATTGCAAGCGATATCCACCAAGACCCGCCTGGCGCAAGCGCTGGCGCACCAGCAACTCGGGCTTGGTGTCTTTGCGCTTGTTGCCCTGCATTGACTTATGAACCGCGTAACTTGACGCTTCCGGTGCTGGAATGCGCACCTGGGCGTATTCGACTTCCCCGGTGCTGCGCGCTTCGCCCTGCGAAGCACGAGACGCCCGAACCTCTTCTTCAGTTGCCCGCGCAGTGCCGAAAAGCGCTTGGCGCCAGCGCTCGGCAAGGCGCTCTGTTCCCCACGCCGCATTCGCGGGACTCGTGGAAGGCAGAACCTCGGCTTCGATGCCTACTTTATAAAGAAGGTACTTCTTGTACAGGCGGCCCGCCGTGGCACCGTTGCAGATGACCCGTTTAATGGGTGCTGCACTTATAATGCGGTCTATCTGCACTGGCTCCACGTTCTTGATGCTGGCATCGCTTGATCCTTTGATGTCGCATTCTTGGATAACGTCCCAAAGCGCTATCCCGCACGAGAGCAGCAATGCTTTCTTTTCGGGGATTGCCTCGGGCACGGGGCTTTCGGCAAATGCCGCTAGCACACGCCAGAAACGATTCTGAGGGTTGCCGTAGTAGAAATCGTTCTTACGCGAAAGCACCGATGGAAACGAACCCAGCACCAACACGCTGCTGTGCTCGTCGAACACCGGCTCGAAACCATGGGATATGTGCTGATATGAAACCATGACCTGTAAGTATACCGAGCAGCCGAAGCCCCGTGCACCAAGTAAAGGCATCCTGACGCAATCTATTGATAGAGCAACCGCAAAAGCAAAGACGCGTGTGCGTAAAGCCCGCCATGGACAAACCGCATTACACTACTTAGCAAGGAGGGCCCATGAAACGAACCGTACTTATTACTGGAGCAACAGGCGGGCTCGGTCGCGAGTTTGCCCATCATTACGCGCAAGAAGGCTATGCGCTTGTGCTGGTAGCGCGCAATCGCACCGCCTTGGACGACCTGGCTGCCTCCCTGCATGACAAGCATCCCATCGAAACCTTTGTTTACCCCTGTGATTTCAATGACCCTTCCGCTCCATCACAGCTTTACCACGCGCTGCAGCGGGAAGACATTGCGATTGACACGTTGATCAACAACGCGGGCCTTGGCTACGACGCCCGTTTCATGGAAAGCGATTTGGCAACCCAGGAAATGCTCTTGGAGGTGAACGTGACCGCCTTAACGAAAATGACCAGACTCTTTGGGGCGGATATGGCTAAACGCGGATCGGGGAGCATTTTGAACGTCGCCTCCATCGCGTCATACCTGGAAGGGCCGTACATGGCAACGTACTACGCCTCGAAAGCGTACGTACGCTCGTTTACCGAAGCACTTCATACCGAGCTTTTGGGGAGCAGCGTGCACGTGACGGCACTGTGCCCCGGCCCCGTGCGCACCCAATTCTGGGAACGCGCTTCTGCCGGGCAAACGATTCTGGCGCACCTGGCAGTAAGCCCGAAGAGAATCGTCTCCGCCGGGTGCCGCGCCCTTCGCTTGAATCTTTCCTCGTACGTACCAGGTGTTGCCTGGAAATTCGTGGCATTTGCCACGCGGTTCTTTCCTCGCAGCTGGATCAGGCTTATTGCGGCCCAATTGCAAAGGCCCTCGAAATAGCCGACACGTGTTCCTCTGCTTCGTCGACCGGCATCAGCCACCCCAACTTTTCATTTACCCTGAAACGCAAGGATGCCCGCCGAAGCGGGCATCCTGAATACGCTAAAACGTGCCGTATGTCTACGAGCGCGAAAGCTACTCGGCGCGAAGGGGCTCGAGCGCCTTCAGCATGAATTCGCTTGCCTCGGCACATAGCTCGTCGGTGGGAGCCTCCGCCAAAACGCGGATAAGGGGCTCGGTGCCGCTTGCACGAAGGAGCACACGTCCCCTGTCGCCCAAGAACTCTTCCGCCGCCTTCACCGATTCGAGCACGGCTGCATCGTTCATGGCAGCTTCCTTGTCGGCAACACGCACGTTGGTAAGAAGCTGCGGGTAGAGCTTTACCGGAGCAGTAAGCTGCGAGAGCGTTTCGCGCTCGGCTCGAATCGCCTCCATGATGCGCAGCGAGGTAAGGATGCCATCGCCCGTGCTGGCAATATCACCGAAGATAACATGGCCCGACTGCTCGCCACCAAGGCTGTAGCCGTTTTCGTGCATGCAGGCAAATACGTTCTTGTCGCCCACTGCCGTGGTTTCGTAGTTCAGGTCTGCCTGCTCGAAGGCCTTCAACACGCCGAAGTTGCTCATTACCGTGGGAACAACCGTGCCGCCCGCCAAACGTCCATGCTTGTTCAGGTACACGCCGCATACGTACAGGATAAGGTCGCCGTCGACCACATGGCCGCGCTCGTCCACCGCAAGGCAGCGATCGGCGTCGCCGTCGTAGGCGAACCCAACGTCAAGACCCTGTTCCACAACCAAACGCTGCAAGCGGTCGATATGGGTGGAACCGCAGTCAACGTTGATGTTGAAGCCGTCGGGTGCGTTGCTGATGATGCGCACGTCGGCGCCCAAGGCATCGAACACGGGCTTGGCAACCGAAGAGGCAGCACCATTTGCGCAGTCGAGGCCAACCTTCACACCCTGCAGCGAGAAGTTGGCACTTGCAATAAGGTGGGCAATGTAGCGGTTGCGACCCTGCATGTAATCAACCGTTGCACCGATAGCGTCGCCCGATGCCATGGTTACGTCGAACTCAGATTCGCCGTCAATGTAGTCCTCGATAAGCTGCAGAAGGGATTCTTCCATCTTGAAGCCCTCGGAATTCACCAGCTTAATGCCATTGTCGGTATAGGGATTGTGGCTGGCGGTGATCATGACGCCGCAGTCGAATGCGCCATCGGTCGTTTCGTACGAAAGACCCGGCGTCGGAATAACATGCAGCATATAGGCGTCGGCACCCGAGGCAACCAAGCCGGAGATCATGCCGCTTTCAAGCATGTAGCTGGAACGACGGGTATCCTTACCTACCACGATACGGGCCTTGCGTCCCTGACGCGCGCCGTAGTACCAGCCGATGAAGCGGCCGATCTTGTAAGCATGTTCCACCGTAAGGTCAGTACCGGCAACACCGCGGAAGCCGTCTGTGCCAAAATATTTCATTCTGTTCTCCTGTTCACCAGCGAACGATTCTTGCTAAAACGATGCCGCGCAGCAGGTGCCCGGCAAGCAGTGTAACTTGTTCATTATCCTTCACTTGCGCCGATTCTGCACGTATAAGGCATTCACGCTGGAAAATAGCGCTCCCCTTGCTTCCTTCTGCAGAGGTTTCGTGCAAACATTCAATATCGCACCCCGTTCCATAGGCTATGGCTTACCTACCCCAAAACGCGTTCGCGCTACACTGATTTCTATCCCATACCTATATAAAGGAGAGACATATGAGGGGACTAGAGGGAGTAAAGGTTGTCGAGCTGACAGGATACGTTGCCGCACCTGCCGCGTTGCGCATCTTGGGGGAGATGGGCGCAACCATCTACAAAATCGAGCCGTTTTCGGGCGACGAGTACCGCACCAACGGGCCGGCATTCGGCATGGACAAAACCGATGTGGACGACCCCGCATTCGACTTGGCTTCGCTGAACAAGGAATTCCTTTCGGTGAATCTTAAAGATCCCGATGGCAAAGCATTCCTTGAAAAGCTGTTGGCCGATGCCGACATCATGGTAACCAGTTTCCGTGACAAGGCCCTTGCAAAGCTGGGGCTCGACTACGATTCGGTCCATGAACGCCACCCGCACCTGGTGTGGGGGCAAATGCGCGGCTACGGCGAATACGGCCCCGAACGCGATACCAAGGGCTTCGACACCACCGCCTACGCCGCCCGCGGCGGTTTCCTGGCTTCGCTTCCCCAGGCGGGAGAAGGTTACCAACCCATAAACTGGCCGGCCGCCATCGGCGACTGGAACAGCTCAATCACCCTTACGGCAGGGCTCTTGGCGGCACTGGTGCGCAAAGAGCGCACGGGCGTTGGCGACAAGGTGACCACCACGCTGCATCACAACGCCCTGTGGGCTATGCAGATCATGCTCGCCTCTTCGCAATTCGGCGACAAATGGCCCAAATCACGTTACGAGGCAACGTGCCCTTCCAACAACACCTACCGCACCAAAGACGGCGTATGGTTCATCATTTGCTACGGCAGCTACGACTTGTTCTTCGAGCATCTGATGACATCCATCGGCCTCACCTCCATCTTGGGAGATGAGCGCTACACCACTTCCGCCGCCATCAACGATGGCAATGGCGGCAATACCGAGGTCATCAAGCTTCTTGAACAGCACTTCCTGACCCAGGACTGGGATTATTGGGAGCCCATTTTCCAGGAAAACGAGATTCCCTATCAACGCCTGTACTTGCCCGACGACATCCTGCACGACGAGGAAGCCTTCGCAAACGATGCCCTGCGCACGCTTCACTACGACGCCTTCGGCGACAAGGTTCTGCCCACTTCGCCCGTGCGCCTGGCTTCGGTCGGCGATCCGGTGCTTCACCGTTCACGCCCCGTTGGCTACGACACCAAGCGCATCATGGGCGAATACGGCTACAGCGAAGAGGATATCGAGAAGTTGGACGGCACCGCAGTGAAACTCTACAAAGGCCCCGAGCTGCCCGATTCGGTTACCGAGCCGAGCTTCGGCCCCCATTCGCTGCGGGAATAGCGTCTTATTCGACGCCGTGACGGCTCTACCTGTTTATCTTGCAGGGAAAATGAACATGTTTTGCCAGGTCAAGGGCATAGCCGGGCAAGGTATAACGCAGGCTTTCGAATTGCCCTGATTCTTATACAAAACAGGAATAGTTACGCGCATAGAGAAAAACGCGTTCAAATGCTAGGATAGCCCTTGAGCTGCTGATTCGGTTCTTATTTGAACCTCAGTTCCATTCAATACAGGAATAAGGAGAGGAACGCATTATGGATTTCAAGCTTACTGACGAGCAGGAACTGCTCATTGACAGCGCCCGCGAATATGCAAACCGCTACTTTACCGACGAAGCGGTTAAGCAGGCATACGAAGTTGACCACCACATCAGCGTCGAAGCTGCAATGGCTTACCGCGAGGCAGGCTTTATGTACCTTGGCCTTCCTGAAGAGGTTGGCGGCGTGCCGGTAGACAAGCTCACCGAGGTTCTTCTGGTAGAGAAGCTCCATGAATTCACCGGCGTTACCCTCCCCTTCGTTACCGACTTCAACACCATTACCGACGTAATCGATTTCGGCACCAAAGAGCAGCAGGAAATGATCATGGACGCGATCCAGAACGTTGAGAGCACCTGCATTGCCTGCTCCGCAATCTCCGAGCCTGCAGCTGGCTCCGACAACAACGCCATGACATGCGTAACCAAGAAGCAGCCCGACGGCACCTATCTGCTGAACGGCCAGAAGACATGGGTTACCCTGGGCGGCCTTTCCATTTACACCATGGTAGTTGCCAAGGACGAGGATCCTTCGTACGAGAACGACAAGTACTCCCTGTGGCTTGTTCCCAACGACACTCCTGGCTTCACCATCGGCCACTTGGACAAGGTAGGTCAGCAGGCCATTCCGTTCGTAGACCAGTTCTTCGACAACGTTGTCCTTACCGAGGACATGCGCTTGGGCGAACCTGGCATGGGCTGGAAGCTTCTTATGAAGAAGCTCGAGTTCGAGCGTTGCCTGGTTGTTGCCTCTTCCCTGGGTCTGGCTCAGGCTGCTTTGAATGATGCAGGCGCTTACGCTTCCGAGCGCATCTGCTTCAACAAGCCCATCGCCCACCAGACGCAGATTCAGCTGCACCTGTGCGAGATGGAGAACATCATCCAGAACGTACGTACCCGCCTGTATCAGGTGGTAACCATGATCGACAACGGCGAGTCCACCCGTCTGGAGTCCGCATTGCTCAAGGGCTATGCTTGCGAAGAGCTTACCCGCGTTGCAGACCTGGCAATGTCCATCTACGCAGCAATCGGCTACACCAAGGAAATCCGCGTAGGCCGCATCTGGGCTGACCTCCGCGGCAACGAGATGGGCGGCGGCACCACCGAAATCATGAATTACATCGCCGGCCGTCAGCTGGTTAAGAAGTACAAGGCAAAGTAATCCAGCCTCACTCCTTCGCTTATTTACGAAGCGGCTCCCGTTTTGGGGGCCGCTTCTTGTATATAGGGCACCGCTTACCTAGTTTCTTTTCCGCTTAGTTAAATCGAAACCCGTACGTAACAATCAGTTAACGGATAGGTATACTTTGAACTTGCGGTTCCAGGACACTTGGTTTTGCTACCGCCACCTATCCCCAATCCTCCCATTCAAGGAGACATGCATGAAGAAAATTGCAGAAGCATGGTCGAGCTTAAGTCTTATTAAGCGCATCATCATCGGTCTGGTTATCGGCGCCTTGCTCGGTGCATTCGGACCAAAGGACATCACCATTATCGAAATGCTGGGCACCCTCTTCGTAAGCGCCCTGAAATCTGTAGCACCGCTTTTGGTGTTCTTCCTAGTTATCAACGCCCTGTGCCATACCAAGCTCCCCAAATCGATGAAAACCATCGTGGTGCTTTATGTGGTCAGCACCCTTGCTGCCGCATTCACGGCAGTAGCCGTCAGCTTCGCCTTCCCCGTCGAGCTCACGCTTTCCGGCGTCGACGCAGCCGAGAAGGCTGCTCCGACTGAGATTTCGGAAGTTTTCTCTACCCTAGTCGGCAACATGGTGGTAAACCCCGTTGATGCACTTATGAATGCCAACTACATCGGCATCCTTGTTTGGGCCGTTATTCTGGGCATCGCCATGCGCTATACCTCCGACAACACCAAGGATTTCTTTGCGAACATGTCGCACGTTATCTCTATCGTTGTTCGCTGGATTATTACCTGCGCTCCCTTCGGCATCCTGGGCCTTGTATACACCTCGGTTTCCCAAAACGGTCCCGAGATCTTCATCGAATACGGCGAGCTTCTGCTTGTTCTAGTTGGCGCGATGCTCTTCATCTGCTTGGTGGTAAACCCCTTGCTGGTGTTCATCAACATTCACAAGAACCCCTACCCCATCGTGTTCCGCTGTATCAAAGACTCTGGCATGTACGCCTTCTTCACCCGCAGCTCCGCCGCTAACATCCCCGTTAACATGGAGCTGTGCAAGCGCCTTGGCGTTCGCAAGGATACCTACTCTGTTTCCATTCCGCTGGGCGCCACCATCAACATGGCAGGCGCGGCAATTACCATTACCGTTATGTCTATGGCAGCCGCCCACACCATGGGCATCGACATTAACCCCATTACCGCCGCCATCTTGTGCGTCCTCGCCGCTGTAAGCGCTTGCGGCGCTTCCGGTGTTGCCGGCGGCTCCCTGCTGCTTATCCCGCTGTGCTGCGCGCTGTTCGGCATCAGCAACGACATCGCCATGCAGGTTGTAGGCGTAGGCTTCGTTATCGGCGTTATCCAAGACTCCGTGGAAACGGCCCTCAATTCGCTTTCCGACGCTCTGTTCACGGCAACAGCCGACTACAAGGAACGCCGCAAGGCTGGCGTGCCCTTCCAAGTTGGCAAGGATGCCGAGGAATGGTCGCCCGCTTCTGCTGAGTAGTTTGAAACTCGCAGCATAGTACTTACGCAAACGACCCCGATAGATTACCTGTCGGGGCCGTTTTTTTCATGATATCCACCTTGCAAAGTACCAATAGGCATCAAACACGCTTAGATCGGCAATGGCACTGAGCGAGAATCGAACCTAGAACCTCGTTTGAAAGCTACGAAGCTTCAGCTATGCCCCTTCCCTTCTGTCGCGCAGAACCTGCATCATCTCTCGCGTAAGGGAGTAATCTTCATCGACGGGAAGCTGACTGCGGTCGATCCATTCCGCACATTCAAGTTCATGGTCGTCGAGCCTAATGCGATTCGACCCATCGAGTTCGCAGAAGAATCCGAACAACAGGGAAGACGAAGGTGGCCAAGGCTGACTTTTGTAGTAGCGAAGGTTCTTCACCTTCAGGCCAACTTCTTCCATGACCTCACGATGAACCGTTTCCTCAACCGTTTCACCCATCTCGCAGAACCCGGCAATAAGGGCATAACGCTTGTATTCACGGTTTGCATACCGCGAAACAAGGACCTTGTCACGCTCTCGGTCCACAATGCCGACGATCACCGCAGGAAAGAGCTTCGGAAACTCCATTGTGCCGCATTCAGGGCATCGAACCATGCGCTCAACCATATCGTGGACCAATGGCGTGCCACATGCACCGCAGAACCTCCGTGTTGCATACCACGAATCGTATTCATAGCCAACTAAGCCCGCAAAAGCACGATACTTTGGCGCATAATGCCTCAATGCAGAGGTAGGGACGAACTGCCATGTTACACGCTCGCGTCCTCCTGCCATGCCTTCGGTTGTTTCTCCATCAATAAAGGCATCTAAAGCGTCTTCTGAAACCTCACAGCGAAAATAGGCAGTATCCCCCACCGTGAACAAAAGAAACGCCTTAGGAATGGTTCCGTCGGCTCTATGGAGGCATTCCCCATCACTTACCGAGCCTACCACACCCGCTTCTTCTAACATCGCGTAAGTGGGGAAATGAATCGTGGCGTCAGCTTGCCCTTCCGATTCACAACAGTTGTCGCTACCCAGAGAAACCAACACAGAAGCACCGCGGTATACCAAAATCCTGTCGGTTGCCTCGGGCTCTGCCCAAGAAAAGTCATTGCAGAACGTATAAGGCGCTATATCTTGCAGCATAGTTGCTCCTTCTTCGGGTTCCTTAAGGGTACACCCTGTCCAACAACTGCAAAACAGCAAAAGCCCAGACGCGCTTGCACACGTCTGGGCACAAAAAAGGCTGCTCCGAAGAGCAGCCTTTCAAAAGCATGCCTTATGCCTGAGCAAAGATCTCGATCTGGTCGCCTTCAGCAACCGTAACCATAGCCTTCTTCCAGGTGCGGGTCGTACCAAGCTGATAGCGAACACGCTTCGGCTTGGGCTTAACGTTGATGGTGTTAACCTTAACAACCTTAACGTCGAAGATAGCCTCGATTGCCTGAGCAATCTCGATCTTGTTTGCAGACTTAGCTACCTCGAAGGTATAAACGTTGTTTTCCATACCCTCATAAGAGTGCTCCGAAATGATCGGGCGAATGATGATCTCGCGGGGATCCTTCATTATGCAAGCACCTCCTCGATGCGGGTCAGGGCAGCCTCAGTAAGCACGAGAGCCTTGTTATCGATGAAGTCGAGCGTGTTGAGCTCGGAAACGCCGATCATGCGAACCTTGGAAAGGTTGCGGAACGACAGGAAGGTGTTCACGTCATCGTCGGGAACGATGATGGTAACGCGACCCTCAAGACCGAGGTTCTTCAGCACTTCGACAGCCTGCTTGGTGGAAGGCTTTTCGAAGGTCAGCTGATCAACAACAACGATCTCGCCGTCAGCAAGCTTAGCGGAAAGCGCAGAGCGCATAGCCAGCTTTACAACCTTTGCAGGTACCTTGAAGGCATAAGAGCGGGGATGAGGACCGAATACGGTGCCGCCGCCTGCCCATTGAGGAGCACGGATCGTGCCCTGACGAGCACGGCCGGTACCCTTCTGGCGCCAAGGCTTCTTGCCGCCGCCACGAACCTGACCGCGGGTCAAGGTGTCGTGGGTTCCCTGGCGCCTTGCAGCGCGCTGGGAGCGAACCACTTCGTGCATAACATGCACGTTAGGCTCAATCTCGAAGACTGCTGCGGAAAGTTCGGCGTCTTTGACCTTCTTGCCGCTCGCGTCCTTCATTTCAATAGTTGCCATAATCTATAAACTCCTTCGCACCGTTCTTACGCCATGCGAACGCGAACAACGCCGTTCTTGCCGCCGGGAACTGCACCCTTGAGCATGATGAGGTTCGCCTCTTCGTCAACGCGGATTACTTCAAGGTTCTTGGTCGTAACGGTATCGCAGCCCATGTGACCCGGAAGGCGAACGCCCTTGAACACACGGGAAGGATAAGCGCACTGGCCAACGGAACCGGGAGCACGATGGAAGTGTGCACCGTGTCCGCCAGGGCCGCCAGCGAAGTTGTAACGACGCATAACACCTGCGAAGCCCTTACCCTTGGAAGTACCGGTTACGTCAACCTTCTTCACCTCAGCGAATGCGGCAACGGTAACCTCTTCGCCGATGGCATGCTCAGAAGCATCCTCTACGCGAACCTCGCGAAGATGGCGAACGGGCTCAACGCCCTGCTTGGCGAAATGGCCAGCCATGGGCTTGTTGACCTTCTTGGGCTTGATGGCGCCGAAGCCGAGCTGAACAGCTTCGTAACCATCGGTAGCGGTGGTCTTAACCTGGCATACCTTGTTAGGCTCTGCCTTGATAACCGTAACGGGCGTAACCTGGCCGTCTTCGTCGAAGAGCTGGGTCATGCCGATCTTGGTACCGTAGATAGCGTTAATCATTCAGTATCACACTCCCCTACAGCTTGATCTCGATGTCTACGCCAGCAGGAAGATCGAGACGCATCAAAGAATCAACCGTGGAAGGGGTCGGATCCAGGATGTCGATCAGGCGCTTATGAGTGCGCATTTCGAACTGCTCGCGAGAGTCCTTGTTGATGTGCGGGCCCTTGACAACGCAGTACAGGTTGCGCTCGGTCGGCAGCGGAATAGGACCGGAAACCTTAGCACCCGTCTTTTGAGCGGTGTCTACGATGAGCTTGGTGGACTGATCCACGATCTCATGATCGTAACCCTTCAAGCGGATGCGGATATTCTCTTTAGCCACTTTTACCTCCATAGTGACGGTGGACTCTTAAGCGCTAAGGCTTAAGCGTTGCCACCAGCCTTGCTGATAATCTCTTCTGCTACGTTCTTGGGAACAGGCTCGTACGAATCGAACTGCATGGTGTACGTAGCACGACCCTGGGTGCCACTGCGCAGGTCGGTTGCATAACCGAACATCTGGCCCAGCGGAACCTTGGCGGAGATGCAAACAGCGTTGCCACGCTGCTCCTGGCCCTGGATGAGGCCACGACGGCTGGGGATGTCGCCCATAACAAAGCCGGTGTACTCTTCAGGAGTCTCAACCTCAACAGCCATAACAGGCTCGAGGATTACAGGATCGGACTTCTTCAGTGCGTCCTTGATTGCCATAGAACCGGCAACCTTGAAGGCAGCTTCAGAAGAGTCAACATCATGGTAAGAACCGTCAACGAGTTCAACCTTGACGTCCTCAACAGGGTAACCAGCCAAAACGCCGGAGTTGAGAGCTTCCTGGATGCCCTTGTCGATAGCGGGGATGTATTCCTTGGGAACAACGCCGCCAACGATCTTGTTCTCGAACTCGTAGCCCTTGCCAGCTTCCTGAGGATACATGTTGATGATGGCATGGCCATACTGACCACGACCACCGGACTGACGGACGAACTTGCCCTCAGCACCAAGCACCTCATGACCAGGACGCTCACGATAAGCAACCTGGGGCTTACCAACGTTAGCCTCAACCTTGAACTCGCGGAGCAAGCGGTCGATGATGATCTCGAGGTGAAGCTCGCCCATGCCAGCGATGATGGTCTGGCCGGTTTCATGGTTGGTGGAAACGCGGAACGTCGGGTCCTCTTCAGCGAGCTTCTGCAGAGCGATGCTCATCTTGTCCTGCTCAGCCTTGGTCTTAGGCTCAACAGCAATGTCGATAACAGGATCAGCGAACTGCATGGACTCGAGGATGATAGGAGCATCTTCGGCGCAGAGCGTGTCACCGGTGGTGGTGTTCTTCAGACCAACAACGGCAACGATGTCGCCTGCGGAGCACTCGTCGATGTCAACGCGGTTGTTGGAGTGCATCTGCAGAAGACGGCCGATGCGTTCCTTCTTGTCCTTGGAAGCGTTCAGTACGTAAGAGCCAGACTCGAGGGTACCGGAGTAAACGCGCAGGTAGGTGAGCTTACCAACGAACGGGTCGGTCATGATCTTGAATGCCAGGGAGGAGAAGGGTGCCTTCGGATCGGAAGGACGCTCGTCTTCTTCGCCGGTCTCGGGGTTCGTTCCCTTGATGGCAGGAACGTCGATCGGGGAAGGCATGTAGTCAACAACAGCGTCGAGCAGTTCCTGAACGCCCTTGTTCTTGTAAGCGGAGCCTACGAACACGGGGTTGAGCTTGCATGCGCAAACGCCCTTGCGGATAGCAGCCTTGAGTTCCTCTACGGAAACTTCCTCTTCCATGAGGACCTTTTCCATCAGGTCGTCGTCACAGTCTGCAGCTGCTTCGAGCAGTTCCTGGTGGTAGAGCTCTGCGTCGTCCTTGAACTCGGCAGGAATCTCGTCCATGGGCTCAGGGTAGGTCATGCCCTTGTCGTCGGCCTTGAAGTCCCATGCGGTCATGGTAACCAGGTCGATTACGCCCCAGAAGTTGTCCTCAGCGCCCATAGGCATCTGAGCGGCAACGGCAGGTGCGTCAAGACGATCACGCATGGTCTGAATTGCATGGAAGAAGTCTGCGCCAACGCGGTCGTACTTGTTGATGAATGCGATGCGGGGTACACCGTAACGCTCAGCCTGACGCCAAACGGTCTCGGACTGGGGCTGTACGCCTGCTACTGCGTCGAAAACGGCAACGGAGCCGTCGAGAACGCGCAGAGAGCGCTCTACCTCAGCCGTGAAGTCAACGTGGCCGGGGGTGTCGATAATCTGGAAGCGGTACTCAACGCCGTCCTTCTTCCAGAAGCAGGTGGTAGCTGCAGCGGTAATGGTTACGCCGCGCTCCTGTTCCTGAACCATCCAGTCCATGGTAGCTGCGCCATCATGAACCTCACCGATCTTGTGCGTCTTGCCCGTGTAGTACAGGATGCGCTCGGTAGTGGTGGTCTTGCCGGCATCGATGTGTGCCATGATGCCGATGTTGCGGGTATGCTCAAGCGGAGTCTTAGACATGATCTATCCCCTACCAACGATAGTGCGAGAATGCACGGTTGGACTCAGCCATCTTGTAGAGGTCTTCGCGCTTCTTGATGGATGCGCCGGTGTTCTCGGCTGCGTCCATGATCTCAGCTGCGAGACGCTCCTTCATGGTGTTCTCCTTGCGCTTGCGGGAGAAGTCTACCATCCAGCGGATGGCGAGCGTGGTTGCACGGCGGGAGTTAACCTCCATAGGAACCTGGTAGGTAGCGCCACCAACACGCTTAGGCTTAACCTCGAGCGTGGGGCGAATGTTGTCCATTGCCTTCTTGAAAACGGTCAGAGCGTCCTGGCCAGTCTTCTCTGCAACGATATCAAAAGCACCGTAGACGATACCTTCTGCGGTGGACTTCTTACCGTCAAGCAACACCTTGTTGATCAGCTGCGTGACCAAACGGTTGTTGTACTTAGCGTCCGGCTGCGTTTCGCGGCGGACTGCTGCTGCACGACGCGGCATATACTTTCCTTTCGGTTTATGCGACTAAACTGAATCGCTTAGGGTTACTTAGTTCTTGGGCTTCTTAGCGCCATAACGGCTGCGAGCCTGACGGCGGCTGTCAACGGCAGCGCAGTCGAGAGCAGCGCGGATGATCTTGTAACGAACACCAGGAAGGTCCTTTACACGACCGCCACGGATAAGCACCATGGAGTGCTCCTGGAGGTTGTGACCTTCACCGGGGATGTATGCGGTAACTTCCATGCCGTTTACGAGACGGACACGAGCAACCTTACGAAGTGCCGAGTTAGGCTTCTTAGGGGTGGTGGTGTACACGCGGGTGCAAACGCCACGCTTCTGGGGGTTACCCTTGAGCGCCGGGGTCTTCTGCTTGTCGACCTGCTTGGCGCGGCCCTTACGGACCAACTGATTGATAGTAGGCAAAGCTTCAGCTCCTTTTCTTTACTATCACTTACTAACTTTGCTTTCTGTGCGTTCTGCAGATACGCACGCGAAAACATGCGCTTCTACCCGAAACGCGAAAATGAACTTTATCACCGGGTATATGCCTTGTCAAACGCCACGCACCCGGGTGTATCCATAGCTTCATAAGCTGTTTTCCCAGGTAAACCGTACAATCTTTCCTTTGTCTTGCCCTTTTCCCTACCAATTTCCGAAAAATTCTGGACATTTCGGAGCTTTACGGGGAGGCCCACTTCACCGCCTACGGATGCCAAGCGGCGAAATGGAAACGAAACCATTCCGAAACATGGCGCTGCGTGTACAATACAGGCATCGTAACAACGCACCCTTGACGCGCGGACCTCAAGCATGGGTTTGCGCGTTACTTATATATAAAGTAAGGGCGCACAACGTAAGAGAAAGAAGGGGAACATGAAGAATACTGTTGCCACATTCCAGAAGATGAAGGATGAGGGCACCAAGATCTCTATGTTGACTGCTTACGACTACTCCACCGCAAAGCTCGTCGACGAAGCAGGAATCAACTCCATCCTCATCGGCGACTCGCTGGGCATGGTCATGCTTGGCTACGAGGATACGCTTTCGGTGACCATGGAAGACATGATCCACCACACCGCCGCAGTAGCCCGCGGCGCAAAGAACGCCCTTGTCATCGCCGACATGCCGTTCATGAGCTACGAGGTTTCCGTCGAGGAAGCAGTAGCCAACGCCGGCCGCCTTATGAAGGAAGGCCGCGCCAACGCCGTGAAGCTGGAAGGCGGCGTGCGCGTTGCAGAGCAGATCCGCGCCATCACCAAGGCCGGCATCCCCGTGTGCGCCCACATTGGGCTTACCCCGCAATCGGTGAACGCCTTTGGCGGCTTCAAGGTTCAGGGCAAAACCGCAGAAGCGGCGCAGAAGATGGTAGACGACGCCTTGGCCGTACAGGAAGCGGGTGCCTTCGCCGTAGTGCTCGAATGCGTCCCTGCCAAACTTGCCGCGCTCATCTCTGAAAAGCTCACCATCCCCACCATCGGCATCGGCGCAGGTGCTGGATGCGACGGCCAGGTTCTGGTGTACCAGGACATGCTTGCCCTGTTCAGCGATTTCAAGCCCAAGTTCGTAAAGCACTTCGGCAACATCGGCCCGCAGATGACCGCAGCTTTCAAGGCGTACGACGAAGAGGTGAAGGCCGGCACCTTCCCCGCCGAAGAGCACACCTTCAAGATCGATGAGGATGCTCTGAAAAAACTGTACTAACCAGAAGAAAAGGTCGGGGGCGAACTCGGCCTTTTCTTTTAAAGAGCGCTATCCTAATACCAGTTAAAAACCAAGCGAGGGATTGCACATACGTCAGCGAGCGGCGCATCCGATAAGATTGACCGCCTTTAAAAAGGAGCGAAGCGTACTTCAGTACGTAAGCGACAAACAAAAGGCAAGATGCTTATTGGGGGCGCCGCGCAGCGTCAGGACGTCTCATGCGATTCTTCGTCGTTCGGCAGAACGACGAAAGGAAGAAAATGAAAATCATTACCACCGTTGCCGAGATGAAGGCACAGGTTGCCGAATGGAAGGCGCAGGGTCTTACCATCGGCCTTACCCCCACCATGGGTGCTCTGCACGAGGGCCATATGTCGCTGATGGAGCGCGCCCGCAAGGAATGCGACCGCGTGGTTACCAGTGTGTTCGTGAACCCCATCCAGTTCGGCCCCAACGAGGACTACGACAACTACCCCCGCGACCTTGAGCACGATGCTGCCATCGCAGAGTCCAAGGGCGTAGACGTGGTATTCCATCCCGAGCCTGAGGAAATGTACCCCAAGAACTACAACACCTACGTGGTAATGGAAACCCTGACCGATAGCCTGTGCGGCGCAAAGCGCCCTGGCCACTTCCGCGGCGTATGCACCGTAGTAAACAAGCTGTTCAACATCGTGCAGCCTGACAAGGCGTTCTTCGGTCAGAAAGACGCCCAGCAGCTTGCCATCATCAAGCGCATGGTTGCCGACCTGAACATGAACGTGAAGGTATACGGCTGCCCCATCGTCCGCGAAGAGGACGGCCTGGCAAAGAGCTCGCGCAACAGCTACCTTTCCGCTGAAGAGCGCAAGGCTGCGCTGTGCCTTTCCCGTTCCATCTTTAAGGCACAGGAACTTATCGAAGCAGGCGAGCGTGACGCCAACGTGGTACGCACTGCAGTACGCGAGGTAATCGAGGCGGAGCCCCTGGCTAAGGTCGACTACGTAGAGGTGGTAAGCCTTGACGACATGCAGCCTGTTGACACCTTTGGCGAGTCTGGTTTGGTTGCCATTGCCGTTTACATCGGCAAAACGCGCCTTATCGACAATTACTTGTTTGATTTTGACGAATAAGCTTGCACGCTGCGCGTAATTGCGCAAGAATACGGCAGGTTATACGCAACAGCGTGTAGATAGCTAACTACGCAGTGAAACCATACGTGGAACACACGCGAAGAAGGAAGGTTCTAACCTTATGCTGCTGAATGTGCTTAAGGGCAAAATTCATCGTGCAACCGTCACTCAGGCGGAACTTGACTACATCGGCTCCATCACCATCGATTCCGAGCTGATGGAAGCAGCCGGCATCCAGGAATACGAACTGGTTACCATTTCCGACTGCAACAACGGCAATCGTCTTGAAACCTACGTTATCGCAGGCGAACCGGGCAGCGGCGTTATCTGCCTAAATGGCGCAGCAGCGCACTTGGTAACGGTGGGCGACAAGGTCATCATCATGAACTACTGCCAGATGACCCCCGAAGAGTTCGCCGACCCGGCACATGCTCCGCACGTAGTGTTCGTAGACGACGACAACAAGATCAGCCGCCTTACCCGCTACGAAAAGCACGGCAAGCTGGAAGACTTGAAGTAAGTACTTCCCTTCCCCACCGAAACGAGACGGGCACCCCTGTGGGTGCCCGTTTTTTGTTGTCCAAAGATCAAGGGATTAAACCCCGTCCGCATCATCAGACACAACAGCAAGCAATTCTCTGGTGGATGTAAATGACAGGGCGAACATGCACAGCTATGCTGAGCGCTTTTGCCAAGCTTGCTTCGCAAAAGCGCAGACAGCCAAAGCAAATTCATATGTCTTCTGTCGCATTGTTGGACGAAACAGCGAGCGAGCCCCTGGTGAGTGCAGCTGGCGGGAAAGCGGGCGCCAGGCGTACTTCGTACGTCCAGCCCACTTGGACCGCCAACTGTACCATCAGGGGCTCGCGCAGCATCATTGCGTTTCATACGAAATTGCGTCGTTCGTAGAACGACGTAATACTACGAAAGAGGGGGAATAACCTGCTTCTTGCGGGAGAGAATGCCGTCTACCCATTCAGCCTTCGTGGCATCGATACCGAATGCCTCGGATACGGGGGCTACGTCGCCTTCGCAGATGAACGTGGAACCTTCGTTGAAGATGTCGGTGATCAGCAGCAATGCGAACTTGTAGCCGTTTTCGGCGACCTTCTTCTTCAAGAACTCGCGGTACTCGGCTTCGCGCTCCATGGCAACGTCGAGGGTTACCGTTTCGTGCTGGGCAACCATGTACACTTCGTCGCCCTTCTTGAATTCCTTGGAGTCGTGCGTGCACAGCTCCTCAACGGAAAGGTCGTTGTCGCCGCCGCGCATCTTGAACACCTCAAGGCCGAACTCGGTAGGCTTCTTGCCGATGATGGCACCAAGCTTTTCAGCCTGAATCAGGTCGTAGTCAGTGCAGGTGGGGCTCTTGGTGATAACAGTGTCCGTCATGATAGCGGAAAGCAATACCGTGGCAATAGCAGGCGTTACCTCAACGTTCAGCTGCTCATAGAGCTTGCTTACGATGGTGGCAGTGGAGCCAACGGGGATGTTCAGGTACAGGATGGGGTTGCCGGTAACAACGTCGCCCGCAATGCGGTGGTGGTCTACCACTTCAACGATTTCAGCATCAGCGATGCCGTCTACCATCTGAGTGGATTCGTTGTGGTCTACCAGGATAACCTTGTCGCCCTCGCATACCTTTTCGATGAGCTTGGGGGCAGGCAGGCCAACCTGCTCGAGGATGGTTGCAGATTCCTGGGGCAGCGGACCCAGGCAGCAGGCAACGTACTCGGCCTCGGGTTCTGCCTTCTTTGCCTCAAGGGCGTTCTTCAGATATGCGTAGCTGACTGCAGCTGCGATGGAGTCGTTATCGGGGTTCTTGTGACCTACGATAAAAACCTGGTTAGCCATGGAGCCTCCTAAACAAGCGCGCTTCGGTACGCGCGAACGTGTAGAACTAAGCTATTGTACCGCGAAACGAAAGAAGGCCGCACGTTTCCGTGCAGCCTTCGGTAAAAGCTTTCCGTTACGCTTGCCGCCAGCTCTTTCGCGGCAGCAAGCGCAAAACAGTCGATAATCCGAACGTGACAGCGGGAAGGAGATCGATGCCTCAGATAGGCCTGAAAGAGAAGGGACGCGTACCTCGTTACGCGACCGACGATTGAAGGGCTAGATGGGGTGCCCAGCTCCTTCGCAGCGTCAACCAATCTTAACGATGGGCGCGTAATCCTTCAACAGCTTCTTGGTCTGGCCGGTGCGGCTGAAGCGCACATGCAGCGTGTCGCCGTCCACCTTGGTGATAGTGCCGCGGCCGAACACCTTGTGGTCTACCGTGTCGCCCTTGGCAAACATCATCTTGGCTGCCGCCTTCTTCTGCGCAGAAGGCTTCACGCCCATAGGGCGCGCCTGCTGGCGAGGACGCGTGCCCGAAGCGCTGGACTGGCCGAACACGCGACCGCCGCCCGCCTCGGAACCAGAGCCGGCAATGCCACGACGACTGCCGCGCTTTTCCCAACCAGAGCCCGAGAAACCAGCAGAGCCCATGCCAATACCTTTACGCAGCTCAAGCGGGATTTCGCTGATGAAGCGCGAGGGCGGGTTGGCGCTTGACTGGCCGAAGATCTGACGCGTGAAGGCGTTGGTAAGGTAGAGCTTCTTACGCGCACGCGTGATGGCAACGTAGGCCAAACGGCGCTCTTCTTCCAGCCCCTGCGCATCCTGCGAGGAATTACCGTGCGGGAACAGGGACTCTTCCATGCCCGCCACGAACACGCAGTCGAATTCCAAGCCCTTGGCGGCATGGATGGTCATCATGGTAATGGCATCGCCGTCTTCGGCCACCGTGTCCATGTCGGTACGCAACGTTACCCATTCCACGAAATCGGGCAGGGAATTTGCCTGGAACGTGCGCACGGGCGGCTCTTCATCGCTTGCCGGCGCATCGTCGGCCGTTGGGGGCTCGAACAGGGCATCAGCGTCGTCGTGCGTCTGGGCATATTCGTCCACTACGCCGAAAAGTTCCTGGATGTTTTCAATGCGGCCTGCAGCGTCGTCGGAGTTTTCCGCCTGGTAAGCGCGGATGATGCCCGACTTGTCCACGATGGTTTCAACCACTTTGCGCAAGTCGCCCTCGTAGCCTTGCGCTTCGTGAATAAGCGCCACGAACTCGGCGATGGCCCTGCGCGTTGCCGAGCGGATTTGGTCGTCGGCGATGCACAGCTCGGCTGCCTGCAAGAACGTGATGCCTGTTTCGCGCGCCACGTAATCGATGTGCTCTACCGTGGTTTTGCCGATGCCGCGCTTCGGCACGTTGATGACGCGATGAGCCGCAACGTCGTTAGCAGGGTTCACCACCAGGTTCAAGTACGCCATAACATCGCGGATTTCCGCACGATCGAAAAAGCGCGTGCCTCCTACCAGGCGATACGGCACGCCGGCACGCATCAGCATATCTTCAAGCATACGGCTCTGCGCATTGGTGCGGTAGAACACCGCAATCTGGTTGTACGGCATGCCCTCGCCGTGCTGATGCTCGATTTCCGAGGCAATCCAGCGGCCTTCATCGCGTTCGTCGGTAGCGCTGTACACGGAAATCTTGTCACCTGCCGGCTTCGAGGTGAACAGCTTCTTAGGCTTGCGCGTAAGGTTGTTGGCGATAACCGCGTTTGCCGCTGCCAGGATGTTGCCCATGGAGCGGTAGTTTTCCTCCAGCTTCACCACATGGGCTTCAGGATAATCCTTCTCGAAGTCGAGGATGTTGCGCAGGTCGGCGCCACGCCAGGAGTAAATGGACTGGTCGTCGTCGCCTACTACCATGATGTTCTTGTGCGCCGCCGCCAGAAGCTGGGTGAGCACGTACTGGGCATGGTTGGTGTCCTGATACTCGTCTACCATCAGGTAGCGGAAACGGTTTTGATACGCCGCCAGCACATCGGGGTGGTTCTTCAGCAGAAGCCAGGTGTACAGCAGCAGGTCGTCGAAGTCGAAGGCGTTCAGCTGACGCAAGCGCTCCTGCAGGCGCGTGTACACGCGGGCAGCAACCTGGCCTACCGGGTCGGACACTTTGCCAGCAAATACCTCCGCCACCTGCAAATCGTTTTTTGCCTGGGAAATGCGGTTGCGCAGCGCAGGGATGGGATAGCGCTTCTTGTCGATGTTCAACTCGTCCATGATCTGCTCTACCAGGCGCTTCGAGTCGCTGTCATCGTAGATGGTAAAGCCCTTGGCGAAGCCCACGCGGTCGCAGTCGGAACGCAGGATGCGCACGCACATGCTGTGGAACGTGGAAACCCACATGCCACGGGCACCGCCGCCGATAAGCCCCTGCAAACGCTCGCGCATTTCGGCGGCTGCCTTGTTGGTAAACGTGATGGCCATGATTTGCCACGGGGCAACGTTCAGATCTTCCACTAAATGCGCGATGCGATGGGTAAGCACACGCGTTTTGCCGGAACCGGCGCCTGCCAAAACCAACAGCGGGCCTTCCGTGCACAGCACTGCTTCGCGCTGGGGACCATTTAGGGTATCAAGATCGATGGGCATGCAATTCGTCCTAACACAACAAACCGCCCGGGTTTTGCGGCCCGCGCGGCACTTACGTTTTATTCGGCTTGTTATTCTACCGCGCCCAACAGCACAACCCCACCCTATCCGCAGTATCCCTACGGTTTGTTCGAATAGCACCGCCCCACGCCAATAGGGACAGGCGCTTTTGGCAGAGTAGCGCCAAAGGTATCAGTCCCTGCCGGACGCTCCTCCCCTCGCAAACAAAAAATGTCCGAAAGGGCGTTAATGGGCTCGCATCGTTGGACGAAACAGCGAGCGGGATTCTGACGAGTGCAGATGCCGTAAAAGCACGCGCCAGGCGCACTTTGTGCGTCCAGCAGGCTTGCAGCGGCAGCTGTGCCGTCAGAATCCCGCGCAGCGTCGTAACATCTCTTGCGAACGTTACGCTGATCGTAGATCAGCGTAACCTACACGATCTTCTTGCCAAATACCGCAGCAATCTCGCGCAGCTGGGCCACCAGTTCGGTGAACTGGGCGGGCGTAAGCTGCTGAGGACCATCGGACAGGGCTTCTGCAGGGTTCGGATGAACCTCGATCATGATGCTGTCGCAGCCAGCGGCAATGGCGGCGTATGCCAGGGAAGGCACCAGGTCGCGCACACCAGCGGGGTGCGAAACGTCAACGCAGATGGGGAACACCGACTGCTTGTGGATTACCGGAACTGCGGAAATATCCAACGTGAAACGGGTTGCCGTTTCGAACGTGCGCAGACCGCGCTCGCACAAAACGATGTTGTCGTTGCCGCCCATGGTGAGGTATTCCGTAGCAGAAAGCCATTCGGAAATGCTGCCGGCAAGGCCGCGCTTCAGCAGCACCATCTTGTGGGACTGCGCGGTAACCTGGCCAACATTCTTCAGCAGGCTGAAGTTCTGCATGTTGCGGGCACCGATCTGAAGACCGTCAACGTAGGAATGAACCATTTCGCAATGAGCGGAGTCCATAACCTCGGTGAGGGTTTTCAGGCCGTACTTTTCCGCACCAGCCTTCATGATCTTCAGGCCTTCTTCGCCCAAGCCCTGGAACGAATGGGGGTTCGTGCGGGGCTTGAACGCGCCACCGCGAATCCAGGTAAGGCCAAGGCCGGCAATGCATTCAGCAACTTCGTTGAACTGCTCTTCAGATTCGACCGAGCACGGACCAGCGTAAATGGTGATTTCGTTGGTACGCGTGCCGTAATTGGGGAGTGAGGAGAGTGGTTTAATCACGGGAGGGTACCTCTTTCATAACCTTAAGGATTCCACGATAGATCTCGGTAAGGTTTTCGTTATAAAGAGGGCCCTCGTTATACGTTGCAAGGCGCGCAAAGATTTCCTCCTCGCGCTTCGGGTCGTACAAACCCATATGGGCATCGGGCTTCAATGCTCGGATGTCCAGGGAATGGCCAGCGCGCTCGTTCAGAAGAGCGACCAGCTTCTGATCGATAGCATCGATCTCGGCACGATGCTTTTCGATTTCCTCGAATGCTTCGTTCTTTTCCGGCATCTCATACTCCTTTCAAAAAAGATGGGAAACCGCGCCCCACGGCACGGTGTTTACCCATGATAACAAAGCTCGAGTGCCGTTATGCCGCAGCAGCCGGTGTTTTGGCGAATAACCAGCTAAAACGCCGCTCCCCGCCACAGGGTACCGCCCATACGGTATGCCGAAGCAAGAAGAATGGAAGCAAAGCTAAACAGAGCAGCGAAAATAGGCGAGGGAGCAAAGCAAAAGTCGGTCAATAGCGCCCGGCCCCTAAGCTTAAAGCGTGCCTTGTTTTTTGCCGCGCAATTCCTCGGACAAAAAACGGCCCCAAAGGGCCGCTTTGAAATGCGCGTTATTTTCGAGCCGGGTCGTTGATGGCCGCTATGGCAAGCAAGGAAACCGAAACCATGATGCCGAACTGACCGAAGAACATATCGCCCTGCCCCACCACATAGGATGCCAGGGCAACCAGGATGATAACCAGCGCAGCATAGTTGCAGTACCGGGAAATGCACTTGTTGGAGCGCTCCCGCAGCTGCTGCTTTTCCTCTTCGGAAAGTGCTTTGCGCTTGGTATGTTTCTCGCTGTTGCTCATGCGCTTAGCATACCATCAAGCGGCTTAGAAAACGCCCAGGGTCTTCGCACCGAAGTAACCAAGCACAACCAGACCGACGAAGATACGGTACACGCCGAACACCGTGAAGTCGTTCTGCTTGATGTAGCCCATAAGGAAGCGGATGGCAATCATGCCCATGGCGAAGGCGGAAACGATGCCAACCACCAGAACCACGATTTCCACCTGCGTCATAGCGATGCCGGCCAGGAAGAACTTGATGGCCTTCACCATGCCCCAGCCGAACATAACGGGGATAGCCAGGAAGAAGGTGAACTCCGCTGCAGCGGTACGCGAGCACCCGCACAGCATGCCGCCGATGATGGTGGCACCGGAACGGCTGGTACCGGGGATGATGGCCAGAACTTCGAAGAAGCCGATCTTGATGGCAGTTTTCCAATCCATTTCATAAGGATCGGTGATGTCGAACAAGGCGTTTTCAACCGCTTCGGGGCTCGTAGCGTCTATCTGGCGGGCATGCTTGCCACGTGGCTGCTCAGCGGATTCGATTACCGCGCGAGCGCGTTTGCGGTTGTGCGCCTCAAGCACGATGAAGATGATGCCGTACAGGATAAGCATGGCTGCCACGGTATAGGCATTGTAGAAATGGTCGTGTACCCAGTCATCCAGAGCGAGGCCCAAAACCGCAGCAGGGACGCTTCCGATAATAACCATGCCCCACATGTGCCACGTCTTGCGACGCTCGGTTTCGTCTTTGGTTCGCGAAACAGGGTTCAGCTTATGCCAGAAGGTAACCACAACCGCCATGATGGAACCAATCTGGATAACCACCAAGAACAGTTCCAAGAACTTATCGCTTACATTGAGCTTCACGAATTCGTCGACCAGAATCATATGACCAGTCGAAGAAATAGGGAGCCATTCGGTGATGCCCTCGGTAATACCAAGCAACAACGCCTTTAAGGCTTCAATAAGGATGTCGGGCGACATGCGCTTCCCTTCTATTCAGTACCTACGGCGCCAGAAAACCCAGCACTTGATTCGAACAGCAAACTACCCACACAACGGTGGGTAGATAAGTTAATCGTACGTGAACGAACACGCTCACGGGAGTTTTTCATAAAAGACCCACCTACCACCCCATTTACCTGGGGTTTTGTAAAAACAGGGTAAAACGGCCCAATTTTTTCGAAAAAAGGGGTTGACGGAGCGGGTGCCTATCCGTAATATACTGATTCGCGCCTTGGCAAAGGGTAACACCACCGAGGAAGCGAAGCGAAAGCATCGCGCAACTCATTGGGGTGTCGTCTAATGGTAGGACAGCGGTTTCTGGTACCGTATGTGAGGGTTCGACTCCTTCCACCCCAGCCAATATGCGCTTATGGCCTCGTCGTCTAGCGGTTTAGGACGCCGCCCTCTCAAGGCGGAGATCGTCGGTTCGAATCCGATCGAGGCTACCAACTTTTCAAGAGGCTGCTCGAAAGGGCAGCCTCTTTTGTTGTTCCCTCCATTCCCTGCATTCAAGTTTTCAAGAGGGCAAAGGTATTGCCGTCTCACCATGCATCTTATGCCTTTACGCCATCCCCCTCCTGCTCTCAGCCGCCCCTCTCTCTTGATAGCTGGCAAAAATCACGCGAAACGTATTCCCTTTTCGGAAATTTGCAGAATTAGGGGCCTTCGTGCCACAAATCGCTCGAAACGTATGCATTTCAAACGATTTGTGGCAAGTTTTCCGCCATACGTATGCTTTTTCGCGAAAAACAATCGATTCAGAATACGTAGAGCGGAAAACTTGCCATGAAAGGCTTCTTTTCGAAGAAAAAGCAGCAGAGGGAATACGTTTCGATCGATTCTTGCCATTTTTCGAGCAGGCATGCGCCGCATCATGACGCAACCCAGGGAAACTGCGAAACACGTCTTGCCGAAAGCGGTTTACGGAAGCAGCTCCTAAAGCCTTTAACAACGAAAGGAGCTCGCAGTCTATTATGGACCGCGAGCCCCTTTCACATTGTTGACGGCGATGCGCGCTACCGCTTGCCTTGCTGATTGCGATCGTCATCTCGATATATTTGAGCCACATAATCTTGCACAGGCTCTTCTTCCGGCACGCGTGCCGAAGGGCTACGAGACGCGGAATCATACGATGACGAAGGCCTTTGTGCACCATACGCAGGATCGTACGGCGCTGAGGGCCTGTGCGCACCGTGTGCAGGGGCGGCGGCCCTTCGCTGCGCTTCGCCCCGCCCAGCAGTGCGCTGAGCCTCACGCGCTGCCGCAGCGCTTTCTGCTTCCGCAACTGCCACGGCACGTTCGGGATGATGCATCAAGTCGATGCAGATGCTGATGTACTCCCACACCAGCAGCACCAGCAGGATAGTCATGACAATGAGATAGCCGATAACCGCACCAGGCAAGCCCGTGAAGTCGATGAGCAGAATGGGCACGAACAGCGAAAAGCCGAAGGTGATGACGTAGAGCTTCATGACCGACTTCTGGCGACGCAGCACAGTAATCACCTGATACAGGAAGTCGATGATGGCAGTAACGCCACCAGCGGCGATCATGATGTAGCTCAAGCCACGGAACTGCTCGAAGTCGATGCCGTACATGAAGCTCATGATGGGGATGCCGATCCAGCCCATGAAGAAGATAACCACCAGCGTCAGGGCAATAACCAACGCAACGATGGCCAGGATAACCAGATGGAATCGGTTGCGCTTTTCGGCATCGGCCCACATCTGAGCCATGCGCACCAGCAGCGGCTTGTACACAAAGCCAACGGTAAGCAGGATGGCCTGCGCCGGGAAGTACAGCGCGTTGAAGTACAGCTGGTTGTCGTAGCTGAGCGATGTTTCCATGACGAACTTCGGCATGTTGTCGATCAAGGCGTACATGAACAGGGCAATGAATGCCGGGGCGCATTGCCTGAACAGCGCAACGATGCTCTCGAAATTCTGTTTGCGCGATTTCGGCGTTTCAAGCAGCGCCAAGGGGAACGTAAGCACCACGAACGTTGCGATTGCGGCCACCGCCATGGCAATGCTTGCCATGCCCAAATCGCGTGTTATCAGCAGGAACAGCGAAAACACCACGAACACGACCACCGAACGGAACGCCTGCGAAATGCCCGCAAGATACAGCTTGTCCTTCTGCTGCAAGCGCCCTTCGTACACGTCGGCCAAGCCATCGACCATCTTGTACACGCACACGCCCATGCAGATGGTGAACATCTGCTCGCTGTAGCCGCGGATACCGCAGTACACGTACGCCACTACCATCATGGCAATGCACGTTATGACGCGGCTTATCTGATAATCGGTAAACGAATGCGTTTCACTGATGTCGGAAACCTGATAGGTGCGCATGCCGAAATTGCCGATGATCATCAGCAACGTGCCGATGATGAACGCCATGGAGAACATGCCTGCCTGCTCCACGCCGCACAGCTGCGTAACCACAATGGTGAGGATGGGAAACACCATGCCCCAAGCACCGGTGCCGATGGTGTTGCAGATGTAGTCGCGCGTGGTTTTGTGGGAAGCGAATTCCTCTTCCTGGTCGAATGAGCCTTCCGACACCACGCCCAAAAGACGATTGCACCAATCGTTGATGGCTTTTTTCACCGGATTCTGCTTGCGCGGCTTGTTCGGCCTACGCGGAGGCTTATGCCTTCCTTGCTTTTCAGCTCGCGTGGCGCGAAACCCGTCGGCGAACGATACGGTGGAGCCTTTTTCGTTTGCCTTGCGCGCAGCGGTACGGGCACGCTGCGCAAACGAGTTGTTCTGGGTGTTGTTCTGGTGCCTACCTTGCATCCCGTGCAACTGGCCTTTCTATGATAAGCGCCCAAAAGCGCAGATAAACATAAGGCGCAGGGATCAAACCTGCGCCTTGACGATTATAAGGCCCTTGCTGCGGTATTGCCCCTTGTTACCGAAAGGTATCAAGAAACACGCACGCGGAATGCACGCGATAACCAAATTAACGCTGCGACTGCGCCGTTAAATCCACAACCCTGGTGGCAATATGGGAAACAAGAGCCGGCGAATGCGACGTCATGACCAGCCCCACCTCATGCTCCTCGCAGTACGAAAGCAGCGTTTCCCAAATCTGCACCTGGGTAATGGCATCGAGCATGGTGGAAATCTCGTCGGCAATCAGGAACTTCGGCGCAGATTGCAAAGCGCGCGCGATGCAGCAACGCTGCATTTCTCCGCCCGAAAGCTCACGCGGATAGCGTGAAAGCCATTCGGGACGAACCCCCAAGGTGGAAAGCAGGCCTTCGTCGATGGGGCCCGCCTCCAACAGTGAGGCGCGAATGCGCAAACGAGGGTCGAGCGCCTGCTCGGGATGCTGCCATATCATCTGAACCGGGCACGCACTCTTGCGGGGCAAGGGTTCCCCGTCAACCAACACCATCCCCGAACGGGGCTGCAGATAACCGGCAAGAATACGGCACAAGGTGGTTTTGCCGAAACCGGAGGGGGCTGCAAGGCATACCCGCTCGCCGCTTTCAACCTGCAAACCCACTTTGTCCAAGACCAAACGCGCGCCTGGTTTGTAGGCGTACGTTACTTCTTCGGCTTCCAGCACGCTCACTTCGCATCACCCTCTACCGCAAAATCATGCTCGGGCAGCGCATGCCACAGGCTGCGTGAAAATGGATGTTCCAGAAGCGACGGGTCGGCGAAATTGGCCACCGCCGTTTCCTCCACCACCGAGCCGTCCTTGAACACGGCAACGCGGTCGGCAACACGCAACGCCAGCTCGATATCGTGCGTGATGAGAAGCACACCGCCGCCCGCATCGGCAAAGGACCTGAAGTCGTCCATGGCACGCACGGCAAGGTCCAAGTCGAGGCCGGGCGTGGGCTCATCGGCAATGATGAGTGCTGGGTTGGCAATAAGCGCCGTTGCCAGCAGCACGCGACGCGCCATGCCACCCGAAAGCTCGAAAGGATACAGCCGGTCGACCTCAACGGGCAGCCCATAACGCCTATAGAGCTCATGGCGCTTTTCCTCTGCGCCCCCGATTTGAGCGCCAATGCGCATAACGGGGTTCAGCGAAGAGACGCTTTGGGGCACAAAGGCAATCTTCTTGCCGCGCAGCCGCGCCAGCCCTTCGGCATCCTGCTGTTCGCCGTCGAAATAGATAGTACCTTCCACCTGGGAATTTGGTGCGTACAGGCCCATTATGGCATCGGCGAGCAGCGTTTTGCCCGAACCAGACGCCCCCACGATGGCCATGATTTCACCCGCATGCACCGAAAGGCTCAGATCGTCGATAACCTTCACATCGGTTTTCTGCGCCGACCAGAAACTGGTTCGGTAGTCGTACAGGGAAAATCCAATGGAAAGATGCTCCACCTGCAGAAGATGATGCCCACCACCGTGATGGCTGGTGGCGGCGTGATGATGATGGTGGTGGAATTCCGCATCACGATGGGCTGCTTCGTGAACAGTCGGCATCTCGCCTATGCCATCTGGCGCCAAACCAGCAGGCAAAGGGGCACCTTCCCGTGCATCAACAAGGCACTCGGCGCTATTCGCGTTCAACTTCATTGCCATACCTACTCCTGAGCTCGTGCCGGATCGAGCAGTGTTCTGATTCCCTGCCCCACCGCATCGAACAGCATGACCACTGCCAAAAGCGCCAAACCGGGGAACAACGCAAGCCACCACATGCCCATGGAAAGATAGTTCATCGATTCGCTGAGGATAACGCCGATGGCGGGTTGTTCGGGCGGCAAGCCGAAGCCCAGAAACGTTACCGCCGCCTCATGCAGGATGGCATGGGGAAACAGAAGAATGAGCCCCACGATGAACTGCGGCAACACAGCAGGAATCATATGGTGAACGGCAATGTAAAAGGGGCTGCGCCCAAGCTTGCGGGCTACGGCAACGTACGAGCTTTGCTTCACTTGCAGAACCTCGGCGCGCACCACGCGGCACAAGCTTGGCCAATGCGTTACCGCCACACCCACGGCAACGCCCCAAAAGCCCTTGCCCAACGCATACGAGATAAGGATGAGCAGCACGATATGGGGAATGCCCATCATCAGGTCGATAAGCCAGGTAATGCACGCATCCACCTTCTTACCGCCAAGAGCAGCCGCCGTCCCCAACACCAGCGCTATAACGCTGGAAACGCCCGCCGCCAAAAGGCCGATGCCAATGCTCGTGGAAAGGCCCGAAACGGTGCGCACCAGCATGTCGCGCCCCAAGTTGTCGGTGCCGAACAGGTGCTGAAAGCTGGGAGCCTGGTTTTTCAAAGCCAAATCGGACTGCATAGCACAGGGGGCAAGCACGGCGCCCACAACAGCGACGAGCACCACCAAAGATGCCGCGACAATGCATGCTATGAGGGTTTTCTTTCGGTTGGGAGCTTTTGCCTTGGTGGGCACATGGAACTGGGTAAGCGCCTTAGCCTCTGCACTCACAGGCCATCACCTCCCCTTTTGATACGAGGATCAACCACGCAGTACAGAAGGTTTGCGATGAAATTGCCGCCGAACACGATAACGGCAGAGACCAGCGCGATGCCCACCAGCAGCGCAACATCGCCGCCGATGCCCGCCGTCACCGCTGCCTGGCCCAAGCCCGGGTAGGAAAACACCTGTTCAACCAGTACCGAACCGCCGAATATCTCGGATACGGAGGCAAACTGCAGCGTCAGCGCAGGAAGGATGAGGTTACGCATACCGTACGTCTTCGCAGCTTGCATGCGGCTCATACCACGCGCTTGGGCAAAGCGGATGTAGTCGCTTTCCATGATGTCTATCGTTTTCTCGCGCGTGTGCAGGGCGATGTTCGCCACGCCCAAGATGGAAAGGGTAAGCGCAGGAAGCACGATGTGATGTAAGGCATCGACAAGGCTAACGTCGGCAGCGCTTTTGCCAATGGGCACCGAAAAGCCCAAGGGGAACCAGCCCAGCCACACGGCAAACACCATGAGCATGATAAGCCCCAACCAAAAGGTGGGGGTCGAGGCAAGCACGAAGCAGTAGCCCTTAACCAGCTTGTCTACCCAGGTGCCGCGCTTCAACCCGGCAAGCACGCCCAGCACCAAGCCGATAACGCCCGAAAGCACCCACGCCACCAGCATCAGGGCAAGGGTGTTAAGGGAACGCGCGGCCAGCACCTGCGTCACCGGCGCGTTGTAGCGAAGGGACGTACCCAAATCGCCCTGAAGCGCTGAAGCCAACCAGGAAATATAACGCTGCCATATGGGCACATCGGTACCCCAGTAGCTTGCCAGCTGGGCACGTTTTTCCGCATCCATGTTCACGTAGGCAGCTTGCCCGACATTGGCTTGCACCGGATCGATAGGCGAAGCGCCCACCAAAAAGAACACCACAACGCTCACTGCGAACAACAGCAGTGCGAATTTGACCAGATTGCGGGCAGCAACTTGAAGAAGGGGCATCACTTCGCCTTTTGCCGCATGGGAAGAAAAAGGCAAGCGTTATCCCTCCCACGACCAGCGATCGACGTTGTTCACCAGCGACCAACCATGGCCATGGGGGTGCGGCTTCTGGTCTGCCACCTGAAGACCCGTGCGCTTGAAGTACAGGTGATCGACGTTCACCAGCCACACCCAGCTGGCAGCGCCCTGCGGGGCAACCCCGTTCTTGCCGTCCCACTGGGCCAGCTTCCACTCGTCATAGGAATCTTCGACCTTGGTTTTTGCCAAAGCGGCATCAAGGTGGGCATCGACGGCCTTGCTCTCGTAGCAGGCGTAATTGCCGGTAGCCGTGGAATAGGTAAGGTTGTACAGCTCTACCGGGCTGTTCGCACCCCAGCCCCACAGCACCGGGTCGCTGAATTCACGCGGGTACAAGTCGTCCCAGCCGCCGCCTTTTATGGTTACGTCAACGCCAAGCGCCGTCATCTGATTGGAGAATTCCGCCGCCAAGGCCTGGCGAACCGAATCGTTTGAGCTGTAGTACAGGTCGAACGCCGCGCGCATGCCGTCTTTCTGGTACACGCCGTCTTCGCCACGGGTCCAGCCGCCCGCTTCGAGGATCTGCTTCGCCCGATCGAGGTCGGTTTCCGCTTTCATATCGTCTGAAGCCCATGGCGTGCCATCGGAAACGCTGTAGGCAGGAGTGCCGTGGCCGTTCAATACGTTGTTGACCATAGTGGTGCGATCGACGGCGTAGTTGATCGCACGGCGCAAGGCAATGTCCTGCGTTACCGCATTGCCCGAGTTGTATACCGCATCGCCGTCGTCCTTCGTGCCGCCAGGGGCAATGGTAGGCAGGGAAATGCCGCGGCTATCCACCGTCTTGCACACCAGCAAGTCATAGTTGCTGGGCGTGGCATCGGCCTTGGTTGCCGCCGTGTAGGCGATGTCAACCTGGGCCGAATTCGCAGCGGCAAGGGAGGCATCCTCTTCCATGAACACCACGATAACGCGCTTCATCAGGGGCGCTTCGCCGTAGTAATCGGGGTTTGCCTTCAGGATAACCTGCTGCCCTCGATCCCATTGTTCCAGCATGTAGCGCCCCGAACCGATAGGATTTGCACCGTAGCTTGCAGAATCATAGGCATGCTCGGGCACGATGCCCACCACGGCAAGCGTGTACAAAAGGGCGTTGAAAGGCTTGTTCAGGTGAAGCTCCACCACGGTATCGCTCACGGCAACGGCCTTCTTCACCATGGAAAGGTCGGCTTCGGCGGCAGCGTTTTCGTTGATGCCGTTAATGGTGAAGGCAACGTCGCGTGCGGTAAGGGGCTGACCATCGGTGAACTTCACATCGTCGCGAATGGTGAACGTCCAGGTCAGACCATCTTTACTGCATGAATAATCAGTGGCAAGGTCGTTGACGAAGTTAAGGTCCTTGTCGGTGGTGATAAGCGTCGACTGAATAAGCGGCTCGTGCACATGCTCGCCGCAGCCCCATGAAAACAGCGGGTCGAAGCCAGCGGCCGGCTCGCTTGAGGTGGTCATGGAAACCACTACCTCATCGGCGTTTCCCGTTACCGACGCACTCGCTTTTGGGGCAGACCCCGAAGAGCACGCGCTGAGCACCCCACCGAAGGAAAGGGACATGGCCCCAATGCCGGCGCATTTCAAAAAGGAACGTCTTGTAAGAGTCATCGCTGCCCCTTCTTCACCTAGCTTGGTGTTACGGATTCACAATTCGTGTTATGAGTATAGCAAACGTAACACTGATGTCTAGACGAAAATCGGCGATTGCCGCACTGCCCCGACCATTTAGCGTATGTGCTCAAAATCGAAATATGGCAGTACTATGGTTGAAGAAGAAAAGCCAGCAGCAAGATGCTCATAGGGAGGAATACATCGTGAAAATAGGCTCCGTGATCCTTGGGTTCGTGATGATACTTATCGGCATCTTCGATCTTGCAGGGCAGGCACCCGTACTGGGCATTCATCCTGCCGTATGGTTCATCTTGGGCGTGCTTCTTATCTGCTCCGATTCGGTCTGGGAAAAGTTGGCACATCGGAAGAAAGACGACGAATCGGACAACAGCGAAGAAAGCTCCGATCACGAGTAACAGACCAAGCAGGCAGGCACCCATGCCCCGTTCCCCACAGGGTTCGCGGCATCCCCGCATCGCCTACCACCATCATCCAAGACGACTTCTTTGCACTGACTTCCTTCAAGCCAGTTTGAAGGAAAGCCCGAGCATACGTTTGCGCTTTGCTTGCGGTTTCCCGCCCAGCATTCCCATTCGTCCCGTTGCCCCCTGCGCCGTCGCAAACATCCCCTCATCTGAGCACATCATCAGGTGTTATCGAAAGTTCCAAGAATTGAGAACTTTTCTCAATTCTATTGACAAGCATGTTTCGCCTCATAAAATGAGACACGTTTTCATTTTCACGAGTCTTATCCCGTGCACCCGCAGAAACGCACGAACATTAAAGGAAGAACATGCGCGATAGCAGCACCAAGCAATACCGAACCAAGCAGAAGGATCTGATCCTTTCCTGCATCCAAGCGCATCAAGGATCCTTCTTCACCAGCAAAGACATCGTTTCGGCCCTGGCGGAACAGGGCGCGAAAGTGGGAACCGCTACGGTGTATCGCAACCTTGAACGCCTGGAAGAAGAGGGCATCATCGCCCGCACCAGCATCGAAGGCACATCCAGCGTATGCTACCGCTTCCTGCCCGACACCCCCGAAGGCGTGTACTTCTTTTTGAAGTGCGAGGAGTGCGGCGACCTTTCCCCCATCGACTGCGGTGAGCTGCAGAAGCTCTACGAGCATGTCATCGAGCACCACCACGTGCGCATCAATCCCACCAAAACCGTGCTGTACGGCCTTTGCGAGGCATGTCTTGCAAAACGCGAGGACGCCTCATGCTAGAGCTTGTACTGGACATAGGCGCCGATGCCCTGAGGGACACCCTGTATTTGGTGCCGTTTCTTTTGGTGACGTACCTGTTGCTTGAAACGCTTGAGCACAAGGCCGGCGCCCACACCGAGCGCCTGGTGCAGAAAGCAGGCCACTTCGGTCCCGCTGTTGCCGCCGTCCTGGGCGCAGTGCCTCAATGCGGGTTTTCCGCTGCAGGCGCCGCGCTGTTTTCCAGCCGCGCCATCACGCTGGGCACGCTGTTTGCCGTGTTTCTTTCAACATCTGACGAAATGCTGCCGCTGTTCATTGCCGAGCAAGTTGACGGTGCCGTGATGCTGCAGATAATCGGTGCGAAAGTCGTCATCGGCATGATAATGGGCTTCGCCATCGACGGCGCGCTGCGCCTGCGCTTGCACTCCGCGCAGCAAAATGCCGCCCATCAGCATGAACTGGAGCACGAACATTCCTGCAACTGCGAGTATGCCCACAAAGAAGAGCACGTGTTCGGGCCCGATCATTGCCACAACCCCGAATGTCATTGCGCTAATGGACACGGCGACTGGAAGAGCATTGTAGTAGGCGCTCTGGAACACACGTTGCAGGTTGCGGCAATCGTGTTCCTTATCTCGCTGGCATTAAATGGCGCCATGGAGTTGGCAGGCGAAGAAGTTGTTTCTTCCTTCCTTTCCTCCAACCCCAGCTTGGCTATTTTCGGCTCTGCACTGGTGGGTCTTATCCCCAACTGCGGCGCAAGTGTGGTTATCACACAGCTGTACCTTGACAGCATGTTGGGGACAGGAGCCATGATTTCGGGCCTATTGGTTTCCGCTGGCGTGGGCTTGTTGGTATTGTTCGGCGAAAACCGCCCTGTTCGCCAGAACATTGCCATCCTTGCTGGTCTCTACGCCACAGGTGTTTGCTGGGGGCTTTTGTTCCAAGCGCTCGGCGTTACGTTCATGTAGTTGTTTTCGCGCCGAGCAGAGCACTGCGGGGCGGGTATGCCGTGTCCGCCATGCCCGCCCCGCAGTGTAAGAGAACCTATTCCCCCGCCTTCAACCATTCCAGGATTTCGGGGAACTGCTTTTGATATTGGTTGTAGCCATCGAAGTAGCTAGCACGCAGCCGTTCCATATCGGTGGTGCTGTTTTCCACCGCCATCTTGTCGGCGTACACGATGTACACCTTGCCTTCCTTGGCAAGCGCTTCGAGCTTTTCCAACTCGGCATTGTAACGCTCGTTGCGAGTAAGCAGCGCTTCCTTCACCTTTGGATACTTGCGGAAGCTATTGGCGATGGCCTTTGCTCCCATTCCAATGTCGTCGGTAGGCTTGCGGAAACCCTTCGGTCGCGTGAGCACCGCTAGAATACGCGGGCAGCCGGAATCGAGCGCCAGCTGCAACGGAATGCCGGCACCAACGCCCAAACCGCCATCGAAATACACATGCCCATCGATTTCCACCGGCGGCATCACAACAGGAAGCGTGCTGCTGGCGCGCACACGCACCATCAAATCTTCCAACGTGGGCATGTCTTCCTTGTGCCACACCACCGATTCGCCCGTATCGCGATCGAATGCCTGCATGGAGCAAGGTGTGGGGTTGTTCTTAAACGCTTCGAAGTTGAAAGGCAGGGCTCCATCGGGCAAACCCGCCTCTTCGTAAATCCAATGCGCCGAGAACATGCCCTTGCCTTCGATGAAGCTCTTCGCTCCCCCGAATTCAGGCTCCAGCGCGAAATCGGTGAAACTTGCGCGCGTACGCCACACATCGCCCGACAGGAAATTCACCGTGTTGCTCGACCCTGCGGAAATGCCGCACACATGGCCGAACGTGATGTTCTGCTCCAACAGCAGCGATGCCATCGCCGAAGTGTAGCTGGCGCGCATGCCGCCGCCCTCGAACATCAGCACAGTATTCGCTGCATGGAAATTCGTCTTCTTCATCGAGCCCCCTCGTTTTTCTCATCAATAAAGGATACCCATACTGGGTTGCCGCTAAAACCAACGGTTACGTATCTGTTGGCGGTTTTCAGCGCTTAGCAGCAGGCGGAAACCACAAAACGGGGTCCTCGTGGCAAAAAATAGCACTTGGGAACGACGTTCCGGCTCCGGTCTGATGCATTAATCCCCATCCAAGGCAAAAGCGTGGGATTATCAATGCATTTGAAGCCTATTTTGCCAACTTGACCTGCAACAAGCGTTCCCAAGTCGATTATTTTGCCAAAAAGGTGCCTGTTTTTGGTTTTGAGCTGAAAACAGGCTGGAATCAAGCCGCAATTTCGCATCACAGCTTTGAGAGCCAACCGAAAATCGACCACGCTCCAGAGCAAAACGCCCACCCTACCGGAAAAGCCCCTCGCCCTCGGAGAATGCGCCTGAATGAAACGCCCGTCCCGTGAGAAAGCCCCGCCCACGAAGCACGCGCCCAACTTAGTCAAATGGCACTTCCAAACAGAAAGGATCATCGCAAAAAAGAAAGCCCGCCGGACAAGCCAGCGGGCTTTCAAAACTTCAAACGGACGCGCTTACCCAAGCAGGTCCTTTGCTACTTCCTTGGCACAAGCAAGGCCATCAGCCAGAGAGTTCACCACAAGCGTGGAGCCGTGCTTGGCATCGCCAGCAGCATAAATAGGTGTTTCACCCTCATGCTTCACGCGATGCGTGCCTTCGACCATAACAGGACGTACGCCACGGCCATCGGTCACCTCGGCGCCCAACGCATCGTAAATGCCGCGCTCGGGGCCGGTGAAACCACAGGCGATCAGCACAAGCTGCGCCGGCAGAACACGCTCGGTTTCCATCTGACGCTGCGGAGCGCCTTCGCTCCAGTCGAGCGTTACCACGCGAAGGCCGCTTACGTGGCCTCCCTCGCCCAAAACCTCTACCGTATCGGCAGAGAAGGAGCGCGGGTCTTCGTGGAAATGCTCGATGGCCTCACGTTGGCCATAGTCGGTCTTCTTCACGAAGGGCCATTCGGGCCACTGATTGGAGGCAGTGCGCGTCTCGGGCGGAGCAGCGTTGTACTCAAGCTGCTGAATGCTCTTGGCGCCCTGGCGCAATGCCGTGGCAATGCAGTCGGTGCCCGTGTCGCCGCCGCCGATGACCACAACGTCCTTGCCCTCGGCAGAAATTGCGGGTGCATCCCCCGAAAGAACCGACTTCGTGGAAGATGTGAGGTAGTCAACCGCGAACACCACGCCATCCTGGTCAGCGCCTGGGGCAGCCAAACCGCGCGGTGCCGCTGCACCGACAGCAACAACCACCGCGTCGAAATCGGACTTCAGGCGCGTTGCCACGGCTTCGTCGGACGCGTCGGTGTTCAGCTCGAAGGAGATGCCGTTTTCCTCAAGGAACTTGATACGACGATCGACGATTTCCTTGGGCAGCTTCATGTTGGGGATGCCGTACATCAGCAAGCCGCCTGCGCGGTCGTGGCGCTCGAGCACCGTCACGCGGATGCCCGCTTGCGCCAACTGCCACGCCGCGCCCAATCCGCACGGGCCCGAACCCACTACGGCAACCTTCGGCGCATCGGCGGCAGGCGACGGCAGCGGAGCCGGACCGCCTGCAGCCCACTGATGGTCGGAGATGGCGCGCTCGTTGTCGCGAATGGTGGTTGCGCCCTCGATGGAAGCGAGGTTGCAGGCAGCCTCGCACAGAGCCGGGCACACACGTCCGGTGAACTCGGGGAACGGGTTGGTGAGCGTCAAACGCTCGGCCGCTTCGTCCCATAAACCGCGATACACCAAGTCGTTCCACTCGGGGATAAGGTTGTGCAGCGGGCAGCCCGAAGGGCGTGCCTTGCCGAACGAAAAGCCCGCCTGGCAAAATGCCACGCCACACATCATGCAGCGGCTTGCCTGGACGCGCTGCTCTTCCTCGGAAAGTGGAATAGCGAACTCGTTGAAGTCGCCCTTCGTCTCCGCTGCGGCGCGCTCGCTATGAGCAACGCGATCATGCTCGAGATATGCTCCTGCCTTGCCCATTACTGGCGCCCCTTTCCTACGATTTCGTATGCCTCTTCAAGCGCTTCTTCATGGCTCTTGCCCTCGGCTTCCGCCGCGGCAACGATATGCAGAACGCGCTCGTACTCAACCGGGATTACCTTCACGAAGTGCTGCTTCATGGCCTCGAAGCGGTACAGCATCTTGATGCCGCGCGGGCTCTGCGTGTACTCGACGTGCTCTTCGATAAGGCTGTGGATAAGCTCGATTTCTTCCTCGGTGGGAACCTCGAGCTTTACCGAGCCCATGTTGCAACGGCTTGCCAGCGTGCCGTACTCGTCATAGACGTAAGCCACGCCGCCGGTCATGCCCGCCGCGAAGTTCAAGCCGACCTCGCCCAGGATAAGGGCGGTGCCGCCGGT
>CAJKUH010000015.1 GCA_905203045.1 uncultured Eggerthella sp.
CCATCATGTTGCTTATCAGCAGCGCCGACGTTGAAAAGGTTCTGCTTGACGTGGAATGGGCCACCATCGGCTTCTTCGCCGGCCTGTTCATCGTTGTTGGCGGCCTTTCCGAAACGGGCGTTATCAACATGTTGGCAAATGGCCTTATCGACATCACGGGCGGCAACATGCTTGTTACCATCATCGTGCTGGTATGGGCATCGGCTATCATCTCTTCCTTCCTGGACAACATCCCGATGGTTGCCACGCTTATCCCGATTCTGATTGCCATGGAATCCACCGGCGTAGACGTTATGCCGTACTGGTGGGCAATTTCGCTGGGCGCCTGCATCGGCGGCATCGGCACGCTCATCGGCGCTTCGGCAAACGTGGTACTTGCCGGCATTTCGGGCAAGTACGGCCATCCCATCACCTTCATGGACTACACGAAGGTGGGCTTCCCGCTGATGCTGGTGTTCACCGCCATCAGCTGCGTGTACCTGGTACTGCGTTTCTGCGTGTTCTAGAACGCGATAACAACGATCCAAAGCGATCAAAGGACTCCGCTTCGGCGGAGTCCTTTTTTGTGCACGTTATCGCACGCGCACCAACAACCAGGTACACTAGCTGCTAACGCTTTTTCTTTGAAAGGAATGTTCATGAGCAATGAAGGTAAGCGCGTTCGCGCTCATTACACCGGCACGTTCGATGACGGCACGGTATTCGACTCTTCCGTAGAACGCGGCGAGCCCCTTGAGTTCGTTTGCATGGCCGGCCAGATGATTCCCGGATTCGACGCCGCCGTCAAGGACATGGAAGTCGGTGAAACCAAGAAGGTTCACCTGCCCGCTTCCGAGGCATATGGCGAGCATGACGACCAGCTGGTTCAGACCATCCCCACCGCCCAGATCCCTGGCGCCGAAGATCTGCCCGTTGGCCAGCGCGTGTACCTGCAGGGCCCCGGCGGCCAGCCTATCCCTGCTCTGGTTGTTGAGGTAACCGATGATACCGTGACCTTCGACTTGAACCACGAGATGGCAGGCAAGGATCTGAACTTCGAGATTACCTTGGTTGAGGTTGTTGACTAGTTCTCCGACCGCACGCTGGTAGGTGCGGGTCTGCTCAACGCACCCGTTGCCCTGTTCAAAAGGCCCGTCGCTTGACGGGCCTTTTTCGTGCAGTTGCAAACTTGGATGTCGGAAAGAGATCCTTCGGAAGTGCCTTCAAGATGCATAGCCTCGACCTTCGTTTGCCCCTCCCCAAAAAGGAAATGACCCGTGAAACTGCATTCACGGGCCATTTAAGAGAAGCTTATTTCTTCTTACCGTACATCGTCATTTGACTTACGTTGAACAACTCGCCATCGGATTCGCGGTACTGCTCTACTTTCCATTGGGAAATGCGACCGCCAGCACGGATGGGCGTTGCAATGGTTTTCACCGTGTCACCTGCCTTTACGGGCAGCAAGTGCGTGCTGGAAACCTCCACGCCCAGGAAGAACATCTTGTCGTTGTCGTAATGGTCGGTGCAGCACTGGCTGGCAGCGTTTTCGGCAAGGGCAGCGCTGATGCCACCGTGCAGCACACCGTGGGGCTGCAACATGTTTTCCGTTACCAGCATGCGGGTAACGTACTTGTCGGGCGTGCTTTCCACAAGCTCGATGCCCAGAAGATCAGAGAGAGCCATTGGCGCTCCTTTCTTAGTCCTCAGCTTTACCACCCTATTATGGCGCAGCAGCGCATAGAACCAAAGATTGGGTGCTTTTTGGCAAAATAATCGACTTGGGAACCCTTTGAAGTCGCCAAAGAGCGCTCTTTTAATACACAAGTCAAATATTCTGCCATTTGAGCACAGTTTTAGCCCTTTTTGCGCCGACGAACCGTTCCCAAGTCGATTATTTTGCCACGCGAAGGCCTTTTCTTGGTTTTGGCGCCACTTGGAAAGCACAAAACGTCACTTATGGCAAAGCGCAATGCCTTATCCCGCTTTTGCAATGGCCAATGGACGCATACGTAGAGGGAACTGCCCACCGAACAGCGCATATTCCCGAAATGTATTGCGCACAGCAAAACCGCTTACCGGATTGCCGTCTCTGCCCCGCCAGAGCATGCGTCAGGACATCCATATCGTCTACTTGCGGTTCAACTCTGACTTGGCCTTTTCGAATTGCGCCTTCACATCTTCAAGCTCTTCTTTGGCGGCAGCAAGCTCGAGTTCCTTTTCCGCAACTGCTTCCTGGATAAGACGCTGGTCGCGCTGGATAGGGAGCTCTTCAGGATCGTTGGGATGCGGGTGGTTGTCGAAGTAGCCGGTTTGACCGCGAACATTCCACGCACAGGCGGCATAAACGAGCACCACGGCCAGCGAGACCACCATCGCAGGGTCGACCTCTCCCATAGACCAAGCGCTCGCCACTGCCCATGCGGAAAGCAAAGCAACTAGGAACGACACCCAAAAGAACAATGTGATGCGGCGGGGGTTATGCGCTCCCCACAATCCCGAAAGGGCGATGACAAGGTTCAATATGCCGCTTACCACCGTCGAACCACCAAAGGTGATGTTGGGGATAAGCTCGGTAGGGTCGAACAGGCCTATTGCGCGGATGGTGATGAACCCAGCTCCAACGGCGATTTCGGCAACGGCCCATGCCGCATAAATCAAGCACAGGATGCGCGTTCGTGTTTGCCATACCGTATACGGCGTGCCATCGGCAGAAATGTGTACCTTCTTCTGGCACTTTGCTTTTCCAGCAGCATTCGTTCCAGCCACAAGCTCCCCTTTCGTTTCACCGACCTATGATAGCGCACAAAAAAGCGAGCTCGAAAATCGAGCTCGCCAAGTCTGGGTGTATGGATGAGTCAGTGGGCAGAAGCCCCGTGCCTCAGGCTGAATATCTCTGAGCATGCACAGCCCTGCATCAATGATAAAGGGAACTATCAGCAAGAACACTGGCGTCAGCGCATCATTGCAGGAAACCGCCACCGCGCGCCACGAGCAAACAACTCATGGCGCGCTCAGCTCCAAGCTATGCACCCGCATGGGCGCATCCTGCCTAGCCGGGCTGCACAGGATTCCCGGACACATCTCATGCGTCTGGCCAGCTTTGAGCGGCAGCAGCCGCCAGAATCCCATGCAGCGTCAGCTACATGCTTTTACTAACAGACAACTAGCCGCGAACCTCTGCACCCGTTGCGTTGCATACCTTCTTGATAAGGCGGGTATGCTGCTTGTCCACTTCTTCCGTGGTAAGGGTGCGGTCGGCAGCGCGGTACTCAAGTGCGTACGCCATCGACTTCTTGCCTTCGCCCAAACGCTTCTTGTCGCGGTACACGTCGAAGAGCTGAGCAGAAGAAAGCAGCTTGCCTCCTGCGGAGTTAATGCAGCGAGAAAGCTTTTCATGCGTTACTTCCTCGTCTACCACGAAGGCAACGTCCATGGTTACTGCCGGGAACACGGGAACATCCACGTAATCGCGCGCAGGACGAGCCGTCTTGATCAGGGCATCAAGGTCAAGCTCGAATGCCACGATGGGAGCCTGGGCCTCGAACGCCTCGGCTGCCAGCGGGTGGATTTCGCCTACCCAGCCAAGAACGGTACCGCCGGAAAGAACCTGGGCTGCACGACCGGGTTGCAAATGCGGAGCCTCTTCAGCGGAAAGGGCCTTGAAGCGGGGCTTCGGGATGGCAAGCTCGCGGATAAGGTTCTCAATAACGCCCTTGCCATCGAAGAAGTCGAACGCTTCGGGCTTGCGGTTCCAGGCAACATCGCCCATGCCGCCAGCCATGACAGCGGCAAGGCGCTGACGCTCCTTAGGCTTCTTGTGGCCTTCAGCACCGAAGAACACCACACCGGTTTCGTAGAGCTGCACGTTGTGCACGCCACGAGACTGGTTGTAGGCAACGCTGCGCAGAAGGCCGGGGATGATGGACTGGCGCATAACGGACTGCTCTGCATTCAGCGGGTTCAGAAGCTCTACGGCAATACCCATGCCCTCGGTGTTCATGCGCAGCTGCTCGAGCTCGTGCGGATCGGCGAACGAGTACGTCATGGTCTCGTTCAGGCCAGAAGCGCGCATGGTGTCGTTCACCACATCGAGCGTGCGCTGAGCTTCGCTTCGGGTGCCGAAGCGACCACGGCCACCAGGCAAGGTAGGCTCGATGCGGTCCATGCCGTACAGGCGCAGTACCTCTTCGTACAGGTCGATTTCACGCGGGAGGTCGGGACGGAACGTAGGGGCCGTAACCTCAAGCACAGTTTCGCTTTCGCCGTCGGCAACAACGCAGCCCAAGCGGCCCAGGATGTCCACGATGAACTCGCGCGGAATCTGAGCGCCCATCATCGCGTTGAAGCGATCGATGCGGAACTGCAGGTGGGACTCTTCCGACTTCACCGGCCATACGTCGATGATGCCGTCTTCGTTGCCCTCGGCATAGCTTACCGTGCCACCGGAAACCTCGGCGATAAGGGCAGCGGCTGCAGCGGAACGCGCTTCGATGCCGTGGTCGTCTACGCCACGCTCATAGCGCATGGAGCTTTCGGAGATAAGGCCCAGGTTGCGGCTGGTACGGCTGGTACGGCCCGCTTCGAAGGTAGCCGTTTCCAGCAGAACATCGCAGGTTTCTTCGGTTACCTCGGTTTCCAGGCCGCCCATAACGCCAGCCAGCGCAACCGCGCCCTTATCGGGCGTGGAGATAACCGTCATGTCAGACGTAAGCACACGCTCTTCTCCGTCAAGCGTGGTGAGCTTTTCGCCGTCTTCGGCAGCACGGATAACGATGCTGGCCTTGCCCTCGGCATTCTTGAGCTTGTCCAGGTCGAAGGCGTGCAGGGGCTGGCCGAACAGGAATAGGATGTAGTTCGTCACGTCAACGATGTTGTTGATGGAGCGCTGGCCGATGGCTGCCAGGCGCTCTACCATCCAGTCGGGGCTGGGGCCCACCTTGCAGCCGCGGATAACGCGTGCAGAGTAGCGGGGGCAGCGTGCCTCGTCAGCGATGGTAACACTTACCTCAGAATCAACGGCAACAGCTTCCTTGGAAAGCTCCAGCTCGCCAGCCATTTCAGCCAAGGGGCTGGTATAGGGAACCTGGTACATGGCACCCACTTCGCGTGCCATGCCCACCATGGAAAGGCAGTCGGGGCGGTTCGGGGTAATCTCAAGGTCGAGCACCGTGTCGGACATCTTCAGGTAATCGGCAATGGGCATGCCCGTGGGAGCATCGTCGGGGAGCACCCAAATGCCCTCATGGTCGTTGCCCATGCCCAGCTCGCGCTGGGAGCAGCACATGCCGCAGCTTGCCACGCCGCGCAGCTTCGACTTCTTGATCTTGAAGTCGCCGGGAAGCACCGCGCCGATGGTGGCAACAGGAACCTTGATGCCCGCAGCGATGTTGGGAGCGCCGCACACGATCTGCACGGGCTCTTCCGCGCCCACATCTACCGTGGTTACGTGCATATGGTCGCTGTCGGGGTGGTCGACGCAGGTAAGCACATGGCCCACCACAACGCCATCGAACGCATCGCCGATGCGCTCGACGCCCTCAACGCCCGTACCGGTAAGGTCCAAGCGGTCGCAGAACGTCTTGATGTCCTGCGGGACCTCAACATAATCAGAAAGCCATTTCAAAGATACTTTCATGTTTATCTCTTTCTATCTACGAGCCGAATTGAATCGACAAGGAAATTAACGGAACTCGAATCCCTGCAAGAGAGGAGATTCGAATTTGGCCAAAGTCAGCGAGGGCAATTATGACGAGTGCAGCCGGCGTGAAGGAGGGCGCTACGCGTACTGCGTACATGAAGCCCGCCTGGAACGCCAGATGTGCCGCCATAATTGGCCGCAGCATCGGCAGTCAGTTCTAAAATCGCAAGCGATTCTAGAACTGACGCAGGAACCGCATGTCGCCTTCCAGCAGCATGCGCAAGTCGGGAACGTTGTACTTCAGGCACGCCACGCGCTCCACACCAACGCCGAAGGCGAAGCCGGAGTACTCTTCAGGGTCGATGCCCGACATGCGCAGAACGTTCGGGTCGACCATGCCGCAGCCCAGAATCTCAAGCCAGCCGGTGCCCTTGCACATACGGCAGCGCTCGCCGTCGTGCGTGTGGCCGGTGCCGCCGCATACGCCGCAGCTTACGTCGGCTTCAGCGGAAGGCTCGGTGAACGGGAAGAAGTGCGCACGGAAGCGCGTCTTGCGATCGGGGCCGAACATCTGCTTGCAGAAGTATTCCAGCGTGCCCTTCAGATCGCCGAAGGTGATACCCTTGTCTACTACCAGGCCCTCGCACTGCGTGAACTGGGGCAGGTGAGACGGGTCGGCAACGTCGCGACGATATACCTTGCCCGGCGCGATGATGTAAATGGGCAGGTCCTGGTCTTCCATCACATGAACCTGAACGCCCGAGGTCTGGGTACGCAGCAGAACGTCGGACTCGCCGCGTACGTTGGCCTTTTCACCCGACATGTCGCGCACATAGAACGTGTCCTGCATGGAGCGGCTGGGATGGTCGGCCGGGGCATTCAACGCCGTGAAGTTGTACCAGTCGGTTTCAACCTCGGGGCCCGTTGCCACGGTGTAGCCCAGTCCAAGGAAGATCTCGGAAATCTCGTCGCTGATGGCGTTGATAAGATGACGCGTGCCCATCTGCTGGGAACGGCCGGGAAGGGAAATATCGATGGCATCGGCCTCCATGCGTGCCTCGAGCTCGGCATGCGCCAGCTCGCGCTTCTTGGCTTCCAGCGCGGCTTCGATTTCGTTGCGGGCGGCGTTAACCGTCTTGCCCACTTCCGCGCGGTGCTCCTTGGCAACCTGACCCATAGCGCGCAGGTAGCCGGTAAGCGTACCGGACTTGCCCACAACCTCTACGCGGATCTTCTCCAACGCATCGGTGTTAGGAACTTTGCCAATAGCGGAAAGCGTATTGGCATGCAGGGACTTGATATCGTCGATAACTGACATTCCTTGCAACCTTTCTTCAACTTCTTGTGGAACGCCGCCCAAGGAAAGCGTTCCAACACACAAAAAAGAGCCCTTCTTGTCCTGGATATATCCAAGGACGAGAAGGGCTCTCGCGGTACCACCCTGGTTGATGCCCTGCGGAAACCCGCACAAGCACCCACTTATGCTGCTCTGTTACGGGAGCACCCGTCGAAGCTAGTAACATCCATGGCAACGCCACCCTGCTTTTACTTCGATGCTGGTGAAGGGAATCGCACGGCACGTAAGCTGGAACCTTTCAGCCAAGGGTTCCTCTCTGGAAGCTTGCGGGTAGGCGGTGCGCTGTCTTCGTCATCGCATATGCTGGGAGTATAGCATTTCGCACCGCCCTGCCCCACCGAAAGCCACAAAACTTGCGCTTGCTGCAAAGGCTCAAGAACACCGCGAATCCGCTGCGCCGGCCCGAGGCCTAGCCCTGCTGCTGCGAGGCCAGCTCACGCAGATGGGCGCTGGTGCGATCAAGCTGTTCGGCAGCAACGACGATGCGCCTGCCCTCTTCTTCGGGGTTGGCGCGTTCCTTCTTGCTGGGACGCTTCATCAAAATGCGGCGAAGCTCGGCAGAATCGGCTTTGACCTGCTTCTTTTCCGCCTTATCAAGTTGCTTGCCCGCCTTGGAAAGTGCAGCATCAACCTCCGAAAGCAACGATTCGGCCTTCTGGCGCACTTCCATGGTGGCGCGGCGGAACTCGTCTTCTTCGGCATACTCTTCGGCATCGTGGATGGCCTGCTCGATTTCGGCGTCGGACATGCGGTCGGAATCGTCGATGGTGATGGATTGCTGCTTGCCCGTGCCCAAGTCCTTCGCGGAAACGGTAAGGATGCCGTTCGCATCGATGTCGAAGGTCACTTCGATCTGAGGAACGCCCGCCGGAGCGCGCTTGATGCCCTTCAAACGGAACGTGCCAATGGCCTTGTTGTCCTTTGCCATGGGGCGCTCGCCCTGCAGCACTTTGATCTCGACACTGGTTTGGAAGGGCGCCGCCGTGCTGAAGATCTGCGAGTAATGCACGGGAAGTGTGGAATTGCGTTCCACCAGGCGCGTTGCCACGCCGCCCACGGTTTCGATGGAAAGAGAGAGCGGCGTCACGTCGAGCAGCAACAGGCTGTTGGAGCGGACGATGCCCGTCGCCGCGCCCGAAAGGGTGTCGCCCTGAATGGCGGCGCCGGTTGCCACGCATTCATCGGGGTTGATGGAGGCAGATGGCTCCTTGCCCGTGATGCGGCGCACTTGCTCCTGCACGGCGGGAATGCGGGTAGAGCCGCCTACCAGCAAAACACAGCCCAGCTCGGATGCGGCAATACCCGCATCGTCGAGCGCCATCTGCACCGGCCCGGCCGTGCGCTCAACCAAGTCGCGCGTCATCTGATCGAACTCGGCGCGGGTAACGGTAAGGTCAAGATGCAGCGGACCCTGCGCGTTTTGCGAAATGAACGGCAGGTTTATCTGGGTAGACATAGCAGAGGAAAGCTCCTTTTTCGCCTGCTCGGCCGCTTCCATCACACGCTGCAACGCCATGGGGTTGCGACGCAGGTCTTCGCCATGCTCGCGCTTGAATGTATCGGCGATGTGGTTCACCAGGCGCTCATCGAAATCGTCGCCGCCCAGGTGGTTGTCGCCCGAGGTTGCCAGAACCTCGATAACGTCCCCGCCTATCTCGATGATGGAAACGTCGAACGTGCCACCGCCCAGGTCGTACACCATAACCTTCTGCGGCGTGCCGTTGTCAAGGCCGTAGGCCAGGGCGGCGCTGGTGGGCTCGTTGATGATGCGCAGCACGTTCAGACCGGCAATGCGCCCCGCGTCCTTGGTTGCCTGGCGCTGCGAGTCGTCGAAGTACGCGGGAACCGTGATAACGGCATCGGTCACATCCTGCCCCAGATAGTTTTCGGCATCATGGCGCAGCTTGCGCAGGATCATGGCAGAGATTTCCTGCGGGGAAAACGCCTTGCCATCTACCTGAGCTTTCCATTTGCTGCCCATATGGCGCTTCACCGAGGAAATGGTCCTGTCGGGGTTCACCGCTGCCTGGCGCAGCGCGATGCTGCCCACCAAGCGCTCACCGTTCTTGGAAAACGCAACCACGCTGGGAGTGGTGCGCTCGCCTTCCGCGTTCGGGATGATGGTTACGCGCCCGCCTTCCATCGTTGCCATGCAACTGTTGGTGGTTCCCAGGTCGATTCCGATTGTTGCACCCATGCGGTGCCTCCTTATTCTTGGTTGAATCGTGTACCGTGCTCAAAAAGCCGGCACTGACGCCTTCCTTTTTCTAGCGGAGCGCGTGCCGTAGCGCCCCAACCCCAGTGCGGTGCCTTCACCGGCGGAAGCGGCGCAAAGACCGGCGGTCAAAGTGCGCTTCCCTGTAGGGCCATCGCGGCTTAAAAAGAAGAGGCGAAACCGAATCGGGCACCGAGCCCCTTCCAGCTTCGCCTCATGGCACTTAGAAATACACGCCGCGTCCCATCATTGCGCAAGCATACTGCGCCAAGCACAGCCCGCAGCAGATAAGGCTGGGATCCATGACGCTCATACTGAACCCACGCTTGGTTCCCTCTTCCTGGTAGGCCTGGCCTGCCATCTGGAACTGCTGGTATGCCCTGCGGTAATCGGCGTTGTTCGGGTCGAGCTTCAGCGCCTTCTTGATATGCTCCAACGCGCGAAGGGTGTTGCCCGCCCCCTTGTTGGCAAGGGCGCTAAGGTAGTACCAGCGGGCATCGCGCTCGGCGCTTACCACGCTGCTGAGCAGGGAAACAGCCTGGTCATAGCGCTGCGTGTTGATGGCATCGATGGCGCTGCGCACCGTGGCGCCATCGGTCGCCGACGCTTCGGGGTGGATGGGAGCACTGGTGCCGCCAAACCCACCGAAACCGAACAAGTCGTCGAAGTCGATGGTGGTCCACCCGTAGGGGCCGTTCGTCTGGTAACCGCCCTGGCCCTGCTGGCCCGCACCCGTATACGAGCCACGGGTATAGGGGTTGCCCGCAAAGGGGTTGGCCTGGCCCTGCCCGCCGGCAGCGGCGCTGTTGGCGGCAGCACGGGCATCGCTTGCCGCGTATTTCTCGGGATTCACGATGCGATCGTACGCCTCGTTGATCTCGTTCATGCGCTCAGCGGCTTTTGGGTCGTTCGGGTTCAAGTCGGGGTGATTCTCACGCGCCTTCTTGCGATACGCCTTCTTAACCTCGTCGGCCGATGCGCTTGGGCTTACGCCCAGAACCTCATAAGGGTCCTTAACCATGTTCTACCTTGCTCTCTTCTGCGTTGTAGCGCTGCCATACTCCGGAATACAGCACGCTGCGCAGCACATGCACGTCACGTTCGAGCGGCAACCGCTCAAAGGCATCGGCTGTGCTTGCGGCAAGCAGCTCCAAATCTTCGCGAAGGTCTTCGCGTGTGCGGTCTGTTTGCGCGAAGGGGTTGTAGCTGCCACTCTCTCGATCTTGACGCAGATCCATGGCGGCATCCATGACATAGACGAATTTCCCCAATCGCGCACCAAAACGGCGCAAATCCGTTGCCCAAAAGTCATCCTTGTAGGCGAACAGATTCCCCAAAAGCAACCCGAAGCAGTTGGCAGCGGCATCGGGGCTTTGCTCCACGGAAGGGCCAGCGCCTTCCCGCCCCGGGCCTGTCTTGCCCATGGCGGCGTCCTCGATAGCGTGAATGGCAGCCATCGCATCCTCGATGGCACGGCATGCCTCGGGCACCCTGTGCTTCGCCTTCCTGTAGGGAACCGCCAACGCCGCTGCCGCCGCACGCGCTTTGGCAGAATGGTCGTCGCGCCAGTCGTCCATGCACTTGTGATACGCCATGGCAGCGCTTAAATCAGCCGCGTAATCGGTGAACTCGGACTGCGCGATTTCCTGAGGCTGCACGGGATGCACGGGGCAGCGTTTCGCTTGACGCCGTTCCTTGGGTTCGTAGAGCGACCCCAACACCAACGCCAAAAACGTCATATCGTAGGAAACCGCCAGACGGCACCGCTGCCCATAGCGCGCGCGTATGGAACGGCACACCCCGCAGTACACCGCGTGGTAGCGAAGCTTTTCCTCTTCGCCCAAGCTTTCCAAATTAGGAAGGATATAGCCGAACACGCAGGTCACTCGGCCTTTCTTGGGTGTGCGAGCAGCACCGCGGCCGCAGCAAGCACAACAGCAGCCCCGGTAACACCGCGAGCCGCCAAGGAAAGTACGCCTTTTGCCATGCCCGCCATGCTAGAACGAACGGTAGAAGCAGGTGGTCTGCCCCGTGTGGCATGCCGGACCAGCAGGGTTCACCAATGCAAGCAGCGTATCGGCATCGCAGTCGTAGCGCAGCTCCACCAATTCCTGGGTGTTGCCCGATTCTTCCCCTTTGTGCCAGAACTTCTGACGGCTGCGCGACCAGAACCATGTGGTGCCCTGATCGATAGTGCGGTGAACCGCCTCTTCGTTCATCCAGGCCATCATCAGCACTTCACGGGTGGAAGCATCCTGCACAATGCAGGGAATAAGCCCGTCGGCGTTGTAGGTAAGGTCTTCCACCTTAAGCGCCGCTGATTCGCGTTCGTTCATGGCAACCCTTTCGTCAAGCGCACGGGGATGCGCCGCATTACTCATACCAGTAAAGAGTGGCACAGGAATACGCGATGGGCAGAAGAAACCCTGCGAGTTCCACATATCGCAGCAAGCGGCAGACAGCCTTTGCGGGCTTGTTGCATTATGCGGCTTTGAAGCGGTAGTACACCTCGCGCACGCCCCAGTCGCTTAGGCTGTCGGCCCCGAAAGCGCGCCAGGTAGCCGGGCTCAAATCGAGCATGCGCCCCAGCGGGCCCAAGGCACCGGTGTCGGTGACCTTCGCCTCCACTGTTTTTCCCGCATAGAAGATTTCCACGGTGCAGCCCAGAAGGTCCTTGTTTTCCTGAGGCACCGCAACCGTAAGGGAATAGTTGTTCAGGGGGATGCCCGATGCGGTAGCATCCCACCCATCGTTGGTTTCCATGCTGTAGGCAGAGGCCAAGCCTTCCGACCAGCCCTCCCCTTCTGGTGTAAGCTGCGCAAGCTGGTTGAAATGGGCAGGATCGCTGTCCTCCACGTCAAGCGGCAGCTCGTTGGCAGGCGCCACGGCAGGGTACAGGGCCACAACGGTTACCACGACAATCGCCACAATTATCCCGAAGAAGGCTAAGGCCCTTGTTTGCTGAGCGCGCGCTGCATCAGCGCTTTTTCGGCGCGTTACCACGCTTACAGCCTTACCGGTATTCCTTGGCTTGCCATATATTCCTTCACTTCGCGGATGGTGAGCTCACCGAAATGGAACACGCTTGCCGCCAACACGGCATCTGCTTCGCCTTCGATGATGCCTTCGGCGAAGTGCTCGAGCTTGCCCACGCCGCCCGAAGCGATAACGGGAATGTTCACCGCACGGGACACCGCACGGGTAAGTGCCAGGTCAAAGCCATCTTTGCTACCGTCGCGGTCCATGCTGGTAAGAAGAATCTCGCCGGCACCACGACGTGCTGCCTCGACTGCCCACTCAACCGCGTCAAGGCCGGTGTTCTTGCGGCCGCCTTGCACGTACACTTCCCACTTGTTGGGATTGCCGGGAACCTGCTTGGCATCGATGGCGCACAGGATGGCCTGCGTGCCGAGAGCAGCCGCCGCTTTGGTGATAAGCGATGGGTCGGCAATGGCGGCAGAATTCACCGAAACCTTGTCGGCGCCGGCGGCAATCATGGTTCGGATGTCTTCAACGCTGCGGAAGCCGCCGCCCACGCAATAGGGCAAGTGCAGTTCTTCGCTCGCGCGGCTTGCCATGTCTACCGTGGTGGCGCGGCCTTCATGCGTTGCCGTGATGTCAAGGAAAATCACTTCGTCGGCACGCTGCTCGTCGTAACGCTGCGCCAACTCGATGGGGTCGCCGGCGTCGCGCAGGTTGACGAAGTTCACGCCCTTCACCACGCGGCCGTCCTTCACGTCCATGCACGGTATTACGCGTTTTGTAAGCATTGGTTTCCTTTCTTACGGCCCCATCGGCCGGCTTGCCGTCTGCCGGGCAAGGGCCCACGTCTCGCCCGTTCTGCCACCATTCGCTTCTCTTGCCCATACGCCTCCCTGCATCGCTTGCCTTCATGAAGCGATGAGCATGCTTCGCGCCTTCGCCCGACGCACTCCAAGCCGAAGCAAATCAAAACAAGTGGCAAGGCGCCTTATTTGCAGAGTTTTGCGGCCTCTTCGACGCTCAACGAACCTTCATATACCGCACGGCCTGCGATAACGCCTTCGATGCTGTCGGCAACGGCGGCCAGGTTCTTCACATCTTCAATGCTAGCCACACCGCCCGAAGCGATAACAGGGTTGCCAAACACGCGGGAAACCTCAACATAGCGCGCCGCATCGATGCCCGTCTGCATGCCGTCGCGGGAAATGTCGGTGTACACCAGGTGCTTGAACCCAAGCTTACCAACCTCGGCAATCAGCTCTTCGGCGGGAACGCCCGCGCCTTCGCGCCAACCCGCCACGGCAACCTCGCCGTTCTTGGCATCGATGCCGGCGGTAAGCATGTCGGGGTACTTTTCCAAGGCAGCCTTGGCGAATTCGGGGTTGGTCACCAAGGTGGTACCCAAAACCACGCGGGAAACGCCCGCCGCAGCTAAGCGGTCGATGGTCTCCGGGCTGCGGATGCCGCCGCCCACTTCTATCTTCAAGCCCGTTTCCTTGATGATGCGTTCGATGATGCCGATGTTTTCCGGCACGCCGCTACGCGCCCCATCCAGATCAACCACGTGGATCCAACGCGCACCCTGCTCTTTGAAGCTGGCAGCCTGAGCCACCGGGTCGTCGTTGTACACGGTTACGGCGTTGTAGTCGCCCTTCGCCAGGCGAACCGCTTTGCCGCCCAGAATATCAATAGCAGGAAGAATGTCCATGATGTTCCTTTCGCTTGGCTAGAGTGCCAAAGATGACAAAAAGGGGACAGTCCCCTTTTTGTCATCTTTGGGCACCTCTGCACGTTACTTGCAGGCTTCTACTACCTTGAGAAAGTTCGCCAGCACTTTCGCACCCGCGTCCGACGACTTTTCGGGGTGGAACTGCACGCCGAAAACGTTGCCCTTTTGAACAGCGCACGGGAACGTCACCGAGTGCGTGGTGGTTGCCACGGTGCACTCGTTTTCAGGAGCGATGTAGCTATGGGTGAAGTAGAAGTACTCCCCCGATTCGACGCCTTCGAACAAGGGGCAGGCGGACGTGAATTCAACGGAGTTCCAACCCACATGGGGAACCTTGTACGACGTTCCGTCCGCACCCGTTGCAGGCATGCGCACCACCGTGCCGTCAATCAGCCCCAGGCCAACCGGCAAATCAGCATCGCCCGGGTTGCCGTCAACGCCGGGGCCCGCTGCACCTTCCACGCCGGAGGCGAACAGAAGGTGCTCGCCCAGGCAAATGCCCAAGAAGGGCTTGCCGGCCGCGATGGCATCGCGCACGGCGTCCATCTGGCCCGACTCGACCATATGGGCCGAAGCATCGGCGAATGCGCCCACGCCGGGCAAAACCACCGCATCGGCAGCGCGAATCTCGTCGGGATTGTCGGTAATGCGGGCGTCGCCACCTACCGCACGCAGACCGCGTTCCACGCTTTTCAGGTTCCCTTTGCAATAATCAACAACGGCAATCATCGGTTGCTTTACGCCTTTCTGATACAAACGGCCAAGGATGACAAAAAGGGGACTGTCCCCTTTTTGTCATTCGCTCATCACAGAGCGTCCTTGGTGGAGGGCAGCTCGTCGGCAATGCGGGGATTGATCTCCAACGCCTGGCACATAGCACGCCCCACTGCCTTGAAGCACGCCTCCACGATGTGATGGGCGTTTTCGCCCGTCACCATGCGAACATGCAATGTTACGCCTGCATTCGTGGCAAAGGCGATGAAGAACTCCTTGGCAAGCGAGGTGTCGAACGTGCCCAGCAGGCACAGCGGCACGTCAACATCCCAATGAAGCTGGCCGCGCCCCGAAATGTCAACTGCCGCAAGCACCAGCGTCTCATCCATGGGAAGATACTGGGACGCGAAGCGCGTGATGCCGCGCTTTTCGCCCATGGCCTGCGCAAACGCCTTGCCCAGCACAATACCCACATCTTCTACCGTATGATGGGCGTCCACTTCGATATCGCCTTTGGCGTTCACGTTCAGATCGAACAGGCCATGACGCCCGAATGCATCAAGCATGTGGTCGAAGAACGCCACGCCCGTATCGATATTCGTTTTGCCCGTGCCGTCGATATCGAGCGAAAGCGCAATATCGGTTTCCTTCGTGGTACGGGTAAGCTCTGCGGTTCGCTGCTGCACCATCGCTAGCCCCTTTCGTTCAAGATCTCGGTCAACGCACCCAAGAACACGCGGTTTTCCTCGGGCGATCCAACCGAAACACGCAGGCAGTTCTCAAGGTACTGCGCATGCGAGAAATCGCGGATCAGCACGCCGCGGTCGTAAAGCTTTTGCCACACCTCGTCGGCTTTATCAACGCGGAACAGAACGTAGTTCGAATCGGAGTCGAACACCGTAACGCCTGGCAGCTTGCCCAACTCTTCAAGGAGCACACCGCGCTGCTCGATGATCTGGTTGATGCCCGGCACGAACAGCGAACGGTTGCGGAACACCGCTGTGGCAATAGCCTGCGAAACGGAGTCGACCGAATAGGGCTGGCGCACCTTCAAGAACTCGCGGATAACGCACGGGTTCGCCAAGATGTAGCCCATGCGCACGCCAGCCAGGCTGAACGCCTTCGAAAACGTGCGCAGGATAACCAGGTTCTCGTACTGGTCGAGGTACGGGCGCATGGAAAAGCGGCTGAACTCGAAATACGCCTCGTCGACCATGATCAGCGCATCGCTAGCATCAAGCAGCTTCTTCAAGAACGTTTCGCTGGCCATCTTGCCTGTGGGGTTGTTGGGGCTGGTGATAACCGCGAAGTCGATGTCGCCCTGCGCCATGCGAGCCAGCACGGCCTCTTCGTCGATGTCGAAGTTTTCCTTGCGCGGGATGTTCACCACCTTGGTGCCCGTAAGGCGCGCGTTGGCCTCGTACACCGAAAACGTGGGCGGCACGTTCAAAAACGTGCGCCCCGGGCCGCCCCAAGTAAGGGCAAAGTTGAACAGCAATTCATCGCCGCCGTTGCCCAGTAGCACATTATCACGCGTAAGACCGTTGGCCTCGGCGATCAAATCGCGAAGCTCGTTGCCCAGCGGATCGGGGTAACGGTTGAAGGGGAAGCCCTTCAGGGCCTTGCGGATCTCCAGCTGCACTTCTTCGGGAACGTTGTTGGGATTCTCGTTCGCGGAAAGGTACTGGTTGGCCGGCAGGTACTTCGGGTCATACGGAACGATGTCCGCCAGGTTAGGGTGCGAGGGACGTACGCCGTGCATGGGCTACTTCGCCTCCGCCGCGCCGTTTACTTCACCAGCTGCCTTTGCTTCCTCGAACGCCTGCTCAACCAGCTTGCGGCGCAGGCGAACGCTCTGAGCGTGAGCCCACAGGCCCTCGTGGTCGGCAAGCGTGATAACCGCTTCGGAATCGCGCATCAAAGCTGCCGGGGAGTACTGCAGCACGCTGCTCTTCTTTATGAACTCGTCTACCGAAAGCGGGCTGGAGAAGCGCGCCGTGCCACCCGTGGGAAGCGTGTGGTTGGGGCCGGCAACATAGTCGCCCACTGCCTCGGGCGTCCATTCGCCCAGGAAGATGGCACCTGCGTGGTGGATGGCGCCCAGAAGTTCCATAGCATCGGAAACATGCAGCTCCAAGTGCTCGGGCGCGATGATGTTAACCGTGTTGATGGCGGTGTCCATATTGGGGCACACGATGATCAGGCCCTTGTTGGTAAGGGAAGCCGTGGTGATCTCGGCGCGGGTAGAGCCTTCCATGTGCTTTGCGATGGCAGCTTCCACCGCGTCGGCGTATTCGGAGCTGAAAGTTACCAGGTAGCAGCTTGCCAGCGGATCGTGCTCTGCCTGGGCCATAAGGTCGATGGCAACCAGTTCGGGCAGCGCCGCTTCATCGGCAACAACGCACACCTCGGAAGGACCGGCGATCATGTCGATGCCCACATCGCCCGAAACAAGCTTCTTAGCTGCGGCAACGAAGGCGTTGCCTGGGCCGGTGATCTTGTCGACGGGCTTGATGCTTTCGGTGCCGTACGCCAGAGCGCCGATTGCCTGCGCACCGCCGACAGCGTAAATCTCGGTTACACCCGCAACGCGGCAGGCCTCCAGGATGGCCGAATCAAGCGAGCCGTCTTTCGTGGGCGGAGTAACGCATACAATGCGCTTCACACCTGCAACGGAAGCGGGAATAGCGTTCATTAGAACGGAAGAAGGATACAGCGCACGGCCACCGGGAACGTAGATGCCCACGGAGTCGAGCGGTTCCACCTTGGCACCCACCAGTGCGCCGTCTTCGCGCAGTGTGAACCAGCCCTGCTGCTTCTGGCGCTCGTGGAAATCGCGGATCTGCGAAGCCGCTTTCTGAATTGCCGCGGCAACCTTCGGATCAACCTTGGCAATGGCTTCGTCGATGGCTTCCTGGGGAACGCGGAACTGCTTCATTTCCACGCCGTCGAACTTAGCGGTGTACTCACGCAGAGCCTCATCGCCGCGCTTGCGAACATCCTCGACGATATTGGTTGCCGCAACCAGGGCATCGGCGTTGAAGGCGCCAACGCGGTTGAGCATCTTCTCTTCGAAAACCTGACCGGGAGTAAGCTCGATTCTTCTCATGGGATTAGTTCTCCTTCGTCTGGGAATAGAGCACGTCGGCAAGTTCGCCAACACGCGGATTGGTACGGTATGAGCACGGGTTCGCGAAGAAGCGTGCGGTGGAGGCAAGCACGTCGTCTACCACCACCAGGTTGTTTTCGCGCAACGTGGTGCCCGTTGCGGTGATGTCGATGATGCGTTCGGCCATGCCCGTGATAGGCGCCAGCTCGATGTTGCCGTGCAGCTTCACGATTTCAACTGGCATGCCCATCTTGGCATAGTAGGAACGTGTGATGTTGGGGTATTTCGTGGCAACGCGGATAGAGCCCAGCTTGCGGTAGCGGCTTTCCACCGCTTCGGTGGTGCCGGCAGATTCTGCCACCACGAAGCGGCAACCGCCGAACTTCAAGTCGGCCAGCTCGATCACGTCAGGCGATGCTTCGATAAGGGAATCCTCGCCACAGATACCGCAGTCGGCGGCGCCCAAGGCAACGAACACGGGCGCATCAGTGGGACGCACGAACAGGTACTCAACGTCGCCGTTGCGCAGCATCAGCGTACGGCCCGCATCGGCCAAGCCCGTAACGTCGAGGCCGGCAGCCTCCAACGTTGCGATGGCGTCGTCTTTGAGCGAGCCCTTCGGCACGGCAATGCGCAGGGGACGCGTGGTTTTCGAGGCCTCGAGCGCAGCCATTACCTGCTCCAAATAGAACGCGAAACCGGCTGCCGGCACCTTTTCGGCACCGTACTGGGCAAGCAGCTTGTCGTAGCGGCCGCCACCGCCCAAAGGCGAGCCCAGGCCAGGCGCATACGCCTCGAACACCAAGCCCGTGTAGTAATCGAACGAGCTCATCACTGAAAAGTCGATGAGTACCTTGCCTTCCAGGCCAGACTCGATAAGGGCGTTGTACACACCTTCCAGCTCGCTGATGCCGCGAGCGCAACCCAGCGGTTCAAGCAAGGTGCGCACCTGCGCCAGTTTGGCCTTGCCGCCGCGCAAACGCGAAAGTTGGAAAATGGCACGGGCAATGGCGGGCACTACCCTACCCGGGTTGGCGATGGCCGGGTCGGCCAGCTTGAAACGCGCCTGGCTGGCAGCTTCCTGTGCCGAGCCACCGTTGGCAGCCTGCTCAGCTGCGGCAACCAATTCGCCCAAGTATACGAAATTCGAGGTGTGGTACGCCTGCATCACCGCGCTTTTCCACTGATCGGTTGCGCCGCTGGCATCCAACAAGTCGCGCAGCACGCCTGCCGAGCCCAAAGCGATGGTGAAGTTTTCCAAGCCGCACTGGGTAAGCGCGGAAGCGAACAAGGAAACCAGCTCGACATCGGCAACGCTGCCCGCTGCGCCAATGAGCTCGGCGCCGCACTGGGTAAGCTCACGCGCGGCAGCTTCCACCGTTTTCTCGCGGAACACACGCTGGGTGTAGCGCAGGCGCAGAGGCTCGGCAGCGCCCAGACCGCGCGTTGCACACATGCGCGCAATCTGCATGGTGACGTCGGGGCGCATAGCAAGCAAGTCGCCATGGGAATCGAAGAACTTGAAGGGGGCCTCGGGCACATGCCCGCCTGCCTCCATCACATCGAGCACTTCCAGCGTGGGGGTTTCCACCGGACGGTAGCCCTTTGCCGCAAAGCACGTACGCACGCGCGAAATCAGGTCTTCGCGAACTTGCGCTTCGTCGCTCATCATGTCGCGGAAGCCAACCGGAGTGATGTAGTTCATGTTCCTTCTTCCTTATCCGCCAAATCAGGCAAGCGGATGCCCGCCAGCCTGCCTTGCGTTTGTTCTTAGCTTTCCTATTATGCCCGCCGGCGCTGCGTTTCTGCAGAATTGCCCAGCTGCGTAACAGGCTTTTTACGGAAACGGCTTAAGGGAATCGGCAAGGGCACGCTCGCGCTTCCGCCGCACCGTTCTTCCGTTTTCGTTGCTAGTACTTTATCACAGTAGAGTACTAAAGCAACACAAAGACGAGGCATTCATATTTCGTCCACGAGCCCACGGCAAAAGACGCAAGGCGGCTCGGCACCGACCCGCATCAACAGGCGAAAACGGGAGCAAGCGCGCTGTGAACACGTTCTACTATGCAGGCGAAAAGCGTATAATCAAAGGTAATAACAGGAGCCTGAGGGGGCGATTCACATGGGGTTCAAGAACATCCTCGTGCCGTACGACAATTCCGAGCACGCAAAGAACGCACTGAAAGAAGCCATTAGCATGGCAGGCGAAAACGCCGAGGCAACCATCCATGTTGTCGAGGTTGCAGCACCTCCGCAAGATTTGGTGTACAGCAGCATCAACCAAACCGGTTTCGGCATGGGCGTTTCCGTTGTTTCCAAGGGCGACTTCGCCAAAGTGGTTGAAGAGCGCAACGAAGAACAGGACAAAGAGCTGCAAGACAACATCGCCGAAATCGTGGCGGACTTCCCCGGAACCCTTACCGCAGAAGTGATTTTCGGCGTGTACACCATCGAAACCATCATCGATGCCGTAAAGCACTACGACTGCGATTTGATTGTTATGGGATCGCGCGGCTTGGGCGCCATCCGCGGTGCCATCGGCTCGGTAAGCTACGGCGTGCTGCGCGCTTCAGACGTGCCGGTGCTGGTGGTCAAGTAACTCCACCGGGCAAGGGAAACTCCGCCCAACGCCCATCGAGCGGAGCCAAAATAGCCGAGCGCAGATGCGCGAATCCAACAACAAGGGGCCGACTTCGAGGGATTTTCGAAGTCGGCCCCCTTTCCTTATGCAAAAAAGCCGACGCGCTTGTGCACGTCGGCTTTGTACGTTGAAACCTGTAGACGAGCTATGCCAAGCCCAACCAGGTTTGCAGAGTGGGCGCCCAACCGGTGAAGAACACGATAAGGATAAGCACCGGCACACCATACTTCACCCACAGGCGAGCCCACTTCGGGAAGGCAATGCCCTCACCGCGGTCGGCTTCGGCGATGAACTTGTCCCAACCCCACCCGCGCTTCGTGGTGCAGAACAGCACGAACAGCAGGCAGCCAATAGGCAGGATGTTGTTGGAAAGGATGAAGTCTTCCAGCGACTGCACGTCGCCGATGCCCGGCACCAGGAAATCTGCCCAAATGTTGTAGCCGAACACGCACGGCAACGAAAGCAGTACCAGGATGGGCGCGTTGATGGCAACAGCGCGCTTGCGGGTAATGTCCCACTGGTCCATGGTGAAACGCAGGATGGCTTCGAACACCGCGATAACGGAAGAAAGCGCCGCTGCTGCAACGAACAGGAAGAACAGCGTGCTCCACAAATGGCCAAGCGGCATCTGCTCGAACACCGTAGGCAGGGTAAGGAACACCAAGCCGGGGCCTGCGTCAGGGTTGATGCCATAAGCGAAGCATGCCGGGAAGATGATAAGGCCCGCCATGATGGCAACCAACGCATCAAGCAGCGCGATGTTCACAGCTTCGCCGGTGAGTTTGCGGTCGCGCGTCATGTAGCTGCCGAAAATGGACATGGAACCAACGCCGATGGAAAGCATGAACATGGCCTGGCTCATGGCCGCGTACACGATTTGCGGGAAGCTGGCATTGGGGTTGTTGAACAGGTTGTCGAAGTTGGGCAACAGATAGAATTCCAAGCCCGCCTGACCGCCTTCAAGCGTAAGGGAGTGCACGCACAGAAGCGCCATGATAACGAACAGCGCCGCCATCATAACCTTGGTGATGCGCTCAACGCCCTTCTGCAGGCCCATGGCGCATACGCCGAAACCGATAACGGCCACCAACAGCATCCAACCGGTAAGCTCCATGGGGTTGCCCAGCATCGAGCCGAACACCATGCTCACGTCTTCCGTGCCATCGAACGTGCCCATGGCCGCTTTAACGAAGTAGGCAATGGTCCAGCCGCATACCACGGTGTAGAACATCATCAGCAAGTAGCAGCCCACAAGGCCCAGCCACTTGAAGCGATGCCACTTCGACCCCTGGGGTTCCAGCGCTTCATAGCTGCGCGCCAGGGAACGGTAGCTTGCGCGTCCCATGGCAAATTCCATTACCAACAGCGGCACGCCTAAAACAACCAGGAAGAACAGAATAAGGAGCACGAACGCCGCGCCGCCGTACTCACCGGTGATGTAGGGGAAACGCCAGATGTTGCCCAGGCCGATAGCGCACCCGGCGCTGATGAGGATGAACCCTAGGCGACTCGAGAATTTCTCGCGCCCCTCGTCTACGATTTCTTTACCTGCCACCTTTGCGGCTCCTTCGCGTCATATTTGCAATGTTCGAAGTATACGCCGCCGCAACAGGTTCACGCCCAACAATGTAGGCAAATGGCCCACCCCCCTGCACCACCACAGCAGCACGGGCTGGCCAAATGTGACGACATAACTCAGGTCGCCGTCCCCTTGGCGGGGCGCAGGCCCGGTCGGGGGCTCTCTGAAAACATCCCCTGCGCGATTCGCGCAAGCGAATCTTCTTCAAAAGCATGAAGCGGCGACTGCACGCAAAAATGGCTCGCCGAAGCGAGCCTTTTGAGCAGAGAAACGGGAGCCCCAAGCTGGTCTGCGCCCCGCCAAGGGGACAGCGATCGGACTATCGTCACATGTTCAGCCAGAACATGATCTTCGGCACCCACCCGGCAACGAAGATCACGATGATCAGCAGCGGTACCCCATAGCGCGTCCATGCGTAAAGCGCCTTGGGGTAACGCATGCCCTCGCCTTCGTTGGCTTCGGCAAGGAAGTTCTTCCAACCCCAGCCAGCCTTACGGGTGCAGAACAGGGCAAACACCAAACCGCCCAGAACCAGGAAGTTGTTCGACACCATGAAGTCTTCCAGCGACTGAATGTCACCGATGCCGGGGATCTGCACGCCCGACCACACCGAAAAGCCCAAAACGCACGGCATGGAAAGAAGCGCCAGCAGCGGCCCGTTGATGGCAACAGCACGTTTGCGGGTGATGTTCCATTCGTCCATGGAAAAGCGCAGGATGTTCTCGAACACGGCGATAACCGTCGAAAGCGCCGCGAATGCCATGCACAGGAAGAACGCCGTGCCCCACAGCTGCCCGAACGGCATCTGGTCGAATACCGCAGGAAGCGTGAGGAACACCAGGTTGGGGCCGGAATCGGGGTCAACGCCGAAGGCGAAGCATGCCGGGAAGATGATAAGGCCCGCCATGATGGCGACCAACGTGTCCATGCCCGCAATCTGCACCGCTTCGCCGGTGAGCTTGCGGTCGCGGCCGATGTAACTGCCGAAGATCGACATGGAGCCAACGCCGATGGAAAGCATGAAGAACGCCTGGCTCATAGCGGCGTACAGGATCTCGGCGAAACTCGCGTTGGGGTTGTTGAACAGGTTGTCCAGGTTCGGCAACAGGTAGAACGCCAAGCCTTCCTGTCCGCCTTCCAGCGTGCAGGAATGCACGCACAGAACGGCCATGAGTACGAACAGCGCCGCCATCATGACCTTGGTGATGCGCTCAACGCCCTTCTGAACGCCCAGCGCGCACACGCCGAAGCCCATCAGCGTTACCAGGAGCATCCACCCCGTCATCTCTACCGGATCGCCGGTCATGGAGCTGAACACCGTGGGGAAATCGGCCCCGTCGCTGAGTGCGCCCGACGCCATCTTGAACAGATAGGCAACCATCCAGCCGCACACACTGGTGTAGAACATCATCAGCACGTAGTTGCCCGCAAGCGTGAACCACTTGAACCAGTGCCACTTCGACCCGCGCGGCTCAAGCGCATCGAAGCTGCGCGCAGTGGAACGGTAGCTTGCGCGGCCCACGGAAAATTCCATAACCAGCACCGGCAGGCCTAAAACCACCAGGAAGAAAATGATAAGCAGCACGAACGCCGCGCCACCGTACTCACCGGTGATGTAGGGAAAACGCCAGATGTTGCCCAAGCCGATAGCGCACCCTGCGCTGATAAGTAAAAAGCCCAAACGACTGGAAAAGCCTTCGCGGCCCTGCCCGTCCACGGAAGTGTCGATAGTATTCTGGCTGGCCATGCAAGCCGCCTTTCTGTCGGAAAACAAAACGGTTGCGCCCCGAAGACACAACCGTTCAATAATACGCGTTTTCATTGGCGCGCAGGGCGCGAACCTGCACCCTTCACGCCTGCAGCATCTTGAGTCTGCTACGCATTGATTTCACGCAGGAATTCCTCGCCGTAGCGTTCCAGCTTCACCTTGCCCACGCCCTGCACTTCCAAGAACTGCTCTTCGGTTTTCGGACGGGCCAGGCACATGGCCCGCAGCGCAGCATCGGAAAACACCACATAGGGCGGCACCGTGGCTTCGGTGGCAATGCGCTTGCGCAAAGCACGCAAGCGTTCGAACAGCTCGGCGTCCATCGGGTCGAGCCCTTCGGCCGCCTTCGCCTTCTTGGGCTTTTCAGAGCCAGCCGCGCCGAATGCTTCGGCCGCGCCTTCGGCGCCTTTCAGGCGCGTTATGCGTTCGGCAGGGCGTTTCATAGCAAGGCTGAATTCGGGCACGGCCGCTTCGCGAGCACGAACGCCCAGGCCAACAAGGGGGTAGCGCCCCTCGCCTATCTGCAGGTACCCGTCGCTTGCCAGAATCTCAATTATCTCCTTGATGCGTGCAGCCGAATCGTTGGGGAGCGTGCCGTAGGTGCGCGAACTCTCCAAGCCAAATTCGAAGATGCGCTGGCTCTTCGATCCATGCAGCACATCGGCAACCACTGACTTGCCGAACCGCCCGCGCAGCTCCTGCACGCAGCGCATCACAGCGCGCGCCTGTTGCGTCACATCGATGGCTTGGTACTGCCCCTCGCAATTCGAGCAGTTGTTGCATTCTTTCGCGGATTCGTCGCCGAAGTACTCCAGAATGTGGCAGCGCAAGCAACGCGTGGTAAGGCAATACCCCGTCATGGCGGCAAGGAGCCTACGCTGCGAAGCGCGCACCAGCTCGCGTTCTTCGGGTGAAAGCGCCTCGTTTTCCACTTCCTGCTCGATGAAGAAACGGCAAGTTCCAATATCGCCGTCGTTCCACAGCAGCAGGCATTCGGAAGGCTCGCCATCGCGGCCCGCACGGCCCGCTTCCTGATAGTAGGCCTCGAGCGAGCCGGGCATGTTGTGATGGATCACGTACCGCACGTTCGACTTGTCGATGCCCATGCCAAATGCATTCGTTGCCACCATAACCGGGGCATCGTCCACAACAAACGCCTGCTGCGAATCGGTACGCTCCCTGACGGAAAGGCCGGCATGGTAGCGCACCGCCCTCACGCCCGCATCGAGCAACGCTTCATGCACTTTTTCCACGTCCTTGCGAGTGGAGCAGTACACGATGCCCGAATCTTCGGGATGGTTCACGGCATAGGCGACGATGCGGGCAAGCTTACGCTTCGAGGGAAGCTGTTCCACGGCAAAACGCAGGTTGGGGCGGTCGAAGCCCGTTACCACGGTTTCGGGGTTTATCAGCCCCAACAGCGAAGCGATGTCCTCGCGCACTTTTTCGGTTGCCGTTGCCGTAAGCGCCGCCACAATGGGGCGCTTCGGCAGGGCGGCGATGAATTCACCGATGCCCAGATATGCAGGGCGGAAGTCCTGCCCCCACTGCGAAACGCAATGCGCTTCGTCTATGGCGATAAGGGGTATTTGCGCCTGGCAGGCAAACTCGATGAAACGCGGGTCGGCCAAACGTTCGGGCGCAACGTACATGATGTCATAAGTACCAGCGAGCGCACGGCGCATAACGGTATTCTGCTGGCCAGGGGTAAGCGTGGAATTCAGATACGATCCACGCACGCCTGCATCGAGCAGGGCACGCACCTGATCGCCCATCAAAGACACCAGCGGGGAAACTACCAAGGTAAGCCCCGGCAGCACCACGCCAGGAATCTGGTAGCAGATAGACTTGCCAGCACCCGTAGGCATAGCGCCCAGACAATCACGCCCCGAAAGAAGGGCTTCCACCAAGGTTTCCTGGCCCGGGCGGAAACCATCGTAGCCAAAATGCTCTTTCAGCGCCGCACGAGCGGCAATCATTGCCTGATTGTTCGATTCTGCAGCCACCGAATTCCTCCAAACCATATTTCGGCACTGTTCTGGCAAATTTAGGCTCTAAAGTACGAAAAACATCTTTCTCAAGCCGAAATAACGCGGAAACCCGTACGTTTCAAGCCCTTTATCGCCACCCCTTCGTACTTTAGAGCCTAAATTTGCCAAATGCCCTATCTTTTCTTGCCGCTTACAACAGCACCCAGCCCCAAAAGGGCTGGGTGCCTGACATTTGCCCACTTTAATAGAGCACTTTGCCTGTTTCAGTACAGGTTTACGAAAGCTTCTTGGCAAGCAGCTGGTTGATGACCTTGGGGTTGCCCTGGCCCTTCATCTGCTTCATGCACTGGCCAACGAAGAAGCCCAGAAGGCCGGTCTTGCCGCCCTTGTACTGCTCCACCTTGTCGGGGAAGGCCTCCAGAACGCCGTCGACAACTGCTTCGATGGCACCGGTATCGGACACCTGCTTCATGCCGCGCTCTTCGATGATGGCAGAAGGATCCTTGTCCTCTTCCAGCACGATGGCGAACACTTCCTTGGCCTGCTTGGAAGAAATAGTGTCTTCGGCAAGCAACTTGATCAGCTCAACGGCACGTACCGGCGAAAGGGCGGTTTCCGCCATGTCGGACACGTTGTTGGCATTTGCATAGGCAGCCACATCGTTGATGATGAGGTTAGCCAGAGGCTTTGCCAGCTTAGCGGCATCACCTTCGGCCTGCGCCATGCATGCCTCGAAGAAGTTGGCGGTACTGCGGTGCTCCACCAAGTGACGCGCATCGTAGGCAGAAAGGCCGAACTCTTCCTCGAAGCGCTTTGCCTTTTCGTCGGGAAGCTCGGGCAACTTGGCGCGGACGCTTTCGATGAATTCGTCGGACAGGTCGTACGGTGCCAGGTCGGGCTCGGGGAACAGACGGTAGTCGTCGGCGGTTTCCTTCACGCGCATAACAATGGTGCGCTTTGCGCTGGGGTCCCAATGGCGGGTTTCCTGGTAGATGATGCCACCCTCTTCCAGAACCTCCGCCTGGCGGCAAATCTCGTAGGCCAAGCCGTCATGCAGGTTCTTGAAAGAGTTCATGTTCTTCAGCTCGGTCTTGGTACCCAGCTCCGTGGAACCGCGGCGGCGAAGGGAAACGTTACCATCGCAGCGCAGCGAGCCTTCCTCCATCGAGCAGTCGGAGATGCCGATAGCCAGGTAGATCTGGCGCAGCTTCTGCATGAACAGACGTGCCTCTTCGGGCGTGCGCAGGTCGGGCTTGGTTACCAGTTCGATAAGCGGCGTGCCGGCACGGTTGTAATCGACCAGCGAATGGGTTGCGCCGGCAATGCGGCCTTCCCCACCGCCGATGTGGATCATCTTGCCCGCATCCTCTTCCATGTGGATGCGCTCGATGCCCACATGCGCCACATAGCCGTCTTCGGTACGCGTCACGTTGGCGGCTGTGGTACCTTCAGCCCCTTGCTCACCGGGCTTCAAATCGCCCAGATCGATGCGCTCCTTGGCGGCAGCGCCGTCAACGTCCAAATCCAAGTGGCCGCGCATGCAGAAGGCAACGGGGCCCTGCGTGGTTTGGAAGTTCTTGGCCATATCGGGATACATGTAGTTCTTGCGGTAGAACATGGAGCGCTTTTCGATATCGCAGTTGGTGGCAAGGCCAGCCAGCACGATAGATTCGATTGCCGCCTTGTTCGGTACCGGCAAGGCGCCCGGCAGGCCCAGGCATACCGGGCAGGTATGGGTATTGGGCTCTGCGCCAAACTCCAACTTGCAGCTGCAGAACATCTTGGTTTCAAGCGTGGTGAGCTCGGCATGGATTTCCAGGCCGATAACCGCTTCCCAGTCTTCAAGTACTTGTTCGAGCTTCTTCACGGTTATTCACCATCCTTTCCATCGGCGAACGCCGGCGCAACAGGAGCCGGACCGTATACCGTTTCAAGCGCAGCAGCAGCACGCAGCATGTTCTCGTCCTTGAACGCGGGGCTGATCAGCTGAACGCCCACGGGCAAACCCGAATCGGCGCCCAGGCCAACCGGCATGCTCATGCCGCCGTTGCCAGCGATGTTGATGGAGATGGTGAACATATCGGAAAGGTACATCGAAGTGGGGTCGGCAATCTCGCCGAACTTGAATGCCGTGCGCGGCGCAACGGGAGCCACGATGCAATCCACCTTTTCGTATGCCTTCACGTAGTCTTGCGTGATGAGCGTGCGCACCTGCTGTGCCGGATAGTAGTACTTTTCGTACACACCCGCGGAAAGCAGATAGCTACCCAGCATGATGCGGCGGCGCGCCTCGGGACCGAAGCCGGCCGCACGCGATGCTTCGTACTGATGGCCCAAGTCCTTGCAGCCCGGTTCGCAATAGCCGTAGCGAACGGAGTCGAAACGAGCCAAGTTCGAGAACGCCTCGCACGGACCAAGCACGTAGTACGCGCTCATGGCAGCCTGCGCGTTGGGAAGCTCGACCTCTACGATTTCAGCACCCATCTGGCGAAGATGCTCGATGGCCTCTTCGACCTTGGCACGAACCTCAGATGAAAGGCCCTCAGCTTCCATGAAGGCGGGAACCACGCCGATGCGCATGCCCTTCACGCCTTCGGCCAGGTTGGCCGTGAAGTCGGTGGAAACGGGCTGGCTGGTGCAATCGAGCGGGTCGTGGCCGGCAAGGGCGTTCATGGCAAGCGCGGCATCCTGGACGTTGCGGGCAAACGGACCTACCTGGTCGAGCGAAGAGCCGAAGGCCACTACGCCGTAGCGGGAGACAACGCCATAGGTGGGCTTGACGGCAACAGTGCCGCAGAAGCTGCCCGGCTGGCGGATGGATCCGCCCGTATCGGAGCCAAGCGTAAGCGTTGCCAAGCCAGCTGCAACCGCAGCAGAAGAGCCACCGGAAGAACCGCCCGGTACGCGCTCCAGATCCCACGGGTTGAACGTGCGGCCGAATGCCGAGGTTTCCGTGGAAGAACCGAACGCGAACTCGTCCATGTTCAACTTGCCCAGCGGGATGCCGCCGGCTTCGATGATCTTGCTTACGCACGTTGCCGTGTACGGGGAAACGTAGTTTTCAAGCATATGGGAAGAACACGTGGTATGGGTGCCTTCCAGGTTCATGTTGTCTTTGAAGGCAACGGGAACGCCTGCCAAGGGGCCCGCCTGAGAGATGTCGCCCGCAGCAATGGCGGCGTCAACACGCGCCGCCGCGGCAAGGGCTGCCTCTTCAGTGGTTTCTAGGAAAGCGTGGACCGCCTTATCGGCAGAAGCGATGCGGGAAAGCGAAGCCTCTGCTACTTCCTTGGCGCTGAACTCCTTGGCAGAAAGGCCAGACTGGATCTGAGCTACCGAAAGCTCACCGAAAGCCTGCGTCATTACTCATCGCCTCCGCCCAAAATTGCGGGGATAAGGAAGCTGCCATCCTGCTGCTTCGGCGCATTTTCCAGGGCAACTTCCTGCGTGAAGCTGGTTCCCTCAACGTCTTCGCGCATGACGTTGGTAAGGTTTCCGATGGGATGGAACGTAGGCTCTACGCCCTCCAAATCGTATTCAGTAATAGGCTTCAGGCTTTCGATGATGTTGTTCAGGTCGACGGTCATTTCCGCAACCTCTTCATCTGTCAGCCCGATGCGTGCGTACGTGGCAATGCCGCGCACGTCCTTTTCGGTAAGATGCTGAGTCATGGTATTCCTTCATCGTTTTTCATGCCGAAACCGGCACAACTCTAGAACGTTCCTATGATAGCAAACCCCACCGTTGCGCTAACCGCACTATCTGGTGCACAAGCAACGTTCACGCCTCTGAAACAGATAGCGCAGCCTGGTGTTTGAAGAAGCGACTATTCCCCGCGCTCGTATACCAGCACCTTTTCCCTGGAAAGAGCATCCGCCAGCTGCTTGTCCTTTACCTTCTTCGACGAAACAACGTTCACGTGCCTACCGCAAAGCTGCTTTATCTGCTTTGCGAAACCGGCTACATCCTGGGAGTCAAACGTCATAGCGCGATCCGTTTTGACGCGAAGGTCCACTGCACTTTCCGCATCGAACGTCCCACTCGCAAATGCTCCGAACAGGTAAACCTTCTTTATTGCAGGGTAGTTTTGGGCAGATGCCCGAATAGCATCCCTGACTCGCTCTTGCCCGCCTGGCGTAAGAGGCTCTTCCTCCCTGCTCTCTTCGGGCTGCATAAGGGAAAGGATTCTGTCGAGTTTTTCCTCGAGCTTGCTAAACGCGTCTTCAGACTCGCCTTCCTTGTTGAGCTCGCTTTCGATTCCCAAGCGCAAGAAGTGCTCGAAGGCGGTGGTTTTGCTTAGACGATTCTGTTCCGCATAAGCTTCCACGTGTCGCACCAGGCCGGTAGGAAGGCGAAAGGAAACGGGAATCCTTACCTCAGCGGTTTTATCGATTGCGGACATCAGAACCTCCTTGCCTTTGTTTGAAATACAAGTGTATTACATTATTGACCTGCGAATACAAAAAAAGAAAGCCGCTCCGAAGAGCGGCTTTCAAATACGCTTTATGCGAATCAGATGCGTTTAGGCAACCAAATTACATCTGCATTGCGGTGAGGTAACCATCGCGAACGGCCTCAAGGAGACGCTTGAACTCAGGCGTACCGTAAGGATCGTTTGCTGCAACGCCTTCCCAGTCGGTGTGGGGAGATGCGTTGCCGATGAGGTGCAGGTGCTCTGCGTCAACTACGCCCTTAACCTCGTCATAGAGGGAGGTGTTATCAACGCATACGGTGCCAGCGATGATGGTGTCAGCGGGAACGGTGAATTCCTTGCCCTCAGCATCTTCACAGAGAACACCTTCGTCGGTGTAAGCCTTAACCTTGGTAAGGGTGAGGATCTTAACGCCAGCCTTCTTGAGCTTGCGCAGCTCGGGGTTCTTGTCGATGATGCCGATTTCAGCGCCAGCCTTCTTGGCGGACTCGATAACGGTAACCTCGCGGCCCTCGTACATGGAGGAAGCAACCTCGATGCCAGCGAAGCCGCCGCCGATAACAGCAAGACGCTTCTTAACCAGCAGATGCGTACCGAGGCCCCATTTCATAAGGCCAAGAGGTGCGCCCAGGATGCCCATGCCGAAGCAGGACAGGCCCCACATAGCGCCCATGCCCGGGGTGTTCTTGCCCTCTACGAGCTCCTTCAGCGCGTGGGAGTCGATAACGTTCTTGCGGTTCTTGCCAGGAACGTCAGGAGAAGAGGTTTCAGGGCCAACAGCCAGGATTACCTCGTCAGCGCCGAACTCCTTGATGTAGTTAGCGTCTGCCTTGGTGTTCAGGCGAACGTCGAGACCAAGACGCTTGATCTCGTTGTTGTACCAATCAACCATCGGAGGAAGCTCTTCGTTCAGAACCTGAGCCAGGTTCAGAAGACCGCAAGCCTTCTTCTTCTGGTCAACAACGGTAACGTTCTTGAAGCCGCGCATCTTGAGGTTACGAGCAGCTTCCAGACCGGAGGGGCCAGCACCAACGATGAGGATCTTCTTCTCGGCCTCTGCGCCGGATACCTTGTGATCCTGGGGCTGACCGTACTGAGAGAAGTATACGTTGGGGTTAACGGAGCACTTGCAGGGCTTGCCGATGAAGATGTTGTCCAGGCAGCGAGAGCAAACGATGCAGGGACGAACTTCCTCGGAACGACCCTCGGCAACCTTGATGCCGATTTCGGGCTCTGCGATCCAGTGACGTGCCATACCAGCAGCGTCGCCGGAACCGTCGGCGAGGATCTTCTCGCAAACGTCGAGGTGGTTGATACGGGTACCAGGGAAGCAAGGCAGGGAGGTGTACTTCTTTGCTTCCTTGGACAGGTAGATGAACTCGCCTTCAGGAACGAGCTGGTTAGCTACGGGGCGAGGAGCCTCATGGAAGCCAGCCTGGATGGACCAAGCGTCGATGCCGTGAGCCTCTACAACCTCGATGACCTCCTTGAGGTCTTCAACGCGCTGGCCGCCAGGCATAAGGTCGTCAGCGGAGTAACGAACGAGGATCGGGTAATCTTCGCCGCACTGCTTGTGGATCTCGTCGATGATGTCGGTGAGGAGCTTGCAGCGACCCTTGGTGTCTCCGCCGTACTCGTCGGTACGATGGTTGGAGTACTTGGAGATGAAGCGCATAACCATGTAGCCGATGCCTGCATGGATCTCGATGATGTCGATGCCAGCCTTCTGGCAGCGCTTAGCAGCTTCGCCGTACTGCTTGACTACGATCTGGAGCTCTTCCTTGGTGAATTCCTTTTCAGGCATGCCAACGAAAGGACCAGATGCAACGTCAATGGAAGGAGCGTAGGAGTGAAGTTCGTCTTCACCCGTTGCACGCCACTCATAGCAGAGCTGCAGCTGAGCAGCAAGCTTTGCACCGTGCTTGTGGCAAACCTCAGCGGTGCGGGTAAGGCCAGGGATGAAGCAGTCGTCCCAAACGCCTACAGCGCCGGTGGTGGTGTGGTACTTGGGGTGGGTGTCGAAGACGTCGCAAACATAGCAGGAGCCGAGCTCGATCAGAGCGGCACCGCCCTTTGCGCGCTGCTCGTAGAAATCTACGAGGTCATCGCCAACATGGTAGTTGTCGGTCTTTTCGATGGTCATCGGCAGCATGACGAAGCGGTTTCGCAGCTCCACATTGCCGATCTTAAACGGCTTGTTCAGTAGTTCGTACTTCACGTCGCAGCCCCTTTCGTAAGAACAAAAGATGTGAACTTTTTTTCGAGAGCAGATTAGACATACCTGGCACAAATCGTTTCGAACATGAAAACAGACGACCCCTCTTCGGAAGCCGCCTTACTTACATGCAACGATCTATACCAGTGATGACCAATCGTGAGCACTCCTTCGCGTTAGCATATTGTAAAACAGATATCGGGACGAAAAGGCGGCATTATGCATAATTTGCGCGATGGGCATTCATTCGCCGAGCATTAACCCGCATTGCGATGCGATAGTTTTTCGATTTACTACTCATTTTTATTGTTTTGACCCAAAATCCTACGAGAGCGCTAAACTAGCCACGTACGAAAGGGAAAGGACTGCGAAATGGGAACGCTCGACACAAAACTGTTGATCGCCGACGCCTTGGTGCAACTGTGCGAAGAACAGCCTTTGAAGAAAGTTTCCATCAGCGACATCGTTGAGCGCACGGGCAAGAACCGCAAGACGTTCTACTACCACTTCGAGGACAAGAACGCGCTTATTATTTGGAAGTTCCGCTACGACCTAGGCATGGAACTGCAGAACCGTTTCCCCGAGAACATCTTGGTTTACAAGAAAGACGAAGAACCTTCGCTTTCGGCCTTTCCCTACTACATCACGCAGAAATCGGGCGTGCGCTCGCTTGACCATTCCAAGTTCTTCGATGCGTTCGCCATCGTGCTAGAGCGCAACCGCACGTTCTACATGCAGGCGTTTGCCGAAACCGGGCCTGCCGCATTGCGCACGTACCTGTACGACTTGTACCTACCCGCCCTGCGCAACGACATCACCATCATCCTTGCAAACCGCTACTTGCCCGAGGAAAACATCGATTTCCTGAGTGAGTTCTACACGTGCGCGTTTCTTTCCTACTTCACACACAAGTGCGAACAACCCGGCACCAAGCATCTGATAAGCAATGCCGGCCCTTTTGCCAACATCATCCATAGCTCCATGGAGAGTGAGATCAAGGAGGCTCAACTTCGCCGCAACTTGTAGGCGTTTGGGGCAGGACCGCGTGCGCGACACGCTTCGCTTATCTCAGCGCGCTTTGACGCTAGGGAAGCAGCGGAATGATTCGACGCATGGTTCGCCTCGTCCCTAAACACTAGGTCGAATACCTGGGGCTGCTTCTTTGAAGCGCCAAAGCTGCGCTGCGCTCAGAGTGTCGCGCACGCGGCCCTGCCCCAAACACTTTCCACTCGTATTCGTTCATGATCGGGGGCGAAAAATAATACAGTAAGCGCGCCTGTGCGCGCTTCTTTTGAATGGCATAGGTTGGCGTAGTGAGTCAGCGAGAGCACGTACTTTGCTCGTAGAGCAAAGTACTTTTTTATTCGTATTCTTTCATGATGAGCGGCGCGGAGATGTACACCATGATCTGATCGGTGCCTTCGGCTATCTGGTTGCCGCGGCAATCTTGCCAGATGGTGCTGACGCGGGCACTTTCGGTGTAACCCAAACCGCCCAAAATCTGCATAGCATCGCTTGCCACCTGCGTTGCGGTTTTGGGCACGTAACGCTTCATCAGCGCAACTGCCAGGCGCTTGTCGGGCTGGTCGTTCTCAATAGCCCATGCAGCTTGGTACAGCATGGAGCGCATGGTGCGCAGGGACACTTCCATATCGGTAAGCATCTGCTCTACCTGCTGGAACTGTCCGATGGAAACACCAAACGCTTTGCGCACGCGGGCATTCGCCACCGCGTCTTCCATGGCAGCCTGTGCCATGCCCAACGAAGCTGCACAGGTAAACACGCGGCCAAATTCCAACAATTTGAACAGGCGACGAAACCCGCCTTCGTTGCCGCGCAAGCGATACTCGGGCTTCAGCTCCACTTCATCGAAGGAAACAGACGCGAATGGCACCATCGACTGACCGATTTTGTTGATGGGAACGGCACGAATGCCCGGCAAGTTATGGGGAATAAGCCAAAACGTCAGCGGCGGATAGTCGTCCGAACCAGGATTGTCCTTGTCGATGGCAGCAACCAGGATGCTTGGCGAGTACTCGCCGTTGTTCACATACGTCTTTTTCCCATTCAGGACAAGACGGCCATCGCGCGTTTCAACCGAGGTGGTCATGCTCATGGTGTCGGAGCCGGCATTGGGCTCGGAAACCCCCAGGGAAAACATCAGGCGCCCGGTCTGACGATAATCGTCAAGAACCTTGGTGAACACTGCCTCTTCGGCAAAATCACCCATAATCTGCAGGTTGAACAGGTCGTTCTGGAACGGAAGGGCGGCACCGGCGCAACGGCACAGCTCTTCCAGAATCAGCGTCTGAGACATAATGCCCATGCCACGGGGGCTTTGATCGGCAAAAGCGAAATAGCGGTCAACAAAGCCCTTCACCACATCGTCAGGCAAGCCTTGGTCCTTGCGCCATTGGAAAACCCGTTCTGGGGTAAACACCGATTCACCGAATTCGCGAAACGTTGCGATGATGTTCTTCTGGCTTTCGGACAAGGCAAAGTCCACGGCGCACCCTCCTATGCGTTTTCAAGTCTCTTCGAAGAGGATACGGCGCCAAAGCGCAGCAACCTATTCCCAAGTTTTCAGAAATGTACCCATAAATGCATACTTTGAGTATAAGATTGCCGGTCGAATGGCCGCAAAGCGCTCTTTCTACCCAACAAATACCCGTTTTTATTGAAAAAAAAAAGGAAGAACCCCGAAGGGTTCTTCCTCATGCGGGCATCAAAAGAAGACTAGCGGCCCTTCCATACCGGTTCACGCTTTTCGGCGAATGCCGTGGCGCCTTCTATCTTGTCCTCGCTGTTCTGGGTTATCGCTTCGTACTTTTCCAGAATCTCCCAGCCCTTTGAGGGGTAGATGATGCTTTCGCCCATGGTTTCGTAGGCGGTTCGTTTCGTGTACTCAATGGAAAGCGGCGCACCTTTGCAGATGAGTTTTGCCAGACCAATGGCAGTATCAAGGACATTCTCGGGTTCAACAACGCGGTTCACCAGGAAGCAATCGAGCGCTTTCTGGGCCGAAAACGGCTCGCAGGTAAGCATCAGCTCCATTGCGGCTTTCTGCGGCACCATCTGCATGATGCGCATCAGCAATCCACCGCCCGCAGCGGTAAGCCCACGACGCGGTTCAGGAAGCGAAAACGTGGATTCAGTTGAACATACCGCCAAATCGCACGCCATAACCACTTCCATACCGCCGCCCAGAACGCGCCCTTGGCATGCCGCGATAAGCGGCTTGGAAATGTAGCGTTTCGTCATGCCGCAAAAGCCGGTTTTCTCATATCCTGCAGGTGCATGGTAGGTTCCTGCAGCAATTTCCTTCAAGTCGCTGCCGGCGCAGAAACAATCGCCCACGTTGGTCATAATGCAGCATCGCAGCGAATCGGTTTCTTCCAGGTGATCGAAAGCCCAACACAGCTCCTGCCACATTTCGCTGTTCATGGCATTTTTCGCTTCGGGCCTGTTCAACGTGATGATGTAGATACCCTCACGTTCTTCGGTTTTGATGGTGTTGTACGGCATAGTCCCTCCTAAGCTCGCACGAATGAATAATCCCCTGCTGCAAGATTACCGCATTCACCTGCCCAAAAAGCTGAAAAGCATCACACCGGATACATGCAAACCCATGCATTGCACACATGGGTTGTGCAATACGCCGATGCCGCACATGCTTTTTCGAATAAATCAGAATCCCCTTTTACAACGGTTCTTTATAAGACGCCAGTGCAACCAGAAAACAACCCGCTGCAGCGAAAGCCATACAGTTCTAGCACGCCGTCAGCCTCACTCGCCCTGTTCTTGGCGTGACGCAGCTCATCACCCGATACAATGGATGTGTTGCCCGAGGAAAGAGGTGCTTTGATGAAAATAATCGCTATCAACGGAAGCCATCGCGCTGGCCAGAACACGGCGTATCTTCTGAACCTTGCGCTTGAAGAAGCGAAGGCGAAAGGAGCCGAAACCGAGCTGATTGAGCTTTCGGAGCTCGACATCGAATACTGCAACGGCTGCAATCGCTGTTTGGGAAAGCCGGCCTGCGCCATATCCGACGACATGGACGAGCTGAAGGAAAAGATGCTCGAAGCCGATGGCATCATCTTGGGGTCGCCTGACTACTTCGGCAACGTTACCGCCCGCACCAAGTGCTTCATCGATCGCACGCGCCCGCTTCACATGGTGGAAAACCAACTGAAAGGCAAGGTGGGAGGCTTCCTTACCATGGCAGGCCTAGACAATTGCGGCGCAGAAGCTACCAACCACGTGCTGGAGAACTTCTTCACTACCCATGAAATGCTGGTTGTGCACCCGCGCCCTACTGGACCGGTAATCGGCTCGGGTATTACCGGGTCGCTTATGGCAGGAATGAAAGACGGCAAGCCGCGCTGGCGCCGCAGCGTTGAGGAAGACCCCATTGCCGTGCCCATGGCAAAACAGCTCGGGCGTGACATGGCAGACTTGATCGAGCGGTTGAAGTAGTCCATTTGCTTCAGCCTTTGGGCAGGCGATACCCATCCCGCTCAAAGAGCCTTTTGCGTAAAGTGTCATACAGCCCCGATAGCTGCCCTCCAGCTATCGGGGCCACAAAAAAAAGAAAGCCGCACATGCGGCTTTCTTCGTATCCGAGTTAAAACTCTTTCAAGAACTTGTCCACGGCTTCGTTGAACGCATCCGGATTGTCATACGCGATGAAGTGGTCACCCTGCACGAACACCAATTCGGCATTCGGCAAGCTGCGGTAAATGAGCTGCGTATGAGCGCCTTCGATCAAATCCTCCGTACCCACGATAACCAGCGTAGGAGCCTCTACCTTGGAAAGCTCCTTCGGGTCGATGGAAGGCTGCTCGGCCATCAGACGCAAATTCTCGTAGCGCTGCATGTCTTCAGGGCTTTCGTCCTTGCGCTGCTCGGCCTCCTTCGCCTTAACCTTGATCCTGGTACGAACCGGCTCGATAACGCCTTCAGGATCGAGGTTCGCGCCATTCAGGATAAGCTTGTTCACACGCTCGGGGCACTTCAAAGCAAAGATCAGCGCCGTGATGCCGCCATCGGAAAAGCCCAGGATGTTAGCGCGGAAAATGCCGTGCTCATCCATGAAATCTTCCAAGTCCTTGGCAAATTGCTCGAACGTGAACGGAGCGGTGCCACGGGGCGATTCGCCCTGACCACGCGTATCAATGGCGATAACGCGGTACTCCTTCGAAAAATAATCGAGCTGATGCCTGAAACAGCTGCTGTCCTCGCCGTTGCCATGTAGCAGAATCAGCGGATAGCCTTCGCCCTGTTCGCGGTAATTAAGCTTGATATCCATAGACCCACTCCTTATGAAAACCTCTTAAACGGGCACGCGCGCAGCGCCAAGCCCCGAAGAGTAATCCCCTTTTTGAACATAATAACGGGTTAGCAAGAGAAAACTGCGAACAGATGGCAAAGGGAGGGCGCAACCCTGCGAAAACCCATGACATGCGCCGTTTCCCCTTGCCGGCAGAAATGAATGGCCGCTCCGCTGAACGTCATACGTACTGCGGTCTATTTAGAAGCGCCCTGTTCGCGAAGGGAATCAGCCAAGGGCGTTTCCTTCAGTGCCATCATGCACAGTCCCGCGCCAATGATAAGGGGAACCATCAGCAGGAACACCGGCATCAGCGCATCGTTGTAGGCAACCGCAACCGCATGCTGCAAGGTATCGGGCAGCATATGCACCAGGGCGGGAGTCAGGGAATTCACATCAAAGCCCAGGGCATCAACTCCGCCCAGCGGAGCAAGCTTTTCGGCCAGCTGTCCGGTAAGGTTCGCCGTGAAGATAGCACCTGCCACCGAAGCACCCAGCGTGGTGCCGATTTCGCGGAAGAAGTTCGTAGCGCTGGTGGCAACGCCCACCATGGCAGCCGGAAACTCGTTCTGCACGATAAGCACCAGCACTTCGAAGCTCAGGCCCATGCCGAAGCCCATAACGGAAAGGTAAATGCCGGCGAATACTACCGAGGTGTCGGCCGTCAGCGTGGCGATGAACAGCGTACCCACCGTGGCAATGACGAAGCTCACCGCCATAAGTTTCTTGTAGCGCCCGCTTTTGCTGATCAGCACACCCGAAATAAGCGATGCCACCAGGTAGGCAATGCTCATTGGCACTTCCATATAGCCCGCCGCCGTAGCGCTCATACCATGGGCAATCTGGAAGTAGGTAGGCAAATACGACATAGCGGCCATGGTGGCGAACAGAACGATGAAACCGCCTACTGTGGTAAGCACGAAATTGCGGTTCTTGAACAGGAACAACGGCATAAGCGCATGCTTCGAACGATTCTCTGCTACAGCGAACAATACCGCAAGCACAACCGTCGCCACAATAAGGGCGATGATCACCGGGCTGTCCCATGCATATTCAACCCCACCCCAGGAAGTTGCCAGCGTAAGTGTGCACACTGCTGCCGCAATGAACGTCATGCCCCAGAAGTCAAAGTTCTTCAGCGATTCGCGCTTGCGATAGGCCGGCAGCAGCACCACGGACACGGCAATGGCCACAATGGAAAGCGGGATGTTGATCCAGAACGCCCAGCGCCAACTTACCAGGTCGGTGAACACTCCACCCAAGAGCGGGCCTACCAGCATGGGCAGCGCCCAGCCGATGCCCATGACGTTCAGGTACAGTGCGCGTTTGCGGGCAGGAACGATATCGGCAACGATGGCCTGCGACAGCACCATCGAGCCGCCTCCGCCCAAACCGGCCACAGCGCGCCCGGCAATAAGCAAGCCCATGTCGGTTGCCGCACCACACATAATCGAACCAACCAAGAACAATACCTGCGACAAGATGAACAGCCCTTTTCGGCCAATCATATCGCCCACTTTGCCATAAACGGGCATGGTGATGGTACTCGCCAAAACATATGCGGTAGTTACCCACAGAAGATGGCTCATACCACCTAGCTCGCCCACAATGGTGGGCAGCGCCGTGGAAACGATGGTTTGGTCAAGCGAACCGATAACCATCGCAATCATCAAGGCAACGAACACGGCAACCACGGTGCTCTGGGAAGGCTCGTGCGCCAAAACGGAGCCCCGAGGTTTTACCTCCGCGTTAGCCATCACTGCTCACCTCCCTTGCTGCAGGAGGATCCCTCTTCATTCAACAGCCCAATTCCCTCTTCAAAGCGCGAAACAAGACGCGCTAAGGTTTTCAACGCGGCACCCATCTCTTCTTCCGAAACGCTTTCCGCTGCAAACGAGTACAGCCATTGCTCATCACGGCAAATGGCCTGGTACTTTGCCATTCCTGCTTCGGTAAGCACATGCAATTTACTCCTGCCGTCATGCGAGTTTGGTTTGGTTTCAACCAAGCCGCGCCTCACATATGACACAACAAGGGAGTTCACCGTTTGCTTGGGCATATGGGTTATCTCACAAAGCTGCTTTTGTGTAACGCCTTCGGGCCGCTCCCCTATTTCTTCCAGCACCCACATACCGAAATACGACTCGCCGTTGCGCCTTGCCAAATCGGAGTAGTTCTTGTCGAACTGACACAGCAGGGGCACAAACGAATCAGCCATCCGAATGCCCCGCTCAGTTCCGTTTGTCATACCATTCCTTTCATCCGAGTACGGACTAATTTCAGGAGCATAGTATAGTCTAGTCCGAGTGCAGACTAAATTTTCTCCATAAAGAAAGGCCACCCGAAGGTGACCTTTCCGAAAAGATGCAAATGCTATGCAGCTTATTCCCAGGTACAGGGAGCCTCGCCGGCAGCCTGACGCTTGGACTTGAAGATAGTGTCGGGGATAGGCTCGCCGTGGTATACACCTACGCCGCCCTTGTCCTCGATTGCAGCAATTTCCTCGTCGGTGTAGCCGTACTTCTCCATGATTTCCTTGGTGTGGTAGCCAACGGGCTTTGCCAGGATAACCGGAGGATCGCCAGCAGACTCAAAGCGGAGAGGAGTCATAGGCAGAGCATGCTTGCCATACTCGTCATACTCAACGGTACGCAGGGAGTCGTTGATGTAAGCCTCTTCGTCACGCAGGATATCGGGGAAGCGGAACAGCTTCTGAGCAGGAACCTGGTTCTCGCGGAACTGTTCCATCCAGTACTCGAAGGGCTGCTTTGCGAATGCTTCTTCGAGCCAGCCGATAACTTCCTTGTTCTTGCCGGAAGCCTTGAGGTGCGAAAGGTCGCGGGTATCAACGTTGTCTACCTGGTCCTCACGGCCGAAGAGCTTCATCATCATTGCGTAGTACTTGTCGTACTGAGGCATGCAGATGTAGATCCACTTGTCGTCGGAGGTGCGATAGGTGTTGTTGAAGGGGTTGGGAACGTCGGTGCGGGACTTAGGATAGTCAGCGCCGAACTGCTGAGCGCAGATGCCGATGTCAGATGCGAAGATTGCAGCAGCATAGAGGTTGGTTACAACCTTGTCGCCCACACCGGTGCGGGTGCGGTTGAACAGAGCTGCGCAGATGCCGCCAGCCAGCATGCATGCAGCGTTGTTGTCGCCGAATGCCTGAGGTGCGATAGCAGGAGACTGGCCCTTCTCACGGAAAACGTTGGCAACGCCGCCACGAGCAGCCCAGCATACTGCGTCATAACCAGGAGAATCCTTCTCAGCGCCGAACTCGCCATAGCCGCGCATCTGAGCCCAGATCAGGTGAGGGAACTCGGCATGCAGGGTTTCCCAGTCAAGGCCGAGCTTCTTCAGAGCCTTGTCGCGCAGGTTAACAACGAATACGTCGGCATCAGCAAGAAGCTTCTTCATGAACTTCATGCCGTCCTCGTCCTTGAGGTTGATGGCAACGAGGTCCTTGTTGGTGTTGTTCAGGTCGAACGTAGGATCTTCGTAGTCGTTCTTTTCGCAACCGAAGCCGGGGCCCTGAGTACGCTGAGCATCGCCGTGCAGGGGCTCGGTCTTGATGACGGTAGCGCCCATTTCGGACAGGCAGCGTACTGCAGCAGGAGCGGCAACCCATTCGCAGAGCTCTACGATCTTGACACCTGCGAGAGGGCCGAAGCCGTTGAGTTTATCTGTAGTGGACATACAGACTGTTCTCCTTCCATTATGACAAACCATGAAATTTGCCTTTAGCGAGGACGTGCGATGCTTCGCGCATCCCTGCGTTCAAGGCAAACTACATTACCTTATTTAGTATCGGCATCCTGAGTTCATGTTGGGACGGTCAGTAATTCGGGATTGGGTATTTTTTTTCGAAAAGCTGCGATTTTACCCATAAAACAAGGGCAATTTCCACCGAATATCGGTCATCTGGAGCCATATTGCCCAGAAGAGACCGTCAAAACAGATGCAATGACCACCGAAAATGCCGTTTGCCGTCAACTTTGCCCCGCTGGCGGCACCTGCCACCCCAGGTCACGCAACCGAATGGCGCTATATTGCTGCGAACGGCTTGTTGGGCGGCCTCAAAGAAGAGCACCCAACAAGCCGTTCGGGATACATCGATTTCAGTTTTTCCCATACTCCCCAGACATCGCATTTGGGAACCGATACGCGCTCATAAAGTCAATGAAATCGCTCACTACCTTTGGATGGGTCTCTTTCCGGCTAACCAAATACACCTTGTGGAAATCAACAGGAAGATCGTTGATGCGCAAGCACACCACATCTTGAAAAGCTTCAACCAGGAAGGAATAGCAGAACAGCGCCATCTTTTCCTTGCTCGAGGAAACAAGCGAGCACATGGTGATCTCGTCGGCGAACTCGCGACGTAAGTTCATGCCACACTCCGGCAAATGTTCCTGAATGGAGGGGCCAGTAGGCGAAGAGGGACTGTAGGTTAGCACTTCCTCATTGCCCAATTCCGAAAGATTAATCGACTTACGCTTGGCAAGCGGGCTGTCTTTTCGCACACCAAGGACCAGGGGCTGAGACCACACTAAAACATAGTTGAAATCATCATCATGCCCACTCAGCCGAGAGGCAAAGGCAACATCGATGTCCCCGTTACGAAGGCGTTTGGTAAGCTCGGGGGAAAGAGCCTGGTCGATTACTATTTGGGGCTTTACTTTGCAAGACGAGGCAAACGATTCGATGGCCTCCGACCAAAAGCGCCCCTGCATCGCATAAATCGTGCCAACACGAACCAAAGAGCTCACTTCGCCTTGGATCTCCCGAGCAATACGGAGACCCTTATCAAGGTCATTCAAAGCAAGCGATACATATTCGTGATACGCCTTGCCCATATCGGTAAGCTCGATACGCGCCGACCCCTCGCTGCGCTGGAACAATTTGATGCCCAACTCTTTCTCGAGTCGCTTCATCGCAGACGAAAGCGTTGGTTGCGCAATATAAAGATCCTCTGCCGCACGCGTATAGTTAAGGACCTCAGCCAAATGGTCGAAATACCGAAGATACTCAAGTCTCATGATAAAGCCCCCTCTGGCTGAACATTGGTCCCCTGAACCTAATTGTAGGTTTCCGAACCCAGAAATTCCGCCCCAACACAAAGCGACCAACATACGGGACATTCGCTAGAAGCCCTAGCGCCTTTAGCGCCAGGGCTTCCCTTGCCAAAGATAAGAGCAGAAATTAGAAGTACTTTTCCTTTATGTAATCGCAAGGCATCTCGATATCGAACCAGATCTTTTCGCTCAGGGCGGCCTGTCGAAGCAGCATTTCGATGCCTGGAGCGGTTTCGAGACCATGGGCCTTTGCCATCTTGATCAGCTTAGTTTCGCGCGGGTCATATACTGTGTCGGCAACAAACAGATTGTCATGCAGCATGTCTTCATCGATGGTGCATTCGTTTTCCAGCGGAGGCATACCAACGCGAGTGGCGTTGACGAACAGTTGGGAATTTTTTACCGCACGAGCAAGCTGCTCCCTATTCTCAAGATCATTCAAAACCATAGGAACGCCGGTCTTCTGGGCAAGGTCCACAACACGCTCGCGGGTGGAAGCCCAGAAATCATCTTTACGGTTAAACACATTCACACAGGCAACGCCATCAAGGGCTAGCTGGGTAAAAATCGCAGAGCCCGCGCCGCCTGCGCCAACAATGGTGACCACTTTGCCTTCAGGCTCGAACCCATGATGGCGAAGATTCTCGACAAACCCAGCACCGTCAGTATTGTCGCCAATGGACTTGCCATCCTTGACAACAACTGTGTTAACCGCTCCCATCAATTCCGCGGCAGGACTCAATTCGTCAAGATACTGCCCTACCGCCGTCTTGCATGGCATGGTTACGTTGTAGCCAACGACGCCCATTTCAGCCAGACCCTTTACCGCATCCTTAAGCTTATCAGGCGTTACATCAAACGCGATATACACAGCATCCACGCCCGTCTTTTGGAACGAGTCGGTATGCATTACTGGAGACATGGAGTGTTCAACAGGAGAGCCCACAAGGCCCACAAGCTTAGTTGCACCGGAGATATTGATGTCGATTCCCATGACGATATCCTTTCTAGAGTTCAGATAGCAGCTTGATGGCTATCCGAAAACAAGCAATTTGCTGAAGCGATTAGCCCATTCGAGCGAAGGCAGAAAGTGGAAAGAGAAGGTGCCTTCCGAACCGTTAGGGACGCCCGGAAGGGCACACTTTCCGCTACGCATGGAGCACTCGCGAGGAAAAGGCTAAAAAATAACGGGAGCTTCCTTTTCCGCGGATTCCTGAATAGCGTTGATCACCTTCAGGGTGTCCAGGGCGTTCTCGCCGGAGCAGCGCGGGACGGTCTCGCGGCCCAGGCACAGGTCCACGAAGTGCTCGAGCTCGGCGGTCATCGGGTCGTTCCTCTCGACGTCGAAGTGCTCGTGCTTGACGGGCTGCAGCCATCCGTAGGCGTCGTCGTCCTGGTAGTACAGGTCCATGTTCGGGAAGCCGAAGGAGCCCCTCGTGCCGAACACGCGCATGCTGTTCTCGCCGGGGCACATGGTGAAGAAGGTGTTCTCCTGCGCCGCCAGGTCGTAGTTCCAGGGGCCGGGCGTGCCGTCCGAGATGAAGTAGCTGGCCGTCACGCCGCCCTCGTACTCCACCACGGCGGAGACGGAGTCCTCGACCTCGTTGTGGCGGATGGTGTTGCGGGCCGCGGCGTACACCTTAGTAGGCTTCATGCCGGTGACGAAGTTCAGGTCGTCGAAGTCGTGGATGGCGTTGATCAGCAGCGGGCCGCCGCCCTTCTTGGTGCGCCACTCCACGTCGAAGTACTCGTGCGGCTTGGCGATGGCGTAGCTCGACTGGATGCCCACGATCTGGCCCAGCTTGCCCGAGTCTATAACCTGGCGAAGCAACTGGTAGCGACTAGAGGAACGGCGATGATGCCCAACCAAAAGCGTCGCCCCGGCATCCTTGCAGATCTTGATGATGTGCTCGCCTTCCTCAACGGTATTGGCGATGGGCTTTTCCAGCAGGATGTTCTTGATGCCGGCCGCAAGAGCGAGCTCAACAGACTGCACATGCAGAGGATTGGGCAACGCAATTGCCACTGCATCTACATCCTCCTGCTTCAAAAGCAGCGTGTAGTCGTTATACAAAGGAGCGCCCACCTCTTCGGCGACCTTAACATCATGCTCGCCGAAACCTGCCACGGCAATCAGTTCGATTTCCGGATTCGCCTTTGCATCGCGGGCGATCTTAGAGCCTTGGTTTAAACCTAGGACAGCCATCTTGACCTTGTTCATAAGGATCCCCTTCCTTAGGATTCCCCCTCCAACGTCTTCGATTATCCAGCCCGTAGCTCAGTGAATCCAATAGCGTTCACTGCGGTTTGGCGGTCAAGTATCGCAAAACGCAATACCCGCTTGTCAGATGCATATCCCACGCTTTTCTATTGTGCTTATTAATCAAAAAAGCTCACAGTTTATGCTGTGAGCTTGTGATATTCATTTGCTTTATTGAATATTTTAATTACTTGATTAGTCGAGGTTCAAGCCGGCAAAGCCCAAGACTACGCCTTTGGTTTGGTTACCGCCTCAATGATGAAGCCCAATGCATCAACGGAGTCGTAATACGTGAAAGTCGCCGTAGGATCAACGAGCGATCTGCCCTCCATGTATTTGGAAATGCCGCGCTCTTCCATAGCCTTCGTCACCTCGTCGTTGTTCTCAACGTCAAAACGAAGATGATGCAGGGCGTGCCCATGCGCACGGAAACCCTCGTCAAGGTAATCGTGCCAAATAGTATCAACATCGCCAACAGGCTGCAGGAACTCCAACTGGACATTCAGCTGGTTGTAAAAAGCCGCCTTCACGGGAGCATCGATAATTTCCCCGCGGTACCACGTCTTTTTGTATACGCTGTCGTTCTCGACGTCTGGCGTGAAGCCGAACACCTTTAGCATTCCCACCTTGGCCTTTTCCAGATCTTCCACGACAATGCCCACTTGGGTGATATCCCCTAAAAGTCCAGCGAGCTCTTTTGCGTTCTCCGCACTCATCAAACTCATCTCCTATCAGGCGCCATACTTACAGCTTCACCGGTAGTTCGGTTTCGGCAGATTTTTGGATGGCTTTGATCACCTTCAGGGTGTCCAGGGCGTTCTCGCCGGAGCAGCGCGGGACGGTCTCGCGGCCCAGGCACAGGTCCACGAAGTGCTCGAGCTCGGCGGTCATCGGGTCGTTCCTCTCGACGTCGAAGTGCTCGTGCTTGACGGGCTGCAGCCATCCGTAGGCGTCGTCGTCCTGGTAGTACAGGTCCATGTTCGGGAAGCCGAAGGAGCCCCTCGTGCCGAACACGCGCATGCTGTTCTCGCCGGGGCACATGGTGAAGAAGGTGTTCTCCTGCGCCGCCAGGTCGTAGTTCCAGGGGCCGGGCGTGCCGTCCGAGATGAAGTAGCTGGCCGTCACGCCGCCCTCGTACTCCACCACGGCGGAGACGGAGTCCTCGACCTCGTTGTGGCGGATGGTGTTGCGGGCCGCGGCGTACACCTTAGTAGGCTTCATGCCGGTGACGAAGTTCAGGTCGTCGAAGTCGTGGATGGCGTTGATCAGCAGCGGGCCGCCGCCCTTCTTGGTGCGCCACTCCACGTCGAAGTACTCGTGCGGCTTGGCGATGGCGTAGCTCGACTGGATGCCCACGATCTGGCCCAGCTTGCCCGAGTCTATAACCTGGCGAAGCAACTGGTAGCGACTAGAGGAACGGCGATGATGCCCAACCAAAAGCGTCGCCCCGGCATCCTTGCAGATCTTGATGATGTGCTCGCCTTCCTCAACGGTATTGGCGATGGGCTTTTCCAGCAGGATGTTCTTGATGCCGGCCGCAAGAGCGAGCTCAACAGACTGCACATGCAGAGGATTGGGCAACGCAATTGCCACTGCATCTACATCCTCCTGCTTCAAAAGCAGCGTGTAGTCGTTATACAAAGGAGCGCCCACCTCTTCGGCGACCTTAACATCATGCTCGCCGAAACCTGCCACGGCAATCAGTTCGATTTCCGGATTCGCCTTTGCATCGCGGGCGATCTTAGAGCCTTGGTTCAAGCCCAATACAGCCAGTCTTATCGATCCCATTTCCCTCTCCTTCACTTCCCCATAACGCACACATCAGAGCAATTAACAGAAGTAATTAACTATTAATAAATGTAATAGTTATGCGTTCTTTCAATAAAAATACCATACGCTATACCGCGTAAAAGCATTCATACAAAGCAGAGTGGAACCTATTCAAAATGGCCCGGAAAACCCCAGGCCATTGAACAGTTAAAAGTTATTCATTTGAAGGAACCGCATAGAGCAAGAGCCCGATGGAGACTTACGCAGTGCGCGCTTCCGAGAACACATCGGGAAAATCGTATTCACTCATGAAATCGATGAAATCGCCCACGATCTTCGAATGCGCCTCATCGCGACTCATCAGATAAATCTTATGGAAATCAGCAGGAGCATCGGCAATAGGGATGCACACCACATCATCGAAAGCGTTCACCAAAATGGAGTACACCATCAGCGCCACATCGGTCGAATGCGAGGAAACAAACGAAGAAAGCGAAAGCTCGTCGTCGAAACTGCGCACCATGTTCAGCTCGTCTTTGTAGTCTTTCAGCAGTTCATCGATGCTGGCCGAAACAGAAGATTTCGCACTGTAGGTAAGCAGGCGCTCATTCTTCAGTTCTTCAATGGTAATGGACTCTTTTTTGGCCAGGGGACTTTTCACGTTCACGCATGCCACCAACGACTGCGACCACACATGAATATGGTTCAGGCCCTTCGCCTCGGGCGTCATGGCAGCAAACGCAACATCGATACCACGGCTCTTTAGCTGGTTGGCGAGCTCGGCAGAATACGCCTGTTCCATATGAAAGTGAGGCAACGAACCCCACTGGCTGATGAAATCATCGATGGCATTCGACCAGAAGCGCCCTTTCATGGAATACACCGTGCCCAAGCGCAGCAGGTTGTCCGATTCGTTCTGCGACTCCAACGCCAGGTTAAGCCCGGTGTCGTAGCATTCAAGCGCCTGCGTCACATATTCGTGGAAAATGCGACCCTGTTCGGTAAGCTCCACGCGCGATGCCACCCCTTCGGCACGGCGGAAAAGAGTAAGGCCCACTTCCTGTTCCATACGTTTGATAGCGGCAGAAAGCGTTGGCTGGGCAATATAGAGCGACTTTGCCGCGTTGGTGTAGCTGAGCATTTCGGCCAAACGGTCGAAATAGCGCAAATGGTCAAGCTTCATGTAGCGATCCCCGTTGAAAAGGCGATGAAACCAGATACATAGACCCTCGCTATTGGTTCTCATCGCAAATGAACCTATTCACTATAACAAAACGGGACCCCCAATGTGGAGGTCCCGTTTTCGGGTAGCTATGTGCCCGATGGGTGGATCGGAGCTTTAGTGACTTAGTTACTAGTCGTCAAGCAGACCCTTGGTGATGTCCTCGAGGGTGCGGCCGCGAGTCTCAACACCGAATA
>CAJKUH010000016.1 GCA_905203045.1 uncultured Eggerthella sp.
GCCAGAGCCTGAACGCCATGTGGAACCGCCGCCAGTGCACGAAGTTCAACGGCGCTTCGTACATCATCCAGCGCGGTGCCGCCGCCATCTACACTGAGGAAGGCGCGCGCCAGATCGAGGAAACGCTGGACTACTACCGCAACAACGCCCGCATTATCAAGGAAGGCCTTGAGCGTGCCGGCTTCCAGGTATACGGCGCGGTGAACAGCCCCTATGTATGGTGCAAGGCACCGGAAGGCATGGGCTCGTGGGATTTGTTCACCAAGCTGCTTGAAGAAGCGAACGTTATCACCACGCCGGGTGCGGGCTTTGGTCCTTCGGGTGAAGGTTACATCCGCCTTTCTGCCTTCGGCGATGCCGAGGCAACCAAGGAAGGCGTTACCCGTATCGAAAAGCTGTTTGCGTAAAGCTCTAAAGCCTCTTTATGCGAAAGGCCTGCTGCGTTGTGCGGCAGGCCTTTTTTTGTCGGTAATTGCACAGGGTTGGGGCTACTGTGCGGTTTTCCCTTTCACCTGGTCTTTAACACGTTTTGATGCGGTACTGATGCGCTTTGTAGGTAATAGTTTCACAGAAATAGGGGATCATTTGCTTGTTTTCCTCTGCGCACCAAAGCGTTGTTGCGGTGCGCAGAGCTGCAGTTTGCATGCGCTAAAGGGGAGTTCCTACGCTGTGGGGTTTCCATTGCGCCTTTCTGACCAGGCATGATAAACATGAAATGCTTTTTGCACCGCTACGGTGCCTACCTGTTTAAGTAATAAACGCGAAAGCGATAGGAGAGGCAAATGGATACGGGAAAACCCGCCCTGGGCAAACGAGTCCTGTCTTCGTTCTTTGCATTAACGCTGGTTATGGGACTGGTACCCGTAAGCGCGTATGCGGAAGTGGGGAAGGCTCAGGAACAGCAGGGCCAGGAGCAGAGCGAGCAGCCTGTTGCCGCATCTGGTGAAAACGCATCGCAGGATGCAGCATCCGACGCTACCCAACAGGGGAGGGTATCGTCCGGTTCGAAGGACGAGGCTGCTTCTGGTAGTGCATCGGGCACGGAAGCAGGCGTAGCGGAATCGCCGAAGGCAAGCGGTTCTGCTTCTAGCAGTGAAAAGGCTGTCGATAACGCTGCTTCCACCAGCAACGGCGAAGCGGCCACCCAGTCCGCCGACAACGGCGTAGTGGTTCAGGCGGCTCAGAAAGATGTTGTTTATCGCTACAAAGGCGATGTTTCTTTTACCAAGGGCGAGGTTTACAAGCAAATCACATCTAATTTTGGTAGCGGATATGCCTATTACGAGTTAGCTGGCGTTGGTGTCAAATGTACTGCAGAGGTCAGTGCCTCATGGGGCTTGCTGGACAGGGTTGATCCATCTGGAATTACTGTGCCTGGAAAATATAAAGTTACAGGGGCTAATTACAATTGGAAGCTTAATCTTGAGCGGACGGACCTTGGTACTTTTTCATTCATCAAGACCTGGGATACTTCCTTCTCTTCCAATATCTCTGAAGGCGGAATAGAGGTTGTTAACCCTTCGGAATCTGTCCAATTTGACGCCGCGAAGAATATCGTTACCGCCGATAACGGCATTCTGGTGAAGTTTAAAGTAAAGGACGTTAATGGCAAAAAAGCTACCGTCACTCGCGTTAGCGGTTCCGAACGTACCGAGATCAAGGCGGACAGCGATGGTGCCTATTCTTTTGCGTCCGATAAGAACTCAACGATTAAGGTTGATTACGCTGTCAGCAACGCTACGCTGACCGCGAACTTTGATAACGCCTCAGTCTCTATCGACAGAATCGGGGGCAGCCTCACTTCTGGTGCTCCAGTTGATGTTCCTGCTGGATACGAGAATGCAGCAACGATAAAGCCAGAGGGTAACTACGCCATCACCTCGGCAGTGCTCTTTGATGACAAGGGAAACAAGCAGGAGCTTGTTAGTGATTCGTCGTTTTCTTCTAAGGATACCCGTGCTGCTGTGGTATCCATTCCTGCTCTTGATGCGGGCGTTTCATATACCCTTACCGTAACGACTGCCGAAGGCAAACTTGCGCTTAAAAAGAATCCCTCAGCTGCTGTCAAAACCGTTGATTCAAGCGAGTATTATGATTGCGTCATTGCTGGTGTGATCGATTCTGGGTCGAGCGTTCCGCCTTCGATGACCAGGGACGATTTGAAGATCGAATACAATACCGGCTACGTTTGGCTCGATATCAAGAACACACCAATTGTTGGTCATAAATTCGGTTCTAATAAAAACGAAACCATCCGCATTACCTACAAAGGTAATAACCAGTACAGCAAGCTTGATTATGTTGAAACTACCATTGATATCGTGAAGACCCCGACCGAGATGGTTGTGGATCCTTCGAGCGTTTCGGTTCCCTTCGGTACGACCGTTGATGCTTTGAAGGATGAGATCCTCAAGAACATGACGGTAAAGGACGCTGTTTCGGGAAAGGCCATTGATGTTGCTGATAGCGATATCTCGATAGAAGGCTACGACAGTCAGAAGACTGTAGAGCAAACCGTAACGGTGAAGTACAACGGTTCTGATTCGTACGATTCTTGCCAGGCTGAAGTAACCGTTACCGTTGCGGATGCTCCTAAAGCAACGCTCACCGCTGAGTTCAGCAACGCAACGGTGACCGCGCTCGGTAACCTCGTGAATGAGGGCAGCAACGAAATCCTTGCCAACAACGCGGGCAACATTGCTGTGACCCCCGCTGACGGCTATGCCGTAACGTCGGTCAAGCTCGATAATGAAGAGCTTCTTGCTGAAGGCTCTTTCAGCAACTATGTTGCAACGGTTTCCCTGCCTGCGCTCGACGAGGGATCAACCCACACCCTTGTTGTAGAAACCAAGGAATGCAAGCTTGTGCTGAAGAAAAATCCCTCGGCGGCTGTTGGGAACATTGACTCTTCTTTGTTCGTGCAGCGCGTGATTGACGGCGTTCTCGATCTGGAGAATTCGGTTCCGTCCTCGATGAGTCCAGACGATCTGACCATCGAGTACAAGGCTGGCTCGACCGATCTGAGCTGGAGGCCCCTTGATTACAACCCTAAGACATGGGAAGTAACCCTACACAAGTTCGGCACTCAGGAAAACGAGACCATCCACATCACCTATAAGGGCAATGAACAGTATTGCGAATTGAACACGGGCGATATCGAGATCAGCACGCCTGATGGCCGTCCTTTTGTCCAGATGGCAACTGCCAAGACGGATGCTTGGGTCTATAACGATACCGATAAAAATGTTGATGCCGCCATCAAGCGGGCCGTTACCGATCAGTGGGGTCTGACGATCACTGATGAAGCAGGCAACCGAATCAGCTACTCTGCCGACGACATCACGGTTACCGGTTATGAACACAAGATTGGCACCTACGAGGTTTCCGTAACTTATACGGACCCCGCGAACAAATACCAACCCACCACGATTGAAGGCTTGCAGCTGGAAATCAAGAAGGTTCCATCGGCTTCGTTTGCCGCAACGTTCAACAACGCAACGGTACAGGCTTTCGGTATCGACCTTACTTCTGGCACGGCTGCCGACATCCCTTCCGGTAAAACCGGCACTGTGGTAGTAACGCCCGAGAAGGGTTACGCCGTAACCAAGGTTGAACTTGACGGTACGGACATTTCCGACCAGATGCAGTTCGACCAATCTTCCCATGCGGCAACCATCAATATGGCTGCGCTAGTGACCGACCAGAGCTATTCCCTTACGGTTGAAACCAAGAAGGTTTCCATTGCGACAAAAGCTGAACCTTCAGCTGCCGTTTTGGGCCTGACCACGCCTGCGAAGATCAAGCAACGCGTTATCGATGGCGTGATTGATTTCGGCAATTCGGTTCCGTCCACGATGAGTCCAGATGATCTGACCATCGAGTACAAGGTTGATTCGTGGGGCCTGTATTGGTGCAATATTACCGAGGCTCCTGCTATTGGTCACAAGTTCGGCACCCAGGAAAACGAAACCATCCGCATCACCTACAAGGGCAGCAGCGATGGTCAGTACTGCGAGGTAAAGAGTGGTGAAATCTCCGTCGAATGCATTGATGGCCGTACGCCCACTCATTTGACGGTGGCCGATTCCATCACGGTTAAGTACGCCCCTGAAGACGAGCTGAAGGCAGCCATTCTGGCAAGCCTGAACCCGCAGGTGTTCAACGACGAAACGGGCGAGTCCATCCAGATTACGGCCGACGACATCAACGTTGACTACACCAACTTCAAGCGCGAAGTTGGCACGCAGTACGTAACGGTGGAATACAAGGGCACGGAAGAGTACAAGCCCTGCAAGCTTGAAAACGTTGCCATCAAAATCACCAAGGGCAACGCCAAGGTAACGGTGAACTCGCAGAACATTTCGTACGGTCAGACGCCCGACACCCCTGTTACCGCTACTCCTGAAGAAGCCAAGCCCATCTACCTCATCAGCGGTGTTGACGGCAACGGCAACGTGTATGTAAGCATCGACTTCAAGTCGGTGACCATCAGCGATTTGGTGGGCAAGGATGTTCCTCTGGTGGGGAATAAGCCCTTGCAGGACGTGATCACGGGCATTCTGGGCAACGAATTTTCCGCCAACGATTTGCTGAACAATCTGGGCACCATCGAAAAGACCTTGAGCGCTTTGGGCGTCCAGGATGCAGCCGATGTGGTTTCCGCTATCCGTACGGCAATCGAAGCCATCGGCAAGGTTGCTCCGGGTGTTATGGATTCCAAAATCGTGCTGGGTGGCACTCCCACCGAAGCGGGCGTGTACACCATTGCCGCCATCTCGGTAAACCCGAACTATAAAACGTCGGTTGCCATGGGCTATTTGACCATTGCCCCCGCCACTGAAGATGTGACGCTTGAGTGGAACAGGGAGCTTCCTTCTAAGAACATGAGCATCGAAGATGCCCGTGACTTCGATTTTGATGTGTCGGCGTGGCAAGGCAGCACTGACGTGACTGGCAAAGCCAACGTGAAGGCTCGCTTCGTCGGCACCGACTACGAAGGCAATGCATACAACAGCACCACGGCGCCTACCAAGCCCGGCTACTATTCTCAGACGGCTTATGTGCTGGGCGGCAACTACTTCGCCAAGCCTATTTCGCGTACCTTCAACATCATGCGCGAAGATGCTGTGCTCTCCCTTTCCTTCGACGGACAGACGGGGGACAAGCAGGCAACTACCTACAACGGCCAGCAGAAGAACCCCGTTGTGACGGTTACGGACAAGGCGGGAAATCCGCTTGATCCGGGCACCATTTCCATCGGGTACGCGGGCATCACAGCAAACGGCAAGATTTACGCAAGCACTAAGGCTCCTACCGAAGCCGGCGAGTATTATGCTTCGGCAACATACTTCGGCGATGCAACGCACGGGACGTCTTCGTTCAAGTGCCAGTTGACCATCAAGGCATCCGAGGTAACGGTAACGCTGCCTGAGGTTCATACGATTTATGGCGAAGAGGTAGACCATACGTCGGAGGCTTTCTCGCAGATTAGCGGTGGCTACATCGCCGATGCCGACAAAGCGGCAATCCGCGCAGGCATTACGTGCGAATGCGCTGATGGCGCTACGGTAAGCGGCAGCCCCTATCTGGTTTCCGCCAACATTCCCGACAGCGTTAAGAACAACAAAAATTACAAGATCACCGTTAAGGGGTCGAGCGATATTGGCGCTTACGGTTTGCATTACGTTGAGAAGCGCCATGCAAGCGTGACGATTGACAATGCTTCGAAGGCTTACGGCAATGATGATCCTGCGTTTACGTTCACGGTATTCGACGACTATGACGGCACCGAGCATAAGGCCTTTGTGGATCAGAGCGCTATCGCTCAAGAGCTGGGCATTGCGGTAACGCGCCCCGACAAGGGATCCGAAGCCGGCGAGGCTGTGGGCAACCATGCCCTGGTTGGCTCTTGGAACAGCAACCCCAACTATGAATTGAGCTTCAAAAACGATGCGGTGCTCACCATTGCGGAGCGCACGATGCAGGTGGAGCTTCAGTCTGCCTCCAAGTACTACGGTGACGACGATCCTGAGTTCACCTACAAGGTGTTCGACACGTCTACCGCAGGGGAGAAAAAGGAAGTAACCGACCCCGAGGCAATTGCCAAGCTAGGCATTTCGGTAACGCGTGTCGCAGGTGATGATGCGGGCCATTACGCTTTGAAGGGCGACTGGACCAATAAGAACTATGCGGTATCGTTCAACAGCGATGCCAGCCTGACCATCAACGCCCGTCCTATGTCTGTCGTTATCGATTCCGCTTCCAAGATCTACGGCAACCTTGACGAACCCATCACCTACACGGTGTTCGATGCAACTACCGATCCAGCAACCGAGTGCGAAGACCAGAAGGGCATTGCCCAGACGCTGGGCATTTCGGTAACGCGTGCTGCTGGTGAAAACGCTGGCGACTATGCCCTTACCGGCGCGTGGAACGAAAACAAGAACTACACGGTGAAGTTCAACGAGGATGCCAAGCTCACCATCAAGAAGCGTCCTACACGTGTTGACATTGCCGACGTTACCAAGGTGTACGGCGAAAAGGATCCTGCTGCAACCAGCTTCACCTACCGCGTGTTCGACACAGCGTTGAACCCGGAAGTTGAGTACACCGATCCAAAGAAGCTCGCCGAATTCGGTATCACCGTTTCATGCGGTGGGCATTCTGAAGACGTGGGTGAATACAACCTGGTTGGCGCGTGCGCGAACGGGAACTACGAGGTTACCTTCACGGGCAAGCTCACCATTACCCCCGCAAGCGTTACCGTTACCTTGCCGTATGTGGAAACCATCTACGGCAACGAAGTGGACCACAGCGATCTTGCTGGCAAGGTAGTGGCTGAAGGCCCCATTACGGATACCGACCTGGATGCCATCAAGGGCACCGTTTCCTGCGAATGCGGCAAGGGCACACCTGATAGCGGTGTGTGCCAGATTGACGCCACCGTGCCGGATAGTGTGAAGGCCAATAAGAACTACTCGGTAGATATCAAGGGCCCCAGCGAAGATGGCGCGCATGGTGTGCACTATGTGGCTCCGCGCAAGACGTTGGTAGGCATTGAATCTGCGTCCAAGGTATATGGCCAGGCTGACCCTGATCAGTACGCTTACAAGATTTACGATGCAAGCGGCGATGCAACCGTTGAGTACTCTTCGGATGAAGCAGCGGCTATCGCAAAGGCGCTCAACATCGAGGTAACGCGTGAAACCGGCGAAGATGTTGGCACCTACGCCCTGCAGGGTTCCTGGACCCCCAACGGCAATTACCAGCTTATGTTCAATGTTGATGCCACGTTCACCATTACCCCTGCTGAGGTAACGGTTTCCCTGCCCAACATCGAATCGACGTACGGCGATGAGGTAACCAAGGAAGAGCATGCCAACAACGCAACGATAACCGGCCCCATTTCCGACGAGGACAAGGCTGCGGTGCTCGGTGCGGTTACCTGCGGGTGCGATTGTTCTTCGACGAAGGATGTAGGTACCTATACTGTTACGGCGAAGGTGCCTGCCACGGTGCAAACGAACAAGAACTACACCGTGAAGGTTGAAGACGGCACGCACACCATTAACCCGCGTAGTACCTATGCAGAAATCCAGTCGGTCGAAAAGACCTATGGCGAGAACGACCCCGCATTTACCTTCAAGGTATGGGATAGCTCGGGTAGCGTATGGGTCGAGTACAAGGATCAGTCCATCATTGACAGCATGGGCATTTCGGTAACGCGTGCAGAGGGCAACGATGTTGGTGAATACGCGCTGAGCGGTTCGTGGACCAACAAGAACTACAAGCTAGCGTTCAACGACGATGCCAAGCTCGCCATTAAGCCTGCTGAAGTGAAAATGGTGCTGCCCAACATCACCACGACATTCGATGATGTGGTCGACCATGCAAAGCATGTAAAGGGCGTCCAGTTCGACTCTCGCATTTCCGAGACTGACAAGGCTGCTTTGCTTGATGCGGTTACCTGCGGGTGCGGCAACAAGATGGGTGCAGACCAGGGTACCTACACTATTACGGCCGATGTGCCCGAAAGCGTTAAGAGCAACCCGAACTACCACGTAACGGTAAAGGACGGCACGCATACTATCGTTGCCCGTCAGATGGTTGTTGAGCTGGAATCCGCTTCGAAGATTTCCGGCGACGAGGAACCGGCTGCCCAGTTCAAGGCTTGGTACGTACTGCCTAACACCAACAATACTCAGGCGGTTGCGATGTACAGCGCCGACGATGCGGCGAACAAGTCGGTAGGCTCCCTGGTGCCCTGCACGGACGAAAGCGTTCTTAAGTCGCTGAACATCACCGTATCGCGTGAGGATTCTTCCGAGACGCCGGGCGTGTATGTGCTGAAGGGCACGTGCAACAACAAGAACTACGATGTTTCGTTCAGCGAAACAGTTGCCACGCTTACTGTTTACCCGCGCGTTGATGTTGCGACCGCTTCTGAAGGCGGCAAGGTGACGTCCGATGTGAAGGGCGGCCCGCAGGGCACCATCATCACCGTCGAGGCAATGCCCGATGAAGGCTACGTCTTCGACGAGTGGGTACTTACCGAAGGCGACGGCATTATTGCCGATGCCAAGGCTGCAAAGACCACCATCACGGTTGGTTCTGAAAACGTTGTGGTGAAGGCGAAGTTCGCCAAGAAGCCCGACGAGCCGGTAACCCCTGTTGACCCGGGCACCGATCCTGGCCAGGGTGGCGGTTCTGGCAACGCTGATTCCGGCAACGGCACCAACGCCGCACCTGCCGAAACGGCTAACGCTGAAGCAGCTGACCAAGCTGCTGAAAGCGCAACCACCACGAAGACCGGCGACTCGCTGGCTTCCACAGCAGCGCTGGTAGCGGTGCTCGGCATTGTAGCCGCAGCGGTTGCCTGCCTGGCGGTGCGTAAGTCGCGCAGGAACCGCAAACACTAACCGTTCTTTCGGCTAGCGTGCGATGAAAAAGAAGGACCCCAGCACTGCTGGGGTCCTTCTTCGTCTTTCGGTGCAGTGCGCCGGGCAATGTAGGCAGCAACCTCGTTTTGAGTAAAGTTGTGGCATTATCGCAGTGCGGCGTGTTTGGTTTGCATTGCCGTGAACCGCGAGGCGGGCACGATTGGCTGGCTTCGCTTTTCGCTTAGTTCTTAAAACTGCGTCAGCGTTTCTTCTGGTTCGATAAGCGCATCGGGTGCCGCGTTCAGGTAATCGCTCAGATGGGCGCTTCTGAGCGCTGGATTATTGTCGGTGTTGTAGTAGTACGTTCCTGTTTTCGCGGAAAAGCAACCCGTGTAAATGGTGCGCTCCCACGTGCCGTCGCCCATTTGGGCGCTGCCTTCAACCATGGCAACGTTGCCCAGCGTATGGAACAGGCGCATCACGTTTTCCTGCTCGGATTCCTTTGCAGGATAGTTTGCGTTCAGGAAAGCTGCCTTCACGAAGCGCGAGGTGGTGTACGAATCGCCCGGGATGCCACGAGCGCCGGCGCCAGCACCAAACGGCGAAAGCTGCGCGTTGCCCCAGGAAACGGTTCCCGGGAATGCGCTGGTAACGTTCAGATAGGTGCGCAGGTTTTCCCTATGCCAGTCGAAGGTGGGTTGGTTTGCCAGGGTATCCACGGGGTTGTGATGCACGTGCATACCATCGGGTAGGTACTCCACCACGATGCTGCGGGTGGCATCGCCGATAATCCAGTGCAGCAGGGAAACGCCCAGTTCGCTGCTGACCGGCTTGGCAACAATGGCCACGTTGGCAAGAGCATCCTCCACTTCACTTACCGTGCTGAAGTTGGCGGCAACCCACACAGGGAATTCGTAGGCGGCAACGTTCGTCTTGCCAGCAACGGCTTCAGGCTCGTACTGGGCATAGCCGGGGAAGTTCAGCCCGGCAACAGCCAAACCGGCATCGTTGCCGCAGTCGAAGTACAGCGGGTAGCCCTGATAGGTGATGCCCATGCCGATAAGGGCGTGGCCTGCAGGCTTCTTTTCCGCTCCTTTAGGGAATGCTTGGGCAAGCGGATAGCCCTTCGGGGTGATTACCAGGTGTTCGCCAAAGGGCGTGCTCCAGTCAAGGTTGCGTCCGAAGTACATGTCTCCGTCAGCGGAGGTGAATCTGATTCCAGTGCACATGCTTCCTTCTTTCGTTGTGGTGCAAGCGTGTTTGCAACTGCGCTCTTGCGGGGCGGGCCGCGCTTGCGAGGTTCGTTCGATTGGCATGCCGAATATACAAAGCATGCACCCAAAGCGCCGTGCGGTGCGCTGAAAGTTTCGCACGTTGCCGATTTGTCATGGAGCCGTGGTGTGTTGGTTGGAATGCGGGCTGAAGGCTCGGTATACTATCCTTCGTTCGGTTTACGCTTTGCGCGCGGGCCGACGACAGTTCGAAACCCTCCTGTCGTTAAACAAAACTAGGTCTGCCGTGCCGCATTCCGCGGTGCTTCTTCATGCCTTGTTTTGCTAACTGCAGGTTTTTAGAAGGAGCATTTCTATGTACGGCCTTAAAACCGAAAGCAGCTTCGACGCTGCGCACTTCCTTACCGACTACCACGGCAAATGCGAGAATCTGCACGGCCATCGCTGGCGTGTGGTTGCCTATCTGGTGCAGGATTCGCTCTGCGAAGAGGGCACCCACAAAGACATGGTTATCGATTTCGGCGACTTCAAGCGCGCCTTGCGCGAGCTTACCGAAGAGCTTGATCATTCCTTCATCGTGGAGGAAGGCTCGCTTATGCCCGAAACCCTTGCTTGCTTGGAAAAGGAGGGCTTCACCCTTTCCATGATGCCGTTCCGCACCACGGCAGAAAACCTGGCGCGCTACTTCTACGAGCGCCTGGGGCAGCGCAACTTGCCCGTTTCGCAGGTTGAGGTGTATGAAACGCCCAACAACTGCGCAATCTACTACGGGGAGAACTAGCCGTGGCGCCGTGCAAGGCAACGCTTGACGAAAAAGACCCTGATTCGTGCTTTCTGCCAGTGGTGGAGCGCTTTGTTTCCATCAACGGCGAAGGTTCGCGCGCAGGTAGGTTGGCGGCGTTCATCCGCTTTGCGGGCTGCAACCTTGCCTGCTCGTGGTGCGATACCGCATGGGCGAATGTGGGCAACTGCGAGCACGAGGATATGACTCCCGCATCCCTGGTTGAATGGGTGGCGGGCACCGGCGTTTCGTGCGTCACGCTTACCGGTGGCGAGCCAGCGCTGCAGCCAGGGCTTCCCGCGCTTATTGCTGCGCTGTGCAAGTCCGATTCATGGGGTCGCTCGGGCAAGCGCGTGGTGGAAGTGGAAACCAACGGTGCGGTAGACCTTGAAGCGTTGAACAACCTACGTAGTGCGCTTGAATCGACCGATGAAGGCGCAGGTGAGCGCAACGGGCCCCCGAGCGTCTGCTTTACCGTGGACTGCAAAATGCCTTCGAGCGGCATGACATCGGAAATGCTACCTTCCAACTACGCGCTGCTTCGTGCGGGCGATGCGGTGAAGTTCGTGGTTGCCAGCCTGGAAGATTTGGAATGCGCCAAGGCAGTTATCGAAGAGCACGACCTGTGCAGTATCTGCGAAGTGTTCTTCAGCCCGGTGTTCAGCTGCATCGAGCCAGCGGAAATCGTGGACTTCATGGAACAGCACGGTTTGGCGCAGGTGCGTTTGCAGCTGCAGCTTCATAAGATTATCTGGCCCGATGTAGATAGGGGAGTGTAGTACATGGAACGCAAAGCAGATACCGCGGCAACACCCGAGGGCTTCAACGTGGCAACGGGAACCGATGCACCGCAGCGTGCGTTGGTGCTCTGCTCGGGAGGCGTGGATTCCACTACGCTTCTTGCTATGGCGGTAGCACGTTATGGGTCTGAAAACGTCTACGCGCTTTCCATCAGCTATGGGCAGCGCCACAACAAGGAAATCGACGCCGCAAAGGCCGTTGCCGCTCATTACGGCGTTGAGCAGCGCTTCTTGGATTTGGCGGCAATCTTCGCCGACAGTAACTGCTCGCTTTTGGCTCATTCCACGCAAGATGTCCCCGAGGAAAGCTACGCCGACCAGCTAAACGAATCGAACGGCAAGCCGGTAAGCACGTATGTGCCGTTCCGCAACGGGCTGTTCCTTTCCTCGGCTGCATCGATGGCGCTTTCGTTGGGATGTTCGGTGCTGTACTACGGCGCCCATCACGACGACTGGGCGGGCAATGCCTACCCCGATTGCTCGCAGGAATTCGTCGATGCCATGAACCATGCCATCATGGAGGGCACGGGCGGCGAGCTACATATGGAAGCGCCGTTCGTGCAGTGGTCGAAGGCCGATATCGTGCGCAAGGGCCTTGAGCTGGGTGTTCCGTACGAACTTACGTGGTCGTGCTACGAGGGCGGCGAAAAGCCCTGCGGTGTGTGCGGTACTTGCATCGACCGTATTCGCGCTTTTGAACTCAACGGCGTAACGGATCCGCTGATGAAGTAACTCTGCCAGGGCGGTTGCGGGGCGCCTGCTTCGCGCCTTGCTTTCGCTTTATCCGCTTTTCAAGGAATTGGCTTTTGAATTCAGTGGAAGAAATCGCGAAGATCAGTTCGACGCATGGTTCACCGTGTCCCAGTATTTTTTGATCGAATACCTGGGGCGATTTCTTTGAGGCAATTCCTTGAAAAGCGCGCTTCAGAGAGGCGCGAAGCAGGCGCCCCGCAACCGCCTTGTAGATTCAACCTTGCAGGTACATTCGATAACAAACCCAGGTTAAGGAGAACCCCATGACCAATAAAGAACGTGAAGCCGAGGAAAGCATTTCGCTGCTTGGCAACCAGCATACGGAGTACCCAACCGACTATGACCCCAGTGTGTTGGAAACCTTCATCAACAAGCATCCGGGCAACGACTACTTCGTGAAGTTCAACTGCCCCGAGTTCACCAGCCTGTGCCCCATTACCGGGCAGCCCGACTTCGCCACTATCTACATTTCCTACGTTCCTGGCGAGCGCATGGTGGAAAGCAAGAGCCTGAAGCTGTACCTGTTCAGCTTCCGCAACCACGGGGACTTCCACGAGGACTGCATCAACATCATCATGAATGATTTGATTGCGCTGATGGACCCGAAATACATTGAGGTGTGGGGCAAGTTCACGCCCCGCGGCGGCATTTCCATCGATCCGTACTGCAACTACGGCAAGCCCGGCACCAAATGGGAAGACGTTGCGTGGGAGCGCCTTTCGCACCACGACCTGTACCCCGAAAAGGTGGACAACCGCTAAACTAGCAGGAAACGGTACGCGTTATGGAAGGGGATGCCATGATTACTGGAACCTATCAGGCTCAGGTAGACACGCCCATCGGGGCCAAGCAGGGCACGCTTACGTTGCAGCAGCAGGGCAATATCTTTACAGGGAACCTTCATGTGCTGGGCGGCGATACCGTAATTGAAAATGGCGTGTTGGAAGGCGATGCCCTTTCGTTTTCCGGGACGCTCTCGGTGCCGTTCATTGGAGCATTGCCGTTCACGTTCGAGGGCACATATCAAAATGACCAGATACACGGCACGGCGCGTACGAAAATGGGCGAGATTGCCATTGCGGGCAAGCGCGCCTAGCAAAGCTGCCATGTAAGAGAAAAGGAAGGGAGCTGCCTACGTGGCGGCTCCCTTCCTTGCGTTTGCCCCTATTCTTCTGGTTTGATGTTCTTCAAGTCGCGCATCAGCTCCAGGTGGCGTTGGTGCTGTTCGTGCTTTGCTTGCTCGATAAGATCGTGGCGCTTGTGGTGCGCTTCCAGCACCGCCTTGGCATGTGCGCGTTTCTTGGCGCGGCGCTCATCGGTTGCATCGGCAGCGATTTCGGTAAGGTGCGCGTACGCCCAATGGTCTTGCAGGATCTCGCCGATGTGGTGTGGGTCGTGGGCGACCTCGCGGGCGGTTTCCACGGGGTGCACGTCGGCCACACGGTAGGTGAGCGAGGTGAGCAGCGGCATTACCAATACGGTGATGGCGCCCGAGGCAACCAGCACGGATGCCACTTCCTGCGACATAGCGTCTGCCTTCGTGGCAACCGAGGTCACGGCAACGATCAAAGGCAGCGCGGTGGTGCAGTACAACGCCACGGTAACGCGGTTATGCGAGGACATGCTGCGCGTTTCGCGGTCGATCGAAAGAGATAGGAACACGGGAACCGCGCGAATCAGGAGCAGCGCCACAATGAAGCCCACCAAAAGCAGCGGGTCGGCAAGCACGGCATAGAGGTTGATCTTCGCGCCGGACACCACGAAGAACAGCGGCACGAAGAAGCCGAAGGCGATGCCGTCGAGCTTGTGTTCCAGGTCGTGGTTTCCTTCGGGGATAACGTAGCGCAGCACGAAGCCGGCGGCGAAGGCGCCCAGCACCGCGTCAAGGTCGAACAGGGCAGAAAGCGTTACCAGCGCCACCAACAGCAGCACCGTAACGCGCATGGTGGTCTGAGAGGTGGTGTTGGCGTTTTCAGCCAGGAAGCGGTATACCTTGCCGCCCGCCTTGCGCGCCTTGGCGGGAATCACGGCGGCAAGTACGGCAACGCCTGCGAACGCCAGCAGGATAACGATGGTTTTCCATTCAGCGCGGGTGGAAAGCAGCAGCGCCATGGCAATGATGGGGCCAAGCTCGCCCCATGTGCCGTAGGCAAGCACCGAATCGCCTACGCGGGTGCCCAAGAGCCCGCGTTCCTTCAAGATGGGCATCAGCGTGCCCAGTGCCGTGGTGCCCAGCGCAATGGCGAATGCGATGCCGGAAAGCTCGGTGGGGGAAACAAACCCTGAAAGCGCCACGGCGCCAAAGCCCAAAGCCAGGCATACGAGCCATGTTGCAAAGCCGTATTTGCCCTGATGGCCGGTGATGTTCTTCGGGTCGATCTCGTAACCAGCCAAAAGGAAAAGAAACGCCAAACCTAGCTCGGAGAGCAGGCTGATGGGATCGGACAGCTGTATGGCGCCTACCATGTTGGGCCCCAGCACGGCGCCCGCAATAAGCAGGAACACCGTTTCGGGGATGGGCTTCTTCGGAATGGCTTGGGCAACAAGCGGGCACAACGTTGCAACCAAGACGATTACGGCAAGGGATATCAGATCTTCGGTCATAAGGTTCTTTTCGCGTTGGGATACGGATAGGTGAGAAGCTAGAATACGGCTTCCAAAGGCTTGGAGACGGTGATGGACTCCTGCCCGTGGCACAGCTCGGTTACCTTGGCAAGCAAGACTTGCTGCGTGCCGTTCAGCATGCGCAACTTCATGGTCACCGCATCGGTGAACTGCGTGTCCAAGGGCTTCGCGTTGCAGTCGGCGGCAATGCGCGCCGCCTGGTCGTACAGCGGGTAGGGCACGTTCCAGGTGATGTCCACGCATTCGGAAACGGTGACAAGCTCTGCTGCGGCGATGCCTGCCTGGGTTGCTTGCGTGTAGGCGCGCACCAGGCCGCCGGTGCCCAGCAGCGTGCCGCCGAAGTAGCGGGTAACCACCACGGCCACATCGGTAAGGCTTGCGTGCTGCAGCGCCTGCAACGTAGGCAACCCTGCGGTTTTCTGCGGCTCGCCGTCGTCGGAGTAGCGGATGCGCTCAGATGCGCCTTCTCCGCGCAGGATGTAGGCATACACGTTATGGCGCGCCATGCGATGTTCGGCGCGGATTTCCTCCAAGAAGGCAAGTGCCTCTTCTTCGGTTTCCACGTGGGAAAGCTGGGCTATGAAGCGGCTTTTCTTCTCTTCGATTTCTGCGGTAGCCTTGCCGGCTATGGTCATGTACTCGGGCATACCTGTTCCTTGTTGGATGGTTCGTTTCGCATCATTTTAGTGCACGTTGGCATTCCGCCCTGGTAATGGGGTAAATTGTTTGCTCAGACGATACCTCTCCTTCGCCAATCCGGCGGATGTGTGCAATAAAGGAGCATCCATGGCAGAAAACCAAGCCCCCGAGTCCCAGCAGGCAAGCGACAAGGGCTATATCGACGACGATCAGCTGAAGGGCATGATGAAGGAAACTAAGCCCAGCTTCATGCAGCGCTATGGCTCGTGCCTGGTCACCTTCGTGCTCATTGCCATCAACGTGGTGGTGTTTGCGGTGGAAGCTGTGGCAACGGGCTTCAGCCTGAACATTTCTTCGCTCACCCTGTACAGCATGGGCGCTATGTTCGCTCCTGCCATTCAGGGGCCTGCCGATTTGTACCGCTTCGTTACGTCGATGTTCTTGCACGTCGACCTGATGCACTTGCTGTTCAACATGGCTGCCCTGTACAGCGCGGGCGTGATGCTGGAATACCTGCTGGGCAGGTGGAATTTCCTTTTGCTGTACTTCATTGCGGGCATTACCGGCAACGTGGTTTCCTACCTTGCCGATGTGCTGATGGGCACCTATGCGGTAAGCGCCGGCGCTTCTACCAGCATCTTCGGCCTGTTCGTTGCCATTGCGCTTCTGGGCGTGCTGTCGAAGAAGAACCGCGCGTTTTTGGCGCAGTACAGCAAGGGCATGCTTTCGGTTATCGGCTTGAACATCGTCTACACCCTGCTTATGCCCAGCGTTTCCTTGAGCGGCCACTTGGGCGGTGCACTCGGCGGCCTTATTGCCATGTTCATGGTGCCTGCCAAGAACCTGCGCGTACCCACGGCGGTTCGTGTGGTGGTTTCGGTGCTGTGGATCGCGGCGCTGAGCTACGTTGGCCTGTGTTTGGGGCTTATCGGCTAGCCGGGTTGTTGCCGGAGAACGAAGCGGCCCCTTGCCTTCCGCGTGGTGTGGGGAGGCAACGGGCCGCTTTTTATATGGGCGTATTGATGCGCGCGAAGCCTTGCGCGCTATTTCAGCAAGGGTGAAAGCTCGCCGTTGCTTACGATGCTCACCGTGCTGGTGGCGCGGGAAATGGCCGTGTACAGGCAGCGGCGGGAAAGCTCGTTTTCGGGGAATGCCTCAGCGCTGGCGTCCACGATAACCACGTGGTCGAACTCCAAACCCTTTGCCAAAGGAAGCGCCAGCACGATAGCGCCCGACCCTGGCAGGGTGTCGCCCTCGCCGATAAGTTGGGGAGCATCTTCACCCAAAAGCTGCACGGTTTGTGTTGCCGATTCCTCGTCGAGCGCGACGAATGCCGTGGTGCCGTCGTATGCCTTTGCAGCGCTGGCAAGGGCACGAAGCTCCTTTTCGTACCCTTCGGCGGTTGCGCACTCGTGGAAGTCCGGCTCGGTGTCGGCGCGCTGCACCGAGGAAATCTGCATGCCGTCGGCGGTTACCGCCAGTTTGGCGAACAGCTCGGTGATGGCAGGCGTGGAACGATAGCTGGTCATAAGGTTGCATTCGCTTACCTCGCCGCGGATTTCCTTGAACACGCGACGGATCTCGTCAAACGATGCAGTGCCCGGCTTGATGGCCTGGTTTTCGTCGCCTAGCAGCAGGAAGTTCGCACGGCGGAAGTAGCGTGCCAGCACCGCCAGCTGCGCAGTGGTGTAGTCCTGCACCTCGTCGATCATCACGTACTTGGCATCGGGGTTGCTCATGCCGGTGATGGCAATCTTGGTATAGAGCCACTCCAAGAAGGAAAGCTCTTCCATACCGGCGATGCGCTTGGCAATGCGGTCGATGCGCAGCCAATAGTCGCAGCGCACCGCTTCGAAGGCGCTCTCGTATTCTTGGGTCAAGAACTGCAGCGTGTACTTCTTCGCGTTTTCTTCGGTGTCCATGGCAATGGGCTCGCCGAAGATGCTTAGCTGGTCGTTGTAGGAAAGCTCGCTTACCACGTCTTGCGCGGCGCTGTTGCCGGCCATCTGGCCTAAGCGGCTTTGCAGGCGCGCTTCCAGCTCTTCGCGGATCAGCGTGATGCGATGGGGACCGGCGGGAGCGTTCTTGAACTTGGCAGCGGCGCGCGCAATCTGCTGGGCGCTGATAAGCAGCGTGCCCTGGCTCTTGATGTCGCGGAAGTCCTTGTCCTGGAACTCGAGCTTTTCCACGGCTTCATCGATGCGCTGCAGCGTTTCAAACGTGGTGTCGAAGCGGGCGAAGTCGCGTCCCGGCGGGATGGCGCCTTCGGCGAATTCGTTCCAGGTAAGGATATTGGGGTTGCGCTCGCCCATGTCGGGCAGAACGTTGTCGATGTAGTTGCGGAACACCGGGTTCGGCGTGATAAGGAACACCTGGCGCGGGTCAAGGCTTTCACGCTGCTGGTAGAACAGGTAGGCGATGCGTTGCAACAGCACCGACGTTTTGCCGCTGCCGGCGATGCCGTTTACCAGCAAGGCGGGAACGTCCTTGTGGCGGATCACCACGTTCTGCTCCTTCTGAATGGTGGTGGTGATGGCCTGCATCTGCGAAGTGCGCTGGCGAGAAAGGGAAGCCAACAGCAGCTCGTCCTGGATGGCCACGGTGGTGTCGAAGCAGGCGTTCAGCTTGTTGCCGGTGATGTCGAACTGGCGGCGCAGCAGCAGATCGACGTTGATGGTGCGGCCGTTGGCCTCGTACGACGTTTTGCCGTCGGCCTGGTTGTAGTACACCTCGGCAACGGGGGAGCGCCAGTCGACGATAAGGCGACGGTACTGGTCGTCGGACAGGCCTGCGTTGCCGATGTAGAGCTCTTTCGGTGCGGCGCCCGGCTTGTACTGCAGCACCACTTTGGCGAAGTAGGGCTGCGGCTTCAAGATGCGCACTGCGGTAAGCTTTTCGGCATTGGCGCGCTGGGTGCGGTTGTACGAATCGATAACGCTGTTCATGTTCGCGTACTCGATATAGGTTTCCTGTTTCTCGCCGTCGCTGGCGAAGTTGGAGGCGAGCTCGTCGGCCATGTTGCGCTTGTCTTCTTCGGCCTCTTGGGCGGTTTTGCGCATGTTGGCCAGTACGTCCTGCTCGATTTTCTCGATGGCGGCGTAGGTTTTGCTCAGATGCTGCTGTTCTTCTTGGAATACGGCATCGGCCGCGTTCTCGGCGTTCAGCGGGGCGGCTGCGGTATCATGCAATTCGGTGCCTGTCATAGTGGTTCCTTTCCGTTTAGCTGAACTATAGTACCGAAGGCGTGCGGGCAATGGGCAAAACTCCTTGGCACCTCTACCGAAAACGCGAAAGGATGCCCATGGCAGATTCCGAAAACCTGCAAACGGCACATGCTCCCCAGCAAAGCGAACCCGAGCTTCAATTTCCTATGGCGAAGTTGGGCATATACGGCGGCTTAACCGTTGCCTTTTGCTGTGCCCTGATTATTTCCAACGTGCTGGCAACCAAGACGCTTGATTTGGGCATGTTCGCGTTGCCGGCTTCCATCCTGACGTTTCCCATCGTCTACATCATCAACGATGTGCTTTCCGATGTGTACGGCTTCCATGCCATGCGCCGCACCATCGCATGCGGGTTCATTGCCATTACCGTGGCGGCGTTGGCGTACCACCTTGCCATATTCATTCCCGGCGTCGATCAGGACATGGCCGACGCTTTCGCCCTTGCCATGGGCGGGTCGTGGCGCATTCTGCTGGGCACGTTCGCATCGTATGTGTTGGGAAGCTTGTTGAATTCGTTTCTGATGGCGGGCTTGAAGAAGCGCTTCGACAAGTATCTGTTCTTCCGTTGTGTTGTTTCCACGGTTGCCGGCGAAACAGTTGATTCGTTCGTGTTCATTTCCATTGCGTTCATCGGCGTGTATGCGCCCGAGGTGATCCTTACTATGATCGGGTCGCAGATCCTGTTCAAAACACTGTACGAGGTGATTATGTACCCCATTACCCGAAAAGTGCTGCTTTCGGTGCGCAGGCATGCGGGTGTGGAATGGGTTACGAAGTCCAATTCCCAGCTGTAGCGTATAGGCTTGAAACCAAGGAAGGCCTCCTGTCGCGGTAGCGGCGGGAGGCTTTTTCGTATGGGCTCTTTGTTTTTTGCCAAGACTGCCAGAACGTGTACCGCGCCGTACTTTGCTTGCCGTCGCGGGGTGGGGCGCTGGCGCAAAAAGGGCGGGCCCGCAGTTCGCTTCGAACGCGGACCCGCCCTGTGCTTTAGCCGAAGAACGTTTCGCTACTGGGCGTTGGCGTAAAGGCCTACGGTATAGCGGGTGATGTCGGAGCGGTTGATGATGCCCACCATCTTTCCCTCGTTCATAACGGGTGCCTTCTTCAGGTGATGCTGGGCCAAGGTCGCGCACACGTTGTCCATGCTGTCGGAAAGGTTTACCGTCAGCACATTTTTGGTGGCGATGGCGCCCACCGTCATGCTCTCAAGCGCCTGCGCCTTTTCCTCGAAGCTCTTGCCGTTGGAGTCGATGGTATAGGAATAGAAACTGGTGAACGTGGTGTTCTGATGCGCCAGCGTGCCGATGATGTCGCCATCGCTCACGAAACCGCACAACGTGCCATGGGCATCGACCACCGGTGCGCCGGAAATGCCCTTTTCAGAGAACAGCTTCAGGGCGTCGAGCGCGTTGGCGTTTTCGTTCAGGGCGAATACCTCGGTCTGCATCAGGCTGGAAAGAACGCTTGCAGGAGCTGCTTTTTCCTTCTGCGGGGCTGCCTGTGGTGCCTGCTTGCGGATGCGGAAGGCCAGCACGAAGCCCAAGATAGCCAGAACCAGGGTGAAGGTGAAGCCGTAGTGGGAGCCGGTGGCGAACGCCAAGGCGGAATCGGTGCCGCCTGCTGCGGTGTAGGCGCTTTGTCCCATAGCCAGCAAGCAAGTTGCCGTTGCAGTGCAGATGGCGCCCAGTACCTGCTGCAGCGTGTTCATGAGTGTGCTGCCATCGGGGTTCATGCGGGGCGGCAGCGCGGCAAGCGCGTGGGTTTGGCAGGGCGACATGGCCAGCGGCACGCCGATCATCATGATGATGTGGCACATGATCACGTACCAAACGGGCGTTTCGGGCGTTGCGAACAGCAGCAGGGCTGAAGCGATGGCGGAAAGCGCGAAGCCGGCAAGGGCGGGGATGCGTGCGCCGATCTTGTCGAAGATGTTGCCAGCTGCCACGCTTACCGCAGCATTCACCAGACCGCCGGGCAGCATGAAGATGCCTGCCATGGCAACGGCAATAAGCATGCCGTTCTGGTAGAACTGCGGCAACACGTACATGGCGGCCAGGGTGATGCCGAAGTTCAGCATCAGGCAGATGGCGCCAACGCGGTAGCCCTGGAAGGTAAGCACGCGTAGGTCGAGCACGGGAACTTTCAGGGAAAGCTGACGTTTCACGTACACCACCAGGCACAGGGCACCAACAACGAAGGAAACGATAACGGGAAGCGACGTGGGTCCGTACAGGCTGATCATGCCCGCGCCCAGCACGATGCCGCCAAAGCCGATGCACGAGGTGATTACCGATGCGGCATCGATATGCGGCTTGGTAAGCTCGTAGGGGTTCACTTCGAATTTGAGGGCAAACACGATGCCCAAAATAAGCGTAACGGCGAAGCTGAAGAAGATGAAGCGCCACGAGAATGCGCCGATCAGAATGCCCGCAAGCGTGGGGCCGATGGCAGGCGCAAACATGATGATGAGCGCGCTTACGCCCATTGCCTGGCCGATTTTATGAGGCGGGATAACCTCCAACGTCATGGCGAACATCAACGGCAGAACCAGCCCGGTTCCGATTCCTTGAATGCAGCGTCCTGCTAGGCACATCTCGAACGAGGTGGCAAAGCCACTGATAAGTGCGCCGGCCAAGAAAGCGCATAGGGCGAACAGGGTGATCTTACGTGCCGAGAACCATTTGGTAAGCAGGCTTGAAAAGGGCAGTACCAAGCCGATGACCAGCATGTAGCCGACTACCAGCCATTGGGCCATGGAAAGATCGATGCCGAAGGCGGCGGAAAGCTGGGGGATGGCGATATTCAGCGAGGTTTCGCTGTACATGCCGGTAAAGCCACCTAGGTACAGGCACATCAGGCTTAAATATGGGTGGTCTACCTTGACACGGGCTTGGGGAAGGTTGGGGGACTGAGATTCACTCACGTGTTTACGGCTTCCTTTCTACGTGCGTGAAGTCGTGCTACGCCCAAAAAAGAAGCGTTCGTAGCGGGGAGCTACGAACGCTTCGTATGGGTGAGGCGACTTCACTTGCTTTAACGGTTTTGCATTATAAGCAGAACGGAAGGCTCTTCGTAAGCGTTGATTTTGTGGAGTTCGATGCTGCTGGCGAATAGTTGTGAACGGGAAGGCGAGCTTGTGCAGCTTGTTGGGACGGCAGCAGGCTTTTAATCGCAATCCGCTAGTTGTGCCAATGTTCCAGGCACATGCCGATGAATTCTTCCATGGCGGGCTGGAATTCTGGCTTGGTACGCTTAATTCCCAGTTCGTCTAGCGCTTGTGCCACCATGGCGTTGGCAGAGCACCCGCCAACCATGCCCATTCCGTGGGAGTGGATGGTGGAAAGCAGGTAATTGAAGCGGTCTTTATCGCCTGCGAACATGTTGCCCATTTGGCTGTAGAGCTTGTCCAGATAGTCGTAGTAGCCCTTCTTGAACGTTTTCAGGCGCTCAAGGGTCACGTTCGTTTCGATGATGGTCATAAGGATGTCGCCGTACACGAACCAATCGCGGTTCTTGGCTGCAATGTCGGCCCAGGTTGCCGCCATCGTTACGGCATCGAATGCCATAGTGGAAGGGAAGGCAGCAAGCAGGGCATCGAAGTACGAATCGCGGGCATCGGCGGAAAGCTCAAGGAATATCTCTTCCTTGGTGGTTACGTACTTGTAAAGGCTTGCGCGCGACCAGCCAAGGCGCTCGGCAATGGTGGTGAGCGTTATCTCGTGATAGGGCACTTCGCGGTACAGCTGCGCCGTTGCCTGCTTGATATCAGCCATGCGCTGGCATTTCTGCTCATCGCTGCGTGCTCTTTTGAAATCCTGCTTCATGGTTCTTCCTTGCCTGAGCACATCCTGTTTCGGCTGTGCTTGTAGGGCGTGCGTTCATATACGTTTTCGCGAACAGTATAACCCACCTTTTTGCCTATAAGTAACAAGGTGTAAGTTATGTGATTGACAATTTACGTGACGTTGCGTAACTTATTTTACGTGAAGAGAGAGCAGGCGCGGTGCCTGAGTCCTTAGAAGGAGATAAGCATGAAGTATCAAGACAAGGCTGAGTTCGAAAAGGCGAATATGTTCGGCATGGGCGAGCCGAACACTGCATACGCCCAGTATTTTATCGGCGAATCGTTTCTGAACCCCCTTACCGACCCTGCCGTTGGTCCCTTTGCGGCCAACGTGACGTTTGAGCCCGGTTGTCGCAACAACTGGCACATCCACCATGCCAAGCAGGGCGGCGGCCAGATGCTCATCTGCACGGCCGGCGAAGGCTGGTACCAGGAAGAGGGCAAGGCTGCCGTAAGCCTTACGCCGGGTACCGTAATCATGATTCCCGCCGAAGTGAAGCATTGGCATGGCGCCAAGGCCGACAGCTGGTTCAGCCATGTAGCCGTTGAGGTTCCCGGTGTTGAAACCTCCAACGAATGGTGCGAGCCGGTATCCGACGAAGAGTACGCCGCCCTGTAAAAGGAGCAGAAATGGAGTACGCCAAATTAGGGTGGTCGGACATTGAGGTTTCGAAGGTGTGCCTTGGCGGCATGAGCTTCGGTAAGGCTTCGCCCGATTTTCACCAGTGGACAATCGGACCAAAAGAAACCGAGGAAGTAATCGGACGTGCTTTTGAGCGCGGCATCAACTTCATCGATACCGCGAACTGCTATTCCTTCGGCACGAGCGAGGAATACATCGGTCGCGCGCTGCAGAATCTGAGCATTCCCCGCGAAAAGGTCGTTTTGGCAAGCAAAGTTCATTTCAACGAGGGCGGTCTTTCGAAGAAAGCCATTCTCCGTGAAATCGACGGCACGTTGAAGCGCTTGGGGACCGACTACTTGGACCTCTACATCATTCATCGTTTCGATTACGACGTTCCTATCGAAGCGCTTGATTCGTTGGTTAAGGCGGGCAAGGTTCGGGCGCTGGGCGCAAGTGAGATGTATGCCTATCAGCTTCATACCACGCAGGTTGCTGCAGAACGTAATGGACTCACGAAGTTCACCAGCATGCAGTGCCATTACAACCTGCTGTATCGCGAAGATGAACGCGAGATGATTCCTGTGTGCCGCCAGTTCAATATGGCGCTGACGCCATACAGTCCGTTGGCATCGGGGCATTTGGCTCGTGCGACGTGGAATTGCGATTCGAAGCGCAGCGTCACTGACGCTACCATGCGCAACAAGTACGATGCTGCGCGTGCCGAAGACGAGCCCATCATTGCCCGCGTTTCCGAAGTGGCGCACGCACATGGCGTGCCGATGTCGCAGGTTGCCTTGGCATGGCTTTGGGCACGGGGCGTTGAATCGCCCATCGTTGGATGCAGCAAGCCTTCGCGTGTCGACAACGCTGTTGATGCGCTCGATATCCATCTTTCGAAAGAGGAAATCGATTATTTGGAAGAGCTGTACCATGCCCATGAATTGGTTGGGCCGAAATCGCGTCCAGGTGAAAAGCCCCTGGCGGGCACCACGAAAGTCAAGCTCAAATAATGCATGTGAGCAGGCATTTTAAATCTTATATAAGCAGCATGTATATAACGACCCTCTTGTGTCGTAGATAAATAATGTTTCGACACTAGAGGCGCATAACAAGAAGGGACATTCTTATGGTTAAGCAAACAGCAGGTAGGGATCAGTTGGGCGAGTTCGCTCCGAAGTTCGCACAGCTCAACGACGACGTTCTATTCGGCGAGGTATGGTCGCGCGAAGACAAGCTTTCCCTGAAGCAGCGCTCCATCGTCACGGTTTCCGTGCTTATCGGCAAGGGCATGCTTGATTCGTCTTTCAAGTTCCACATCCAGTCCGCCAAGAAGAACGGCGTAACCGCTGAAGAGATGGCAGAGCTCATTACCCATGCTGCCTTCTATGCTGGTTGGCCCAACGCATGGGCTGCCTTCAACATGGCAAAAGAGGTTTATGCGGAAGACGCCGAATAGTCACCGCATCATTGAGCCGTTGCCTTCGGCACGCTTCTTTGCGTGCTGGGGCAGCGGCTTTCTTTACGAAAGGAATGCTTAATGGAGTACCGCACGCTTCCGTGCAGTGGAGAGAAGATCAGCGTTCTTGGCCTTGGGGCGGGAAGCTTGCATAATGCCTCGGCTTCCGAAATCGAGGAAACGGTTTCCCTGGCAATCGACAAGGGAATCAACTACTTCGACTTCATTCCCAGCACCGCTGCTCCGTTGCCTGCCATCGCTAAAGGTATTGGCAGGCGCAGGAACGAAGTGTTCCTGCAGGTTCACATCGGCGCCGAATACACCAGCGGCAATTACGGTTGGACCACCAACGTTGATCTTGCCAAGCGCGAGTTCGAGGCGCGTTTGGAGCTTTTGGGTACCGACTATGCCGATTTCGGCTTCATCCATTGCATCGACGAGGATTCCGACTTCGATGCTGTGATGAACGGCGGCATATGGGACTATGCCTGCGAAATGAAACGCCAGGGCGTTATCAAGCACCTTGCTTTCAGCACCCATACCGTGGGCATTGCGCGCCGTTTCCTGGAAACGGGTGAAATGGATCTGGGCATGTTCAGCATCAATCCCATGTACGACTACACCGATAGTTCTTCCTATGGCAAGGGTGCCGCCAATGAGCGCAGGGCACTGTACCAGGAATTTGAGAAGCGCGGTGTGGCCATTTCGGTGATGAAGGCCTTTGCCGGAGGTCAGCTGCTCGATGCCCGTCTTTCGCCCTTCGGCAGGGCGCTTACCAAGCCGCAGTGCATTCAGTACGCTTTGGACAAGCCTGGCGTGGTGACGGTGCTTCCCGGTGTGCGCGGCAAGCAAGATCTGTTGGAGCTGCTCGAAGCGCTGGATACTACGCCTGAGGAAAAGGACTATTCCGAGTTGGCTAGTTTGGCACCTCAGTCGATTGAAGGCTCGTGCGTGTATTGCAACCATTGCCAACCGTGCCCTAACGGCCTGGAAATCGGCCTTATCAACAAGTACTACGACCTTGCTTGCTTGGGAGACGAGCTTGCTGCCGACCATTATCGGAACTTGGACCACGTTGCCTCGGAGTGCTCTTCGTGCGGGCACTGCGACGAACGGTGTCCCTTTGGGGTAGAACAGAGCGCTCGGATGCAGGAAATCGCCGCCTATTTCGGCGAGTAGAGCACCTGCGGCTTTGCAAATGAAACGGCCCTACTGCGGTGTACGCAGCAGGGCCGTTGTTCGTTTCGGACTTGTTTGGGTGTGCCGGGCAAACAGGATGCGCTAATCGATCCAGGGGCGGATGCGGTACGTTACGCCCAGCTCATCGCATATGGCTTGGCACTGCTGTTCCTCTTCGTGGGTGATGGTGGTGCCCACTGTGCTCATTACCGCATGGGGGACGTACTTTTTCACCTCGCGTGCGAACTCAAGCATGGCGGGGAAGGCCTTTTCGCCGAATCGGCTGCGGGTAAGCTTCAGGTACTCTTCGGCGTTCGGCGTGTTAAGGCTGATGGAAACGGTGTCAACCAGGCCTTCGAACTCAGGTGCGATATCGCGTCCGTTGATGAGCGAGCCCTGGCCGTTGGTGTTCACGCGAATGGGGATGCTCCAACGACGCTTCGCCTCGGCGGCAACGCGTTTCAGCATATCGAATGCTTCAGTTGGCTCGCCAAAACCGCAGAAGACCAGCTCTTCGTATTTCGACATGTCGAATGCCTTGAACGCTTCCATAACCTCTTCGAAGCTGGGCTCGTGCTCAAGCCAAAGCGTGTCCGACTTTCCAACGGAGTCGTCGGTTTGGCGGACGCAGAACGTGCACGCGCACGAGCAGCGGTTGGTAAGGTTGACGTAGAGGCCGTTGTGAACCTCGTACAGGATGGTCATTGCTTTGTTCTTCATGGAAAACTCCTCGGATTGGGGCTCGGTTGGGAGTCAGGTTTAAGACAGGGTATGCAGCTTCTCTTCGAAGCACAGGCCGTCGGTTGCGGGAAGATCAAGCTCGATAGAGCGCTGAACGCAGTCCTTCACAAACCGCGATGCCTTGCGTACCGATTCTTCGAACGGCACGCCGTTGACTGCGTCGGTGATGATAACGGCGGAAAACACGTCTCCTGTGCCCGAGCGCTGTCCGCCTAGGCGCGGGCCGGCTACCGTAAACGATTTACCGCCCTGCTCGCAGCAGGCGTTTACTACCATGTTTTTCTGCTCGATACCGGTAACGATAACGCGCTTCGGCCCCAGTGCGATAAGCTCACGGGCAAGGTTTAGGGCGTCGGCCGGGGTGATCGCCTCGTTGTAGGGGCGGTTTGCCAGGATGCATGCCTCGGTAAGGTTGGGGGAAATGATGTCGGCCTTCGCAACCAGCTCGCGCATGCCCTGGCACATGGCGGGCGTGTACGTGGCATAGGGACGGCCTTCGTCTCCCATCACGGGATCCACCATCACGATGGTCTTGGGCTCGTTGAACTCGTCGATGAAGTCAGAGACGATGCGTATTTGCTTTTCAGAGCCCAAAAAGCCCGTGCAGATGCCGTTGAAGCGCAGCCCAAGCTTCTTCCATTCCGCAATGTGCTGTTCCATATAGGGCGTGAAGTCTTGGAAGCTGAAGCTCTCAAAGCCCGTGTGGTTGGAAAGGATGGAAGTGGGCAGAACGCAGCATTGCACGCGTAGCTGGGAAATGATGGGAAGCTGAACGGCTGCCGAGCATCGCCCAAAGCCGGTGATGTCGTTTACCAGTGCTATCTTCTTTTGGTTGTTGTGGCTCACGGTTGTTGCTCCGATTGATGTGCTTGCTTTGTCGGTCAAAGTATAGGGCAAAACAACGAAAGCCCCAGCAGTATGCCGGGGCTTTCGTTGTTTTGCAAAACGGCGCCTTATCGCAGCGTCACACCTTCGGGAAGATCTGTCGGATCGAACAGTTCCTCTTCCTGAGGCTGTTCGGGCTTCGGTGCCTCTTCTGCTGGCTTGGGCTGGCCGAACGCTTCATCGAATGCATCGAAATGCACGCGCGGCACTGCGAAGATGATGCGGGGGATTGCACCCTGGTGAGCGTCGATCCACGCCTTGAATCCTTCGATTACCTGTGCTGGCGGGAACCCTTGGCGGCCGCAGCCGAAGGCGCCTACGATAAGGGTTTCGGTTTCGTTCGCAGCGGCAATTCCCAGCAGCGTTTCGATGCGGTTTGCAAGGGTGGCGTCGCATTCCTTTTTAGAACGGTGGTTCTCAAGGGCACGCTGGCGGTTGGGCTCGGCTACTACGATGACGTTTGCCTTCTTGATGGTTCCCTCGCGGTTGAACACCACGTTTTCAAGGTAGGCAGCGCGGTCGGTGAACAGCTGGCCACAGGCATAGCCGCGGTTCTTGTCGTGATAGGATGCCTTGATGCCCTGCAAAACGGGGTAGAGGTTGCTCTCCGAGCACAGAACCTGCTCAGGGCCGAATGAGCCGTCCGCGTAAGCGCCGCCAGGGCGCGTAAACGAAGCGGGGTCAACCAGCGTTGCGTTGCCTTCAACATTGTGGAGGGCGGAAACAGGGAACGCAGTGGTAACCGAGGTTTCGGTGGTTTCGGTCTTGGGCTCGGGCAAGGCAATGGAGCGCGCCTCGCCGTCTTCGTAAATCTTCACCGACTGGATGGCCTCTTCGGTTTCTTTGGCGAAAACGCCCTTGACGAATGAAAGGTGCTTTGCCGCTTGGGCGGCGCGTTCTTCTTTTGATGCTGGCATGGTTCCTCGATTCCTGCAGGTTGACAGCTGTATGCCGTTGCTGCGTTGGTTCGCTATTTCAGTACGATTTTACGATAACCCCAGGAATGCACGGGTGCAGCGTAACCAACTTGGCATCAAATGCGGCGTTACCCTTCTTCGCTCTTTCCCCTGTGCTCGATTCTGCTAAAGTGGAGCTACGCCAACAAACGAAGCACCAACACAGAAAGACGGCGGACCAATGCGAGAAGAACGCGCTAATTTCAGATTTCTTTTGATAGCCTGCGCCTTGTTGCTGGTGGCTGCAGTGATTTCTGTTGTGTCGTTCGTTTCGCTGGTACATGCCGGCGATGATGCTGCTTCGGCGGCTCAAGCCCAATCGGCGTATGTTGTCGACCAAGGCGAAAGCCAAACGGACAGCTATTACGCCGAACGCTATTCACGGTAAAAGCTTTGATCGCGGTTCCTTCCGGAGTCGCGATTTTTTTTATGCCAGTTCTCCGTTGTTCATCGCTTCAAGGAAACGTTGGTAATCTTGTTCGTTCTGATCGGCGTAAGCGCGGGAAAAGGCGCAGATAGCTTCATCGAACGTGGTGCTCTTTCCCAGGTAACCGGCAATTTCGAAACGGTTTCCCGTGCGTGCATGGGCATGCGCCAGCGTCCAGCCGCAGGCTCTGCCAATCAGTGTCAGCGTTTCAGGGTCGGCACCGTCCACATTGAACGCGCCTTTGCCGTCCCACAGCTGGCGCACATAGTAATCGTGCTTCTTGCCGTCAAGCCCCAAGATGCGTGTCCAGCCCAGCAAGATGTCGCTTGAGGTTTGCATGGCGCGCTGACCTTCTACCACACGACGGCCGTGCTCCAAATACTTCGACTTGTGCGTATAGCGTTCCAACACCGAAGCCTCGGCTTCCTTGATCTGCAGCACCAATGGGTCGGCGCTGCCGTTTCCCTCCATAACCACGATCCAGGCTCTCATGCCAACGCTGCCGACGCCTACCACTTTGCGGGCGATGTCGACGCCGCGGTATTGCTTTACCAGGTGGCGTTTTTCGGGGCTTAGGCTGGCAAGGTACCCTGAAAGAATGAGCGATATGAACGCTTCCTGTTCTTCCTCGTTAAAGGGCGGCAGAGCTCCCTTTGCGGCTTCCGCGAGCAAATCGCGCATGGGAACGATAAGGGGCGGTTGGCTTACGATGCGCAGGTTTCCGTCAACAACTTCAGTGAACTTCGAAACGGCGCGCAGGCTGTTCTTCTGGCGGGCCTTGGCCACCGTTTTCTGCGCGTTTTTAAGCTGCGGCTTCGTTATCTGCTTTGAGAGATGCGTGTACAGCGATTCCACGTCGGCGTGGGCATACCAAACGTCCAACGTGCCCATGTCCGCGAACTGCAGCATGGCATTGCGGTAGGCGCGCATGGTGGCAAGCACCGCCGCATCACGTTGTTCTGGGGTGAAGGCGCGGTTGCGAGCGCATACCTCGATGCTTGTGGTAAGGCGCTTCACGTCCCATTCCCATGGCGCACGTGCCGTTTCGTCGAAATCGTTGATGTCGAACACGAGCCTGCGCTCGGGCGATTGGAACAACCCGAAGTTCGACACGTGGGCATCGCCGCATGCCTGCACGATAGTGCCGGTGGTAGGGGTGTGCGAAAGATCGTTTGCCATGATAAGCGCGGCTCCACGGTAGAAGGTGAACGCGCTTGCGCTCATGCGCTCATGGCGGATGGGGACCAGTTCCTGCACCCGTGATTTCTCCTGCGATTTCAGCAGATCCACAATGTCGGGGCGCGTTGCGGGCGCTTCCCAGGTGGCATGCGAGCTTCGGGGCGTTTCCTTGCGAAGCTGCTTGCCGTGCGCCTTGCTTTCCGCTGCGGACACGCGATTGTCGAACTCGAGGTTCTTCTTGATGTTCGTGCGAACCTGATCTATCCGGTCGAAAAGCATGGCGGGCTCCTTGTCGTTATCCGATGCAGCGGGTGAGGAAGGCGTTGATGGCGTTCTCGTAGGCGGTGGGGCAGGCGAACGTTGACTGGCAGTGACCTGCTGCGGGGGCGTAGAAGAATACGTTGCCTGTGGCGCCGAACGCCATATGGGGCGAAGGCTCCTGGATTTCGGCTCCTTCTTCTACGGCCGGCTGGTCAGCGAAAAGATCGGAAAGATCGTCTTCGGGATAGTCGGCAAAGGGGTCGTTTGCGGGAGCTTCCTCTTCGCCTTCGGCATCCGTTTCGTCTGCGTTGGCGTCTGCCGCACCATCGTTGTGCTCCTCGCCGTCGTTTGACTCAGGCTCGGCAGCGTTGTCGGCCTCGTCGTGCTCTTCGGCATCTGCGACGTCGATGTCGGTTTCCTCTTCCGTGTGCTCGGGTGCTGCATCGCCGATGGCCAGCTCTTTTGCCACTTCCAGGGCGGAAAGAGGTCTGGTTTCCTGTGCTTCGGGGGTTTCCGCAGCGGGTTCAGATTCGTCGTCTTGCGCGTCGGCGGCGGTGTTCGCGGAGTCGGAATCATCGGCATCGGCTTGCTCTGCTGCCAACTCTTCTGCAGGTTCGCTCTTCGTTTCCTCTGTTTCGGCCTCATCGCCTGCGACGTTTTCTTCGTCTTGCTTCGCCGCAGCGGCTTTTGCCGCCTTCTTGGCTTCCGCCTCGGCGGCTGCCTGAGCTGCTTTTTCTGCTTCAAGCAGCGCTTCTTCCTTGATATTCGCCAGGTAGGCCATTACCTCTTTTGCAGCAACGGCATCGACGATGGAAGAGATATCGCAGCCTGCTGCCATGGCGATGTACATGCCCATGTAAGGCGGGGTAGCGTTGTCTTCTTCGCCTTGCAAGATGAAGAGCGGCGTGGTGATGGAGGGCACCACCTGCAAAACGTCGGGCACTGCGATGTCGTAGCCGTCCTTCGCCTTTTCCATGGCGTAGCGGTATAGGTTAAGGGTGGGTTGCGGCTTGGCGAACCCGGTTCCCAAGCGAAGTGATGTTTCGTTCCATGCGTCGGTGTAGGCGGAATCGCTGATGATGGCGCGCACCTGAGCGGGGAAGTCGGCTTCGGCAGCGGCGAAAAGCGCTGCGGTGGCGCCCATGCCCTGGCCGTGAACGATGATTTGGGCGTCTTCGCCCGTGCGGGCAACGATCCAGCTGCACCAGGCAACCACGTCGCGGCGCTCCAGCCAGCCAGAGCCCGTCCACGTGCCTCCGCTTTCGCCGTGGGCGCGCATGTCGACCAGCATGATGTTGCAGTCATGGGCGGCATAAATGCGCGAAAAGGCCAGGCTGTCGCGCCAGGTTCCCGCGTAACCGTGCAGCATCAGCACCCAGGGGCGACTGCGCTTGGTGCCCGGTATCATGCGGCCGACGAGCATCGTGCCGTCATCGGAGCGCACCTGGATTTTGCGGGGGGTGCGCGCGTTTACCACCCATTCGTTTACCAACACCGCTTCGGTGCCGCGATGAAGATTGATGGCCTCTGCCTCTTCGTCGGTCAAGGTGGGGGCATCGGCTTTGATGGTTTCGATGTCGGCGGCAAGGTAGCGGCCCAGCGCATTGGCACTGTAGCGCTGCTCTTGATGGCCGAAGAAGCGGTTGATCGAGGTGCGGGCCACGATTGCCAAGATGGCAACCCCTGCCAAGCAAGCGGTTATGAGCGCAATTCCCAGGAAGAAGAAACCCATAACGTACAGCGCAACGCCCAGCACGATGAGCAGCAGCACAACGAAGAAGAAAAGGCGTTCGCGCCATTTCGAGGGTTTCGTGTACGTTGCGCCCGTTCGGTCGATAGCGGGCATGGGGATGCTGTTCTGCGTAGCGTGGTTCGTCTGTTCGTTTCGTTTGCTCATGGTACCGCCTTTCTGATACCAGATTAGCGGCTGGTGCATTGCCGTGCTTGCGCATCTGTGAAAACGCATCGAAAAACGCGATAACCCCACGAAGAAGGGAACTCCGTGGGGTTATCTCTAAAGGAAGTAGGTGGAACAGCTATTTAACGATAAGCACTGGGCAGCCAACGTTTTCGCTGACGCTACGGCTTACACTGCCAAGCAGGATTTCCTTGATGCCGCTCAGGCCGCGCGAGCCCATGACTACCAGGTTTGCCTCAGCAAGCTGGGCTTCGCGCACGATTGCCGCCGCCGCTTCGACGGTGCGCACGATCTCGGTTGCGTTTACCCCGATGCCGGCAAGTGCCTCCTTGGCGGCGCGTGCCGCTTCGGTTGCCTTCTTCATGCTTACCTCGGAAGCGTTTTCGGCAACCGAGAGAACCTCGACCTTGGAAACGCGCTTCATGTCAACGGCATGGGCGGCGAACTTGATTGCCTCGAAGGCCGCCTTGGAGCCATCGGTTGCGATAAGAAGGCTGCTTACCGAAGTGCTCAGAGCCTGCTGAGCGGTTTCGGTGGCCACGCGCTCGGCGTCCAGGCGACGGTTGCGGAAGTACACGGCCCAGTTGACGCCCAGGCACACCAGGTTGATGAAGTACACGATAAGAACCCAGTTGATCATGTCGGCTGCGAACTTTGCCGCGATACCGGCAAGATAGCCAACCGTGATGAGCAAGATGAACTGCCAGCTGGTGCCCGCCGCGGTACCTGCCTTGAAGTTCTTGTAGGCGTTGATAGGCCAGGACAGGCCGAAGCAGATGAGCATGGCTGCTTCAAGGATTTGGGCAAGCATCATAGTGGATTGGCTCCTTGGGACGTTTCGTTTTTTACCGTTTGCAACCCTATTCCGTGAACACATTCATTTCAAATATCGTTTTGTCATTAACCGATGCAGTTACGGTATGATTTGGATATGGATATCCAACAGCTGAAATACTTCCTTGACGTGGCGGAATCCGAGCACATGACCAAGAGCGCCAAACGGTTGAATGTGGCGCAGCCTGCTTTGAGTCGCTCCATTTCCCGTTTGGAAGGCGAGCTTGGCGTGCCCTTGTTCGATCGCGAGGGCAGGGGGCTGCGGCTTTCCGATGCGGGGGCGTTGTTCAGAAAGCGCGTGCTCCCTGTTGTTGCCGGTTTGGACGCGGCGTGCGAAGAGGTCCGCTCGCTGGGCCACGCCCAGCGCGAAGTGCGTGTGCATTTGGGTGCTGCGTCGCATGTGGCCGCCGATGCGGTGGCGGCATGGATGTCGGCGGCGCCCAACAGGCGCATCTCGCTCACGCAAACGGCTTCCGCCGGCGGCGGGGCCGATGTGGTGGTTGACTCCGTTTCGCCCGTTGCCTGCGCCAAGCAGAGCACGTTTTCGGAACGCGTGATGCTCGCTGCGCCGGAAACCAACGAGTTCTCGAAAATCCCCGTCCCCCTGGAAGAGCTGAAGGGGCTCGACTTCGTGTCCCTTTCCGCTTCCTCGGGGTTCACGCGCTTCACCAAGGAGCTGTGCGCTTCCATGGGCTTTCAGCCCCATATCTCGTTTCAAAGCGACAACCCCAGCGTTGTGCGCAAGATGATCGGACTTGGCTTGGGTGTGGGCTTCTGGCCCGAGCGCAGCTGGGGCGAAACGCGCGGCGAGGGCGTGGTGCTGCTTCCCTTGGACGTATCGCAACGACGCGAAGTGAACGTGTGGCTTTCCCTCGGTGCTGCTGCCAACCCCGCAGCCGATTCGCTCTACACCTATTTATGCGCGTGCTTCCAGCGTTGTTTTTCGTAGAAAGTGCGGCTTGAGCGCCGTTATTCCCCATTACAGGGTGTATTTGACCGCACATCTTGTCCGTTTTGTTAAACAAACGAACCAATTGTTAAACGAGTCCTACAATACCTAATTAGCTCTTACCCAAAAATTGAAGAATAGGTACCCAATGGATTTAACTGAACTGTTAAATGCGGTGGACGCTGCTGTATGGGGTCCACCTATGATCATCCTGCTTTTGGGATGTCATATCTACACCACTATCCGCACGAAGTGCATTCAGCGCAAGCTGCCCATGGCGCTTAAGCTTTCCGTCACCAAAGACGACGGTGCCGAAGGTGACGTGAGCAACTTCGGCGCAATGGCAACCTCCCTTGCCTCTACCCTTGGCACGGGTTCCATCGTCGGCGTTGCCACGGCCGTGCTTTCCGGTGGCCCGGGCGCGGTGCTGTGGATGTGGCTTACCGGCATCTTGGGCATGGCAACCAAGTACACCGAAGTGTTCGCCGCCATGAAATACCGCGTGAAAGACTTGCGCGGTGAAATGATGGGCGGCGCCATGCACGTATGGGAGCAGCGCTACAAGCGCGAAGACGGCACCGTGCCCTGGTGGGCCAAGCTTGCCGCCATCTGGTTCGCGCTGCTTGCGTGCTTCACCATCTTCGGCATCGGCTCCGCGGTGCAGACCAGCGCCATTACCAGCGTTGTTCAGGCGAACTTCGGCTGGGATCCGGCTATCGTTTCCGCATTCGTGTGCGGTACGGCCTTGCTGGTTATCCTGGGCGGCCTGCAGAAGGTTTCCGGCATCTGCGAAAAGCTGGTTCCCATCATGGGCGGTGCCTACATTCTGGGCTGCATTTACATCCTTATCTGCAACAGCTCGTATCTGGTGGAAGCCTTCCAGCTTATCTTCGAGTGCGCGCTTACTCCCAAGGCCGCTTTTGGCGGTGCAGTGGGTTCGGGCATCATGTTCGCGCTTCAGTTCGGCTGCGCGCGCGGCCTGTTCTCCAACGAGGCAGGCTTGGGCACGGCCCCGCTTATCTCTTCGGCGGCTGCCTCCAAGAATCCTGCCCGCCAGGCTCTGGTTGCCATGACCGGCCCCTTCTGGTGCACGGTGGTAATCTGCCTGGTAAGCGGTTTGGTTATTGTGAGCACCCTGTGCGCCCATCCGACGCTTATTGCCGATGCGGGTGTAACCGACGGTGCTACACTTGCCAACGCGGTATTCGGCACCATCCCCACCATCGGCACGCCAGTGCTCATGCTGGGCATCATCTGCTTCGCCTACTCCACCATTTTGGGATGGAGCTATTACGGTGAGCGCGTAACCTTGTACCTCTTCGGCCGTCGTTGGGTTCCACTCTACATTGGCCTGTATATCTGCATGGGCTTCTTGGGCGGCATCGGCGTGGGCGATATCGCTTGGGCTGCCACCGACATCGCCAACGCGCTTATGGCAATCCCCAACATCATCATGGTGCTGCTGTGCACGGGCATGGTTGCCAAGGAAACGCAACATTACGTCTACGATGGCAACATCGAAGAGGAATACGATCACGAAACGCCAACGTTGGAAGAGAAGAGCGTCTTCTTACGAACGAAAGCTTGACGCGTTCTTGGTGTGTTCTTGGTGCGGCCCTGGGTTTTCCTGGGGTCGTTTTTTATTGCGTTGCTTCGTGTATGGGGCGAATGCCATGGTAGGTGTCTAGCTTCGTGCATAAGAAAGCCCCTGGCCGCTTAAGCGACCAAGGGCTGAAGAAGGGCATATGCTGAAAACGCGGCTAGAGTTCGATCTTCGCACCCATCAGCTTCACGAACTCGCGGCAGATCGCCGTGTTGCCGGGCCATGCCGGAGAAGTGACCAGGTTGCGGTCGACCACAGCCTGGTCAGCGGGAACGTCTTTGTACGTGCCGCCTGCCAAGGTGATGTCGGGGCCTACGGCGGGGTATGCGGTTGCGGTGTAGCCGTTCAAAACGCCTGCTGCGGTAAGAACCTGCGGGCCATGGCAGATGGCGGCAACGGGTTTGTTGGCAGCGAAGAATTCCTTCGTGATCTCGATTACGCGGGGGTTCAGGCGAATGTACTCCGGTGCGCGCCCGCCGGTGATGAACAGGCCCTCGTAGTCTTCGGTCTTAACGGAGTCGAAGTCGGCGGTAAGGGCGAAATTGTGGCCGCGCAGTTCGGTGTAGGTTTGCTCGCCAAGGAAGTCGTGCACGGCGGTTGCCACCGTATCGCCTGCTTTCTTGTCGGGGCATACGGCATCTACCTGGTAGCCAAGCATCGAAAGCGCCTGGAAGGGAACCATGGTTTCGTAATCTTCGGTGAAATCGCCGCAGAGCAGCAGAACTTTCTTAGTCATGACGGTCTTCTTTCTGGTAAGGGCGCGGGCTTGGTTCCCGCGTTCGTTACCAAGATTGTAGACACGCACGTGAACATGTTCACGGTTGCCGGTCCGTTTCTTTCTGGGCGGCGCAGGTTTTCAGGGGAGCGGGGCGAAGAATCAGCTAAACCCAACAAGGCGAGCAGTGCTGCTTAATATAAAACGCCCTCTGCATCAGGTCTGATGCAGAGGGCGTTGGTCACGAGGGGCATTGATTCTTTTGCTTGGGAGGAACTAGGGCAAGCCTAGAACAGAAGGTGCGCAACGGGGCATACGATAAGCAGGCTGATGATGGTGCGCTCCAGGAACAGGATGAACAGCTCAACGATGTTCACCGGAATCTTTGAGCCCAAGATAAGGCCGCCTACTTCGGAAAGGTAGATGAGCTGCGTCACCGAAACCGTGGCAACGATAAAGCGGCTCATAGGGTCGGCGATGCCCTCTGCGGCGATAACCGAAGGCGTGAACATGTCGGTGAAGCCGACGATCATGGTTTTGGAAACCTCTTGCGCCTCAGGTACCTGCAGCAGGTCGAGCAAGGGCATGAAGGGCGCTCCCAGCACATCGAAGATGGTGGTGTAGTTTGCCAGCATTAGGGCAAGGGTGCCCACGCACATAACAACGGGAAGCACGCCAAACCACATGCCGCAGGCGTTCTTCAGGCCGTTTTCCAGGAACTGTCCGATACCGCGATGGTCACTAACGCGCTTGATTGCCAGGTCAAGGCCGAACTTCGCTGAAGACGTGTAGCCTTCGGGCAGCGTTTCGGGCATTGCCTTGCCCTCAACCAGGTACGTGTCCTTCTTCAAGGAAAGCGGGGGGATGCGCGGGACGATAAGCGCGCAGATAATGCCTACTGCGCAAATGAGCAGGTAATAGGGGCCGAAGTATTCCATCAGGTCAACCTGAGCCAACACCACGATGCTGAAGGTGATGGATACCGCGGAAAACGTGGTGGAAATGATGGAGGCTTCGCGAGCGGAATAATAACCGCTTTCGTATTGGTTGCAGGTGAGCATTACGCCCAAGGTTCCGTCGCCGATCCACGAGTCAACGGCACCGCGACCGGGGATCTTGAACAGGGGACGCATTACCTTGGTAAGCAAGGCGCCGATGAATTCCAGCAGGCCGAAATCGAGCAGCAAGGGAAGCAGCAGGCCCGCCAAAAAGAAGATGATCACAAGCACGGTAAGCAGATCACCCAGCACGAAGCCGCCGGTGTCTTCGCCGCCGATGATCTGCAGGGGCTCGCCATCGCCGACCCCGACGCCCGCGAAGGCCACCCAAACGAACACCGCGCCCACAACGCGGATAATCACCCATGCTGGGGTAGTGGAAAACGTGTTGTACATAAGGGGATGCTCGTCGATGAACTTCGGGTGGAAGAGCGAGGCTACGCCCAAAACGGCAGAAACTGTGACAATGATGCAGCAGAGAATGGGCAAGAAATCAGCGATGCTGTCGCCGATCATATCGGCAATTACCTTGACGATTACCGTCCAGCTTCCATCCACTTCAACAGGGATCATGAACAGCAAAACGCCGATGATCGAGGGGATGACGAACCCCGCGATATGTTTCCAGTTGTACTTTTCCAAAACGATTCGTTTCACTCGGGTGCGGATACAGCATTGCAACAATATCAGAAAGTGTGATGGATAACCCATTCCTTATGCTTTGACGGGCGATTTTAGGCATTGTGTTGCGGTTTTGATGCGTTAGCCTGCTAGAAACAAGAGAGTAAGGAGGAAGCTATGGCAAGGATGCCCATTGTTTATTCGGACAGGCCGCGCATTGAAGAGTTGGCAAAGGGGCTGTTTCGCATCGATATGCCCATGCCAAAGGTTATCGGCCCTACGAACTCATACATCTTCAAGGCAGACGGTGTAAACGACTCGGGGCGTTCGCTCATCGTGGATTCTGGGTGCGATGAACCTGAAACCAAGCAGGCTTATGATGCTGCATTGCGTGAGCTGGGCATTTCCTGGGATTCGGTTGATGTGTTCATCACGCATTTCCATTGGGACCATTGTGCGGGGCTTTCGCAGATTTGGCGCGAGGGCATGACGGTGTACGGTGGCATCGATGCCTATTCCCAACGCGGTGTTGCCGTGATGGCCGCACGCGAGATCGGCGAAATCGAGCGCGCCACCAGCGCGCGCCATGGCGTAACTGATATATATGATGCAACGTACTGGGAGCCTATGACGAAATCGGGCACGGTCGACGTTCCGATAATGCGCCTGCACGAAGGTGACGTGCTGAACGTCGGCGGCTATCAGCTAAAGGTCTTGGAAACGCCTGGTCACGATCTGCATCATCTGTGCCTGTTCGACCATGATAATGCCTTGTTGGTCGGGGGAGACCATGTGCTGTTCACCGGATATCCTCCCGTGATGGTCGAGGGCAGTCAAGATCAGCTTTCCCTACTCTTGGACCAGACAAGGCGCATTGCCAACTTGCCCGTTTCGATGGTGCTCACCGGGCATGGGAAGGAAGGCTTCGATTTGAAAGGCCGTTGCGCACGAACCATCGACCATTACCAGCGCCAATGCTCAAGTTTCCTGGAGCTTTGCAAGACAGGCGAGCGCGATTTGGGCGAACTCTCGTACCGTTCCACCCAAGGCGAGCGCAGAACGCCCTGGGAGCAAAGGACCATCTTTGGGCGTAGGTCGCTTATCACGCAGTCGATGGCATTCGCGAACCACCTTGTTCGCACGGGCGCCGCCCCTGACGATTGCGCGCTTGTTCCCCTTAGATAGCGCTTCACTTTTTTCTATCAGACAGTTTTAACGTAAAGGATCAATCATGGAATTTATTGCCTCTAAGGCCAAAGCGGGAATCGCGGTTCTGCTTTCACTGCTGCTTTCCGTTTCGCTGATGCCGAATGCGGCGTTTGCCGAACCCGAATCGGACGCTTCGGGCGGCACCTTGTGGCAGGATTCCATCGATGCGATGCTCGAAGGTGGCTCGTACGTTGACGGCGAGGCCTTGGTTGTTGTTGCGGGCAACGCGGCAACCTATGCGTCTTCCGATTCTTCTGATAGCGTGCTGGATGGGTGCGAGCCGCTGGCGCAAACTTCCATGACGGCCTATGAGCAAACAGCCGAGGCGAATTCCATTCAGACGTACAGCTCCGATGCCCGTACGAATAGCGGTGATTCAGAAGTGAACATCGTCCTGGTGCATCGTGACGGCACCTCGACGAAAAGCCTGCTGAATCAATTGGCCCGTGACCCGCAGGTTCTTTATGCCGAGCCGAACTACACGAAGAAGGTTTCCGCCAACGAGGAAACGAGCCTTCAAGCTGCCGAAAGCGCCAGCGCTAAGCCCAGCGCCACCGCAAGCGAAGAAAAGCAAGATGCTGCTGCCGAAGAAGAGCAGGGTGCTTCCGCCGATACGGGTGCGAGCGAGCCTTCCGAACAGCCTTCTTCTAGCGACACGGCGACGGGAAGCGAAGAGCAGGAAAAGACATCGGTTACGCCGGTGGCTCCAGCTGATAAGTCCGAGGCCACCATGCTGCCTAAAGAGGAAACGCCCGACCTTACCCCGTATCAGTGGAGCTTCGACAGCTCCGATATCACCAATGTGTTCACGGGGCGGCGTTTGCAGGACTACGACGTGAACGTTCCTGGTTGGAATGATTCGTCGAAGGCGAATGCTGCAGGTGTTGTTGCGCTTTTGGACACGGGCGTCGATTACAACAACCCCGACCTGAACGGGATCATGATGGACATGACGCCGTACGTTTCCACAATCGGCGGCGGTAAGTACGGTCTCAACGCGTGCGCAACCGACATGCAGGACGAAACCGACCCCTTGGACGACTATGGTCATGGCACGCATGTTGCCGGCATCATCGCTTCCGAGTGGAACGGCCATGGCACCAGCGGCGCTGCCAACGGCGTGAAGCTCTTGCCGGTGAAGGTCGGGATGGCGGGCTCTATCTCCTACGATGCCGCCATCAAGGGCGCGCAGTACCTCTGCAACGCCATCGATGCCGGCGTCGATATTCGCGTGGTGAACAATTCGTGGGGTGGCGAAAGCTCGAGCTTCGCGTTTCTGCTTATGGTGAATGCGCTGGGCGAACGCGGTTGCGTTTCAGTATGCGCTTCGGGCAACGACACCGTTGATCTTGATACCACGGTAAGAACCCCCACGGGAACTTCGGTAAGCCCGTATTCCATCATCGTGGATGCCAGCGGTCCGGATGCCTCGAAGACCATCTACACCAATTGGGGCCAAGACACCACCGACTTGTATGCCCCTGGTTCGGGCATCCTTTCCACGTACCCGTTCATTCGCGGTGTTGGCGGAGCTCAGGGCAACAACATCCTGGGCACCTACATGCCTTCAGTGCTTGCCGATGCGCAGGCTGCGGGTAACGTCGTCTACGATACGTTCGACGGCAACGGCGCTGTTGAGGCATATGTGGGATATGGCTCCGATGCCATCAAGCCCGAGAACAGGATCAGCCAAACGAGCGATTCCGTGCATTTCGACGGCAAGGGATCATTGGCAATTTCCGGTGCCCAGTTAAGGGCTGGCGACCAAGGTGAGCAGGACGGCGGTCAGGCCAAGCACAGCTATGCGGTTACGCTGAAGATCCCCGTTTCCCAGAGCGATTTGGAGAGCGCAACCAACTTCGCTTTCTCGACGCTTTCGAACACGGGCAACTACCAGGTGGTGGCCACCAGTGCCGAGCTCACCGATTCCAAGGGAACTTCGGCGAACATGGTGCGCGATCAGTGGCAAACCATCCGCGCCTGCCCAACCCTTGGTTGGAGCCAGAAGAGCGTCGACTTGAGCGATGTTGAAAGCTGGGGCGGGGGTGATTCCAAGTTTGCCTACCATAGTGAAGAAGACGGCACGGGCTACATCGTTATGTCGGTGATGTACCTGGCCACCACCGACTATCAGCCGAGCGACAACGAGTACGTGTACCTCGACTGCGTTGGCCTGGGTAACCGCACGGTACCGTATGCCTACATGAACGGCACATCGATGGCAAGCCCGCTTGTTGCCGGCGCCAGCGCCGTTGCCTCCACACGCATCGATGCTTCGCTTTCCCCTTCCGAGCGCGCGCTTGAGCTGGTTTCCCTTATCAACGGATGCACCACGCAACGCTCCGAATATGAAGGCACTTGCAAGTCGAACGGCTACCTTGATCTTTCCCGCCTCGACGATCCTGATGCAAGGCAACCGCTCATCAATACCGTTACCGTTGAGGGCTCAGGCGATGCTTCGGCGTTGAACATTCAAGGCGTTTCTTTCGGCGACGGTTCGGGCGCGGTGTCTATCGACGGCATGGCTGCCAGCGTGCAGGAGTGGAACAGCAACGAAGCGAAGGTTGCCCGCCCTGACGGCCTTATGTCGGGCAGACATACCGTAGAGCTCACCACGGCGGCGGGGAAAACCTGCAGTAAAACCTGCACCATCGAGTTCAGCGACATTCGGGGCGACATCCCCCTGTACGAAAAAGAGATATCGCTTGAAGGTGCCACCTTTGCCTCAAATGCTAAGAACTGCAAGATGGAAGCAGAGGGAAGCCGCCTGTTCGTGTTCCCTGCGGAACGCAATAGCGAAGACGTTATCTCGCAAGACACGCCTTACCATGAATGCTGGGTGTACGACATCGATGCGGAAACGTGGTCCAAGCTGGGCGATTTGCCCGTTGCAGCGGGTACGGTGAGCATGGCGAACCGCAATGGGAATATCTATGCGTTGATGCGAACAGGGGATAGCTCTCTGCAGATGCAGTACCTCTACGAACTCGATACGCAGAGCAATACTTGGAAAAAGATTTCGATGGATGAGGATGCTATTCCCTTAGGTGCGGCTTTGGTCGATGTCGACGGCACGTTGCTTTCTGTGGGTGGCGGTGTTTCTGTGCCGCCTGATGCTGAGGTTTCAAGTGCTGAAAACACCATTCGCAAAATCGATGTCGATGCAGGCACTGCCGAAACTATCGGATCGCTTGCGATTCCCCGTTCGCTTTCGTCTGATAAAACGTCATGCGATTTGAAGGTTGTGGCCGCAGGTTCCACGGTGTATGTGGCAGGTGGCTGCAACTTCAAGCAGGACGGCACCGCCGACAACAACCTTGATATGGAAACGTTTACGCTCAATGGCGCCGACCAGCCAACTTCTCAGGTTGTCTCCAGCATCTTGCCTGCTGAAAAGCAGGCATTCAACGGGCGTTACGGCTTGGCAGCATATGGTCAGTCTGCTTATGTTGTGGGTTACAAGTCCGACGACAAGAACGATACCTTCGCGGTTTCCCAGGACGGTGCTACCGGCCTGAACAAGCGCTTGAGCTACAGTGCGTTGGGCTGGCCTTCGGCACTGGCGCACAACGGTGTGCTGTACGCTACGGGAATCGATGAGCTTGAGGGCGGTGCGTTTGTTATGCGGGCAACCACGTTGCCCGCTTCGCCCGAGCCGAGCCCTACCCCCGAGCCGAGTCCCACTCCTGAGCCGACTCCAACACCGGGTTCCGGTTCCGATGTCCAATCGGGCGATAACGGTGCAACCGACACCACGGCAGCATCGGTTTCCCCTGAAACGGGCGATTCTCCTGTTCCCGTGGCCATTGCCTTGCTTGCTGTTCTGCTCGCGCTTGCTTTGAGAAAAATGGGACAGTCCCATTTTTCTCATCGATGAGCGAAGTGTTCTTGCGTTGCTGCCCAGTGTCTGGCGTTACACTGGGTAGCAGTGTTTCTGCGTCCAAGGAGCTTGTATGCCTGATTTCGATTTCGAAAGCTTGATTACCGACATTCCCGATTACCCGAAGCCCGGTGTGGTGTTTAAGGGCATCACCACGCTGTTCAAGGATGCAGAAGGGTTTGCGGCAGCCATCGATTCGATTGCCGACCATTTTCTGGGCAAGGGAATCACGAAAGTCGTCGGCGCCGAAGCGCGTGGTTTCATGATTGGGGCTCCTGTGGCGTACAAGCTAAACGCCGGGTTCGTTCCTGCTCGTAAGCCCGGCAAGCTTCCCCGCGAAGTGCGTTCCGAAAGCTATGAGCTTGAATACGGCACCGATTCGCTTGAGATTCATGTGGATGCGCTGGACGAAAACGACGTGGTACTGGTAATCGACGATCTTGTTGCTACCGGCGGCACGGCAATTGCCCAGGCGAAGCTTGTGGAACAGGCAGGTGCCAAGCTGGCAGGGTTCGGATTCCTGTTGGAGCTTGCCTTCCTTAACCCACGCAAGGCAATCGCCGAAGAAAGCGATGCCGAGCTGTTCTCTCTTATCAAAGTGAACTAACGGGTGTTGCTTTTCATCCTGAATCAAAACGGGGCGTCTCCTGCGAGGCGCCCCGTTTTTTTTTTTACGGTTACAGGAAGAGCGAAGCTATGGCAAAACCAAGTGCGGCGGCACCGAGCGTGCTTGCGTAGCTTATGGCAAGGTAGCCGAACCCAGTTGCGTAGCGGTGCTGGGCTACCAGTTCCACCGCTTCGTAGTTCATGGTTGAAAGCGTTGAAAAGCCTCCCAAAAAGCCCATGGTCAACGCAAGGTATGCCACGTCATTCAGCTGCAGCTGCAGACACAGGGCCACGCCGGCGATGGTGCAGGCAGCCAAGTTGATAAGAAGCGTCGGGAGGGGGAACGCACCACGAAAGCGCAGCTTCAAGTGAGTGGTTGCCATGCTGCGGCATAGCGCTCCTAGCGCTCCGCCCAACCCAACGGCGAGGAATGCAGCGATGCTCATTTTTCATCCTCCGTTTCCGCTTTATGCTGGGTGGCACGCTTTCGGCGCAGCCTGCGTAGGCGCCAAAGCGCCAAGTACTGCGAAGCAATGCGCCCGCATACGGCTGCAACGAAGGTGACGACGATGGTTATGCCGATGTAGAGCGCCGCAAGGGCAAACTCGCCCTCATGAAGGAAGGTCAAGCATTCGGTGGAAAACGCTGAAAGGGTAGTGAATGCGCCCACCAGGCCAACGCCCAGCGACTTAACCAGCGGGCCAGGCAGATGGAGCCTGCGGCCCACGTACTGGTTGATGATTTCCAGCATGAAACAACCGAAGATGTTGACGATAAGGGTTGCATAGGGGAACCCGCCTTCTGAAGGGAAGGCGAGCTCAAGAAGGTAGCGAAGCGATGCCCCGATAAAGCCCATGAACAGTACCAGTGGGGTAAGTGCTCCGGGCTTTCGAAGCACCTCCGAAAGCGTGCCGGCATGGGTGGCAGAATGGTTCATTGCGCATCTTCTCCCAGTTCTGCGGTCCAGTCGAAGTCAGGCGGGGGAGTGGTGGGCTCGGCACCTGTTGGAGCGGCAACGCTGCGGCCGTCCCACTGGCATGCTTTCATGTCCACCTTTCCTTCTTCGGTGAAGCGTATGCCCTCCTGCTCAAGGCGGGCGCGTTGCTCGTCTTCGCCGCCGAAGGCAAACCCTGGAGCCAGGCTTCCGTCCTTGAACACCACGCGATGGCAGGGAATGCCGGTTTGCGTTTCGATGTCCCAGGGCTCAGGGTTGTCGTGCATGGCGTAGCCCACGAACCGTGCCTTACGCGGCTCGCCGATCATACGGGCAATTTGGCCGTAGTTCACCACCGTTCCTTTGGGGACCTGCTTAACAAGTGCGTATACCTTATCGGAGAATTCTCCCACGTTCGATCCTTTCCGTGCTCTGCGAGTATAGCGCGCCAAGGTTTCGCTTGGCTGGAAAACAGTTTGGACGCCTGAAAAGGTGCAGATCAGCAGCAAGAAGGCCAAGCGGAAAGAACAGGCGCTTCTCAAAGAGCTGGGATATTAGCGTATAAAGAAAAGGGACCGGGCAATCCGGTCCCTTCTTGTGTTCGGCGCATTGTGCAACGCGGATGCGTGATGCCTTACTTGTGGTAGAAGCGGCGTTGCTCGAACTTCGGCTCGCAGGAAACGTTGATTCCCAGCGTGCGGTACAGCTTTTCGTCGGTGGGGGAAACGATAACCGAGAAGTGTGCATCGCAGCCCTTCAGTTTGTTGATCTGGTCCATGAGCTGGGCGGCAATGGCATTGCTTCGTGAGCTGACGGCCAGGGCAAGAAGCGTTTCATCGGAATGCAGGCGCGGGTTGGTGCTCTTCAGGTGCTCGGTCTTAAGGTGACAGATGGGGGTGATAACCTCATCGTCGATAACCAGCAAGTCGTCGTCGACGCCGGCGAGCTTCTTCAGCGCGTTCATAAGAAGTGAAGAGGCGCAGCCCATCAAATTGCCGGTTTTGCCGGTTACCACGGTGCCGTTGGGAAGCTCAATGGCACCCGAGGGGCCGCCCGTGGCCTCTTCCTTGGCAAGGCACGCCTTGCGAGCGGGAAGAACATCGGGGGTGATGCCCACGCGGCTCATGAGCAGCTCGATCTTGTGCAACTCCTCTTCGCCGGTGCCGTAGCGCTTGCAGTCCTGCGCAGTGCGGAAGTAGCGGCGGGCAATTTCGCGGCACGATGCCTCGCGGCATGCCTCATCGTCAACGATGGCGAAGCCAGCCATGTTCACGCCCATGTCGGTAGGCGAGTTGTAGGGGCTTACACCCTGAATGCGCTCCAACATGGCCTTCAGCACAGGGAAGATCTCGACGTCGCGGTTGTAGTTGACGGTGGTTTTGCCGTAGGCGTCCAGATGGAACGGGTCGATGATGTTGTCGTCGTCAAGGTCGGCGGTGGCGGCCTCGTAGGCCACATTCACCGGATGGGAAAGCGGCAGGTTCCAGATGGGGAACGTCTCGTATTTCGCATAGCCGGCTTTGATGCCGCGCTTGTTTTCGTGGTACAGCTGCGAAAGGCAGGTTGCCATCTTGCCGGAGCCAGGACCAGGAGCGGTGACAACCACCAAGGGACGGCTGGTTTCCAGGTACTCGTTCTTTCCGTAACCTTCGTCGCTGACGATATGGTCGATGTCGTGCGGGTAGCCGGCAATGGGGTAGTGCAGGTAGCTGGTTACGCCCAGTGAGTCCAGACGGCAGCGGAACGCTTCTGCCTTGGGCTGCCCTGCATAGTGGGTGATAACCACGCTGCCAACGTAGAGGCCCATGCCGGTGAACACATCCATCAAGCGAAGCACGTCTTCGTCGTAGGTGATGCCCAAGTCGCCGCGGACCTTATTCGACTCGATATGATTTGCGTTGATGGCGATGACCACCTCAACGTCTTCGGAAAGGCTTTTCAGCATGCGGATCTTGCTATCAGGCTCGAATCCGGGAAGAACACGGGAAGCATGGTAGTCGTCGAAAAGCTTGCCGCCGAACTCCAAATACAGCTTGCCGCCGAACTGGCCTATGCGCTCTTTAATATGCTCGGCTTGCAGGGCGATGTATTTGTCGTTGTCGAACCCGATTTTCATGCTTCACGATGCCTTTCATTCCTCAGTCGCAGCGTCATGCTGCGGCATTACTTATGTACCTATGAAATGATACCGCATGGATGCTGTGGTTCGTGGTATTGCGTTTGCTATTTGGCGAATCGTTTGCCGAGTTGAGCAGATTCCTGCTCCAGCGGGTGAGATCTTCGGTTATCAGAATGAACACGTTTCCCGTTTGCAACGCAGTGCTCTGCGAGAAACCTATTTTCCAATGTTTGGAAACCTATTCGCTGCAGTAATTGTATTGATAGACTGTAAGCTATCAATATTTCTTTGACCTGCGAATTAATAGATTGAACATGTTCAATCTATAGGCATATGGCTGCCAAAAATCTTCCTGAAGTGCTTTTTGATTCACAGAATCACTCAGAAAGCAAGGATTATTTTCTTGCAACATGTTCAGCAGAAACTAAGAACACGTTCTTTTTCATAACCAACGCAATTGGGTTTTCTTGAAATACAATCGCTCAATCTATTGAATTACCTTAGTAGGGAACGAAATCTGCTCTTCTGTTGCATAAAATAGCCAATGCAACAGGTTTACCTACCGCATCTTTGAAAAAAGCTATTGCAACTTGACAAATTACAATGTCGTATTTTTGCTGCTTCTATAGGCTGTACCTATCAAAATAATTAAAACTCCCTATATGATTTGCAATAAATGTGATTCAAATAGTTTGACAACGATTCAGCAGAATCAAATAATAGACAGCGGTCACTTTGTGTGAGTGCTACCTCTCCACATGAAAAGCAGTGCCGGCGCAAGGTGTCCAGGTCCAAAGGGTCCTCGCTCTTTGAACCTCGTGCTCATCGAGCACAGGCCTCCCCAAGCCAACTCACCGGTAACCGGTAACCCCTGTCTTGACTTTCCGAGGCGCATTATCCCCCATGGATTCCGCTGGAATCCTCGATGCGAAAGGAAGGTTTCAATGGCTTCTGATGCTTTGAACTCTTCTTACCATGGCATCGCTGCTCGTCTGGACCGTATGCCCATCAGCGGCTTCCACAAGAAGATCCTGTGGCTGCTCGCCGGTATTACGTTCTGCGACTCCGTTGACATGGCCGTTGGCGGCCCTATCGGCAACGTCCTTCAGTCTGAGGGTTGGATGACCCTCGAGCAATTCGCCTTCTTCAACTCCATCACCATGGTTGGTTACCTCTTCGGTGGCCTCATGGCAGGTG
>CAJKUH010000017.1 GCA_905203045.1 uncultured Eggerthella sp.
GTGGGCCTTTCTTGGAGAGCCTCGCTCTCAGCCTGCTGGCAGGAGCCTTCGTTCTCTAATTTTCATACGATGGTTTTCTTTCGTTGCTTAACCGGCTTGCATCGTTTTAGCCCCCCCCTAGAAGCTGACGATATTTTGCCTGCTTTCTCATTTCTTTGCGATTCCTTTCTCATTATTTTAAGGTTGCGCTGAGAACATCTTTCTTGTTGAGAGGGGTGTTCCTATGAAGCGTGGCATTCTTGTTGCTGGTCTTTTGAGCGGCGTTTTATGCGCAGGATGTGTGTTTGCTTATTCTTCGATAATTCGTAGCGATGCCGATGCTGCCAGGATTGAAGCAATGCAGCGTTATGGTGGCGAGCAGATCGATGTTCTTGTGGCAACTCAAGATATCTATCCGGGAGAAACGCTCGATTCGTCGAATACTGAATCGAGAAAGTGGTTAAGCGATTTACTTCCTGAAAGTTGCATATCTTCAATCGATGAAGTTAAGGGCGTTCAGGCCACATCGATGATTTTATCGGGTGAAGCTGTTTCGAAACGGCGTTTTGATGCTGTTGGCTCCGGTATAGACGTCCCTCAAGGATGCGTTGCTCTTTCTGTTCCTGCCGAAGATGTCCAAGCTGTTGGTGGAACGTTGTCCGCTGGTGACATCGTTGATGTTTATGCAACCGGGTCGACGACATCGCGTATCGGTAGCCGAATTACCGTTCTTGCAACAAATGTTGAGAATTCCTCGGGCACCAAGGCCAAAGTGAGCTGGGTCACCCTTGCTGTTCCGATAGACCAATCCCAGGAATTCGTTACTGCATCTCAAACACTCGAAATTTACTTTGTTCTTCCCTCTCACGAAGACGCGCAGTCTTCTCTGTCTGACGAAATGGGAGACCATTGATGATTTCGATCTGGATGAAATATTCGGTAATAGTTGCGGATAGGCAGGGTGATTGCGTTGAACGGTAAAACGGTAATGTGCATCGATTCGGAATCGTTGCGGCATCCTAATCATATTGGCTTGGACGATGAGGACATTGCTTCTCAGCCCTGGCTAGAGACTTTCTGTAACGCTGAGGATGCTAGAAATGCAATTGGCAAGCTTGGTTCCCCAGAGCAGGTATGGGTTGTTTCCTCGGATGACATGGAAGGGATTAACCTTGCAGCTGCATTAAAACGTGATAACGCAAACAATGATGTTAAATTGATTTCTTTTTCTGGGACGGGATCTGAGATAAGCCGTTGTCAGGCAGCGGGAATCGAGCTTGTTAAGGGGAAAGCGGAGTTTTGTAAACGCTATCTCCAACGCAAAGGGGAGAAAAATGCCGTTCAGTTGCCGGCTAGCCATGACGGTAAAGCGGAGCTCGACTTTCAGGATTTTGAGTCGCTTCAGATAGAAGAGCCGCCTTGTTTTACACAAAATGCTTCCGAAAACCGCAATACTAAGGCAGCTAATCCAGCGATGCGCAAGCGACAAAATCAGCCACACAGGCAGATGCCGAAATCGTTGTCTGTGCAAGAGAGCAAGGCTGGGCATGTCATTTCCGTGGTAAGCGGAAACGGTGGGGTTGGAAAAAGCACGGTTGCGTCTTGCCTTGCTGTTTTACTTCAGGAAAGAGGTCTGAAGACCGTCCTACTCGATCTTGATCTTCAATTCGGTGATGCAGGTTTTCTTTTGGGCATTGATAAGGCTCTCAGCATCGATGAAGTCATTGCTCAACCAGAAAGAATTGTGCACCTTCACCCGGAAAAAGGATTGCCTGTGGTTATTGGTGCGCCACATGATTTGGAGCGATCGGAAATTGTTGTAAAGCACATCAGCGAAATCTTAAACCTCCTAAGCTCTTCCTTTGACGCCGTAGTCGTAAACACCGGATCATTCTGGTCTGAGTTGCATATTCAGGTTATAGAAGCCTCTGAGCAGGTTTTGTTCATTCTTGATCAGCGGCCTTCATCGGTGAGGTCTTGCTCTCGTGCGCTTGATTTATGCATGAGGTGCGGAATTCCCATTCAACCTTTTCGTTTCATGCTCAATCTTTGCTCTAGGCATGCTCTTTTAACGCCTCTTGATGTTTCTTGCGCCCTCCATGGGGTTCATGTTGGCGAATTGAAAGATGGTGGAAGGGAAGTGGGCGAGCTTCTTGGCGCAGGTTTGCCCTTAGAGCTCATGGAGTCGAAGAACCCTTTTATCGAAAGCATGAGGGAGCTGGTTGATTCATTGGCGAACGCCCGGGTTGGTTTGGAAACGTTGAAGGGCGAGCCTGTTCATAGCGAGAAAAAGCCGTTGTTCTTTGGCCTAAGGAAAAGGAGGACATCATGACGCTAATGGATCGCGCTTTCATAAAAGCGGGTATTCCGAAGCTTTCTACTGCCAGTGCTTCAGACTTGGATGCCTTGAAATGCAAGGTCTCCCAGATTCTTCCCCCTATGGAAATTGCCAGGCTCATTGCCAGAAATCCTAACCAAGCTCGTAATGAGATCAGGCTTACTTGCGAAAAGGTTCTAGATGAGGAACCTTGGCTTGTGCCGGAAGCGCTGAGCAAAAGCGAGACAATAGAAAGCTATCTCGACGAAGTATTTGGGTTTGGACCATTGGAGACGATGCTTGCGGACGAGAGCATCACTGAGATTATGGTCAATGGCTCCGATTCGCTCTTTTACGAAAAAGAGGGGCGTCTGTTCGAGTCGGAGAGCTGCTTCGACAATGACGCTCAGGTCTATGCGCTGATCGATAAGATTGTTGGACCGTTGGGACGCAGAGTCGATGAAAGTTCGCCTATGGTAAATGCTCGGCTTAAGCAGGGCCATCGAGTGAATGCCGTTATTCCCCCTCTTGCCCTTGACGGGCCCGTTGTGACGATTAGAAAGTTTCGTTCACATATTTTTTCCTTGGATGAAATGAGGGATCTTGGATCATTCGATGACCAGGTAGCGGTATTGATGAAATGGGCTGTGCTGAGAAGGTGCAACATTGCCGTATCAGGAGGCACGGGAAGCGGTAAGACGACATTACTGAACGCTCTTTCATCTCTTATCCCTCCTGGTGAAAGAATAGTCACTATTGAAGATTCGGCCGAGCTGAGGTTTACCGAGCATCCTCATGTCGTTCGCCTTGAGGCAAGGCAGCGTAATGCTGAAGGCGTTGGAGAGGTTACCATTCGCGACTTAGTCATTAACTCCTTGCGCATGAGGCCAGATCGCATTGTGGTTGGAGAATGCCGCGGGGCTGAAGCGCTCGACATGCTTCAGGCAATGAGCACTGGCCACGACGGTTCGCTTACCACCTTACATGCCAACTCGCCAGAAGAAGCAGTATCGCGTTTGACGACGATGGTGCGCTACGGTGCAGAGCTTCCTGTCGAGATAATCGAGGCGCAGATTGCAAACGCTATCGATCTGGTTGTTCAAACCACGCGTTATCCCAATGGGAGAAGGGGAGTATGCGAGGTTTCCGGATACCAGTGGGATAAGACAACCTCGGAATGCGTAGCGAAACGTTATTTCCGTAAAGATCCTATTACCGGTGAAGTTGGTTGGCTTTCGTTTCCGGCATGGCTTGACGACCTTCCCTATTTGAGGATTGCGACCAAAGGGGAGGTGGAGGAATGGAAGCATCGAGCATCTTGCTGCTGATGGCATTCTTCCTTGCTGCGCTATTTGGTTGCGTATTGTTTGTTTGGCTTGCAGGAAAGCTGTTGGGTAGTTTGAGGGCTTGGTCTGCGGCGGCTAGGACGGGCGACAGGGGGTTTGCGTCTTATCTTTTGAGAAACGGGCTGAAGCCATTTAACCGATTCGTCCAAGCCTTGCTTTCCGTCTCTGTTGTATCGACGTTTGCGGAAAAGGTCTCAATGGAAATTAAAAAGGCAGGCTTTGAGACAAACGCAACCTCCGCAACAAGCCTCCTAGTCGGTTTTTCTTTAGGGGTTGGCGCGGCAATGTTTGCTCTATCGCTTTCGTTTCTGGCCGCGTTTGCTTCTGTTGTCTGTTTATTCGTCTTCGTCAATGCGTGGGCTGTGCGGAGGGCTGAACAGAGGAAATCGGCAACGAGAGAAGAAATACCTGAGGCGCTGCAGTCGATGAAAGCATGCTTTCAAGCAGGGTATTCGCTTCCTCAAACGGTTCACGAGGTTGCGACAAGCACCAAAGGGCCTTTGAGCACCTTGTTTTTGGAAGCGGAAGGAGTACTTAAAACGGGAGGAGGGATTAATCGTGCCCTGTCAGTGCTCAAAGCTGACGGCAATGAGTCTGAGCTGGTTTTCTTGGCGACTGCTTTGGAGATCCAGCATAGAACAGGTGGCAGTATGCAGCGAATACTTGAGGCTGCCCGCCAATCCGTCTCTGACGAACTCGAATTGAAAAGGACCTTGAGAACGCAGACCGCTCAGGCAAAGCTGTCTGCCCAGATTGTCACGGTAATGCCCTTTGCTCTGCTGGCGGTTTTCTCATTGCTTTCGCCGGGGTTTTTAACCCCATTCTTTGAAAGCCCAATGGGAATCGCTCTTTTGGCGGCGGCCTTAGGAATGCAGGCGATTGGCGTTTCCATTGTTCGGAAGCTGTTGAAGGTTGGGCAAACATGATGGAACGTTGCTTGCTTTTTGCTGCTTTGGTATTTGCGTTGGTGTTTGGGACAACAGCTGGCTATGTTTGCGGCAGCAGATATCGAGATGACGCAAGACGGAAGAAAGCGAAAGACGCTTTGGGTGCCGGTTCTGCATCTGGCATGGCTTCCGTATCTTTGGAGTCGACGGGGCTTAGTGCTCAGATTATCGAAAGGGCAATTCTGTTTTCGCTTTTGGAAAAGGAGCGGTTCCCGTTTTCAAGAATCGCTTCACTCGACTATGAAATGCGCGTGGATTTGATCGAAAAAGCGGGATTGGCAAATGCACTCAACAAGAACGGCTATGCCCGTTGCCGTGTTTTTGTTGCTTTCTTCGGCGCGGCTGGTGGTGCGTTGATCGGTTCCGTTTTCTCTTCCGTCCTTATGGGCATTGGGGCAATTGCAGGTCTTGCATGGGGATGGAACGCCTTGGTGCGTGCGGTAAGGGAAGAGTCTCGTTGCAGGGCTCTTTCGGCAGAGCGGCAACTATCCCAGATGATCGAAGTTCTTGTTCTTGGCCTGAAAAGCGGAATGTCGTTCGATAGGTCGCTCGCGCTGTATTGCGAATCGTTCAGGGGCTCATTGAGCGCAACGGTCAGGCTGGCTCAAAGTCAATGGTCTCACAGTCTGATCGATCGCAATGAAGGCCTCAGGCAAATTGCCCGATCGTATGACTCTCCATTATTCGAGAGATTCTCGGAAAGCGTTATCAGGTCTTTGAGGTTCGGTACTTCGTTGGCAGACAATCTGGGTCTTCTTGCCGTTGAGGCACGGGCAATTAGAAAAGCGAAGCTGGAAGAGCAGGTCGCAAAGGCGCCTGTAAAGATGCTGCTCCCTGTCGGAACGCTCATCCTTCCTGCGATGCTTATTTTCGTTATGGGTCCGATCATGCTTGATCTGATGAATGGATTTTGAAGGGAGTACATCATGAAGGAAAAGGAAAGCAGATTATGTCATTCCGCTTTGGGACGTTATGTGGCGAAGGCATACGGTACGGCAAAAGATGATTGCAAGAACGTGGTCGACCTTGGCCGTAATCTCTGGAGCCAGAGGAACACCCGGGCTTTATCGGGACAGGGAACAACGGAATACGCAATATTGGTTGGGGTTTTGGTCGTGATTGCAATTCTTGCCATAACGGTGTTCCGTCCGAAAATCCAAGAGCTTTGGGATGCGATTTCGTCAGGTATCAACGGTTTGTGAGTTGGCGCGCTTATGAGGATGAGAGTGTCTGAATTGCGCCAGGGGATACGGTGGCACGCTCAATCGAGCGTGGAGTACGCTATCGTGTTTGCCGCCTTCCTTGCCATGGTGCTTGGGCTGGGAACTATTTCCCATTTGCTCGAAACAGGATTGGTTTTGGAGCATGCCCTTCAGTCCGCATCTCATCATCTGAAGGATGTTGTTTCTGCAGCTTGGCCGGATATTTTTCTGTACTGAGGAGATGAAGGGATGGGTTGGGGTGCTCGATTTCTTGCAAGCGAGGGAGCCGTTGCTTCGCGTGCTTTCCCTTGCTGGTGTTTCGCTCGGGTCTTTGCTCATAGGGGGCAAGCAACGGTTGAGGGAGCGTTTCTCATTCCTGTGATTCTTCTTATGCTGATGATGCTTGTTCAGCCTGGCATTCTGCTTTACGACCGGATGGTCATGAATGCGGCGGCGTCGGAGGGGTGCCGTCTCATCGCCACATGCCCAGCAGGTGAGGTCTCCGATGCATACGAAGGTTACGTTCGCAGGAGGCTGGGGTCGATACCTCAACAAGACAACTTTCACGTGCATGGAAGTGGATGCACATGGGATATCTCCTTAGAGGGAGACGAGGAAACTGACAGGGTGAGTGTGACTATTGGAAATCAGGTAAAGCCGCTGCCTTTTTTCGATTTTGGTGCCCGTGCCTTAGGGGTAGTCAACGATAAGGGCAACTTCGAGATAACGGTGCACTTTTCGGTTCTAACAAAAAGCAGTTGGGTGGTTGAAAACGACCAGGGACTAAATCCGAAAGCGTGGGTCGCCAGCGATGGCTCGACGGCGGGAAGGGGCACCTCATGAAAAGACGATGCAATCGTTCCTTGTTCTGGGCCGATGAGGGCTTTTCGACCGTCGGTATGGTTATTGCCTTGATCATCTCGATGTCACTCATTTTTACGGCTGCACGTGTGTATGAAATAAACTCTGCTTCCTCTCGCGTGCAAGAAGTTGCAGATGCGGCTGCCCTTGCTGCGGAGAACACGGTTGGCGAATTTTACCTTGCGGCCAGCATCTGTGATGCGGTTGTCCTTTCTCTTTCCCTTACTTCGGTTGGATGCTTGGGGCTGAGCGTTGTGTGCGCATGCGTTCCTCCAACATCTGCATTGTCGAAATCCCTTTTTGAGCTGGCTCAAAAAACAAAGGATTCACGTGATAAGTTTTACGATTCAGCCAATGAGTCGCTTCATCGATATGCCGCAGCGCTACCATTCGTGGCCGCAGTGAAGGCTCAAGAAGTTTATTCCTCCAATTCGTCGGTGTCGTTGGGGGCTTTTTATCAGGGAGTGGTTATTCTGTGCCCCTGGGAAACGGAAGATGGGGAGAGGCTGTCATTCAGTGAAAGCAATGATGCCCTTGAAGAGGTTGGAGGATCAAGGGAAAGCCTTGAAGAGGTTTCGGCGAAGGCGGAAGAGGCAACGGAGCGAGCCAACGAATGGAAGCAGCATGCTTATGAGCATGATTCGATAAGCAAGGATTCGTATTGCATGTACGAACGTGCGGCAAAACTTGCCGACATGCCGGGAGGTTCCAATCCTTTTTTCTCGTCTGTTGATACATGGAACCTTGGAGCCTCGCTGGAACGAGCGAAAGCATACTATCACCTTAGGTACCAAAACGAGGCACCGAAGAGCCAGTCGATCGATGAGCTGTCCAATTCCGCGCTGAGAAAGCGGTTCTATAGCTATGCTCAGGAGACGGTTGGCAGGGGATATGTAAACGAGACGGAAGACTCGTTTGATGCATGGTTTCCTCTGCTGCCGAAAAATACCGACGAGATGCGCTCCTGCGAGCTCTATACCGAAGCCGCGTATCCTAAGTCGGTAGATGCACAGGGTGCAACGGTGTTTCATGCGTGGGACGGTTGTCCTGGTTTGGCGGAAGGGTCCGCTGCCGGTTTGGGGTCGATTCAGGAGTTGGATTCAATCTCCGCCTATAATCCTTGCCCACTTTGCAAGTTCGTTCCTAGCAGCATGGGCAAGGTTGCGGCAGCATCTTCGTCGATTGCCAATGGCTTCGAATTTCACTATAACGAGGTCGCCAAGGCGGCGGAAGAATACCGCAAGGCGATTGAAGAGGCAAACCCTTTAAAGCAAGAGGCGAAGCAGCTAGCGGGCAGCCTGCTTGATTCAATAGAAAAGGCATTTGCTCAAGCGTGCTCTCAGCGCATAGATATGACACCTCCAGGACATTATGGCGCAGTTGCCCTTGTTTCCGATGTAGGGAGGAGGACCACACGGTTCCCTTCGGCGCTCGTTGCTTCCAATGGGGTTGGGGATTTGGGCACATGCGTTGCCTTGTCTTCGGCAACGTTGGTGAAGGAACGTTCGGACGAAGGAAAGAATGTTGTTTCTTCTTTTCTTGATGGGGTATCCGATAAGGGGTCGGTGTCGCTTGGCGGCGCAAAGTTCGCTTTGGGGCTTTGGTCGGGATTCCTCAATGTGTACACCAAAGGGCATGATGCTCTATTGGAGACCGTTGAATCGGTCTTAAACGACATTCCTCTTATGAGCGCAAGTGGTTTAGGGCCCTGGGCTTCATCTGCGATGCGAGATGCAATCAATGCCGTTGGTTTTTCACCTGCTGATCTTTCGGCTCGCAAGGCTGTGCTTGTTAACTCGGAGCATGTGCTTAGAGCGGATGAGTCAACGTTTTCAGCGCGTTTGCTCTCTGCAAAAGAGATGGCTCTTTCTTCCGGAGGCAACAGCGGACTGAGCGGGGTCCTTTTTGGTGTTGAGGCTTCCGCTTCCAGCGCGATAGGTGATCTGTCCTCTGAGTTCACCGTTGCAACGATTGCCCTGTTTGACGGTGTGATTGAAGTGCCCATAACGATCTCGCTTCCGCGTGGTGTGGCTGATGGCCTTTCTCGGGCTCTGCAGTCTGGGATAAGTGCCCTGAAAGAGGTTGTGGCCAGCGTAACGGGGGTAAGGCAATGGGAATAAAAGAAGCAAGGTTCTCGGGTCAGATGACCGTTGAGTTTGTGGTTGCCTTTCCGGCGATGATGGCTATTGCCCTGATTGCCGTGAATGCCGTTTTGTTTTTCTCCGATTGTGCCTCGTTCGACCGATTGTTCCGCAATTCCGTTTGCGCCTACGCCGCTTCCCCAGCTTACGAACAGGGGGTAGAGCAAAGCTGCTCATTGGTCGAAACAGCGCTCAACGATGGGATGGGGAGGGATAATCTGCAGATTGCCGTTGGCTCAACGGGCTCGGAAGGGGGAACGGTCACTTTTGTTGGCACGATGCGCTTTCAGCCGACGCTGTTTGGGAAAGGAAATCTAACAGGCGCATTCGGCGTTTCCTTTCCCACTCTCTCCCATGAGGAGAAAATCTCAGTTTGCGTTTATAAGCCTGGATTGGTGGTTTGAGATGCGAATTATTCGAGATGAAGCACATTTTGGAGATTTGCTGTATCCAAGAGCGCGCTTTGCCATGGTTTTGATTGCAGGGGCGCTTTTTATTGCAGTGTGCGGCCTGGTTTTGTTCCCGTTTGAGCCTGCGGTTAATTCGGCTGCCGCTCATGGTGCGGAAGCTCTGCCGGATGCCCTTCCCGCTTCTGACCCAGTCGACATCCCATCCTACCTTGACGAAAAGATAGATGGTTTCGATGACGAGGCTCCATCTTTCTTTGCGGATGAGGTGTTTGAAGGGCAGAACGGCAGGTATTCGGTTGATGGAGATGGGGCAATTGCTGGGTTTCTCTTTTCCCACAACGTCGATGTTTCGATGGGGATGGTTCTTGAGTGCATGGCCAAGAAGGGGTGGCATGTTGTGTCCAGTGGGCATGACTCAATTGCGACATTGGTGAAGGATTGCGGGGAATACCGTTGGGCAATGCTTTCTTGCGAAGCGGTAGGCCAAGAAACTTCGGTAGTTCTGAATGTGAGGAAAAGGTATGAGCGAAGCCGATAAAGAGCCAACTGTTGATTTGGCTGTTTGCTTTGTTGATCGATTACGTGGCTTGTTTTCCCAACGGGTAAAGGAGGACGTTTTGCTGATTGTTCCCTGCCATTCCATTCACACCTTTGGCATGAAGCATTCAATCGATGTTGCCTTTGTCGATAGGCGGGGAATTGTCATCGATTCCATTGAGGCGCTTCCTCCGTTCCGGTTGAGGAAATGCCGTGGAGCATACGGTGTTCTTGAGAGAAGAACACCAGGGGAAGTTCGGCATGCTGAGATGCCCTGGTTCGAAAAAGGAGAGGAAGTCAAACTATGCATCAGAAAATGAGCTTTGGGGAATTGCCACAAGAAGAGGCATCGCGACGAAATGATGTTGCTTTGGAAAACAAGGAACGCATTGGCAATGTTCCTTTGCCAAAAGCAGCTAACGGGGCAAAAGAGCTTCATTCGACGGGTCATAGGATAAAGGAATGTCCTGTTTGTCATGCCCGCTGCTTTGCCGATATGGATGTTTGCTACAACTGCCTGCATCCATTCAGACAAGAAAAACAACAAGGTTTTGACGCTGCAGTACCTCATGGCAGGAAGGATTTTGCAACCCCCATTGGCTCTCGACGATTGGATGGTAGAAACGAGATTGCGAGGGAGGGGTCTTCCGAAAGTCCCCGACCCGATTTGTCGCCTGGGAGTTTTGAGGATGGCGTTTTGGAGGAGCCTAGCCCAGTTGCCGATTCATGCGCAGAAGCTGAAAACGATGAAGCAGATAAGGTGTCGTTGGAATCAGGGAAGGTGCTCGAGATTGTAGTGAGCATATCATTGTCGCAAGATGCTTGTTTGCGTCATGGCGTGGCACCCGTAGTTAAAGTTGAGACGAGATAGAGAAAGACCTGCCGTAAGGCAGGTCTTTCTCTATCTTTTTTTGAGAATTGGTTAATCGAGGAAGTCGATAACTGCTTTTTCGATTGCGGGAGTAGTTCCTTCGATAACGTCCTTGAAGCGAATGGGCAAGGAATCGAGTTCTGCCAAACCTTGCGGAATGTTGTGGCTGTTTGCCTCATTGGCGATAAGCTCGTTGAGTGCGCATCCGCTAAGTTCTGCAACGGATGCGGGAAGCTCAGCGCCAGGCTTGATGTCGTGAAGAGCGCGATATACGTTCTCGCCGAATTTCGCCCAATGAGCGGTAGAGGCGATGAGCACGGGGTTTGCGCCACGCAAGCGCTCGGCAACCTTGTAGGCAACGGCGGTGTGCGGGTCGATGAGGTAGTGATGCTTGCCGAGAACTTCCTTGATGGTTTCAAGGCAAGTTTCGCTGTCGACGGAGTCAGATTTGAAATCAGCTTGAAGCTTTGCAAGCGTTTCGCTGTCGACGGTGAAGGACTTGTTCTGCTTCAGCTCGTCCATCCAGGTTGCAATGGCTTGTGCGTTGCGGCCGGTGAGCTCGAAGAGCTGGCGTTCCACATTGGAGGAAACCAAGATGTCCATCGAAGGGGACGGCGTGAGGACGAACTCGCGGTTGGAGATGTCGTAGCTGCCAGTGTTGATGAAGTCGGTTAGCACGCGGTTTTCGTTGCTTGCGCAGAATAGCGTGCCAAGAGGAGTGCCGATTTGCTTGGCGTACCATGCTGCCAAGATATTGCCGAAATTGCCGGTGGGAACGCAAACATCGAGCGGCTTGCCTGCTTCAAGCTTGCCCTGCGCGACCAATTCAGCATAGCTTGATACGTAGTACACGACCTGGGGAAGCAAGCGGCCCCAGTTGATGGAGTTTGCGCTGGAGAGGGCGACATGGTTGCTGTCCATGAGCTTTTTGGCAAAAGACTCATCGCCGAAAACGTTCTTGGCGCCCGTCTGGCAGTCGTCGAAGTTGCCCTTGACGGCCCAAACCATAACATTCGAACCAGCTTGAGTTGCCATCTGCTTGTATTGGATATCGCTTACTCCGCCATCGGGGTACATTACGGCAATCTGGACGCCGTCCTTGTCGCGGAACCCTTCCAATGCTGCTTTGCCGGTGTCGCCGGAGGTTGCCACCAGGATAAGGAATGTGTTGTTCAGCTTGCCCTGATCGCGAAGCTGGGCCGCACTTGCGCTGAAGAAGTGCGGCAGGCATTGAAGGGCCATGTCCTTGAAGGCACTTGTCGGGCCATGCCAGAGCTCAAGCACGTGGGTGTTCTCATCGAGCGAGGTAATGGGGCAAATCGCCTCATCGTCGAACCTGTTGCCATACGTTGCTTCCATGAGCTCATCGATTTTGGCATCGGGCAGATCGATGCCAAACGAACGATAAATGAAGGCTGCGCGCTTGGCGTAGGGGAGCTTTGCCAAGGAAAGAATGCTGTCCAAGCTAAGCTGGGGAAGCGATTCCGGGACGAAAAGACCGCCGCCCTCGGCGAGTCCTTTAACGACGGCTTCGGTAAAGGTGACCGGAGCCGCACACCTTCCGCGCGTGTCAATATAGCGATTGGTAGCCATGAATCCGTCTTTCGTGAGGGGTAATCTATGCGGGACAAGTATACTATGTAGCTAATAGTATGCGCCGTTTTTGAAACGGGCATTTTATGCAAATGGATGCCGCATCTTCCTTAGATTGCACCCTCTCTTTCTTGCAGAGGTAGTGGCTTGGGCGACATTTGCTTCAAGCCGGGTTTTCCGGAGAGGGGGAAGTATGGAAAAGGTTTCCATGTCTCATGAAGACTATCTTGAGGCAATCGTTATGTTGGGCGGCTCCGATACGCAGGCGGTTCGTTCGGTGGATATTGCCTCTAAGCTGGGCGTATCGAAGGCATCGGTTTCCAAGGCGGTTGCCAGTCTAAAGGCGTCGGGCATGCTCGATCAGCCCTACTATGGCGATATTACCCTTACCGAGGATGGGTACAACTACGGCAAATCGGTCCTCGAGCGCCATGAGAAATTGACCCGCTTTCTGCATGAGAAGGTCGGCTTGTCGCTGGAAGTGGCCGAGGAGGAAGCATGCCAGATGGAGCATGCCATCAGTGACGATTCGTTCGGTAAGTGGCTCGATTACTTCAAATCTATCGGGCTGTAGCCAAACGAAAAAATAGGGGTTCGAAAGAAGCGGCGGCATCATGGTGCCGCTTCTTTTTATGGTATTATACGAACAAATGTTTGTTTGAAAGGATGGTATGGCAATTTCGCGCTTCGTATTAGGCATCGACCCGGGGTTGGCCCATACAGGTTGGGGAGTCATCCAGCAAAAAGGCTCTTCTCTGGCTTGCGTGGCGTATGGATGCATCGCCACCGATGCTCAAATGCCCTTGCACCTGCGCTTAGGGAAGATCTATGCCCAGATGACCGCGGTGGTTGGTAAATACGAGCCTGATTGTGTGGCCATCGAAACGGTGTGGTTCGGATCGAACGCCCAGAGTGCTTTTGCCACGGGGCAGGCGCGCGGTGCCGCTTTGGTTGCCTGCGGGCAACGCGACATGGAGCTAGGCGAGTATTCTCCCAGCCAGATAAAACTGGCGGTTGTAGGGGCGGGGTCGGCCGACAAGCATCAGGTTCAGTACATGGTTCAGCAGCTGCTGGCGTTGGAAAAGGTTCCTTCGCCCGATCATGCGGCAGACGCTTTGGCTGCCGCCATTTGCCATACGACGCATTCGATTTCCTGGGACAGGGGAGGCACTCGATGATCTCGTTTCTTCGCGGCGTAATCGCGGCTAAATTCGTTGACTCGGCTGTGATAGAGGTTGGCGGCATTGGGTATCGCGTTTCCCTGTCGGGGAAAAGCCTGTCTCGCCTGGGACATGTTGGCGAAGAGGTGAAAGTGCTCACGCGTTTGCAGGTTCGCGACGACGCGTTGGTCCTGTATGGGTTTTTGAGCCATGACGAAGAGCGTCTTTTTGCGAAGCTTACCTCGGTTTCAAGCGTTGGTCCCAAAGTTGCTCTTTCTGCTCTTTCCACCTATGAGCCGGAGGCGTTGGTTTCCGCGATTGTTTCCCAGGATGTTGGCGCCATCCAGCAGATTCCAGGGGTGGGAAAGAAGATGGCCTCGCGCATTGTGCTTGAGCTGAAGGAAGCGTTCGGCGAAGAGACGCAGGTTGCTCTGCCCGGCATTTCTTCTCAAGCGGCAAACGCGCGAAAGGGCGCAGTTGAGGCGTTGCTTTCTATGGGCTTTACTTCCGAGGAAACCGATCTTGCCCTTAAGGGGGCTCCCGAGGAAGCGAATGAAACGATACTATTGCAGTATGCATTGAAGCGTCTGGGCAAGTAGCCAACAAAGGTGGATTCTTTTTTGTCTGATGATTTTGAAATAGAAAGCGCGCTCTTCGAAGCTCCGCTGGAAGCGCTGAAAAGCGAGAATGCCCGCAACGAAGAGGATGCCTCTTCGCGTGCCTGTTCGGTTTCTTTGACGGAAGACGATCTTGCGCTCGATAGGAGTCTGAGACCGACCTGCCTTAACGATTACTTGGGCCAGACCAAGGTAAAGGAAAGTTTGTCGATCCTTATCGAGGCTGCGCGTGCTCGCAAAGACGTGGTGGATCATATTCTTTTCTCGGGCCCTCCGGGTTTGGGTAAAACGACGTTGGCTACGGTTGTTGCCAACGAGCTTGGCGTGCATATCAAGACGACCAGCGGTCCGGCAATCGAGAGGACGGGGGATCTGGCGGCGATTCTGACCAACCTTGAAGAAGGGGACGTTCTTTTTATCGATGAGATCCATCGCTTGAATCGCATGGTGGAAGAAGTTTTGTACCCTGCGTTGGAAGACTTTGCTTTGGATATCGTGGTAGGCAAAGGCCCTGCTGCCCGATCGATCAGGCTTGATCTGCCTCGTTTCACGCTCATCGGCGCTACGACCAGAACGGGGTTGCTCACTGGTCCGTTGCGCGATCGCTTCGGCATCGCCTTTCGCCTTAACTACTACGCGCCAGAGGAACTGGCTTTGATTGTTCGACGCTCTGCTCGAATTTTGGGGGTGGATATAACGGAAGACGGTGCGCTCGAGATTGCTCGTCGCAGCCGTGGCACCCCTCGTTTGGCGAACAGGTTGCTGAAGCGTGTGCGCGATTGGGCTCAGGTAAAAGGCGTTTTCCCCATTGACGAGGATTGCGCGGCGCAAGCTTTGGCGTTTTTCGAGGTTGACTCGCTTGGCCTTGACCCAGTAGATAACAGGATCCTTGAACTTCTGTGCGTTCAGTTCTCGGGGCGCCCTGTTGGCCTTTCCACGTTGGCTTCCGCCTTGTCGGAAGAGCCTGATACCTTGGAAGACGTATACGAGCCCTACTTGCTGCAGCAGGGTTTGCTTATCCGGACACCTAAGGGCCGTCAGGCTACCGAGCGTGCATATGAGCATTTGGGCATTCGATACCCGGAAAGAAGATAACGTGTTTACGCAAGATTATTTGATGCGCATGTTCATGCAGCTTGCTGCGGCAATGAAAGAAAGTCTGTTACGCGCTAGAGGGCAAAACGATCCACGTGCTGCAGCGGAGTTGCTTGATACTGCGGTCTCGGATGCAACCGAAATGGACGGGGACCTTCTTTTGCGTATGGCTCCGGAGTCGATGGCTGCGATGCTGCAGCTATCGCAGCCAGACCCCCAGCTTATGGAATATGTTTCGCGCTCACTGCTGCTTTCCTCGCAGTATTTGCGTGAGGCGGGAGATTCTGATGCCTCTGAATTACGTCAGAACCAAGCGTATGCGGTTGCGCGCGCTTTCGGGATTGACCTTGGGGAAGGCAGCATAAGTCAAAGCGAGTTGGATTCCCTGTTTGAAAGAAGCGGGCTCGATCTATAGTCTTTTCGACCTACTTGTTTGTCGAAGGCCGCTTGCAGTTTTAATAAGCCCCGGCAGCATCGTGTTTTCGCGATGCTGCCGGGGCTTTGTGGGACTGGCGGTCTTGGGGTCAAGCCTTGAGTTTGCTCGCAAAAGTTTTTGAAAATAACCCTTGGTAAACATTGACGCATTAGTTTGACGGGGTTAACATCTTTCTGTTAGTTAACCCTGGCTTACTGGGGTCGCAAACTGCCCTAGGGGCATAGCAAGCGGAAGGAAGCATCATGGTTTTGTCTGAGATCAAGAAGAATGGTATTTACCACGTAAAGCAACTTCATGATGGCGCCGGCGACATTCATCGTCATCTTGAAAACCTGGGATTCGTCCCCGGGGAAGAGATTTCGGTTGTTTCCCGCATTGGCGGAAACCTCATCGTGAACGTGAAAGGTTCGCGTGTGGCCCTTTCCTCCGAACTTGCCAAGCACATCACGGTGTAGCGGTTTGTCAAAAAACGTTTCAGCATGCAATTGGGAAAGGAGGCACAGTGAAAACGCTTCGTGAAGCTAAGAACGGTGAAACGGTTACCGTTGTGAAGCTCAATGGCACGGGTGCAGTTAAGCGCCGCATCATGGACATGGGCATCACGAAAGGATGCTCGGTGTACATTCGCAAGGTTGCACCTTTGGGCGATCCGGTTGAAGTTACTGTTCGCGGTTATGAGCTCTCTCTGCGTAAAGAAGATGCGCAGATGATCGAGGTTGAATAAGCGCAGCTATGTCCATCAAAGGGTCGGGCATGAGCATCCTTTGATTGGCATAGTGCGCTCTTTGATCGCTTAGTGCGGTCATTTTTTAAATCCTGTAGTTAGCCCCATCTAACACTGAATGGAGGAATGAATGAGAGTTGCACTTGCAGGCAACCCGAACAGTGGTAAAACAACCCTGTTCAACGCTCTGACCGGCTCAAACCAGTATGTTGGTAACTGGCCGGGCGTTACGGTAGAAAAGAAAGGCGGAAAGCTCAAGGAAGACAAATCCATCGAGATCACCGACCTTCCTGGTATCTACTCCCTTTCCCCGTATACCCTTGAAGAGGTTGTTGCCCGTAACTTCCTGATTCAGGAAAAGCCCGATGCGATTTTGAACATCGTTGACGGCAGCAACCTTGAACGCAACCTGTACCTGACCACCCAGCTTCTTGAAATGGGCGTGCCAGTTGTCGTTGCCGTTAACATGATGGACGTTGTTCGCAAACGCGGCGACGAAATCCATGCCGACCAGCTTGCTAAGGAGCTGGGCTGCAACGTTGTTGAGATTTCGGCACTTAAAAACGAAGGCATCGACCAGGTAGTCAACTGCCTGAAGACCATCGGCTCCGCGGCAGCGCCTACCCCCATCACGTTTTCCGCGGTAGTCGAGGAAGCGCTTTCGACCATCGAAGGCCGTCTGCCTTCTTCTGTTCCTGCGAACCTCAAGCGTTTCTACGCAATCAAGCTTCTTGAGAAGGACGGAAAGATCTCCGCTTCCCTCGAGGGCGCACCAGAGGTAAGCGATGTTATCGCCAAGGTTGAGAAGGAAAGCGACGATGACACCGAAAGCGTGATCATCAACGACCGCTACACCCATATCTCCAACATTATCGATCACTGCCGCAGCAAAAATTCTGCCAACGAGTTAACCACGTCTGACAAAATTGACCGCGTGGTCACCAACCGAATCTTGGCATTGCCGATTTTCGTGCTGGTCATGTTCCTCGTGTACTACATTTCCGTTTCCACTGTCGGCAGTGTTGCCACCGACTGGGCCAACGATGGCGTGTTCGGCGATGGTTGGTTCTTCGGTCCTGGCCAGGAGCAGTACGACGAGGCTACATCGGAATACGACGATGCAAAGAGCAGCGTCGATGCCTTTGAAGAGGCTGCAGAAGATGCCGGACTTGATCCCAAGTCCGATACATTCGTTGAAGATGCTGCAGCTACGGGCCTAACTGCTTCGTTTGATTCCTATGACGACGAAACCGGCGAGAACGAGACCACTGAAGTCGATGCCGACTCGTACCAGGAAGCACTCGATACCCTGGCTCCTTACCAGGGCGATCAGCAGGCCATCGCTGCATTCGAGGGCGCGGCAATCGAAGCCGGTCTTGATCCTGAATCGGACGACTTCTCCGAAGAGGCAGCCGATGCCGGCATCACGGCAACGTATGTCGACGCGGATGGCGCTGAACAGGAAGTAGACGCGGACAAGTACGCTGAGGAACTGGAAGGCTCCGAGCCCGACCCGACCCAGTACGGTATGTGGGTTCCCGGCATTCCTCCGCTGGTTGAGCAGGGCTTGGATTCCATCGGTTGCGCCGATTGGCTGAAGGCTTTGATTCTTGACGGCATCATCGCTGGTGTTGGTGCGGTACTCGGCTTCGTTCCCCAGATGCTCGTACTGTTCTTGCTGCTGGGCTTCCTTGAGTCGTGCGGCTACATGGCGCGTATCGCCTTCATCTTGGACCGTGTGTTCCGCCGTTTCGGCCTTTCCGGCAAATCGTTCGTGCCGATTCTCATCGGTACTGGTTGTGGTGTTCCCGGCATCATGTCTTCGCGAACCATCGAGAACCAGAACGACCGTCGCATGACGGTAATGACCACGACGTTCATTCCTTGCGGTGCTAAGCTCCCGATCATCGCCCTGTTCGCCGGCGCGGTATTCGGTGGCGAATGGTGGGTTGCTCCGAGCGCCTACTTCCTGGGCATCATCGCGATTCTGTGCTCGGGCGTTATCTTGAAGAAGACGCGCTTCTTTGCAGGCGACCCTGCTCCGTTCGTTATGGAACTCCCAGCTTATCACCTGCCTACCATCGGTGCGGTTCTCCGCAGCATGTGGGAACGTGCTTGGTCGTTCATCAAGAAGGCTGGCACGATCATCCTGGTAGCGGCAATCCTTATTTGGTTCATTTCCTCCTATGGATTCGTCGACGGCGTATTCCAGGCGGTTGAGGATCAGAACGATTCAATCTTGGCCGTTATCGGCGGTGCGATCTGCTGGATCTTCTCGCCTCAGGGCTTCGGCGATTGGCAGGCCGCTTCGGCAACCATCACCGGCCTCATTGCGAAGGAAAACGTTGTTTCCACCTTCGGCATTCTGTACGACGGCGATGCCGGTTGGTACGCAAACGTTCAGGCGGCCTTCACCTATGCATCCGGTTATGCCTTCCTGGCATTCAACCTGCTGTGCGCTCCCTGCTTTGCGGCTATGGGTGCCATCAAACGCGAGATGAACAACATCAAGTGGTTCTTCGCAGCGATTGGCTATCAGTGCGGCATTGCTTGGGTAGTGTCCCTGTGGATCTACCAGTTCGCCGGCTTGGCTTTGGGCGAGGTAACCTTCAACGTGTTCACCGTTGTTGCGATCGTCTTCTTCATCGCCTTTCTGTGGCTGCTGTTCCGCCCCAACAAGTGGCAGGGCAAAGCTGCTGTTCGCTCGGTTGACGAAGCGTAAAGGGCAGATGCGTTAAAGCGTTTTGTCGCAGGCTTGTCGATACGTTCGCAGGCCTGCGACTTCTATTTACGGCTTCCTAAGGGGAGCCCAAGGAAAAGAGGTGGGATTCGATGAATCTTGGCACGTTTGTGGTGCTAGCCGTATTGGTGGTGATCGTTGGCGCGATTATTGCCAGTTGGGTACGTGCGCACAAGCAAGGCAAGCATATTTCGTGCGATGAGTGCGGAGGCTGCAGTGCCCATAACCCTGACAAATGCCCTTGCGCAGAAGATATGGTGAAAAACATCGATAGGGCTATGAAGGATGCTGACAAGGAAAAGCATTCGTAGCATTCCGATTCTGCTTCGATGGGCGGTGCGGTCGTCGGTTCGATGGCTGTGCCGCTTTTTATATTGCAGCGTAGGCGTGCGGGATTGGCTGCTTGTCATGCAAAGCACGAGGGCGGCCATGTGAGTGAGGATATTTGTCCTATTGGGCAAGAGTATGACAGGACTGCTTGTTTTGAATTCTCTGGTGCATGTTATGAGCTGAGGGTAAAACCCTGTTTAGCCTGTTGTTTTGTACGGCGCTGCGTCTTGTCCGACACCTGAGTGCGCAAGAAAGCCTCCCTTTCCTGCTATTGGAAAGGGAGGCTTTTGCTGTTTTGGCAGGGCCTTGCGGCCTTATGCAGGGCGGCTGTCCCTTACAGGGAAAGGAACAGCTCGTGGATGCGATTGTCATCGTCGAGCTCGGGATGGAATGCCATGCCCAGCTGCTTGCCGTACTGTACGGCTACGATGTTGCCTTCGCATGTGGCCAGCACTTTGCACCCATCGCGTACTTCGGTGATGAAGGGAGCACGGATGAAGGTCATGGGCACGTTTTCGAGTTCGCCGAACGTGCCGAAGGCATGAAAGCTGCCTAACTGACGGCCGTAGGCATTGCGACGCACCGTGATAGGTAGTGTGCCGAAGCCCTTAACTTGCAGGCGCTTTTCTGCAGCGGCAGGGTCGAGGTTGTTCAGGTCCCCCGTGCCATCTACTGTTTCTGCCAGCAGGATAAGGCCGGCGCATGTTGCCAGCACCGGCATGCCTTCTTCAATGCGCTTACGCAGCGGTTCGAGCAGCCCCAATTCGCGAAGAAGCTTCGCCTGCGTGGTGCTTTCGCCGCCAGGCAGAACCAGCCTGTCGAACGGGCGCTCCAAGTCGGAGGCCTGACGGATCTCGAAGCATTCTGCTCCCAGCGCCTCAAGCTTCTTCTTGTGCTCGATGAAAGCTCCCTGAAGAGCCAGAATAGCGACTGCCATTAGCGACCGCGCTCTTCCATGATGAGCTCGATTTCATCGGCGTTGATGCCGACCATTGCCTCGCCCAAGTCTTCGGAAAGCTCGGCGATGAGCTTTGCATCGGTGTAGTTGGTGACGGCCTTCACGATTGCCTGGGCGCGCTTGGCGGGGTTGCCCGACTTGAAGATGCCGGAACCTACGAACACGCCTTCGGCGCCAAGCTGCATCATCAGTGCGGCATCGGCAGGAGTTGCAACGCCGCCGGCTGCGAAGTTCACAACGGGAAGCTTGCCGTTGTCGTGGACGTACTTAACCAGCTCAACGGGAACAGCCAGCTGCTTTGCCTCTTCGAACAGCTCGTCTTCGCGCAGGGAAACCACATGGCGGATCTGGTTGTTCATCTTGCGCATGTGACGTACTGCTTGGATGACGTCGCCCGTGCCCGGCTCGCCCTTGGTGCGGATCATGGTTGCGCCCTCTGCGATGCGGCGAAGTGCTTCGCCCAGGTCGCGTGCGCCGCAAACGAAGGGTACGGAGAACTTGGTCTTGTCGATGTGGTAGGTGTCGTCAGCGGGGGAAAGAACCTCGGATTCGTCGATGTAGTCGATTTCGATGGCCTCGAGGATCTGGGCCTCAACGAAGTGGCCGATGCGGCACTTTGCCATAACGGGGATGGATACTGCCTCCTGAATGCCCTTGATCATCTTGGGGTCGCTCATGCGGGAAACGCCGCCGGCAGCGCGGATGTCGGCGGGAATGCGCTCGAGCGCCATAACGGCGCAGGCGCCGGCTTCCTCGGCAATGCGTGCCTGCTCGGGCGTGGTGACGTCCATGATCACGCCGCCTTTGAGCATCTGTGCCAGCTGACGGTTAAGCTTTACCTGTTCTTCAGGGGTGTTTGCTTCTGCCATTGTGAACTCCTTGATTATGGGGCGCCAAGAGGACGCCCTTTTGTTGTGCTTATGCACTTGGTTAATGGATACACAGTAAAAGCCTTGTGGCATTGTTTGTATAACCAATCATGGTAATAATGATATAACCAGTGTATATCCAGATTGCATAAGACCAGATGTCCGAAATCGAGAAAGGGAGGGGGAGCGCGATGCTTACCTATTCGTTTGCGAACCGTGGGGAAACAAGCCTCTACGAGTACCTTTACCAGTGCATACGCGCCGATATCGAAAGCGGGGCCATCGAGCCTGGTGAAAAGCTCCCTTCCAAGCGAAGCTTCGCGCGTCATTTGGGTGTGAGCTTGATAACCGTTGAGGGCGCCTATTCCCAGTTAGTTGCGGAAGGGTACCTTCGTGCGGAACCGCGACGCGGCTACTATGCCTGCGATTTAAGGACGGAGGGAATCGTCCCCGATCATCCGGCAAGCCGAAAGCGAAGCACGGTTCTGTCGTCCCTTGAAGCGAGTGATGCTGGAGAGCTGATGCCCGAAGAGGGTCTTGCCCAGGCATATGCATCGCTTGCTTTGGCTGGGCAACATAATGACGCCCCTGCAAGCGCAGGAGGGGCACCGTCGCGTGTGCGGGACGAAGGCGAAGCCCCTTCGGCTTCTATTGCCGACTTCACGGGCGCCTCGGTTCCGTTTGGCTTGTTCCCTTATTCTGCTTGGGCGAAGTCGGTGCGTGATGCGCTGACGCGCGAGTCGGAGCATGCTCTGGTGGGGGAAACGGGGTTTGCCGGCACAAGACGCTTGCGCGAGGCCATCGCCGCCCATTTGCGCGGGTTTCGCGGCATGGAAGTTGATCCTGAGTGCATCGTGGTGGCGGCTGGCTCGCAGGTTCTGTACAACTTGCTGGTGCAGCTTTTGGGCCGAACGCTTCGTTACGGTGTCGAAGACCCAGGGTATGTCCGTCTCACGCGCATTTACGAGGCGAACGATGTCCCCCTTTCGCATATTCCGCTCGATGCACAGGGTGTCAGCATGGCGTCGGTCAACGCGTCGAAGGTCGATGTTCTGCACCTGATGCCCTCGCATCAGTTTCCGACCGGCATCGTAACCTCCATCAGCAGGCGCTACGAGCTTCTGGGGTGGGCTTCTGCTGCGAAGGATCGCTATGTGATAGAGGACGACTACGATTGCGAATTCCGCTTAACGGGTCGGCCGATTCCTGCACTTCGCAGCATCGATGCTTCCGGGAAGGTGATTTACACCAATACGTTCACGAAGAGCCTTGGTCCGGCGTTTCGTGTCGGCTATATGGTGCTGCCGCCTTTGCTTGCGGAACGTTTCAAGCGTGAGCTGGGGTTCTATTCGTGCACGGTAAGCGCTATCGATCAGCTTGCCCTGGCTCGCTTCATAGAAAGCGGCGATTACGAGCGCCATGTGAACCGGCTGCGTACCCATTACCGCACGGTGCGCGATGAGCTTATTGCGGCACTGCAGAAAAGCGCGTTTGCAGAACGGATCCGCATTGAAGAGCAGGATGCGGGCATCCATTTCCTGTTGGGGATAGATACGGGCAGGGCAAATGACCTCGGTAGCTCGGAGGTACCTCGGCGGGTGTCTGGCCCAGCGCGCAGGTACCGTTTTGACGATGCCTGCGCGGCACCGTCAGCAGTCAGCGAAGGGGATGACGCTCTGCGTTGGGAGGTGCGCTTTGTCAAGGCCGCGGAAAAAGCCGGCGTGCGCCTTGCTCCGCTTTCTTCGTTCTACTACGGAAGCGCCGCAGCAGAACAGGGTCCGCTGCGGCGCTTCTTGGTGAGCTATGGGGGTATAGAGCTTGAAGCGATCGATCCTGCCGTTTCGGCTCTTGAGCAGGCGGTGCGCACTGCCGATGCTGCAACGCGGTAGGGCTTACTCTTCGATAAGGCGGAAATAGATGGTTTTCACGCCGGAGTTCTCTGATTCCTTCACGCTTTTGCTTTCGAAGAAGCCGAGCGATTCGATGAAGGGGACGAACTTCTTGAAGCCGAAGTTGCGGGTGTCGAAATCGGGCAGGCGGCGTGCCAGGCGTGCGCCCAGGCTCGACGAGAGCATCCAGCCGTCGTCTCCGCTGAACTCTTCAGCGATTTCACGGAGGGCGTTTTCGACGGTGATGATGTCCAACCCATTGAAGTCGTCATCGGCCGCTTCAGGCTCATGGGCGTCATGTTCTTGCTTGGTGCTGTGCTTTTGCTCGGTGTGGGCGGGGCGCTGATGCGGTTTCTCCTCGTTGGCGTGCGAGGGGACAGCGCGCTTGCCGCTTGCCTTGGTCGCAGCGGTGTCGGCGGGCAGTGCCTTGGCGCTGTTGGGCTGCTCTGCAGGTTTTTTCTTGCTGCGCCCCTTTGCCTTCTTCCCGTTGGCGGCATCGGCGTTGGCCTTATGCAGCAAGTCGAGGTAGACGAACTTGTTGCAGGCGCTGATGAACGCACGGGGCGTTTTCTGCTCACCCATGCCCAGCACGAACATCTCCGATTCGCGCAAGCGCGAAGCCAGGCGCGTGAAATCGCTGTCGGATGAAACGATGCAGAAGGCATCGAGGTGCTTTTGGTACAGAAGGTCCATGGCATCGATGATCAATGCCGAGTCGGAGGAATTCTTGCCCACGGTGTTGCTGTACTGCTGGATGGGCTGAATGGCGTTGTCGAGCAGCTCCTTTTTCCACGAGTTCAGCGCCGTGGTGGTCCAATTGCCATAGATGCGCTTGTAAATCAGGTTGCCTAAGCTGGAAGCTTCCTGAAGGATGATGCTGGCATATTTGCTTGAGATGTTCTCGGCGTCGATTAAGACGGCGATTTTCATTTCACTTTCCATGTAGAGTCCGTTCGATAGGGGACAAGTTTCAGGTTGGTGCAGCGTCAACTGGTTCTGTTGCTCGTAGAGCGGCAGAACTACTCAATGAACATCGCATCGCCGAAGGAAAGCATGCGGTACTTGTGCTTGATGGCGTGGCGGTAGGCCTTCATGATGTTGTCGCGGTTCGAGAAAGCGCTTACCAGCATCATCAGGGTGGAGCGCGGCACGTGGAAGTTGGTGATCAGCGCGTCTACCACGTGGAACTCATATCCCGGCAAGATGAACAGGCTGGTCGCCTCGCGGTTACGCGGCAGCACCTCGCCCGCTTCGGCATCCCATGCCGACTCTAGGCTGCGCACGCTGGTGGTGCCCACGGCGATAACGCGCCCGCCATTGGCCTTGGTGCGCTTGATGGCCTCAACCGTTTTCTCGGGCACCGTATAGCGCTCGGTGTGAATCTGATGGTCTTTCGGGAATTCCTCGTCGACGATGCGGAACGTGTCGAGGCCCACTTCCAGGTGGACCGTTTCCCAATCGACGCCCTTGGCCTTGATGCGCTCGATCAACTCGGGCGTGAAGTGCAAGCCCGCCGTGGGCGCAGCAGCGCTGCGCTCTTCGCGGGAGAACACCGTTTGGTACAGCTCTTCGTCGCCTGCGTAGTTCTTGATGTAGGGCGGCAGCGGCGTGTGGCCCGCGCGGTGCAGCGCTTCATCAAGCGAGGGCAGGGGCGTGGTAAGACGTGCCAGGCGCTCGCCCTTTTCGGCGTTTTCCACCCAGTCGATGATTTCGGCGGAAAGCACCACGGTGCCTTCCTTATCGGTGAAATCGACCAGGGCGCCGGTGCCGGGCTTCAGACGCTTGCCGGGGCGTACCAGCACTTCCCAGATGGCAGAGGAATCGCGCTTGGGCTCAACGTCGAAGCGCTCGCGCAGAAGGAACACCTCGGCTTGGCCTCCGGTGTTGCGCTTGGTGCCCAGAAGGCGAGCGGGCATAACGCGCGTTTCGTTTGCGACGATCAGATCGCCTGGGTTCAGGTGATTGATGATGTCGCGGAAAATCTCGTCATGCAGGGCGCCGTTGTTGCGCTTCATCACCAGCATGCGGCAGCCATCGCGTTCAGCTGCCGGTTCTTGGGCGATAAGCTCTTCGGGCAAGTCGTAGTCGAAATCGTCGGTGCGCATGTTCATCAGTTTTTCTCGTTTCTCTTTCGCCTTGGCGGCCTTGCGTGCTGCCTTGCGCTCTGCGCGCTCGGCGGCAGCTTCGGCATCGGAATAGGCGCAGCCGCAGTAGTTTTGGCGGTACATGCCAAGTTCGCGGCTGCGAATGGTTGCTTGAGGGTAGAACTCGCGGAAGTCCTGGAACACGGGAACGAGCCCTTCATAGGGCGCAGCAGCGCGTTCCAGTTCTTCGGCGATAGTGCCTATATATTGGTAAGGGCTTACGGTAAGGGTGGTGCCGATTCCCTCGAATCCGTGCTCGTGGGCATAGCGGGCAAGCTCTTCAAGCCTAATGCGGTAGCAGGCTCGGCAGCGGTCGGTTCGGTTTTCCTGTGTGCCGTCCCACGCGCGGCGCACGGCCTCTTGCCAGGCGTGCGGCTCGTAGGGGCCTTCGATCACCGGGATATTCTGGCTTTGAGCCCAGGTGAGCAGCGTTTGCAGGCGATGCTCGTATTCAGCGGCAGGCGCTATGTTGGAATTGAGGTAGGCGATGGTTATATCGTGGCCTGCTTCCGCGAGTATTCGCACCGGTTCCAAGGAACAGGGCCCGCAGCAGGCGTGAAGTAGTAATTTCATAGGTTCGTCGTATGCTCCTTCCAGCGTCACCTATACTAGCACCTGATTGATTTCGAGCGCCTTTAAGAAAGGATTGCCCATAATGCCCCAACGCAGCTACAAAGCCGTGTTCTTCGATTTGGACGGAACGCTTCTCCCCATCGACATGGACACGTTTCTGAAAAACTACTTCAACGACATTGCCGCCTTCGCCCAAGCGCGCGGCTACGAGCCCAAGCGGTTCATAAGCGCCTTGAACGCCGGAGTGAAGAGCATGATCGCGGAAACCGGCGGTTTGAACTCGGAACGCTTCTGGAATACGTTCGTCTCGCATATGGATGCCAGCAAGCTCGATGAATATCAGCATGTCATGGACGAGTATTACGCTGAGCACTTCGACAGCCTTGGCGCCTTGGCCACCAACATCGACCCAAACGCGGCCTACGTGGTGAAAACGCTGAAGGAAAAGGGTTACCCGCTGTACCTGACCACCATGCCCCTGTTCCCGCGCATTGCGGTGGAAAAGCGCTTGGCATGGGCCAATGTCCCGGCTGAATCGTTTGACCGCATCACCACGTACGACAATTCCACCAGCACCAAGCCCCATAGCGCCTACTTTGCCGAAAACGTTGAGGCCATCGGCTTGAAGCCCGAAGAGATCCTCATGGTGGGCAACAACACCCGCGAAGATCTTGCCGCCTTGAAGGTGGGGCTTGATGCGTACCTGGTAACCGATTGGCTGCTTGACCCTGATGGGTTCGACATCGAATCGGTGAAGCACGGCACGCTTGCCGATTTTGCCCGTTTTGTCGATGAGCTTCCGGAGTGTGAGTAATGGCTTTGTTTGAGTATACGGTTGAAGCGCAGTCGGGGCATGCCCGTGCCGGCTCGTTCGAAACGGCACACGGGACGGTTAGGACGCCGCTGTTCATGCCCGTGGGCACCAGCGCTACCGTAAAGGGCATCCGCCCACAAACGTTGAAGGAAATCGGTGCGCAGATCGTGCTTTCCAACACGTATCACCTGGCTATGCGTCCTGGTGCCGATCTGGTGGCAGAGGCGGGCGGCTTGCATAAGTTCTGCGCTTACGACGGCCCGATGCTCACCGATTCCGGCGGCTTCCAGATTTTCTCGTTGGAAGACACTCGCAAGCTTGACGACGATGGCGTGACGTTCACGTCCATCTACGATGGCGACAAGATCCGCTGGACACCCGAAGACAACATGGACATTCAGCAGAAGCTGGGTGCCGACATCATCATGCAGCTCGACCAATGCCCGCCGTACCCGGCTACGCGGGAATTCGTGCAGCGTGCAGTTGACCTTTCCGCCAACTGGGCACGTCGTTGCCTTGCGGCGCATACCCGCGAAGATCAGGCGTTGTTCGGCATTTGCCAGGGCGGTATGCATCTTGACCTGCGCATGGAGTCCATTGCCCGCTTGAAGCAGATCGGCCAGGAAAGCCTTGCGGCCGGTCATAAAGACTTCGCCGGCTTCGGCATCGGCGGTTATTCGGTGGGTGAAGACCACGAAACCATGTTCGAAACGCTGGGCGACGTCGCCCGCGCTCTGCCCGAGAACAAGCCCCGCTACCTGATGGGGGTGGGCAATCCCACGACGTTGGTTCGCGCGGTGCATGAAGGCGTCGACATGTTCGACTGCGTTCTGCCCACGCGCACGGCACGCATGGGCACGGCGTTTTCCTCGCAGGGCCGCATGAACATGCGCAACGCCAAGTACAAGCATGATTTCGGCCCGCTTGACGCAACGTGCGATTGCCCCACCTGTAAGACGCACACCCGTTCCTACATCCGCCATCTGGTGAAGCAGAACGAAATGCTGGGCAGCGTGCTTCTGAGCATCCACAACCTGTATTTCCTGCTGCATCTGATGGACCGTGCGCGCGAGGCGATTCTTGCCGGCGCCTACGAAGAGTTCTATCAGGATTGGATGAACTCACCGGCCGCGAAGGACTATTAAGCCGTTCATCGAGCTTTGTTGAAAACCGCCTCGGAAGGGGCGGTTTTTGCTTGTTGGGCAGAAGGTGGGGCTGTCGTGTTTTCCCGGGGAAGGTTGCGCAACGCGCGTCGTTTTCCTTTCGGCTCCTGCTTTTGTGCAGTAAAGTAGCTAATTTGAAGAAATAACATCAGGTTAACGTGCGCGCCGCTATCATAGTTCTGATACGCACGTGCACGGTAACGTGCTGTTCAACAGGTAATCAGAAGGAATACTATGGCCGACCAACCCAAGGAAGAAGCATTGGACGAGGAAAAAGAAGCCACGGCAACTTCTCAGGAAAAGAAGAAGCTCACTGCCGAGGAAAAGAAACGGGCGAAGGAGCGCGAAAAGCGCCGCAAGGCTCGTGCCAAGGAAGCGGAAAAGAAGAACGCCAAGCGCCAGAAAGAGCGCAACAAGCGCACGGGCGGCAACAAGAACCGCCGCAACGTGTGGTTGCTCATCGTTGCCACGCTCTTGGTGATCGGTTCGGTGTTCATGTTCACGCCTCCGAACGAGAAGATCAACCAGGGCCTCGATATCCAGGGCGGCCTTTCGGTGGTGCTTTCCGCTCAGAGCACCGACGGTCAGGACATCACCAAGGAAGACATGGAGAAGTCCCGCGCCATCATCGAATCGCGTGTTAACGCCTTGGGCGCATCCGAGGCAACGGTGCAGGTTCAGGGCAACGACCAGATCCTGGTTCAGATTCCTGGCCTCTCCGACCCGGAAAAAGCGCTTTCCACCATTGGCAAGACGGGCAAGCTGGAATTCGCCCGTGCCGATTCGTTTACCGACCCTGACGACCAGACGGCCATCAAAAACGGCACGTATATGCAGCAGGGCACGGTGAAGGACGACTTCGGCAATTCCTTCAAGACGGGTAAAACCACCTACCGCAGCGTAGATGCGGGCACCTACACGCCGCTTATCACGGGCGAGAACATCACCCGCGTCACGGTGGACAAGGCGTCCGAGACCAGCCAGTACTATGCCGTGAACATCTCGCTCGATTCTGCGGGCACGCAGGCTTTTGCTGATGCAACGCGCGACTTGGCCCCCACGAACGGCCAGATCGTTATCATCCTCGATGGCCAGATTCAGTCCGCGCCGGCGGTTCAATCGGAGATCACCGGCGGCCAGGTTTCCATCACGGGCAACTACACGCTCGAGGAAGCGCAGTCGCTGCAGACGGTGCTGGAAAGCGGTTCCTTGCCGGTCAGCTTCCAGTATGAGCAGAGCCAGGTGGTAGGACCTACGCTTGGTCAGGATGCGCTTACCAGCGGTCTGATCGTAGCCATCCTGGGCCTTGCGCTGGTTATGCTGTACCTGCTGTGCTTCTATCGTGGCCTGGGCTTGCTTACGGCAGCCGCCATGGGCGTGTTCGCCGTTCTGTATCTGGGCCTTTTGGCAACGCTTTCGGCGTTCGGCCTGTTCTCGCTTTCTTTGGCGGGTATCGCCGGCATCGTGCTTACCATCGGCATGGCGGCCGACTCCTCCATTCTGGTGTTGGAGCGCTTCCGTGAGGAAATCCGTATGGGCAGAAGCGTCCGCGCGGCTTCCATCACAGGCGTTCGCCATGGCATCGAAACCTCCATCGACGCCGACCTGGTTTCGCTGGTTTCGGCCCTTACCCTGTTCTTCCTGGCTTCGGCAAGCGTCAAGGGCTTCGGCCTTACGCTGGCGCTGGGCATCGCCTGCGACATCGTGATGATGCTGCTGTTGAAGGCCCCGCTCATCCGTTTGCTTGCTCCGCACGTCATTGCCAAGCACCCTGGTTTCTGGGGCATCCGCGATTGTCAGGAAGCAGCGCCGGTGTACGCCGACCTGCGCGCCGAGCAGACGGGCACGGTTGCCCATCCTTCTGCTGAGGCTGCCGAGGAAAAGAAGTCCATCGCCCATAAGACGATCGACGAGCTGAAGGGCCGCTTCATCAAGCGCGACATCAACTTCCTGGGTGTTCGTAAGGTGTTCCTCACGCTTTCCGCAGTGTTGGTTGTCCTGTCGTTTGTGGTCGTGGGCGCCAAGGGCTTGCAGTTCGGCATCGAATTCGTGGGTGGCACCTCTATCACCTTCCACGGCACGGGCGATACCTCCATCGAGGACATGCGCGCTGCCTTCGCCGATGCGGGCGAGCCCGATGCGGTTGTTCAGACCACCAACTCCGATGGCTCCGAGGGCTTCCTAGTGCGCACTACCACCACTTCGGCCGAATCTGCTGCTGCGGCGGCAACCAAGGTGGCAAGCGAGCTGAACCTGAGCACCAACAGCTACGAGGTGAACACGGTTGGACCCGACTGGGGTCAGAGCGTTATCCAGTCGTCGCTTATCGCATTCGTGGTGTCGCTTCTGTTGATCATCGCCTACATCGCTGTTCGCTTCGAGTACAAGATGGGCATCATGGCGGTTGTGGCCCTGCTCCACGACCTCATCATCGTGGTGGGCGTGTATGCCTTGGTTGGACGCGAGGTTACGCCCAACACGGTGGCGGCGTTGCTCACCATTTTGGGCTACTCGCTCTACGACACCGTGGTAGTGTTCCACCGCATCAACGACAACATGAAGGAATCCGACGTCAAGTGCACCTTCATGTCGATGGCGAACCACTCGTTGAACCAGGTGTTCATCCGCTCGGTCAACACCACGCTCACTTCGTTCGTTCCGGTTCTGGGCATGCTGCTGTTCGGCGGCGAAACGCTGAAGGACTTCGCCTTCGCCATGTCGGTTGGCCTTATTGCCGGCTCGTACTCTTCCATTGCAGTGGCTACGCCCCTGTTCGCCATGTGGAAGTCGCGCGAAGACAAGAATGCCAAGCTGGTTAAGAAGTACGGCACCGACATCACCCGCTTCACCTTCGCTTCCACCCCGGTTCTGCCTGCTGGCGCGGTAGCCGAGCAGCCCGTTGCGGTTGCCGTTTCCGCTGATGCGCCTGCCGGCGAGGAAACGAAGAAGGCCAACACCAAGAAGAAGAAAGTCAAGAAGGCCGGCAATTCCGAGCCGATCCGTTACAGGAGGAAGAAATAATGAGAGAAGGAAGCGCACCCAACTTCGCCCCGCCTGTTGAAGAGGGCACCGTTTTCACGTTCCAGGACGAATCGGGCGACACGGTGAACCTTGAGTTTTTGGGACTCATCATTCACGAGGGCCGTCGCTACGGTTTCTTCTATGCCATCGGCGATGGGGAAGAGGCTGGCGGTTCGGGTGAGGTAACCATTTTGGAAGTTACCGAGCTCGATGAAGAAGGCCAGCCCGCTGCCTTCGAGCTTGTTTTGGACGACGCCATTGCAGCCGAGGTGTACGAGGACTTCAAGGTGGCAACGAAGGATCTCTACGATTTTCAGTAATAGAGCCTAAGGAAAAAGAACCGCTTTCGAGCGGTTCTTTTTTGTGCGTGCTTCGATGCGTGTGAATAGGAAGGCAGGGGGTAGGTGCTGTTGTCTTCGGGCATTTATTCGTTGAGCGCGCGCCAAGGGTTGTCGCAACGTACGTTCCGGCCGGGCGCCATACCATGCCCGTTGGCCCGTTCTGTTTTCGTCAGACCGAATCTGCAAAAAGTTTTCAAAACTTCATAGGTAAAACATACTTGAAGAAATTTTTCCTTGACGGTGCATAGTGTTCGAAGTATTTTATTAAATTGTGTCTTTTTGCAAAACAACCGGTTGCAACGAAGGAGGAAATGACTCGTGGTTCAGTCTAAAAACCCCGATTCCACCAGCCGTTATAGGACTCGCCGGAGCTTCGCGAAGATCCCAGCCGTCATGGACGTGCCGAATCTGATCGCAATCCAGACGGAAAGCTTCAAGAAGTTCATGGAAGATGGCCTGACGAACGCTTTCGCGGACATCAGCCCCATCGAATCCAACACCAAAGATATGTGTGTTGAATTCGGCAAGCATGAATTTGGTGAGCCCAAGTATAGCGTAGACGAATGCAAGAAGCGTGACGTGTCGTACCAGGCACCGCTCTTTGCAGAAATCCGCTTCATCAATCGCGAAACAGGCGAGATCAAAGAGCAGGACGTCTTCATGGGCGACTTCCCGCTGATGACGCCCCGCGGCACCTTTATCATCAACGGCACCGAGCGTGTTGTTGTATCCCAGTTGGTGCGCAGCCCTGGCGTGTACTTCTCTGCCGAGCGCGACAAAACATCCGACAAGACCATCTACAACGCGAAGATCATCCCTTCCCGCGGTGCATGGCTCGAGTTTGAAACCGACAAGCGCGACATCCTTTCCGTGCGCATCGACCGCAAGCGCAAGCAGCCTGCTACGCTTTTGCTCCGTGCGCTTGGCATCGCTGAGACGCGCGAAGAGATCATCGACATCCTCGGCGATTCCGAGATGGTGATCCGCACTCTCGACCGCGACCCTGCCACCACCAAGGAAGAGTCTCTGATCGAACTGTACCGTCGCTTCCGTCCGGGCGAGCCCCCGACGATCGACTCTGCTCGCACGCTGCTCGACGGCCTGTTCTTCAACCCCCAGCGCTACGACCTGGCTAAGGTTGGCCGTTACAAGATCAACAAGAAGCTCGGCTTCGACCCTGAAAACGCTGCCTCCACGCTTACGCAGGAAGACATCATCGCAACCATGCGCTACATCGTGGGTCTCCACGACGGCGCTGAGGGCGTTCAGGTAGACGACATCGACCACTTCGGCAACCGCCGCATCCGCACGGTTGGCGAACTGATCCAGAACCAGTTCCGCATCGGCCTTTCCCGTATGGAGCGCGTTGTGCGCGAGCGCATGAGCATGCAGGAGCCTGACGACATCACGCCGCAGTCCCTGGTGAACATCCGCCCCATCGTGGCAGCCATCAAGGAGTTCTTCGGTTCTTCCCAGCTGTCCCAGTTCATGGACCAGTCCAACATCGCTGCAGGCGTTACGCATAAGCGCCGTCTGTCCGCACTGGGTCCTGGCGGTCTGTCCCGTGAGCGTGCAGGCTTCGAAGTTCGCGACGTTCACAACTCCCACTACAGCCGCATGTGCCCGATTGAGACGCCTGAAGGTCCTAACATCGGCCTTATCGGTTCGCTGGCAACCTATGCCCGCGTAAACGACTACGGCTTCATCGAGGCACCGTATCGCCGCGTTGAAGACGGCAAGGTAACCGACATCGTCGACTACCTCACCGCCGATGAAGAGGAAAAGCACACCATCGCTCAGGCAAACGAGCAGTTTGACCCCGAAACGCGCATCTTCGGCCACACCGACGAGAACGGCGTGTTCGTTCCCTCCGAACGTCTGCTGTGCCGTACCCGCGACTCCAAGGGCGTATTCGGCGAGCCTGAAGAAGTTACCGTTGACCGCGTTGACTACATGGACGTATCTCCTCGTCAGATGACTTCGGTCGCTACGTCGCTGATTCCGTTCCTCGAGCACGACGACGCCAACCGCGCGCTGATGGGCTCCAACATGCAGCGTCAGGCTGTGCCGCTGCTTCGTCCGAGCGCGCCTTTGGTCGGTACCGGCATCGAGCACCGCATCGCGGTTGACTCCGGCGAGGTTCTGGTTGCCCAGAACGCCGGCGTTGTCGACTACGTTGACGGTCAGACCGTTATCATCGAGCGCGAAGACGGTGAGTACGACGAGTACCTCATCCCGAAGTTCCAGCGTTCCAACCAGTCCGGCTGCATGAACCACAAGCCTATCGTTCGCAAGGGCGACAAGGTATATGCAGGCGATGTGCTGGCAGACGGCCCTTCGTGCGACGGTGCAGAGCTTTCGCTTGGCCAGAACCTCATGGTTGCCTACATGCCATGGGAAGGCTACAACTACGAGGACGCTATCATCGTGTCCGAGCGCGTTGTTGCTGAAGACCTGCTTACCTCCATCCACATCTCCGAGTACGAAATCGACGCACGCGATACCAAGCTTGGACCTGAGGAAATCACCCGCGAGGTTCCCAACATCTCCGAAGACATGGTTTCCGACCTTGACGCCGATGGCATCATCCGCGTTGGCGCCGAGGTGTTCCCTGGCGACGTTCTGGTTGGCAAGGTAACCCCGAAGGGCGAAACCGAGCTCACCGCAGAAGAGCGCCTGCTGCGCGCCATCTTCGGCGAGAAGGCTCGCGAGGTTCGCGACACCTCTTTGAAGGTGCCTCATGGTTCCGGTGGCCGCGTAATCAACGTGGTTCGCTCTTCCCGTGCAAACGGCGACGAGCTGGCTCCTGGCGTCAACGAGCTCGTTCGCGTGTTCGTTGCTCAGAAGCGTAAGATCCAGCAGGGCGACAAGCTTTCCGGCCGCCATGGTAACAAGGGTGTTATCTCCCGCGTTCTGCCGGTAGAGGACATGCCTTACCTGGCCGACGGCACGCCGATCGACGTTATGTTGAACCCCCTGGGCGTTCCTTCCCGTATGAACGTTGGTCAGCTGCTTGAGAACCACCTTGGCTGGGCTGCTAAGTGGGGTTGGTCGGACGATCCCGAGTCTACCGAGCCGGTAGAGGGTCCTCAGTACGTTGCAACGCCGGTATTCGACGGCGCAACCGAGGAAGAGATCTCCAACGCCATCGAAGCTGCCAACCGCAACCTCATCAACATCAACCATGCCAAGTACGGCGACAAGGCTCGCGACGAGTTCGTGCCCCAGCTTTCCCGTACCGGCAAGACTTGGCTGTACGACGGCCGCACCGGCGAGCGTTTCCGCGAGCCCATCACCTGCGGTCAGACCTACATCCTTAAACTGGGCCACATGGTCGACGACAAGATCCATGCCCGTTCGACCGGTCCTTACAGCTTGATTACCCAGCAGCCTCTCGGCGGCAAGGCACAGTTCGGCGGCCAGCGCTTCGGCGAGATGGAAGTTTGGGCACTGTACTCCTACGGTGCTTCCAACGTTCTGCAGGAAATCCTGACCATCAAGTCCGACGATACCTCCGGTCGTGTCAAGTCCTACGAGGCCATCGTCAAGGGCGAGAGCATTCCTGCTCCTGAGGTACCTGAATCCTTCAAGGTACTCATCAAGGAAATGCGCTCTCTGTGCCTGAATGTTGAACTTGAGGGCCACCAGCATCAGACCATCGACGTCACCCACGACCCCGATGACGACGAGCTTTTGGGCGCCGCTTTGAACGAGGACGAAAAGTCCGAGAAGGACAGCGACGACCTTTTGGGTTCCATCACTGCCGAGCTCGGCAACCTGATGGGCGAAAAGAATGACACTGACGACCTTATCGGTAAGGGAGAGGAGAACTAAATGAGCGAATTTGACGTTAACAATTTCGACGCCATCCGCATCTCTCTTGCAAGCGCTGAAGATATTCGTGGTTGGTCTCGCGGCGAAGTAAAGAAGCCCGAAACCATCAACTACCGTACGCTCAAGCCCGAAAAGGACGGCTTGTTCTGCGAGAAGATCTTCGGCCCCACGAAGGACTGGGAGTGCGCCTGCGGCAAGTACAAGCGCATTCGCTTCAAGGGCATCGTCTGCGAACGCTGCGGTGTTGAGGTAACGCGCTCCAAGGTTCGCCGTGAGCGCATGGGCCATATCGAGCTCGCTGCTCCGGTAAGCCACATCTGGTATTTCAAGGGCTCTCCTTCGCGTCTGGGCTACCTGCTCGACATTCCGCCGAAGGAGCTTGAGAAGGTTCTCTACTTCGCATCTTCCATCATCACCGAGGTTGACAAGGAAGCACGCGACGAGGATGTAGAAGAGCTGCGCGATGAGCTTTCCGCAGACTTGGAAGAATTGGACGCCGAGCGCGATCGCCTTATCGAGGCTACGCGCCGCCTGTCCGTTGACTACGTCCCCGAAGAGGACGAATTCGTCGACGACATCGACGAAGACGAGCGCATGACGCCCGAAGAGGTTGAGGAAGAGATTGCCGACATCTACGAGGAGTTCAACGAGCGCAAGACCCTGCGTTCCGAGGCTCTGGAGGCTTTCCTGAAGATCGAGCCCAAGCAGCTCGTATCCGATGAGGCTCTGTATCGTGAGATGCGCCTGAACTACTCCGACTACTTCAAGGGCGGCATGGGCGCTGAGGCTATCCGCGACCTGCTGGACAGCATCGATCTGGCTGCTACGGCTGAAGAGCTCACCGAAACCGTTGCCACGGGCAAGGGCCAGAAGCGTACCAAGGCTATCAAGCGTCTGAAGGTTGTAGACTCCTTCCTTCATTCCTCCAACAAGCCTTCCGACATGATCCTGGACGTTATCCCGGTTATCCCGCCGGATCTTCGTCCTATGGTCCAGCTCGACGGCGGCCGTTTCGCAACGTCCGACCTGAACGATCTGTATCGTCGCGTTATCAACCGCAACAACCGCTTGAAGCGCCTGCTCGATCTGGGTGCTCCTGAGATCATCGTCAACAACGAGAAGCGCATGCTCCAGGAAGCCGTTGACTCCCTGTTCGACAACGGTCGTCGCGGCCGTCCGGTAACGGGCCCCGGCAACCGTCCGCTGAAGTCGCTCTCCGACATGCTGAAGGGCAAGCAGGGCCGCTTCCGTCAGAACCTGCTGGGCAAGCGCGTTGACTACTCCGGCCGTTCCGTAATCGTTGTCGGTCCTAGCCTGAAGCTGCACCAGTGCGGCCTGCCTCAGCAGATGGCACTCGAACTGTTCAAGCCCTTCGTAATGAAGCGCCTGGTAGAGCTCGAGTATGCTGCCAACATCAAGGCTGCAAAGCGTGCCGTAGACCGTGGCGCAAGCTACGTATGGGACGTTCTGGAAGAGGTTATCGTCGAGCATCCTGTGCTGCTGAACCGCGCACCTACGCTGCACCGCTTGGGCATCCAGGCATTCGAGCCGGTACTGGTAGAGGGCAAGGCAATCAAGCTGCACCCGCTGGTATGCACCGCATTCAACGCCGACTTCGACGGTGACCAGATGGCTGTTCATCTGCCGCTGGGCGCCGAGGCTCAGGCTGAGGCTCGCGTGCTGATGCTGTCTGCGAACAACATCAAGTCGCCTGCCCATGGTCGTCCGCTGACCGTTCCTACCCAGGATATGATCATCGGCATGTACTACCTCACCGCTGCCCGCGATGGCTTCCCCGGCGAGGGTCGTGCCTTCATCGATTTCGCTGACGCACGCAACGCCTACGATGCTCGCGCCGAAGTTGACCTGCAGGCCAAGATCTGGGTTCGCCTTACCAAAGACACCCAGGTTGCAACCTCGTTCGGCACCTTCGAAGAGCACAAGGCCGGCACGCGCCTGCAGACCACCATCGGCCGCATCATCTTCAACAACGTGTTCCCGGACGATTACCCGTTCCTGAACTATCAGATGAACAAGAAGGAAATCGGCCGCATCGTAGAGGATGTTTGCAACCGCTACACCCTTTCCGAGGTCGAGCCCATCCTTGACGGCTTGAAGGACACCGGCTTCCACTACGCCACCATCGCAGGCATCACCGTTTCCGTTTACGACGCAACGGTACCTCCTGCCAAGGGCGAGATCCTGGCCGATGCCGACAACAAGGTTGCCGCCATCGAGGAAGACTACGAGATGGGCCTGATGAGCGCCGAAGAGCGTCATAAGCAGGTAGTTGACATCTGGACCGAGGCAAACGAAGAGGTCGGCGATGCCATGGCAGCCAACTTCGACAAATTCAACCCGATCTTCATGATGGCCGACTCCGGTGCTCGAGGTAACATCAAGCAGATTCGTCAGCTTGCTGGTATGCGTGGCCTGATGGCAGACACCAAGGGCGGCACGATCGATATTCCGGTTAAGTCGAACTTCCGCGAGGGCCTTTCCGTTTTGGAATACTTCATTTCCACGCACGGCACTCGAAAGGGCATGGCCGACACCGCACTGCGTACCGCTGACTCCGGTTACCTTACCCGTCGTCTGGTTGACGTTGCTCAGGACGTTATCGTTCGCGAGATCGACTGCGGTACGTCCGATGGCGTTCCATACCCGATCCACAACGACAAGGGCGAGCTCGACGAGAACCTGGTAGGCCGCTGCGTTCTGGAAGATGTTCAGGACGCCGAGGGCAACACGATCGTTGCTGCGGGCGACTTCATCAGCTCGATGGATCAGGTTGCTGCGATGGATGCTGCCGGCATCGACACCATCAACATCCGCACGGTTATGACCTGCCACGCAGAGCACGGCGTTTGCCAGAAGTGCTACGGTTGGGACCTTGCCACCGCTCGTCCGGTCAACATCGGTACGGCAGTTGGCATTATCGCTGCTCAGTCCATTGGCGAGCCTGGTACGCAGCTTACGATGCGTACCTTCCACGCCGGCGGTGTTGCAGGTGAAGACATTACGCATGGTCTGCCTCGTGTTACCGAGCTTTTCGAGGCTCGCAAGCCTAAGGGCCAGGCTGTTCTTGCGGAAATCTCCGGTACCTTGCAGGTAACTGCCGACAAGCAGAACAAGACCCTTACCGTCCACGACCAGGAAGGCAACATCCGCGAGTACGTGGTATCCGCTCGTGCAACGCTCTTGCCGGGCGTTACCGACGGGTGCGAGGTAGAGGTTGGCCAGCAGCTCACCAAGGGTTCTGTAAACCCCCACGACCTGCTTCGCCTTACCGACCCGAACACCACGCTTCGCTACATCGTTGCTCAGGTTCAGGACGTGTACGTGTCCCAGGGCGTAGACATCAACGACAAGCACATCGAGGTTATTGCCCGTCAGATGCTGCGTAAGGTTGCTGTCCTTGATCCTGGCGATTCCGACTATCTGCCGGGCCGTCAGGTCAACCGCTTCGAGTTCGAGGACACAGCTAACGCCCTGGTTCTGGAAGGCAAGAATCCTCCGGTGGGTCAGCCTTTGCTGCTGGGCATCACCAAGGCTTCGCTGGCAACCGATTCGTTCCTGTCTGCTGCATCGTTCCAGGAAACCACCAAGGTTCTTACCGATGCCGCAATCGAGGGCAAGGTCGATACCCTGCAGGGCCTGAAGGAAAACGTTATCATCGGTAAGCCTATCCCGGCTGGTACCGGCCTTAAGCGTTACCACGACGTGGGCCTTACCTACCGCGGCGTTCCGGTTGACAAGGTTGACTCCGACCGTCTGCCTGATTCCGCTCCTGAGGCGCTTCGCGAAATCGAAGAGCTCTTGCCTCAGCCGCAGGACTGGTCGCTTGATGGCGATGGCTACCTTGGCTCTGGTTCCGACTATGCAAGCTACTTCGCTTCCATCACGTCGGGCTACCGCGGCAGCAAGCTCTCCGATGAGGATGCCCGTCTGTACATCTACGACGACCTGGGCGTTTCGCAGCGTTGGGCCAACAAGTTCTCGGAGGCCGGCATCGAAACGGTAGCCGACCTGGTGGGTCACACCGAAGACGACCTGCTGCGCATCGAGGGTATTGGCACCAAGGCTATCGAAGAGCTGAAGGAAGGCCTGGAAAAGCACGGCCTGTCCCATGTGATCGAAGACGACCTGTCTGCTTCGCGTGACGACATGAGCCAGCTTCTGGACATGGTGTTCTCTCCTGACGACACCGTGCTCATCGGTGGCGACCAGCCCGCAACCTTCAACACCGAGGGTGAGGACATGCTGGGCGAGGCTCTGCCTCCGCGCTCTTACCAGCGCAACCTCGAAGAGCTCGATGCCCTTCTGGGTTCCAACGATTTGGGTCTGCACACCACGGACGCCGATCAGGAAAAGAAGTCTGACGAAGAGTAGGCTTCGGAGCTGATTTACTTAAGGCGCGTTCCCTTCGGGGAGCGCGCTTTTTTTGTTTCAAAGCAGATAATTCACCGTTTGGTAACATCCGTTTGAACAGGTGGGCTTGTTTGATGGGTTTTCTTGTCTATACAATGGAATCAATGTAAAAACGTGGGCCCATCAGGGAATAAGATGAGTTCCTTCTTGTTGAAAGCATGCCAGTGCAACAGTCCGACTATCGCCCAACACAACGGCCAAGGGCGCAAGCTCCTGCCTCAAAACGCCATAAACCCGCCCAGAAGAAAGACAAAGGGAGGATCAAAGCGCTTGACGGGTTGCGAGCCGTAGCGATTATCGGCGTGGTCCTGTTCCATATGAGGCCGTCCGCGTTAGAGGGCGGCTTTTTGGGCGTAACCCTGTTCTTCGTGCTGACGGGGTACTTCATTACCAGAAGTATTTTGCGGGGCTTGGACAGAACGGGCGAGTTTTCGTATGTGGACTATCTTAAGAAGCGCGTTCGCCGTTTGCTTCCGCCTATCATCGTTGCCATTGCCTTCGCAGCGATTCTGATATTCGCGATGAGCCCGGCATTGCTTCCGAAGGTGCAGGCGGATGCCTTGCCCTCGGTGCTGTTCTTCAGCAACTGGTCGTACATATTCCGCAATGTTTCCTATTTTGCGGCTGCCGGCCTGCCATCGCCCCTGACCCACCTGTGGTTCACGGGCGTTACGATGCAGTTCTACGTGCTGTGGCCCATTCTTTTGATGCTGCTTACATGCCTGTTCAGGACCCGAAAGGGGCTTCTGGCGGGGGTCGGCGCGCTGATGGCGGCCTCAACGCTTGCGATGGCGCTTCTGTTCGACCCCAACGCCGACACGGCGCGTGTGTACTACGGCACCGATGTGCGTGCAGCCGAGCTTCTGTCGGGCGCGTTTCTGGCCATTGCGTTCGATTCCCTGGAGCATTTCATCTTGGGCAGCAACAAGCAAGTTGCCGTTGCCAAGGCGAACGTCATTTCGGCGGTGTGCCTGATTCTTTTGGTTGTCGGCTTCGTTTTCGCCAATGGGCAGGATGCCTGGCTGTACCGTGGCGGGTACCTTGCGGTTGCCGTCATGTGCTGTTTGTTGGTGCTGACGGTGCAACAGCCTGGGTGTATCGTTTCGAAAGTCCTCTCGTGCAAGACGTTGGTGTATTTGGGCGGCCGCTCGTTTTCGATTTACCTGATCCATTACCCTATTCTTACCGTAATGAACCCGGCAACGCGCACCACGCCGCTTGAATGGTGGGAATGGGCTTTGGGTTTCGTGGTAATCCTTCTTCTTTCCGAAGTGTTCTACCGTTTCGTCGAACAGCCCTTTACGCGAAAAGCTTCGAAAAAGCATGTAGCCGCAAAGGCGGGGGAGGGGCGTCCTGTCCCACGTTCGCAGGCGCCTGGCCAGGCAATGCGGCAAAGCGACGGGAGAACCATCCCTGCGCGCTGCGTTGCGCTTGTGCGCTCCCTTTCCGATACCCGTGCCGCAAACGTTGCCACGGTGGTAAGCACGGTGCTGGTTGTTCTGCTGATTGTGCTGCCCCTTGATTGGCAGGCCATATCGCAGGCGCGTGCCCAAGAGCTGCGCCCCGAGCTTGCCCAAAGCGCGTCGTCTGGTCAGGAAGCCCAGCAGGATGCTGCTGTATCTGAATCGGTCGATGAATCGGGGACATCGGGGCAGTCCGGCGCGCTGAGCCCGCAGGCAGAAAAGGTGCCCGATAATCTGAACGCAAGCGCATGGACCTACGATGCGGAAAAGGGAACCTGCAATGCCGACGTGCTGATAATCGGCGACTCGGTAGGCGATGGCGCCTCTGCACAGATAAAGAAGTACTTGCCTGATGCATGGCTGGACGCAAAGGTAAGCCGCCAGCTCTCCGTCGGGCCCGACGTGTACCGTGATGCGGTAAGCGAGGGTTGGAACGGCAGCGCTGTTATCGTTGAATTGGGCGGCAACAGCCTTATCCGTGACAAATCGATTGTCCAGAAGATGATCGATGCGGTTGGCGGCAAGCCGATGTGCTTCGTTACCATTCGTTGCCCCTATCCTTTGTAGGATGCGAACAATCAGATTCTGCGCGACTACGCTGCCCAAAACAGCAATGTTGGAATCATCGATTGGTACGGTGAAAGCGAAGGCCATAGCGAGTACTTGGTCGACGATGGCCAGCATTTGACCGACGATGGCTGCGAAGCCTTTGCGAAACTGTTCAGGAAGGCGCTGTGCGGCCAGTAGCGTAGCGCTGCTTCGCTTCGGCGCCGTTCGGCGTGCTATCCTGAAACTCGCACAACACATGAAAGGGAATGCACTATGCCCAACGTCAAAACGTATCTTTCCGACGACCGTACACCCCCGCAAAGCCAAATCGGCGCTTCGCTCGAATCGCTTGCACGTACCATCCATGAGCGCCGCAACGCAGGCGATGAAAGCTACACCCATCGGTTGCTTACGGGCGACATCGACACGTTGCTGAAGAAGGTTGCAGAAGAGGCGCACGAGGCAACGCTCGCCGCGAAAGACGTGGTGTACAACGAGGGCGACGATGCCCAAGTTAACCATCTTCGCTACGAGGCTGCCGATGTGGTGTATCACCTTATGGTGCTGCTTGAACGATGCGGCATCGGCTTGGACGAATTTGCCGCCGAGCTTAACACGCGCATGACCAAGGAGGAAATCGCCGAACGTGGCGGGGTGGTGCTCTTGAAGCCTGAGTACGTAAACCGTGGCAATCACGTGGAAAAGTAACAAAAACGGGACAGTCCCCTTTTTGTTATCCAAAAGGAGCCTTTGCATGAGGGCTCCTTTTTTATTGAAGCATTGGCTTAAAGGTTTGCTCGTCACGGGTTTGGCAAACTTCAATGACGCACGATTTGGATAGGCTAGCCAGATAGGGGCAAGAAGGCCTTTCATATTGTTTCGAGTGCATTTCAGAAGTGGCAATTTGTCCTCTTCGAGTGGCCCCATTTTTCCAAAAAGCATGGTTTACCTGGTGTTATGCGGTATCAAATATGCCTATACCCAAACATATAAACGCCCAATAACCTAGGGGGTTGCGGGATATTCTGCTCGGTGGTTTCATAATGCACCGCAGTCAGCAAAGGCTGCAGACAGTGCACTACGTTGAAACAGGAAGAAAGCACCAATCAAGGAGCGGTAACAAGCAATGGCGAAAAAGAACATCCCCTACGACCAGAAATACTACGACCCAGAGATTGAGTGCATGCCGCGTCCCGAGATCGAGAAGCTGCAGCTAGGCCGCCTGAAGACGATGCTCCAGTACGCATACGACAACACCGTATGGTACAAGCGCGCATTCGACGAAGCGGGTGTGAAGCCCAGCGACCTGCACACGCTTGCCGATATCGCGAAGTTCCCCTTCTGCGACAAGAAGACCGAACGCCAAACGCAGCATGTCGGTTCTTTCTTCGGCGAGATGTGCTCGGTCCCCGAAGAGGACGTGATTTTCATGGCTACCTCTTCCGGCTCTACGGGTGTTCCCACGGTAAGCCCTTTCACCCAGGAAGACTTCGACCTGTGGCAGGACACTGAGGCCCGTCTGTTCTGGCAGGCCGGCATGCGCCCCAACGATCGCTATGTGCACGGCTTGAATTTCGCGCTGTACGTTGGCGGCCCTGACGTTATTGGTGCTCAGCGCCTTGGCGCCCTGGCCATTTGGGTGGGCGCTGTTCCGTCCGATCGTCTGATCTTCGTTTTGAAGCAGTATCAGCCCACGGTTATCTGGACTTCTCCTTCTTACGCTTGGACGCTTGGCCAGAAGATCAAGGAAAAGGGCCTCGACCCCAAGAACGACTTCAACATCAAGACCATCATCGTTGCCGGCGAGCCGGGCGGTTCCATCAAATCGACCCGCGAGGCAATCGAGGATCTGTGGGGCGCAGACGTACGCGACTTCTTCGGCCTTTCCGACATCTACGGCGCCTGCGCGGCAATGTGCGAAGTGAAGGACGGCCTGCACATCGTTGAAGACCAGATCCTGGTTGAAACGGTCGACCCGAATACCGGCGAGGTTCTGGAGCCCGGCAGCACCGGTGAGCTTACCTACACCACGCTGTGCAAGAAGGCCCGCCCGATGATCCGCTTCCGTTCCGGCGACATCGGATACGTTTCCACGGAAAAGTGCGAATGCGGCCGTACCCATGCGCGCATCCATGTTACGGGCCGCAAGGACGAGATGTTCATCGTCGGTGCGGTAAACGTGTTCCCGAGCGACGTTGAGTATGTGGTTCGCGCCGAGCCGGGCGTGACGGGCGAATACCTGATTCGCGTGTACGACGAGAATTATTCCACGCGTTATGAGGTTTCCGTTGAGCGCGCGGCGGGCAGCGACGAATCGTTCGATGAGGTTGCCAAGCGCGTCGAGGCGGCGCTGAAGGCCCATACCGGCGTTCGTCCCGCTAAGGTGATTGTGTACGATACGGATAAACTCGGCGTATCGTCTGAACATAAGGCATCCCGCTTCATCGACGAGCGCGATAGCAACAAGTAAGCGAAACCGAAAGAAGCAGGGGCAAAGCCGGGCAGTGTGCCTGGCTTTGCCTGTCTGTTCCTGGTATTACGGCGCAGAGCGCAAGAAGCTGTGCTGTTGCGATTAGAGACAAGGACAAAGCGTGAAAGAGATACTGTGGCACGGCCGAGGCGGCCAGGGGGCATTCACGGCGGCGCGTCTTCTGGGAGCGGCCGGTGCATTTCCCGAAGGCTGCTACGCGTTGGCGTTCCCGTCGTTCGGGCCCGAACGACGCGGTGCCCCGATGAGGGCTTTTACCAAGATAGATACCAAGCCAATAGGCGACCGCAGCGCCATTGTCAAAGCCGATTACGTGGTGTATCTCGATGACACGTTGATTGGCGAAGATTGGGAATCGGAGTTGAAGCCTGGCGGTGTGGTTCTGGCGAACAGCCTGCAAGATTTCAAGGATCCGCGCATCATCTCAATCGACGCAGACGGCATTTCGCAGGAAATCCTTGGCAGGCCCATTCCCAACACGGTGTTCTTGGGGGCGATTACCGCGCTTGACGATGCCGTTTCCAAGGAAAGCATCGAACGCTCCGTCCGCGAGTACATGCCTGCAAAGCTGCACGACAAGAACATTGCGATCATCGAAGCGGTGCTTGCGGAGTTCTCTTCCTTCGCAAAGGGAGAGGCAGCCGCGCACATCATCGGTGCATCCGAAGCGTTTAACAAGGTGCCTGCCTGAGGGCAGCCAAAAGTGCTTGAGAGGAATTGAACGTGAGCTCGTCAAATACGAATCTTGTTCCCGCAGGGTATGGCGCACCTGGGGCGCAAAGCAGCAACGAATTGCGCCAGGGGTATGCGGGGCGCCGTCCTGCACGCATTCCCATTCTGCAATCTGACGACCTGGACCCGCGTGAGTACGCACGCAGCACGTGCTTCGCTGCAGGCTATCTTACGGTGAAGAACGCCGGATGGCGCAACGAGCGCCCCGTGTTCGACCCATCGAAGTGCACGGGCTGCCTGAAATGCTATATGTACTGCCCTGATGGTGCGGTGTTCAAGACCGACAACGACCGCGAGGCATGTCCAGCGAACCGCACCGACACGTCAGTAGCTCTTGACCTGGACTTTTGCAAGGGTTGTGGCATTTGCGCCCGCGCATGTGCGGCGGGCGCGATAACCATGGTGCCCGAAGGCCAGGCACGCAAGGAAGAAGCGGCGAAGTTGGCAGCCGAAGCTGCGCAGGAAAGCGAAGAAGGAAAGGGGGAGCGCCGATGAAGAAGTTCCTATCAGGCGATGAGGCGTTCGCCGAAGGCGTTCGCCTTGCCCGCCCTCAGGTGATTTCCGCTTACCCCATCACACCGCAGACGGTTGTTGTGGAGCGCCTGAGCGAAATGGTGGAAGCGGGAACGCTCCATGCCGAATACATGCATGTTGAATCGGAGCACACGGCGCTTTCTGCGTGCATCGGTGCCGCGGCAACGGGCGCGCGAACCTTCACGGCAACGTCCAGTCAGGGCCTGCTCTACATGGCCGAGTGCCTTACCTATGCGGCAGGCGGACGTTTTCCCATTGTGATGATGAACGCAA
>CAJKUH010000018.1 GCA_905203045.1 uncultured Eggerthella sp.
ACTGGTAATCAAACAGCGGCGATGTCGCCAAGGCGGCTGACTACGTTTTGGAGCAGTGTCGAACTGACTGGTAATCAAACGCAGATGCAAGGCAGGAACCTACAGCCCCGGTTTTGGAGCAGTGTCGAACTGACTGGTAATCAAACCGGCAAGCGAATACACGGTGAGGGCGGGAGTTTTGGAGCAGTGTCGAACTGACTGGTAATCAAACGCAACGGAATCACGGAATACCTCGGGGTCAGTTTTGGAGCAGTGTCGAACTGACTGGTAATCAAACAAACGATCCTGAAGGAAACGAACATCAGCAGTTTTGGAGCAGTGTCGAACTGACTGGTAATCAAACCTTCCAGCATCTTCGCAACCGGGCACAACCGTTTTGGAGCAGTGTCGAACTGACTGGTAATCAAACCAAGGCGCAACTCACAGAAAGAATCCCTCGTTTTGGAGCAGTGTCGAACTGACTGGTAATCAAACTGAGCGTGAGATCCTCACCCTCGTTGATGGGTTTTGGAGCAGTGTCGAACTGACTGGTAATCAAACCTGGTGGATCGAGAAGAAGATGATTTGTGTGTTTTGGAGCAGTGTCGAACTGACTGGTAATCAAACCAAGCGTTTGTGGCCGCTCCTGCGACAACCGTTTTGGAGCAGTGTCGAACTGACTGGTAATCAAACTGTGGTAAGCAGCAGCCAATACCGATACATGTTTTGGAGCAGTGTCGAACTGACTGGTAATCAAACATTGACGATGCTCATCTGCGGAAATGATTGTTTTGGAGCAGTGTCGAACTGACTGGTAATCAAACTGGCGCTTGGCTATGCTTGCCAGGAAGCTGGTTTTGGAGCAGTGTCGAACTGACTGGTAATCAAACTGGCAAATAACCAGGCTAACCAGGACATTCGTTTTGGAGCAGTGTCGAACTGACTGGTAATCAAACCGATTGCACACCCTTGGTTATGATCAGGGGGTTTTGGAGCAGTGTCGAACTGACTGGTAATCAAACTATGGCAGCGTCGTTTGGAAGAAGCAGAATGTTTTGGAGCAGTGTCGAACTGACTGGTAATCAAACGCGCTTTTCATCTACAGTAATTCCTGCGGGTTTTGGAGCAGTGTCGAACTGACTGGTAATCAAACCAAGCATGTCCATCAAATTGAATCAGGAGGGTTTTGGAGCAGTGTCGAACTGACTGGTAATCAAACGTGTTCGTGCGGGTGAACACGGAGCCGTTGTTTTGGAGCAGTGTCGAACTGACTGGTAATCAAACACTATGCCTTTGGCAATCCACGGGCATTCGGTTTTGGAGCAGTGTCGAACTGACTGGTAATCAAACGGCTGAAAACCGACCCATCTAATTATTTGTGTTTTGGAGCAGTGTCGAACTGACTGGTAATCAAACGGCACCTGGACAGGCGACATGTCAAGCAAAGTTTTGGAGCAGTGTCGAACTGACTGGTAATCAAACGCAAGCATGTCCATCAAATGGAAACAGGAGGGTTTTGGAGCAGTGTCGAACTGACTGGTAATCAAACTGGTTCGCCAAACGCTGCTACACCTCCCTGTTTTGGAGCAGTGTCGAACTGACTGGTAATCAAACAGATGATATGTTTGAATATGGCACTAGCATGTTTTGGAGCAGTGTCGAACTGACTGGTAATCAAACTATATCAGCGTTTGCGGCCTGTTCTGGCTGTTTTGGAGCAGTGTCGAACTGACTGGTAATCAAACCGCAGGAACGTACTCATTTTGGAACTGCTGTTTTGGAGCAGTGTCGAACTGACTGGTAATCAAACGGGGTTTTAAGGTCAAGCGCGGCAATTCCGGTTTTGGAGCAGTGTCGAACTGACTGGTAATCAAACGACGAGAAGCCGCTCACGCATCGCAAGGTGTTTTGGAGCAGTGTCGAACTGACTGGTAATCAAACGTGAAGTGACATGCGCGAGCTGAGGGCAGAGTTTTGGAGCAGTGTCGAACTGACTGGTAATCAAACCGCACAATTGATATTAATGTCGGAGCGCAGGTTTTGGAGCAGTGTCGAACTGACTGGTAATCAAACCCTGCGCTGCGGCGGCCTTGATCGTGCCCTGTTTTGGAGCAGTGTCGAACTGACTGGTAATCAAACAAATGCGCGACTGCATGGGCGAAGCTACCGTTTTGGAGCAGTGTCGAACTGACTGGTAATCAAACGTAATTATATAATCTATAGGTGTTCACTGGTTTTGGAGCAGTGTCGAACTGACTGGTAATCAAACTACTGAATCTAACTCGGGGTCAAGCTTGGGTTTTGGAGCAGTGTCGAACTGACTGGTAATCAAACTAGAACCGCTGCTAGGTTTCAACCCCGCGGTTTTGGAGCAGTGTCGAACTGACTGGTAATCAAACATGATGCCGCCGTGGCTCCACACTTTCCCCGTTTTGGAGCAGTGTCGAACTGACTGGTAATCAAACACGGTGGAGCCACCTCACCGTACTACTCGGTTTTGGAGCAGTGTCGAACTGACTGGTAATCAAACCTGCTCTGCCGCTTACCCGTTGGTTTGATATAATTCTAGGAGGAGTTTTTCTAGGCTAACTCATAGATGAAGGAAGCTCCCCATCTTCTGATTCTCCTAATGGTTCCGTCTTTTGAACGGTAAATAATTCTTTGATTTCCATAAAATCGCCGCTATCGAATGCCTTTCGAGCGAAGGGGAATGCTTTCTTGACGTTGGTTTCATTAGCAACGTCGAAAAGAGGCAGCTTGTTGGCATATTTTGCTGATTGCTTTCCGGAGCTGGTCCCTAACATGCTTCTCTCTAAAACCCTTCGGAATTCACGGGAAACGCCACCAACGATTTTTGGATTAGCGTCTAACTAACTGGCAATGAGATTATGTGCCGCAGGGGTCAACAGAAAGGGTGGACAATGACGCGAGAATACAAGACGAAAGAGTTCCCTTCAGATGAGGAACTAAAAAAGAAGGCACTCCAATGCCCAATGATCGCTTATTGTCCCGACCGGCCTTATTCGTTCTGTTTGAAACGGTACTTCTACGATGACAGCGATAAAGGCTGGTATTTTCGGAAGATCACTTTCAAACACTGCTATGAGTGCCAGCACGGAGTCGAATATTAAAATTCGAGCCGCTTTTGAAGCAGCGCCGAACCGACCGACAGTCAAGCGAAAGGGCTGATGAATGGAAAAGTTTGAAGGTTTCGAGATAGATACTTCTCGGATGGAGGAATACCGAAAGCACGTGCCGTTCGAGGTGCGATTAGCAGCAAAGTGGAGGATGCAGGGTTTTCCCGAGCTAGACGAGGGACTGGACGAAGAAGATGGCGAACCTGCCTATTTCGAAGTCCGCAACGAAAGAAGAGGAAAGAAGCAAAAAGAGGAATTATGGCTACTTTGAAAGATGCGGTTTACGGGGCTGCGGTTGGCGATGCGCTCGGTGTTCCTTACGAGTTCATGGGTCGTGGCTCATTCCATGCAACGGGGATGGTTGGCTACGGCACGCACGACCAGCCGGCGGGCACATGGTCGGATGACACTTCGATGATCCTTGCAACCTGCGACAGCATAAGGGAGCTTGGCCGCATAGATGTTGAGGACATGCGGAAGAAGTTCAAGGCGTGGTTCAGGAAGGGGAAGTACGCCATCGACGGAAGGGTTTTCGACTTCGGAAACACGGTTAACAGGGCACTTTCCCAGAACAAAGGTTGCTCCAGCATCATGGATAACGGTAACGGGTCTCTTATGCGAATCATTCCGCTTGCGTTCACTGATGCGACGGACAACCAAATAAGGGAGGTTTCCGCTATCACCCATGCGCACAGCATTTCGATGAATGCTTGCGTTCAGTACGTTAAAGCCGCCAGGTCGTTGATGATGGGTGAAGAGCTGGAAATGCATCTTCCAAGCGAGGTGAAGAGCGGCGGGTACGTGCTGGATACGCTGGGTGCTGCCTTTTGGTGCTTAGAAAAGACGGACAGTTACAAGGATTGTGTGCTTCTTGCTGTTAACCTGGGCTCCGATACCGACACCACTGCTTGCGTGGCCGGTGGCTTGGCGGGCATCAAATACGGATACGGTGCGATACCAAAAGAGTGGATTGGTCAGCTAAGGGGTAGGGGCATCATCGAAAGCTGTCTTTTTTAAGAGCGCCGAACACCCTCCAAGAACGGATGGGTTTCTTTGCTTTTTTGCGAAGCGCTGAATTGAGCGACGGTCGAATCTGCGCAAACTTAAGAATCATTCCTCAAAAGCAATGAAGCGGATGCCTAAACCATCTAATCCGCTGGTCAATAAAACGTTAGTATACGAATTGTTGATAGGGAAATCTTTAAGCCATAGGGTTTTGGTTTTGGGAGGAAATATGGTTCAAGCGCTTGATATTAAAGGGGTAAAACTTGGTGAAGGCCGCCCAAAAACGATTATTTCTCTTATGGGCGCTCACGTTGCTGAAAACATCGAGCTAATCGAAAAGGGCATCGCCTCTGGCGTTGAGTGCTTCGAGTGGCGTGGCGATTTTGCGGCAGACGTGCACAATCCGCAAAAGATGGCAGAGCATTCCATGGAAATTGGCAAGGCGCTTCCCAATAGCCCCCTTCTTTTCACGTTTCGTTCAACGAGTCAGGGCGGTCGTCTTACCATCCCGGTGAAAGAATACGTTGCGCTTAACAAGGCGGTTATCGAAGCCGAAGCGGTAGATCTTGTTGATATCGAAACCTGGATCGGCGATGCAGCTGTTCCTGAACTTGTTGCGTGCGCAAAAGAACACAACGTCAAAACGGTGATTTCTTATCACAACTTCGCAGGAACGCCTTCCGTTGAATGGATGGTAAACCTCCTTACTCATATGGTTGATCTGGGCGCCGATATTCCCAAAATCGCAACTATGGCGCATGGTGCCCAAGACGCACTGAGGCTTTTGGCCGCAACCGAGGAAGTGTCTCGCATTCATAGCGACAAACCTTTGCTGACTATGGCGATGGGCCGCGAGGGAAGCATCACTCGTCTTGCAGGCGAACTTTTCGGTTCCGCGCTTACGTTTTGCTCGTTGGAAGAAGCCTCTGCGCCTGGTCAGGTCCAGGTAAAGCAGGCTATTCGCATCATGGATGGATTGCACGAGGTGTTTGCATAGATAAAGCGAGTTTCTGTGCCTTAGCTTAAGCAAGGCACATAGGGGAAAGAGGGAGTAACTATGTCAGAGAGAACCAAAATCAGCGGACACACTCACCTTATTAGCCTGTTGGGCAGCCCGATTCGTCATTCGATGTCGCCGGCCACTCACAACCTTTCCTTCGAAAAGCTGGGAGTCGACTCGGTTTACGTCGTGTTCGATGTGCAACGGGACGATCTGCCCAGCATCATTGCTGCTATGAAGCGTATGGACGGCTGGGACGGGAGCAACGTTACCATGCCGTGCAAGCAGGCGATTATCCCTTTGCTTGATGGGCTTTCCGACAGCGCAGAGCTTATGGGTGCCGTAAACGTTTTAAAGAAGGAAGAGGACGGCAGGATTATCGGCCATAATACCGACGGCACGGGCATGATGCAGAATATTCGCAACCATGGCGAGAAAATAGAGGATAAAACCATCACAGTGGTCGGCCCTGGTGGCGCGGGTTCCGCGGTTCTTGTTCAGGCTGCGCTGGATGGTGCCAAGAGGGTACACGTGTTTGCGCGTGAGGGTGGCCCTTCTTATGTGCGTTCGACTATCCTTCTTCCTCGTGTTCAGGAAAAGACGGGTGCCGAGATGATTCTTCATGCGTTTGAGAACAAGGAAGAAATGAAGGAGGCCATTGCTGAGTCCGATATCCTTATCAACGCCACTCCTGTTGGTATGGGGGATAGTGCCGGCCAGACCTCTGTGCCTGCCGAGCTGATTAAAGAGGGCATGGTTGTGGCCGATACCGTCTATCATCCGCGCATGACCCAGATTCTTAAAGATGCTAAGGCGAAGGGCTGCAAGGTTATTGGCGGCATTGGCATGATGATCGAGCAAGCTGCGAGCGGCGAAGAGATTTGGTATGGCGCTAAGATGCCGATGCAAGAGATTTTAGACGAGCTGTTCCCAGAGGAATAGCCATTGGTCAGCTGGCGTTTAAACACGAAGCAAAGCCATGCTGCGAAGCCGCAGCGCACGTTTTATGGGTAGGTTTTCTTCTGATATAATCTTCAGCAGAAGATGACGTCCCGCCAGGCCGGGCGGCATCGTTGCTTAAAGGAGCCAGGTTACTTTTCTAGGGTGAGCCTGGCTCGCTTTATGTTCCGACACCGTTCTCCTTATTTCCGGGTTAGTTCGACGATTCCAATAACAACGGTAAAAATCGCGCAGAGCGCAATCACGGTTTCTTGGTCCATCGCATGCACCTCCTTTTCGAAGATGCCGCCCGGAAAGGCGAAACGCCATAGGTGGATTCTATCCTATCTGCTGATATGATTGTTTACATAACCCCATATCAGACCGCAAAAATGCGTCGAGTGAATGGAAAGGCGGGAGCTCCATGGCTAAATACCGCATTCCGCTTTTAATCTGGCTGATTTTCGAGGCTGTTGCTGTTGGCTTGTGGCTGGGCCTTGGCAACACGTTCTATCTGTTCAACTTCAGCTACATCGGTACTTGCATTGCCGTTGGCCTTGCACTGTATTCGGCGAAGTGGAAGCATGCACGCCGCTTCGTCCAATTCGCCGTGGGTCTTTACATGCTCGGTTTTCTTGGCCTTTACGAAGGCGAAAACATGCAGATAGAAGGTTTCTGGTGTTACCTTGCCCTGGGCGTGTTTTCGGGCCCAACCATTCACTACCTTGTTGCGAAGATTGCCGGGCCGGTACTGTTCGGCCGTGGTTTTTGCGGGTACGCCTGCTGGACGGCAATGGTGCTGGATCTTCTGCCGTTCAAAACAAGGCAGAAGAAGCGCCCGAAATGGGAATGGATGAGGTTCGTTTTCCTTGCTGCTTCGATAGCAATAGCTGTGCTGATTTTGCTGTTTGCCGAAAACAGGGAGCAAACGCTCTTTGCGGCCTTTGTTGTCGGAAATGTTCTGTACTACATAGTGGGCATTTTGCTTGCCTTCGCGTTTCGGGACAATCGGGCGTTCTGTAAGTATCTTTGTCCTGTGAGCCTACTCATGAAGCCCGCCGCACACGTTTCGCTTCTAAGGGTCAAATGCGATCACAGCCTTTGCGTTAAGTGCGGCGCTTGCAAACGCGCGTGCCCTATGGATGTGGATATGACCAACAACGCGCGAAACCGTGAACGGGGCACCGAATGCATCCTGTGCCTGAGCTGCGTTGATGCGTGTCCGAAGCATGCACTGAAGCTTTGAGCGCAGCTGCCTTGAGGCTGAGTTTCCGAACAATTTACGGCAGTTCAAGACGGTGAAGCGGTTGCAGGGCTCGGCGCTGCATCAAGGCTCAGCGTTTGGCTGCTGACGCTTTCCGCCGCCAATGAATCAACGGATGCGTTGAGGGTGGAATCTGTTTGGCATAACTGGGAACTTTCTTGTACACAGAAATCGTTTCAATTCCGTATGGTGAGCATTGTCCAAACGATGCATAAACACACTACGGAAGGGGACGGTTGCGGTGGGATTTCTTTTGATTCTTGGCTTGGTGGTATTTGGGCTGTTCCAGCTTGCTAAATACCTGATGGGAAACACGGTGAGCGATGCCAAGTCGCGCATTGTTGGCAATTGGTATGCCGATAGCCACAGCCGTGAAACGAATCGGGACTTAATCACCTTCACCAAGTGTGTATCCGCTTTCGTTTTTGCGCTGTTGTTGTATACGGTGCTTTATGCGTAGGGCTTCTTTTCGGCGAACGGTTGGAAGGCGCTTGTTATTCTTATCCTATCCTTCATTTGCCGTAGGGCTCTATTCGTTGGGGCGCCTCTGGTATACTTACAAGCAGAAGATGACGTCCCGCCAGGCTGGGCGGCATCGTTGTTCTAAGGAGTCGTGTTACTTTCTGAGGGCATCCCGGCTCTTCTTATATTCCAATGCCGTTCTCCTATTTCCGGGTAAGCTCGATGATCCCAATCATCACGGTGAATATCGCACAAAGCGCAAACACGGTTTCTTGGTCCATAAGCCGCACCTCCCTTCGAAGATGCCGCCCGGAAAGGCGAAACGGCATAGCGGGATTCTACGTCATAAATCGTGTTGTAGCCGGGCATAACGCCATATCAAGCCGCAAAAATGCTTCGAGTGAATTCGCGCTTCAGGAACATGCAGGCGTAGAATGAACCCATGAAGCTTTTAAGCGAACATATTGAGGACCTGGACGTAAAGCATCATGGCATTCACCTTGCGGGGATGCGTGCGCGCTCGGCCGAACGAGCGGCTGAGCGCGCTTTGGCGCACAACCCCTTGCTGGTGATTTCCGCTCTGGCGGCGTTGGTAACCATGTTTTTCGTTCCGCCTTCTGCGGAGTACCTAAGCTACTTCAACTGGCATACGCTTGCCTGCCTGTTCAGCATCTTGGCAGTTATTGCTGCCATCGATTCTTCCGGCTTGCTTGAATTCGTGGCGCACTCCTTGGTGGAACACGTGAACAGCACACGTGCGCTGGTAATCGCATTGGTGCTGGTAACGCTCTGCTGCTCTATGGTCCTTTCGAACGACATGACGTTGGTCACCGTACTTCCGTTGGCCGTGGTGCTGCTGAAATCGGTGAATAGGGAAGCGGAAATTCCGTTTGCGTTTATCGCTATTACCCTTACCGCGAACTTGGGCGGCATGCTGCTGCCCTTTGGCAATCCGCACAACCTATATCTGTATTCGGTGTTCGGCGTCGATTTCGGCGATTTCGTGGCAACTATGGCACCGCCGCTGGTTTTGTCGGTTGCGCTTATCCTTGCGCGTTGCTGTTTTGTGAAGAAAGCCGAATTCCATTACAAGAAACCGGAAAGCATCCGCCTTTCCAAGCCCCGTGTTGCCATTTACACGGTGTTGTTTGCACTGTGCGTTGCCATGACGGTTGATGCGGTGCCCTACCTTATGGGTATGGTTGCCATTGTGGTGGTGCTTGCCATAACGGATAGGCGCGTGTTCGCCAAAACGGACTATGCCCTGGTGCTGACGTTCGTGTGCGTCTTCATTTTCAGCGGCAATATCGCGCAAATCCCCGCTATTTCCCAGCTGTTTTCCGATGTGCTAGCTACGTGCGGTGCCTTTGTTACCTCGCTTATCAGCAGCCAGGTTATCAGCAACGTTCCCAGCGCTATCCTGATCAGCCATTTTTCCAACGACTGGGTGGGCATTGCCTTGGGCACCAACGTAGGTGCGGTTGGCACGCCCATCTCTTCGTTGGCCACGCCTATCACGCTGCGTCAGTATCAGAAGTCGGGCCTGGGCAACAACGGTAAGTTCATTGCACGCTTTGAAGTGTACAATTTCGCGTTTCTCATCATCGTTTCCCTGTTCGAGATTTTCGTCATGCAGGTACGGTAGGGCTTCGATGCGAAACAAAAGCAGGTGGCGAAATACCAGACGGCGATTCGAGAGGCTCGTCTCAGGGCTTCGTATAATACAGGCATGAACAATTATCTTTCACGCTATAAAAACGCATCGTTCGGCACGCTCGATAAGGCGTGCTTTATCGAGCTGTTCTTTGATTTGGTGTTCGTGTTCTGCATGCGCACCATCATCCCGGTTTCCATCAGCGGTGCTGAAGATGAGGTTTCGTGGTACTCGTACTACACGTTCGTGTTCACCTACGTGGTAATGCTGCAGGTGTGGTACAAAACCACCACCCTCATGAACCGCTTCGGCACGGGTGGCGCACTCGATATTGCCTGCCTGGTGGTAAACATGTTCTTGCTCATGAACATGGCCTACGCCATCAGCACCGGGTGGGAGCGGTTTACCCTGTACAACGTTTCATGGATTTTGGTAGACGTGAACCTTATCGTGCATTGGTGCTTGCGCTTGTACTTAACCCAGGCGAAAACCCCGCCTTGGAAAGGTTCGGCAAGCGCGTGGTGGTGTTCCTTGCCGTGCAGGCGGCGTTGGTGCTTCTCTCGTTCGCGTTCCCCAGCGTGCCTGCTCAGGTAATATGCCTGGTGGCAATGCTGGTTGGTTTTGCCTCGTTTGCCAGCAGGCTTGAAAAGCAGATCGGCAAAAGCCACCGCAGCCACTTGGTAGAACGCTGCGCCCTTCTTATCGTGTTGGCGTTCGGCGAGGTCGTTATCGGTATCGGCAATTCCCACGAAGAGGGCTATTCCTTGCTCGATGCGGCGTTTTTGCTGCTTTTGGCGTTGGGTTTGTTCTTGGTGTACCTGAACCAGATAGAGAACATCGTTGATGAAGACAAGCTGGGAAACGGGTTTGCCTACATTGCCGTGAACGCTTGGCTTACCTTCTGCATCGGCAATATGACGGCGGCGTTCGAGATCACGAACGAGGGGCTTTCCATCGGGCCTTTGTCGGGGCAGGCATTCATGGCCATTTGGGTGTCGGCTTTCCTGCTGAGTTTGTTTTTGTTCCTTCCGTTCTCAAGGGAATTCGGCGACGTGCACAAGCGGTGGATTGCCGCACGCACGGCGGCTTGCGTGGGCGTTGCCCTTGTCACCTTGATTGTTGGAAACACCCCCTTGGCGGCAATATATGAAACAGAAAACAGCGATGGCATGGCTGACATGCCCCTGTACGTGCTTTTTTACTTGGTGATGCTGCTGGGCCTTTTGCTGGTGTATTTGGTTTTGTTCATCGACAAGAAGATGCTTAGTGGACATTCGCAGCAAAGTCCAACCCCTAACGCAAAGTAGCGTACCGCTTCTCCAATGCCGATAGGCGGTGTGCCGCAACGGTGACGCGTGCTACGCGGTAGGCTTTCTTCTATTGGACGCGCAGGCGGTTTGCCCTGCTTCTTACCCGAAAGGACGTTTCTATGAACAACTTCGAGTTTTTTCCCTCGACAAGATTCGTGTTCGGTCGTGGCGTGACCGACGAGGTAGGGCGCTACGCTGCCGAACGTGGCTACAAGCGTGCCTTGTTGGTATACGGTGGCGGTTCGGTGGTGCGTTTGGGCACGTTGGACCGCGTGAAGAAATCGCTTGCATTGGCAGGCGTTGAAACCTGCGAGCTTGGTGGGGTGCGTCCGAATCCTGAAGTTGCCTCGGTGCGCGAAGGCATTGCAGTAGCGCGCGAAAGCAACGTTGATCTGGTGCTGCCCGTTGGCGGCGGCAGCGTTATCGATTGCGCGAAGGCCATCGCATTCGGCGCGTCCTACGAAGGCGATGCGTGGGACTTCTTCGCCAAGAAGCTGCCTATTGCCGAAGCGCTGCCCCTTATGTGCGTGCTTACCATTCCAGCGGCAGGTTCAGAAGGCTCCAGCTCGTGCGTCATCTCCAACGACGAATTCAATGCGAAGTTCGGCGTGAATTCCGACCTTATCCGCCCGCAGGTTTCTTTCCTTGACCCGGAGCTGACGTTCACGTTGCCCGAATACCAAACGGCAGCGGGTGTGACGGACATGATTGCCCACATCTGCGAGCGCTTTTTCAGTGGCACCGGATCTTCGGTGGTTACCGACAACATTGCCACGGGGCTTATCCGCGCGCTTATGGAAGAAGCGCCGGTGGCAATTGCCGAGCCCGAGAATTACGAGGCACGGGCCAACATCATGTGGGCAGGCACCCTTGCTCACAACGATTTGGCTGGTTGCGGGCTTGCGGCCCAACCCACCAAACGTGCCGGCGGGTGGGAAAGCCATGCGCTGGAACATCAGCTTTCCGCCTTCGATACCTCCATCACCCACGGTGCAGGCTTGGCGGTTATGATGCCGGCATGGATGCGCTACGTGTGGCGCGAAGATCCAGCCCGCTTTTTGGCGTTTGCTGATGCGGTGTTTGGCATCGAACCTATCGATGAAACCGACGAAGCAGTGGAAGATGCGGTAACGGCTGCCATCGACGAGCTGCAGGCGTTCTTCGTTCGCATCGGCATGCCTGCCAAGCTGGGTGAGTTCGGCTTGAAGCCCGAAAACGTGGATGCGTTCCTGACAACGCTCAAGGCGAACAAGGGCGAAAAGTTCGGTGGTTTCAAGGAAATTACCTTGGAAGATGCCCGCAAAATCTATCTTTCTGCCTTCTAACCTGGCGTGGTAAACAAGCGCATTTTCACGCATCCGCATCGAGTGGCTTCAAGAGGCGCTCAAAGCTACGCAAAACGTTGGTAGCTGTGGTGGAATGGCGGGGTGGGCTGGAGGAAGTTTGGCTGCCCAACCTTTCGTCAACGCGCTGGCACCAAAGGCGTGCTTCCTGCACAGGGGGCGCGCCTTTCTTATACAATGCCTTGTGAGAAGAAAAAAGTTAGTAGGTATTGCTATGAGTGCGCGCATCAATCTTGCTGCGGCTGATCCAGTCGTAGCCTCACGCCTTGCATCCGAATTGAACCTGCCGCAGTTCATTGCAACCACGTTGGTTGCACGCGGGTTCGATACGGTTGAAAAGGCCCAGGAGTTTCTTAACCCTTCGCTCGAGCGGGATTGGGCTAACCCCTATGAAATAGAGAACATGGAAGCGGCGGTAAACCGCATCGAAGATGCCATCAAAAACGATGAGCATATCTTGGTGTTCGGCGACTTCGACCTTGATGGTGTTTCTGCCACCACGCTTATGACACGTGGCCTGCGTGAATGCGGTGCTCGCGTCACGCCGTTCATTCCGCTGCGTTTCGAAGAGGGTTACGGCCTTTCGCAGGCGGCAATTGACAGGGCTTCCGCCTGCAATCCGAATTTGGTGGTTACCGTAGACAACGGCATTGCCGCCAAAAACGAAGTGGAAATCCTTAAAGAGCGCGGCATCGACGTGGTCATTACCGACCACCACGAACCGGCTGACCTGGTGCCGGTTGGCGTGCCGGTGGTCGATCCGAAATGCGACGGCAATCCCAGCTCCATTTTGGCTGGCGCCGGTGTTGCGCTCAAGGTGGTGCAGGCGGTTGGCTCGCGCTTCGGCAAGCCGAACCTGTGGCGCGAGCTTATCGACTTGGCAACGCTCGGCACGGTTGCCGACCTTATGCCCATGCGTAGCCAGAACCGCGCCTTGGTGGGCACGGGCGTGCGCATGATAAACGAAAACCCCCGGCCGTGCATTGCGGCGCTGCTGAACGCCTCAGGTTCTGCCGATAGCCCCGTTTCCTCTTCCAGCTTAAGCTTCACCATCATTCCCCGCCTGAATGCGGCGGGCCGTATGGGCAATGCCCAGTTGGCGCTCGACCTGCTGCTTTGCGACGATTTTGCCGAAGCTACGCATCTTTCCACCGAGCTGGAAAACGTGAACACCCAGCGCCGCACCATCGAAGCCGAGCTCGCTGAGGTTGCCTCCGAGCAAGCCGAGAAAACCTTCAAGGGTCAGCGCGCTTTGGTGGTGGCGGGCGAAGGCTGGCACGAAGGCGTGAAGGGTATTGTGGCATCGCGCCTTACCAACCGCTACGGCGTGCCCTCCATTCTGTTTACCATCGAAGGCGACGAGGCCCATGGCTCGGGTCGCAGTGTGGGCGACGTGAACCTCTTCGATGCGGTTTCCTCGTGCCAGGACATCCTTGCGCGTTTCGGCGGCCATCACGCTGCCGTGGGCGTAACGCTTCCCGCCAGCAAGCTCCCCGAATTCTCAGAGCGTTTGTGCGCCTACATGGACAAGCTTCCGCCCGAGGAATTCATTCCGCGCATCGAAGTGGATGCCAGCGTCGACCTTTCCGAGCTCACGCTTGAAAACGTTGCCAAGCTCGACCTATTGGCACCGTTTGGCCAGGAAAACCCCAGCCCGCATTTCTTGGCGCACGGCGTGGTCATTTCCGGCGGTAGGGCAGTGGGTGCCGACAAAACGCACCTTTCCTGCACGCTTACCGATGGCATCAATTCTCTGGCAAGCATCATGTTCCATTGTCCTGATATCTCGGGACTGCTGGGCTGCGGATGCGCGCTCGACGCTGTGTTCGAGCTGCAGATAGACACGTGGCGCGGGCGTCGTTCGGTAAAGGCGGTTATTTCCTCGCTGAAGCCCTTGGCTCCCTGCACATGCCTGGAAACCTGCTTGGGGGAAGATAAGGAATTCGTATCGGGTTTGGTGGCCGAAGAAGACGACGAAACCCCCGGCGAAGACAACGAAAGCCTTATTGCCTCGGAAGCCGATCGTGCCATGTGGCAGCAATACGCCAAGGCCGACCCTGCGGGGTTCCGCTCTGCGTTGGTGGGCGCGTTTCTGGGCGATGCCCAGCTGCACGAATCGCAGCAGCAGGCGCTAGACGTGCTCGATAGCGGCAAGTCGGCGCTTGCCATCATGGGCACGGGGCGCGGCAAATCGCTCATCTTCCATATTCATGCGGTCGAACAGGCCCTTGCCCACGGTAAGGCCAGCTTGTTCGTGTATCCGCTGCGTGCACTCGTTGCCGACCAGGCCTTTCACCTTGATCGCACGCTTGGTTCGTTCGGTATCCGCTCGGAAGTGCTTACCGGCGCCTCTACGGCGGAAGAGCGAGCGGCGGTTATGGCGGGCTTGGCCGAGCACAAGATAGACATCGTGCTTACTACGCCCGAATACCTGGCGTTCCATGCCGCTGATTTCGCGGCAACGGGATCGATCGGCTTTGCGGTGGTGGACGAAGCCCATCACGTGGGCACCTCGAAAGCAGGGTTCCGCCCGTTCTATGCGCAGTTGGGCAAGTCGGTTGCCGCACTGGGCTCGCCTCAGGTTCTGGCTGTTACCGCAACGACGAACAGCCAGGTAGAGCAGTGCATTTGCGAGTCGTTCGGCATTGCGCCCGATTGCGTGGTGGTAGACGAACACGAGCGCACCAATCTTGCCGTGGTTGACCAACGAAACATGAAGAAGCGCGAACGTTACCTGGTTAACCTGGTGGCCCAGGGCGAAAAAACGCTTATCTACGTGAACTCGCGCATGGAAACCATCGCCCTTACGCGAAGCCTGCGTAAGCAGGAGCCCCATATTGCCTCGCTCATCGGCTTCTACAACGCCGGCCTTTCCCGTTCCGAGCGTGAACGGGTGGAATCGCTGTTCCGCGAAGGCGGGTTGCAGGTTCTGGTGGCAACGTCTGCCTTCGGCGAAGGCGTCGACATTCCCGGCGTGCGTCATGTGGTTCTGTACCACTTGCCCTTCAGCGAAGTCGAGTTCAACCAGATGGCGGGCCGCGCGGGCCGCGATGGACAGCCGGCGCAGATTCACTTGCTGTTCGGCAGGGCCGATGCGCAGTTGAACGCGGGCATTCTGGATGATGCCGCTCCCACGCACGATGGCATGGCGCAGATCTACCGCGGACTGCGTGCCTTGCAGCGGGCGAACGGCGAAGGCTTCTTCACGCTTGATGCCGAAAGCGCGGCGAAAAGCTCTTCACGTTTGCTGGGAGCGGCCATCACCGCTTCGCAGGTTCGTTGCGGCGTTTCGGTGTTCGAAGAACTGGGGCTTATTAAATCTCAGGGTTGTGCTGGGGTTCCGGGCAAGGAACAAAGCATCAATGTCGTAGACTATAAGGGCAAGGTCGAGCTGGACGACAGCGTGCGCTATCGCGAAGGCATGGACGAGCGCGAATCGTTTGCGACCTTCAAAGATTGGGTGCTTTCTGGTTCGGCTGAAGAGCTGCAAAACCGCATCAGGCGCCCTTTGCTTCCCACCACTGAATATCAGGAGGAACGATAGCCATGTCTGACACCAACGAATTCCATCCAGTTGGCTTGGTGGCTTCTTCCGTCGATCCCACCATCAAATCGGCCACTTCGGCACCGGTCGGTTCCGACCCGCAGGAGCGTTTCAAAGCGCTCGAAGGGCTGGCTTCCACCTATTTGGACAAAGACGAGCTCGCCCTGCTGGAAAAGGCCTTTCATTTTGCAGAGAAGATGCATGCCGGCCAGAAGCGCAAGTCGGGCGAGGCATTCGTTATCCACCCGGTAGAGGTTGCCATCATCTTGGCCGACCTCCACATGGATGTTGAAACGCTTATCGCGGCCCTTTTACACGACACCGTGGAAGACACCACGGCAACCAAACAGCAGGTGGCAGAGCTGTTCGGCGATTCGGTTGCCGACTTGGTCGATGGCGTTACCAAGATCACGAAGATCGAGGTTGAAACGCTTTCCGACGAACAGGCACAGACGTTCCGCAAGATGCTCATTGCCATGAGCAAAGACATCCGTGTTATCGTTATCAAGCTTGCCGACCGCCTGCATAACATGCGCACGCTTTCCGCGCTGCGTGAAGATCGCCGCATTTTCAAGGCGCGTGAAACGCTGGAAATCTATGCTCCTATCGCGCACCGCTTGGGCATCAGCTCCATCAAGGGGGAATTGGAAGACTTGGCGTTCTTCTACCTGGAGCCCACTAAGTTCAAACAGGTTTCCCGCATGGTTGCCGAAACACGTCACGACCGCGAAGAATACCTGCAAAAGGTGATTTCCATCCTTCGTGGCGAAATGAGCAAAATCGGCGTGGAGTCCCAGATCATGGGTCGCCCGAAGCACCTGTACTCCATCTACCAGAAGATGTCGAAGAAGGGCAAGGGCTTTTCCGAGATCTACGACCTTATCGCTGTGCGCATCATCACCACGTCGGTGAAGGACTGCTATTCGGCATTGGGCGCGGTGCACAGTCTGTGGCACCCGATGCCCGGGCGTTTCAAAGACTACATTGCCATGCCGAAGTTCAACATGTACCAGAGTTTGCATACCACGGTTATCGGCCCGGCAGGCCGCCCGCTTGAAGTGCAGATCCGCACCGAGGAAATGCACCGTATGAGCGAATACGGCGTTGCGGCGCACTGGCGCTACAAGGAAAAAGGCGGCAAGGGCGCCGAATCGGCGTTCGACAAGCAGATCGCCTGGCTGCGCGAAATGGTTGACTGGCAGGACGAGACCAAGGACTCGCGCGAGTTCTTGAAATCGCTCAAAACCGACCTTGATCCGAAGGAAGTCTACGTGTTCACACCGAAGGGCAAGGCCATGAGCCTGCGTTTCGGTTCCACTCCAGTCGATTTCGCCTTCGCCATCCATACGGAAGTGGGCTATCACTGCGTGGGTGCCAAGGTGAACGGTTCCATCGTGCCCTTGTCCTACAAGCTGCAGATGGGCGACCGCGTAGAGATCCTTACCCAGAAGAGCGCCACACCTTCGCGCGACTGGCTGAACATCGTGAAAACGCCTTCGGCCCGCTCGAAGATTCGCTCGTATTTCGCCAAGATCAGCCGTTCCGACGATTTGCAGGAAGGCCGCGATATCCTGATGCGTGAAATGCGCAAGCACGGGTTCGGTATTTCCAGCGCCCAGAGTATGCGCGCCATGCGCGAGGTATCCGAGGCCATGGGCTACAAGGACGCCGACGATATGCTGGTGAACATCGGCACCGGCAAGGAAGCGCCGATGCACGTTGCCAACCGCATGCTGAAGATTTTGGTGGACAACGGCACCGAAGAGGCATCGAAGCCCCTGATGGGAACCTCGGCATCTTCGACGGGCAAAATGCCGCCCATGCTCACCAGCGTGAAGCGTCCCAAGAAGCACGAAACGCATTCCTCGAACGGTGTGGTGGTACGCGGCATCGACGATGTTCTGGTGCGCCTTTCCCGCTGCTGCAACCCTGTGCCGGGTGATAAAATCGTGGGCTTCGTCACCCGTGGCCGCGGTGTTTCGGTCCACCGCGACGATTGTCCGAATGCGGCAGAGTTGAAGAAGCATCCCGAGCGCATTATCGAGGTGTTCTGGGAAGAGGACGGCCCTTCAGGCGGCACCTCGTTCAACGTCGAGATCTTCGTGGAGGCACTCGATCGCTTGAATCTGCTTATCGATGTGGCATCGGTCCTTTCCGAACATGGCGCCAACGTGCTTTCGGTTAACACGAACACGCATCGCGATGGCATGGTTGAAATGCGCTTCTTGTTCCAGGTCTCAGATACGGCGGTTATCGATCGCATCTTGTCGAAGCTTCGTACCGTCGACGGCGTATTCGATGCCCGCCGCATGATGCCGGGAACCACTTCCTCCAAATAACAGCACCGGAAAGGTTTTGCACATGAAGGTTTCAGTGAAAAGGGACGGGCGCACGTACAAAGTCACGGGCGCTGCAGTTGACATCAGCTTCTTGGTGCTTGGCCCCATCGAGAACAACACCTACCTCATTTCCGACGATGCGGCCACCTTCGTGGTCGATCCGTCTGACAACGCCGATGCCATCATCAAGGCGCTGGGCGGTAAGAAGATCGACGCCATTGTGGTCACGCATCACCATGCCGACCATACGAGCGCCCTTGCTGCCCTGAAGGCGAAGACGAATGCCCCGGTGTACGCTTCGGCGGTGGATGCGCGCATTATCGAGAATCAGCCGGCGGGGCAGTTCCCGCCCACGAAGTCGTGCAAGGTCGACCACCTTCTGAAGGACGGCGACAAAGTGCGTCTGGGCAACATGGTGTGGCGCGTTATCGCAACGCCCGGCCACACGCCCGGTGGAATATGCCTGTTCCTGGAATCGGACGCAGGGAAGTACCTTGATGGTGCTAACGTTCTGATTTCCGGAGACACATTGTTCTGCGGCTCTATTGGCAGAACCGATTTCGAAGGCGGCAGCGACAAGCAGATGCGTGCTTCGCTGCGCAAGCTTTCCCAGCTGCCAAACGATACCTTGGTGCTGCCGGGACATAACTCTTTGACAACAATTGGCGACGAGCAAAGGCGTGTGTTCGCCTACTACTGTTAAACTTGCGCTGCGCCTGTTGGCGTTCGGCAAACGCAAAAGCGGATGGGACCGCTGTGGGCTTCCGCAGCACTGGACCTTGGAGGGGTCATGGCTGGAATCGGCAAGAAAAAGAAGAAAAAGAAGTTCGACTACTACGATGCGTTCGAGGCGCAAGCTGCTCTGTGCGTCAAGGAAGCCAAGCTTCTGAAGGAAATCGTGCATGATTTCGAGTCGGCTGCCGAATTGGAAAAGGAGCTGCCCCGTGCGCATGCCATCGAGCATGAGGCTGATAGGGTATGCCATAGCGTGTTCGAAGCGCTGCTTCCTGACTTCGTAACCCCGCTCGACCGCGAAGATATTATCGCCATGACGGAAAGCCTCGACGAGATCATCGACATGACTGAGGAAGTTATCCAGAACTTCTATATGTTCGACATCCACTTTATGCACGAAGATGCCAAGAAGTTCGCGAAGTTCATCGTTCGCGCCTGCGAGGCATTAAGCGAAGCTATGGCCGACTTCCGCAACTGCAAGAAGTCCGACAAGTTGAATGCCCTGCTGGTGCGCGTGAACGACATCGAAGACGAAGCGGATACCTTGTACCTGAACATCATTCGCGAGCTGTATACCAAGGAATGCGACAATCCCTTGCGTGTAACGGTATGGACGCGCCTGTTCGGCGCCATGGAAGACTGCGTCGACCAGTGTGAAGCCGTTGCCAACAAGATGGGCATGATCATGGTGAAGTACGCATAAAAAAATGGGGACAGTCCCCATTTTTTTATTTCAGCCCGCTTGCCTTACGTTGGCAGGCGGGCTTTCTTATTGTTTCGCCTTTGTTTCGCGGGGAAATCCGTTTACCTGCCCAAAGGCGCGCAAGGTGTTGCTTTTGGTAATATGTAGTGAGTTGTCTCATACGAGGAAAGAAGACGATGGCACTTATAGTTTCCAAGTTCGGCGGCACTTCGGTTGCCTCCCCAGAACGAATCAAGAACGTGGCAAAGCGTCTTATTGCCATGAAGCAGGAAGGCAACGACGTTGTTGCCGTAGTTTCCGCCATGGGCAAAACCACCGATGAACTGGTCGGTCTTGCTGCCGCGTTGAACGACCACCCCTCCAAACGCGAAATGGATATGTTGCTTTCCACCGGCGAGCAGGTAAGCATGTCGCTTTTGGCAATGGCTATCCAGGCGCTGGGCTACAGCTCAATCAGCTTCACAGGTTGGCAGGCTGGCATCACCACCGACGATGCATTTTCCAGCGCGAAGATCGAAAATATCAATGCCGAGCGTATCCGCGGTGCCCTTGATACGGGCGCTATCGTGGTTGTTGCCGGCTTCCAGGGCATTTCGTCCGACGGCGATATCACCACGCTTGGCCGCGGCGGTTCCGACACCACGGCCGTGGCTCTAGCTTGCGGCATCGGCGCCGATGTGTGCGAAATCTACTCTGACGTAGAGGGCATTTACACGGCCGATCCGCGCGTATGCCCTCGCGCCAAGAAGCTCGACCGCATTTCCTACGACGATATGCTCGAGCTTTCCAGCGGCGGCGCTGGCGTTCTGCAGTCACGTGCAGTGGAATTCGCTCGCAAGTACAATGTTGTAATTCATTCCCGTTCCGCTTTCTCCGATGCGGAGGGTACGCTTATCGAGGAGGTTGTTCCTTCCATGGAGCAGGCAGTAATTTCCGGTATCGCACACGACACGTCCGAAATGAAGATCACGCTGCGTGGCCTTCCCGACGAAGTTGGCATGGCAGCCCAGCTGTTCTCTATTCTTGCCGGCAACAATGTTTCGGTTGACATGATCATCCAGAACACCACGACCGACGGCAAGGCAAACATCTCCTTCACGTTCCCTGGCTCCCAGAAAGAACAGGCGCTTGAAGCGGTCGATACCTTGGTTAAGAAGTACGGCGTTACCGTTTTGATGGACGAGGACATTGCCAAGGTTTCCCTGGTGGGCACGGGCATGAAGTCTGCTCCGGGTGTAGCGGCGAAGGCGTTTGCTGCTCTGGCAGAAAACCATATCAACATCCTTATGATTTCCACCAGCCCCATCCGCATTTCCATTGTGGTTGAAGGTAGCCAGGTTGATGCCGCGGTTCGTTGCCTGCATACCGCATTTGGCCTTGACTCCGACACCATCTTCGAGGAAACGCAGCTTTCCCCCGAGGAGATTGCCGCGAAGATGGCAAAGGGTAGGTAGTTACGACGTTCTACGAACGTCGTAACGTTCGCAAAAGACGCGATGACACTGCGGCCAAGCCGGGCCCTCATCTTTGCACGATTTCGCGAGCGTAGCGTACTACGCTACGCTCGCGAAATCTGAGAATCTGGGGCACCGGGCTTGGCCTCGCTGATTTACTGGCGCATGCCCGGATATCGGGTATGGGCATGATGCAGATTTGGATTTTGCCCTTACATTAGAAAAGCTCGTCCAACTTGGACGAGCTTTTTTTGATATGAAGGCGAAATTAGAGTTTTACTTGTCTTTGTTGGAAACCAGCAACAGGATGCCGCCGATTACGTCTACGAAAATCAGGGTGCAAACACCGAAGGCGGTGGTGTTGGGCTTGGTTCCCTTGTAGATGCCCCAGCTGTGAACCGTCATGGGAATCATCCATGCCAGGGGAATAACCGCCCAACATACGACAACGCAGCTTATGACGCAGAGGATGAAGTTGATCAAACGCAAGGTTTCATCCTGGCTGGTCATGGGGTAGGTGGTTTCTGCGGGGGCGTATTGGGGGGCTTGCGGCTGTTCGGGCGTATAGGGTGCCTGGTAGGTTGCCTGCGGCTGCTCAGGTGCATAGGCCGTTTGCTGTTGGGCCTGCTGCCCGGGTGCCGGCGGCGGAACAGGGGTACCCGCTGTTTGTTGCTGCGCTTGGGGCTCGGTTGGCTGAGCCTCGATGGGCTTGCCGCACTGAACGCAGAATTGGGCGCCTTCAACGTTTTCTTTTCCGCAATGGATGCAGAACATGGTTGATCCTTTCGCTGGGGAAGGTTCTTTTTGCTAGGTTCATTGTAGTGTACCTGGGCGTATGCCGCTGTGCGGTTGGCTCGAATTCGGCAGACTGACAGCTGAAAGTAAAGTTCGCGTTAGGTTCGGCGATTAGGCATGGTAGCAAGCGGAAACGGGGCAGCGGTGGCTTTGTGCCGAAGCGGGGGGTTAAGCAGCGTCAAGTGGATTTCTGCCCATTGCTGCAGGGAACGGCGAAGGAGTTCCGTTCGAACGCTCAATTTGCGCCGAAGTGTTAAGTTTGCGCAGCACTTCCAAGCTTGCGTAGTATCATGAGCTACCAAGTACACGATGCAAAGGAGCTTCAATGTCCTGGACGAAGGAAATTCCCGCAAATCCGGTTGTTGCTGTAGCAGGTGCCACGGGCGCCGTCGGCAACGAATTCCTCGAGGTTCTCCATGATCTCGATTTCCCCGCAAGTGAGATTCGCGCGCTTGCCTCAAAGCGTTCTGCCGGTAAGAAGCTTCCTTTCAAGGGCTGTGGCCAGGTTCCCGCTGGCGACTTGGTTGTTGAGGAAATGACGCCCGAGTCTTTCGAGGGCGTTGATATTGCGTTGTTCAGCGCGGGCGCAAGCGTTTCCAAGGAAATGCGTCAGGCCGTAGTGGATGCCGGTGCTGTCATGATCGACAACTCCAGCGCATTCCGCATGGACGAAGATGTGCCGCTGGTAGTGCCCGAGGTTAACCCTCAGGACGTTGCTTGGCACAACGGCGTTATCGCAAACCCCAACTGCTCTACCATCCAGATGGTTGCCGCGCTGAAGCCTCTCTACGACATTTCGCCCATCAAGCGCGTGGTTGTTTCCACCTATCAGGCTGCTTCGGGCGCTGGCGCCAAGGCCATGCAGGAGCTGTATGCTCAAACGCAGCAGTTCCTGAATGGGGAAGAGCTCACCATCGATGCATTCTCCCATCAGATCGCGTTCAACTGCATCCCCCATATCGACAAGTTCCTGGAAGACGACTCCACCAAGGAAGAGTGGAAGATGGTCGTTGAAACCAAGAAGATCATGGGCGACGAGAATATTCAGGTTGCCGCAACGTGCGTACGCGTTCCCGTTCTTCGCTGCCACGGCGAATCCATCAACGTCGAGTTCGAGGGTCCGGTAACGGTAGAAGAGGCGCGTGCCGCGCTGGAAGCTGCCCCTGGCATCACGATGATGGACGACGTTGCGAACAATGTTTACCCCATGCCGGGTCTGCTTGCCGGCACCGATGGCGCTTACATCGGCCGTCTTCGCAAGGATCCTTCGGTTGAAAATGGCCTTGCATTCTGGGACGTTGCCGACCAGATTCGCAAGGGCGCTGCCCTCAATGCGGTTCAGATTGCTCAGCTGCTGCTTCCGTAATAGCGCATTAAACTGCTTTTATGTGTAGACGGGAGGGAGAATACATTCTCCCTCCCGTCTTTTTTCATGATTAAGCAATCCTGGGGTATCCTTGATTGGATTGTTTGTTGAGCCTCGCCCATGGCGGGGATTTTTTATGTAAGGCGCCCAAAGCCTTTAGCAGATGTGCGGCGCCGAAGATTAGGAAATGTGATCTATGACTGCAAAGGTATCGCAGGAAGTAAACGATGCTGCTCAAAATGCTCAGGGATTTGCCTCCCTTGGCTTGAATCGAGAAATCACGAAAGCGGTGGAAGAGCTGGGATATACGGCTCCCACTCCCGTGCAAGCAGGGGCAATTCCCGAGGTTCTGGCAGGCCGTGACGTTTTGGCGGCTGCGCAGACCGGCACGGGCAAGACGGCGGCATTCCTTTTGCCTACCATGAACAACCTTGCCCATGGCGAAAAGCGCCGCGGACATGGCAAAAGCTTGGGAAGCGGACCGTACCTTCTGGTGGTAACGCCCACGCGTGAACTTGCCCAGCAAATCGAATCGGTGTGTCGCACGATATGCAAGCATACCCGCCATTCCTCGATTACCGTGGTGGGCGGCGTGAGCTATAACCCGCAGCGCAATGCTCTGAAGCGCGGTTGCGACATTCTTATTGCCACCCCTGGTCGACTGATTGACCTGATGGAGCAGGGTGCCTGTTCGCTTGACCAGGTACAGATTCTGGTTCTTGATGAAGCTGACCGCATGCTCGACATGGGCTTTCTGCCTGCCATCCGCACCATTGTCGACGCCACGCCCGAACAGCGTCAGACGCTGCTGTTCTCGGCAACGCTCGACGAAGGCAAGGTTGGCTCCATCACCGATTTGGTGAAAGACCCTGCGCGCATCGAGATCGCGCCCGTTACCTCTACTGCCGAAACGGTAGAGCAGTACGCACTGCCCGTTTCCCTGGAAGCGAAGAATGCGCTTCTGCCCCAGGTGCTGAAGAAGGCTGGCTCTAAGCGCGTTATCGTGTTCACGCGCACGAAGCATCGCGCCGATGCGTGCCGCCGTCGTTTGGTGAAGGCGGGTATCAGCTGTGCTGTTATCCACGGCGATCGCACGCAGAACCAGCGTGAGCGTGCGCTTCGCTCGTTCAGCGCCGGCGAATGCGATGTACTGGTTGCCACTGACGTGCTTGCGCGCGGCATCGATATTGCCGATGTGAGCTATGTTATCAACTTCGATGTTCCCGAAGATCCGGTCGATTACATCCACCGCATTGGCCGTACGGGCCGCGGCGGCGATGTGGGCTGGTCGCTCACCATCGTCACTGAACAGGATATCGACGAGTTCAACGACATCGAAACGCTGATGGGCAAGACCATCGACCTTTACGACACTGAAGGCTTGGAGTTGGGCGAAGACCCCGTATACATCGATCCCGACCGCGTGCCGGCTTCGAAGCTTCCAGGCAAGAAGGCGAAGAAGAAGCGTCGCAAGGCACGCGACAAGAAGATGGCGGCAAAGGGACAGGCCTCTTCCGATTCTGAAAGCATGAAGCTGCATTCGAGTGATGAGGGCGCATCAAACGAAAAGCCTTCCAAAAAGCAGTCGGGCAAGCGCGGTCAGGGCAAGAAGAGCACGCAAGGCAAAAAGCAACAGTCCAAGCCTTCGCGCAAGAACGCGGTTCATTCCGCCGACGCAAAGCGCTCGGGCGGGCGCAGAGGCAAAGGACGCTCCGACAAGCGCAGCACGGAAGAAGTGCCTGCCGCATTCAGGCCCGGCGTCCATTCTTCCGGTGTGCGTCAGGCGGCTAAGCCGGGTAAGCATAAGCGCTCCCAAGGCGGCAAGAACCACCGCGGTAGGCGCGGCGGCCAACAGCGTTAGCCGGCAAAACCAATGAGCTTGAAGTACGCCCCTGTCTTTGACCAAGGCAGGGGCGTACTGCTTTTAGAAGCCATTGCCCAAACCCAGGATTGTGTCTATGCCTATTGCGATCTTCCAGAAGAAACAAATATTGTGAGCGGTTCTGCTGTTCAAGGGCGTGAAGTGCTAACGATCCCGAAAGGCTCAGCTGTCGATCAGAGGCAATAAGCGCCGACGTGTTAGACGTGCTCAGATTGACAGCTAGATCAAAAGTGCTGGTCAATGGTGCTGGGGTGCGCTATTGGTGCGTTTTTCATGGTTAACTTGCTAAAGAAGAAATGCAAGAATCAGCTGTTCCGCATGATGCTGGAGCGCAGTAGAGGGGGAGTTATGTTCAAGAATTTAAGTCCTAACCGCAAGGGTCTGTTTCTATTCGGAATCTTGAATATCATCATTTCCGCAATGTGGATAGCGATTGGCGTCGGGTGTCTTGCCAATGCTGAGTTCGCATTTGGTGTCGGCGATATGATTGGCACTTCTTTGGTGCTGGGGATGAGCGCCAGCACGTTAGGCATGGTCGTTGTTGCTGCGGCAATTATCGGTATCGTTCCAGCGGTATTTACCATGCGTGCCGCAAAGAAACCCGGAAAGCCCATGCTTCCTTTGATTTTGTACGCTCTTATTACGCTTGCCAGTTTGGCAGGGGCGTTTCAGGCGGAAGATCCCATTAGCTTCATTGCCATGTTCATAACGGCTTATTTCACCTTGTTTTGGTGCGGTTTGGTGTATGACGAGGCGAGGAAGGAAGCTTAGCTCGCTTTTCGAAAACTTTCGGTTAACGTTCATGGGGGTTATTTCTCCTGAACAATTGGACCCCCTGCAAAGCAAAACAGCCACAGCCCTGTTTGAGCTGCGGCTGTTTTTTATCGGCATCGTGAAGGGTTGTTTCAGCTGATGCCATGAAGGCTCGGTTCGTTAATCCAATCGCCCTGTGAACAGGAACTTGATGCGCTGCCACAAGCTGGGCTTCTTGGGAACCAGTTGGATGGCTGCCTTGGTTGCTGCCTGTTCCACCTTTTCGTCCATGGAAGGCGAAAGGGGAATGGGCTCTGCGCTCTTGGCGGACCCAGCGCCGGTTGTGGGCTTGGTGGCAGGCCCCGCAACGCCAGGCTCGGTTTCCTCGAGGCCAAGCAGGGAATCGGAAGAGGCATGCGCCGGTACCTTTGCTTCAGGCGCCTTGGCTGCTGCTTCTTTCTCTGCTGCTTCCTTGGCTGCATTTGCCTTCTTCAAGGCTTCCAATTCAGCTTCAGCCTCTGCCTTTGCCTTGGCCTCCGCTTCAGCTTCAGCCTTCAGCTTCGCTGTTTCCTTTGCTGCTTTCTTCGCGGTTTCCTCGGTTGCCTTCTTGGCTTCTGCGGCAAGCTTTTCCTGCAGCTCCTTTTCCGCTGCTTCGGCTTCTTCGCGGGCCCTGCGTTCCTCTTCCTCTGCCGCCTTCATACGCTCGATGCGGGCAAGCTCGGCCTGACGGGCTGCCTCTTCTTCGCGCAGCTCGCTGGCGCGACGGTAGTCGTCGCGTGCTTTCTGGATAAGGAAGGCCTGCGAATCGAACGATTCGGTGTTGCCCTCGGCGTCTTCGCTGCTGAAGAATTCAAGCGGGGTGTAGCTCAAATCGCTTTTCAGCATGCGCAGCTTTGCCGTATCGGAAAGCGAAACGTCCAGATAGCCGTTCACGCGTTCCTTCAGCTCGGGGTCGTAGATGGGCCAAGCGATCTCGACGCGCTTTTCCATGTTGCGCGTCATAAGGTCGGCGCTGGAAAGGTACAGCTCACGGTTGTCGCGTGGGCCGAAGCCGTAGATGCGGCTGTGCTCGAGCAGGCGACCCACGATGGAAACCACTTCGACGTTTTCGGTGTAGCCTTCCACGCCGGGAACCAAGCAGGAAATGCCGCGTACGAACAGGGTGGTTTTCACGCCTGCCTGCGATGCTTCGGCAATCTTGTCGATGATGTCTTTGTCGGTAACGGAATTGGTCTTGAACACCAAGCCGTTGGGCTCGCCCTTTTTGGCAAGCGCGATCTGCTCGTCGATCTTGTGCAGGATCATGGGCTTGATTTGCAGCGGTGCCACGACCAGCTTCTGATAGCTGTCGGAAGCGTTTTCCAGGCTCATGTTGCGGAAGAACTCGGCGGCGTCTTTGCCGATGCCCTCATCGGTGGTGATGTAGCTGAAGTCGGTGTAGAGGCGCGAGGTCTTCTCGTTGTAGTTGCCGGTGCCCAACTGCGTGATGTACTGAATGCCGTTTTCGGTATGGCGGGCAATGGTGCAGATCTTCGAATGAACCTTGAAGTCGTGGAAGCCGTAAATTACGTTGGCACCTGCCTGCTCGAAGCGCTGCGACCATTCGATGTTGTTCGATTCGTCGAAGCGTGCGCGCAGCTCGAACAGCGCCGTTACTTCCTTGCCGTTTTCGGCGGCGGCGACCAAGGCTTCGGCCAGGTGCGACTGGCTTGCCAGACGGTACAGCGTGATCTTGATGGAGAACACCGAAGGGTCGCTTGCAGCTTCACGCAGCAAGCTGATGAACGGATCCATGCTTTCGTATGGGTACATAAGCAGGGCATCGCGCTCGGCGACCTGTTCCATGATGGGGCGCTTCTTGTCGAAGCATGCCGGCCATTGCGGGTTGAACGGCTCGTTGGTGATCTCGCGGGCAAGGTCGGAGTCTATCATGCCCGAAAGCCCCCATGCGTAGCCCATGTCAAGCGGGACGCTGGTGATGAAGCTCTGGTAAGGCTTCAGGTTCAGGCGCTTCAGCAGGAACTTTTCTGTTGCCGAGGAAAGGGGCGTGTCGGATTCCAGGCGTACCGGGGCCAGGCGGGCGCGCTTCTTCAGCATGCGCTTCATGTGCTCGCGGTAGTCGTAATCCAAATCTTCTTCGGTGCCGTCGTTCGGGTCGATGTCGGCGTTGCGCGTTACGCAGATGACGCTGGCGCGCTTGGTGGTGTACATGGAGAACACCTCGTCGACGATGGTTTTGATTGCGTTTTCCAAAAGGATGTACTGCGTGCCTTCGCCCGGCAGCTTAATAACACGCTTTGCCTGGTGCGGCAAGGGGATAAGGCCGAACGTCGCGTCATCGGCGCCGATGTTCTTGCCTTTCTTCTTGCTTTTGCCCTCGGCGGACTTCTGCTTTTCGGCAGCAGGTTCGTCGTTTACCAAACGCGTCAGTACGTACAGCGCGCCGTTTTCCAAGTGGGGAAACGGGTGGCGCGAATTGATGATCTGCGGCGAAAGATACGGGATGACGCGTTCCTGCAGGTAGGCGTAGAGGTACTCGGCCTGTTCCTTGGAAAGGTCTTCCGGCATCAGCTGACGTATGCCGCAATCGGCAAGCTGCCCCATGATCTTGTTGTAGATGCGCTCTTCCTCGGGGTACAGCTCATGGCAGCGCTGATAGATGGCCAGCAGCTGCTCATTCGGCGTCATTTGGGTTTTGTTGTCGCGCATGTCCTTGTCGACCAAGGAAAGGTCGGTGAGGCTGCCCACGCGCACCATGAAGAATTCCTGCAGGTTGCTGCAGAAGATGGACACGAACGTAAGTCGTTCGAGCAGCGGCACGTTGTGGTCTTCGCCCTGGTCTAAAACGCGCTTGTTGAACGTGAGCCAGGAAAGCTCGCGGTTTTGCATGTAGGGCAGAACATGGCGCCCTTTGTGCGTAGCGGATTTTTCCGGTACGGCGGCAGAGCCGGGTTCGGGATTCTTTTTCGCTTCCATTGGTTTTCCCCTCTATTCTATTCCCCAAGTAAATGGCATATAAGCCAGTATTCCCTAGGGTCTATTGTATACGTTACGAGCCTTTTTTCGCAGGTAAGATGCGGTTTTTGTAGGCAACGAAGCGGTGCATTCTGTTGCATTTCCGCTTGCGTTTCCGCTCGCATTTCGCTACGCGCAGCTTACTGGTTTTACCAAAACGCGGTCGGCAAGGTAGCCCTCGCGCACCCCGTACTTGCAGATGTCCAGGCGCTTGCCGCCGCAGAGCTTGAACGCCTCGCGGATGATGATGCACCCGGGAATGATGGTGTGGATTCGGTCGGGAACGGTGCGCAGCGCCTTATGGGCGAATGCATCGGGGTCTTCGTCGTACAGGCTTAAGATGGCATCAAGATGCTCGGGCAGAAGGTAGTTGAAGCGGTTGCCTTCGTTACATAGGTCGCCGTAGAGCTTTGCCGCCGAGCGGATGGACCCGCCGATGCCGTAGAGCTGTTCGGAGCGGTACACCTCGGTTTCCTCTTTCGCGGCAAGGGTGCCAAATGCATCTGCAATGGCGGCCATTTCCTTGTGGGTGGGCATCAGCCCCTTCACATACGTGGCGAACGAGGAAAGCGAGCCCTGCGGGATGCTGGTCTTCGCCAGGTCGAAACCGTTGCTGATGCTGGTGAGCTCGGTCGACCCGCCGCCGATATCGACCATGGTGCCCGCTTCGAGGTCCTGGTCAAGGCGTGCGCCCAGGTAACCCAAGTGCGCTTCCTCTTCGTTTGAGAGGATGGTGATGCGCTGCCCGATGCCTTCTTCGATGGCGGCCGTCGCCTTATGCGAATTGGAGCAGTTGCGCAGCACTGCCGTGGCGAAGATGTCGATGCGGCAGCAGTCGAAATGCGAGGCACGGCGCAGATGCGCGTTGATGGTTTTGATGGCGCGCTTGATGCCGTCTTCGGTCATGGCGCCGTCTTTCACGTGCGAGGCAAGGCCTGCCATGACCTTGTAGTTCAAAAGGGTGTCGATGTCCTTTTTCCGCAGCGGTTCATGCGCGGCGCATTCCACTTCGTAGATGCATAGGCGAATGGTGTTCGAACCTAAATCGATGATGCCGTAGCGGGACATTGTGTTTGCTCCTTGTTGAAAAACGGGTACTTTCTCGCACTTCATTTGATTTAACTATATTCGGTCTTTTGGAAGTGGGGTAGCATCCCTTGTAACGTGTTATTTAACATATTTCTGTCATTTGCCAGGTGCAACGCCTTCCAGGCAAGCGTGCTGCATTCTGGAACGTATGGCATGGCCTTGTGCTAAGGGGAGGGGAACGCGATGCTCGATACGGTTCGGCTGGATTCTCAGAAGGTGTCCAAGAAAGAATACAAGGCTCGGTTCAAGGAGCTTATCAACAAGCTGGTGGTGCTTCAGCAAGAGGCGAAGCGCCAGGAGCTGGGCGTGGTGGTTTTGTTCGAGGGATGGAAAGGCGCCGGCAAGGGCAGCCGCATCTCCGACTTGATGTATCATCTCGATGCGCGTGACACCTCGGTGTACGTGACCGAGGATTTCGACGAGGAAGAAGCCGAAAACGTGCTGAGCGGCGAATTCGGCGCAACGGGCTATTTTCCCGTTATGCAGCAGTTTTGGAAGGCGCTCGGCCAGCGCGGCAGCATGACATTCTACGATCGCGGCTGGTACTCGGTTGGAGCGCAGCACGTTATCAACATGCTACCCAAGAAGGGCAAGCTTTCCAAGAAGGACCGTGCGGTGGTGGAACGCCATACCGCCCGCGTGCTTCCCGCCATCGAGGACTTCGAGACGCAGCTCCGAAACGACGGGTACTTGGTAATCAAGTTCTTCCTGCACATCTCCGAGCAAACCCAACGCGAGCGTTTGGTGGGCCTGTACAGCGACCCGGCAACCAAATGGCGCGTAACCCAGACCGACCTGCGCCAGCTCGACCACTACAAGCAGGCGTATCGCGTGTACGACGAAATGCTGAAGCGTTCGAACTTCAAGGTGGCGCCCTGGATTCTGCTCGATGCGACCGACCATAGGCGCGTGAACCTGAGCGTTGCCCAGACGTTGGTAACGGCGCTCGAGCGCGAGCTTTCCAAACCGAAGAACTCCGCTGCTCTTGAAGCGGAAAAGAAGGCGAAGGAAAACTCTGCCGCTGCGGTGACGGGCGCTGTTGCAGGCGACGAACGCGAGCGCACTGAAGAGCAGAACCGCCTTCTGCGCTTGGAAGCGGAACGCCAGGCGGCGCAGGCAAGCGCCCATGCGCCCACGATGACGCGTTTTGCCCCGAGCGAGCACATCCCCTCGCTTGACGAGGTGGATCATACGCTGGCGCTTTCGCGAGAAGACTACAAGCTGCAGCTGAAGGCCGAGCAGGAACGCTTGCGCCGCATCGAGCTGGAGATGTACATCAAGCGTGTGCCCATGATGATCATGTACGAAGGATGGGACGCCGCGGGCAAGGGCGGCAGCATCAAGCGTGTTGCTCAGGCACTTGACGCGCGTTCGTACACCATTTTCCCCAGCCCGGCTCCCACCAAGCCCGAGCTTCTGCACCCGCACCTGTGGCGCTATTGGACGCGTTTGCCCAAGGCGGGCCATGTGGGCATCTACGATCGCAGCTGGTACGGGCGCGTTCTGGTAGAACGCGTGGAGGGCTTTGCCAGCACCGAGCAATGGAGCCGCGCCTACGAGGAAGTCAACGAGTTCGAGCGCGACATGGTAGATTGGGGCGCCATCCTGCTGAAGTTCTGGGTTGATGTTTCGCCCGAAACGCAGCTGCAGCGCTTCGAGGCCCGCGAGAACAATCCCGCGAAAAGCTGGAAGATAACGGCGGAAGACTGGCGCAACCGTGACAAATATCCGCAGTACCATGCTGCTGTGGAAGACATGTTCCGCTTGACCTCGACGCACAATGCGCCGTGGATCATCCTGGAAAGCGACGACAAGTACTATGCCCGCGTGAAGGCGCTGCGCATCATAAACGAGGCGATAGAGAAAAGGCTGGGAATGTTTTAGGCGCGACGGCCTGTCGGTCATCGCAACGAGCTGATGCTGCGCAGGCATCTGGCGGCACGGCTGCCGTTTCGAGCGTGCTTGACGGGTAAAGTCTATCTGGCGCTTGCTTCCGCGGCATCTGCACTCACTAGGCGCCCGCCCGCTGACTTGCTGGCGCATGCTCCGACATGGTGAATCCGTTCATTCCTGATTTTTTGCCCGAAATCAGAACATGTGAAATCCCCTTTTGCGAATCTTCGTAAGGGGGATTTCTTTTTTGCTACTATTGTTTAGTTGTCTCGCGCATATGCCGATGCGGCGTATGGCACGACGCAATGGTTTAGAAGAGCCAAACTGCAAAGGTGGTTCATGCCAAAAGGCGTACATAAAGGTGGTTCGAAGCATGGGTCCCATGCTGCCCAGCAGCGCTCACAGGGCGTAGCTCCAGCATCGTATCGCCCCGCTTCTTCGAGCCATCACGGTTCCCCTACGGGAAACCACTCATCCCATGCGGCGCCGCAGTCGTTTTCCGACGCCTCCCAGTACAGCCGCGATTCGTACGGTTCCGCCGCCCGCGCCAAGCAGGGCAAGAAGGGCGGCGGTGTGTGGCGCGTGGTGTTCATTCTTGCCATGGTGGTATTCGTGGGCGCCCTGGCGGCGCTTGGCGCCATCGGCTACCAGTATTGGTCGCAGCAGAACGCTTACAGCAACCTTGAGCAGTATGCCGAGGTTGATGCTTCCGACAACGCCAACCTCGCCCTTTCCGATTTGAAAGTGGACTGGGACGGGCTTCGTGCCATTAATCCTGACATCGTTGCGTGGATATACGTGCCCGATACCCCCATCAACTATCCGGTGGTGAAGGGCCATGACAACGAGGAATACCTGCACAAGGCCTTCGACGGCTCTACCGGCTGGCTTGCCTCGGCGGGCACCATTTTCCTCGATGCCTCCAATTCCGCTAACTTGACCGACCAGAACAGCGCGCTGTACGGCCATCATATGAACGACGGTTCCATGTTCGCTTCCCTGGCCGGCTTCGAAGATCAGGGCACCTTCGATTCCCATCGTGACATCTATGTGCTTACCTCGCAGGGCAATTACCGTCTTAAGACGTTCGCCCTGGTGAAGACAACGGGAACCGACGCCATCGTTCAGACGTCGTTTTCCAGCAATGCCTCCTACCAGGCTTACGTGCAGGACAAGCTCAATCGCAGCGTGGTAAGCCAGAAGGGGGACAAGCTCACGGCTGCCGACATCAAACAGTCGATGCTGTTCTCTACCTGCGAATATTCCCAAAACGATGGCCGAGCGGTTCTGTTTGCCGCCGTGGTGGAAACCACCGCATCAAACGATCCGTACCTGAGCGCAACCACCTCGGGAACAACCGGCCTTTCGGCAAGTCAGGACGCGGTCATGGATCGCAAGTATGAGGAGGCTGCATAGCATGAGCATGTCGGTGTTTCCCGGAGAGCGCCCCGACAGGATGGAAGAGGAGTGCGGTGTTTTCGGCATCTACGCACCTGGTGAAGATGTAGCGCGCATGACGTGCTTCGGCCTGCAGGCACTGCAGCACCGTGGTCAGGAATCTGCCGGCATTGCCGTTGGCGACGGCGACACCATCATGGCCTCGAAGGACTTGGGGCTGGTTACCCAGGCGTTCACCGAAAGCGATCTTTCTGCGCTGAAGGGCAATCTGGCAATCGGCCATGTTCGCTATTCCACCAGCGGTGGCGTCGATTCGTGGGAAGCAGCGCAGCCCCACATTTCCGCCATCGACGATGTGCTTATCGCCCTTGCCCATAACGGCACGTTGGTGAACACCAACTACCTTAAGGCGAAAATCATCGACTACGGCGTGCATCTGCGCGCAGGCACCGATTCGGAGGCCGCCGCGAAGATCATCGGCGAGGTTACCAAGACCACGCATTCGCTGCGTGCCGGCATCCGCACCGCCATGAAGATGATCAAGGGCGCCTATGCCATGTTGTTGGCAAGCCCCGACTACCTGTATGCGTTCCGCGACCCGAATGGCATTCGCCCGCTGGTTGTTGGCAAGCTGCCCAACGGCCGTGGCTGGGTTGTTTCCTCGGAAACCTGCGGCCTTGACATCGTGGGCGCCGAGTTCATGCGCGAAGTTGCTCCGGGCGAGATTATCCGCTTCGGCAAGGACGGCATGATTTCCGAGACGGGCGTCGAGCCCGGCAAGCGCGCCAGCTGCATTTTCGAGTACGTCTACTTCGCCCGCCCCGATTCCGTTATGGACGGCCAGAGCGTCTACGTTGCCCGTCGCAAAATGGGCCGCATCCTGGCGCGTGAGGCGCCGGTGGAAGCCGACTTGGTTGTGGGCGTTCCCGATTCCGGCCTGCCTTCCGCCATGGGATATGCCCTGGAAAGCGGCATTCCCTACAGCAACGGCATCGTGAAGAACCGCTATGTGGGCCGCACCTTCATCCAACCTACCGACGAAATGCGCCAGCTGGGCATTCGCCTGAAGCTGAACCCGCTTCCCTCGGTTATCTCTGGGCAGCGCCTGGTGGTTATCGACGACTCCATTGTGCGCGGCAACACCTCCAAGAAGCTGGTTGACATGCTGCGCGGTGCGGGCGCCAAGGAAGTGCATCTGCGCATCGTCTCGCCTGAAACCCGTTGGCCCTGCTTCTACGGCATCGACACCGACACGCAGGATCAGCTCATCGCTGCCAACATGACCAATCAGCAGATGTGCGATTTCATCGGCTGCGATTCGTTGGCGTTCATTTCCGTTGAAGGCCTGCACCAGGCGGTGCAGTGCGACCACCCAGGTTTCTGCGACGCTTGCTTCACCGGCGACTACCCGGTGGATATTCCTGATACCATGAAGGCGAAGAGCTTCCTTCCGGAAGGGAAGGCCGTGCTCGATTAAGCGGGCAGGTGCGCCATGGCGCCGAAACCCATGGCTTGAAACATGTTTGTAAGCCCCCGAACAGGGGATTTGAGTTCCAGGAGATGCTATGACTGATCGCGTTAAGGTCAACGCTTTGGATAACAAGGAAACCAAGTGGCCCAGCTGGACTGCCCAGGGCGCAACCACCTATGCCGAAGCCGGCGTAGACACGGCCGAGGGTGCTCGTGCCGTTGACGCCATCAAGGATGCGGTTCATCGTACCTACCGCGACGAAGTTCGCGGCGACATCGGCGGTTTCGGCGGCTTGTTCTCCATCAACGTTGCCAAGAACATGGCCGACCCCATCCTTGTTTCCGGCACCGATGGCGTTGGCACCAAGATTCAGCTGGCGAAGATGGCCGGCAAGCACGACACCGTGGGCATCGACTTGGTTGCCATGTGCGTGAACGACATCTTGGCTACGGGCGCTGAGCCCCTGTTCTTCCTTGATTACATCGCCATTGGCAAGCTGAAGAGCGAAGCGGTTGCCGAAATCGTTTCCGGCATTGCCGACGGCTGTCAGATGGCGGGCGCTGCGCTCATCGGCGGCGAAATGGCCGAGCATCCCGGCGTCATGGACCCGCACGAATACGACCTGTCCGGTTTCTGCGTAGGCGTGGTAGACCGCCCCGAGATGCTCGATCCTGCCAAGGTTCAGGAAGGCGATGTGCTTATCGGCCTGGCGTCTTCCGGCATCCACTCCAACGGCTATTCGCTGGTTCGCAAGGTGGTTACCGACGGCAAGACCCTCTACGAGCTGCGCATGCCCCAGGAATCCCTGGGCGGTCAGAGCGTTCTGGACGCATTGCTTGAGCCTACGCGCATCTACGTGAAGCCCGTCCGCAGCGTTTTGCGCCAGCTTCCCGGTGCGGTGCGTTCGCTTGCCCATATCACGGGCGGCGGCATCACCGAGAACCTGAATCGTGCTTTGCCCGAGAACATGGACGCAGAAGTTCACGTGGGCACGTGGGGCATGCCTCCCATCATCCCGTTCGTGTGCAATGCGGCACACTTGGACGAGCATGAGGCTCTGAAGACGTTCAACATGGGTCTTGGCATGGTGCTGGTTGTCGATCCCGCAAAGGCCGACCAGGTTATGGAAATTTTGGAAGCGGAAGGCGAGAGCCCTGTGGTGGTTGGCCGCATCGTTCCCGGTGCCGGCGAAGTAACCTACGTCGACCAAGACAAGCTGTTTGAATAAATGAGAAAATGGGGACTGTCCCCATTTTCTCATTTACGGAAGGAAGGACAGGGCTTCTGTGAAAAAGCCTTTGAACATCGGTGTTCTGATCAGCGGAAGCGGTTCGAACCTGCAGTCCCTTATCGACCATATCGAGGAAGGCACGCTTGATGCCGAAATCAGCCTGGTCGTGTCTTCGCGCCCCGATGCATACGGCATCGAACGTGCAAAGAAAGCGGGCATTCCCGTTTTGGTTATGAACCGCGAGGCCTACGCCGACACGGCTGCGGCTAACCAGCGCATTGCCGATGCCCTGAAAGATGCGGGCGCAGAGTACGTGATCATGGCTGGCTACATGCGGATGGTCACCGCGGAAATCCTTGATGCGTACCCCGATAGGGTGGTGAACCTCCATCCGGCCCTGCTTCCTTCGTTCAAGGGTGCGCACGCCATCGAAGATGCGTACAACTTCGGCGTGAAGGTAACGGGCGTTACCGTGCACTTCGCCAACGCGGATTACGACAAGGGCCCCATCATTGCCCAGCGTGCCGTGGAAGTGCGCGAAGGCGAGAGCATCGAGGCGCTTGAGTCGCGCATCCATGCTGCCGAGCACGAGCTGTACCCGCATGTGGTTCAGCTTCTTGCCGAAGGGCGCGTGAGCGTATGCCCTGAAACCAGGAAGGTGCGCATAGCCGAATAGCGCAGCGCATGCCGCTTCAGCGGGCATTTTCATTTTCGGAAACCTAGGCATGCCAACACGTTGGTATGCTGGGAAATAGCAAAGAACAGATACAAGAACCAGGCAAATTGGAAAGGCGGTACCAGGTGGCAGATCCAAAGGTAAAGCGTGTTCTTATGTCGGTAACGGATAAGACGGGCGTGGTCGAGTTCGCGCGCGCGTTGTCGGAGGAATTCGGGGCGCAGATCATCTCGACGGGTGGCACGGCCCGCGTTATCGCAGAGGCAGGTGTTCCTGTTACCCCCATCGACGAGGTAACCAAGTTCCCCGAGATGATGGACGGTCGCGTTAAGACCCTGCACCCTGCAGTGCATGGTGGCTTGCTTGCCAAGCGCGACAACCCTGAGCATATGGCCCAGGCTGCCGAGCATGGCATCGAAATGATCGACATGGTGGTTGTCAACCTCTATGCGTTCGAGAAGACGGTGGAATCCGGTGCTGATTTCGGTACCTGCATCGAGAACATCGACATTGGCGGTCCTTCCATGCTGCGTTCCGCCGCAAAGAACTTCGCCAGCGTTGCCGTGGTAACCGACCCGGCAAGCTACGGCGCCATCCTTTCCGAGATGCGTGCGAACGACGGCGCCACCACGCTGGCAACCCGTACCCAGCTTGCCCTGCGCGTGTTCCAGACCACCAATGCCTATGACGGCGCCATCGCCCAGTGGCTTGGCTCGCAGCTCGAAAAGCCCGAGGAATTCCCCGAGCAGCGCGATATCCACCTGGTAAAGCAGCAGGGCCTTCGCTATGGTGAAAACCCGCATCAGAACGCTGCGTTCTATCGTGTGCCCGAATTTGCCACCGAGCATTCTTTGGTGAACGCCAAGCAGCTCAACGGCAAGGAGCTTTCGTACAACAATATCCTTGACACCGATGCGTGCTGGACGTTGGTTCGCGAATTCGACGAGCCTGCCGTTGTGGTGCTGAAGCATCAGAACCCCTGCGGTTCTGCTACGGCAGTCGATGTGGTAACCGCCTTCGACAAGGCATTCGCCTGCGATCCGAAGAGCGCTTACGGCGGAATCATTGCCGCAAACGTCGAGGTGAACAAGGAGTTCGTTGAGCATATCAATGCCAACCACCTGTTCGTGGAAGTGCTCATTGCGCCTTCGTTCGCACCCGATGCCCTTGAACTTCTGCAGCAGAAGAAGAACCTGCGCGTGCTTGCAACGGGTGGGGTAGACGCTCCTGCAGCCCTTGAGTTCCGCTCTGTTGACGGCGGCATGCTTGCTCAGGAAGTTGATCGCGTGGACGAAGACCCTGCCGAGTTCACCGTTCCCACCAAGAAGAAGCCGACCGACGAAGAGCTGCACGAAATGCTGTTTGCCTGGAAGGTTTGCAAGGGCGTGAAGTCCAACGCAATCCTGGTTTCCAAGGATCATGCCGGCATCGGCATGGGTCCCGGCCAGCCCAACCGCGTTGATTCCGCCAAGCTTGCATGCGAGCGTGCTCACGAGGCATGTGAGCGCATGGGCGTTCCCGCTGAAGGCCTGGTATGCGCATCTGATGCGTTCTTCCCGTTCCGAGATAATGTTGATACGTTGGCTGAGTACGGCGTTAAGGCCATCATTCAGCCTGGCGGTTCCATTCGCGACGAAGAGGTTATCGAAGCCTGCGACGAACACGGCATTGCCATGGTGTTCACGGGCCATCGCCACTTCCGCCACTAATTAGGTTGCTCTGTTCGGCTGAACGGCGCAAACATACGTTAAACAAGAAAATGCTCCCGGGATTTCCTGGGAGCCTTTTCTGTAGCGTTATGTTGCTGGGCGGTTAGGCAATGTGTTTCGCATTGCGGAGCTTCTTGCGGGTGGCGAGCATCGTACCGAATGCGGTGCCAGCGAGAAGGGTTGCGATGAGGCCCATGCTGCCCTGCGCGTCGCCGGTCTTGGTGGCGCTGGTTGCCTGGCTGTCGGCAGACTTCGTGCCGTCCTGCTCGGCGGATGCGGTCTGCTCAGACGCAGCGTTCTGCTGTGCTTCGGCTGCTACCTGCTTGATCTGCTTGTCGAGCTCTGCCTGGCGTTCGGCTTCCTTCTGGTCTGCTACTGCAGTGTCGTAGGCAGCCTTCGCATCGTTGTACTCAGAGAGTGCCTTGTTGTATGCGGCAAGTGCCTCGTTGTACGGCTCGGAGTCCTTTCCGTACTTCTCGGCGGCAATCTGCAGGGCGGACTCAGCCTCTGCAAGCTGCTGCTTCTTGGCGTTCGCCACGTTGCACAGCTGCTTCACCGCGGCGATGCTCTCGGAGTCGCTTGCGTCGGCGGTTGCGCCGTTGTCGATGGCGCCACGGGCATCGAACGCTGCCACGGTTGCCTGCCAGGACTTGGCGGATTGCAATGCGGCTTCAAGACCTGCAATCGGGGCCTGCGCCTCGGTTACGGACTGGTCGGCTGCCTGCTTTTCATCGGTTGCCGTTGCAAGGGCGGTCTTGGCCTGCTCGTTGGCGTCGTAGGATGCCTTCAGCTGCGCATCGAGCGCAAGGAGGTTGTCAAGCTGCTGCTGGGCGGACTGCACCTTGTCGCTGGCAGCCTTCTGGGCGATCGACAGGCTGGCAGTACGCTTCACGCTGTCGGCTACCGTCTCCTTCGCCTTCGTGTCGGCTGCGTTGGCGGTATCGAGCTGCTGCTGGGCTTCGTCGAGTGCAGTGTTTGCAGTCTGGAGGGCTGCCTGCTTCTCGTCGTGGGCTGCCTGCTTCTCGGAGAGGTTCTTCTGGGCTGCGGCGAGTCCAGCGTTTAGCTGCTCCAGGTCGCTGTTCGCCTTGTCGAGCACTGCCTGCTTCTGGTCTATCTGCTGCTGCGCCATGCTCTGCTGGAACTCTGCGGACTGCAATGCGGACTGCGCCTGCTCGGTGGTGCTGGCTGCCTGGCTTGCTGCGGACTGTGCCTCGGCGAGCTCTGCGTTCGCGGCGGTCACGGCGTCGTCGGCGGTTGCGAGTGCCTGCTGGGCCTCTGCGAGCTGAGCCTCGGCTTGGGTTACGGCCTGCTCAGCGGACTGCTTCTGCGACAGTGCGGTTGCGGTCTGCTGCTGTGCGGACTGGTAGGCGGTCGCTGCGCTGTCTGCGGCGCTCTGTGCGGCGGACTGGGTGCTTTCGGCCTGGCTCTGGGCGGATTTTGCGGCGTCGAGCTGGGCCTGGGCTGCGGCGATCACCTTCTGGTAGTCGACAGAGTCGATGTAGCTGTTGAGGGCGGTCTCGAACTCGGAGACGGTCATGGTGTGCTGGTTCCAGTCAATTCCATTTGAAGGATGAATACCGGCAAAATAGAAAGTCGTTCCGGAAAGCGTCCAACCATACGAATTGATTGCATAACCCATGATTCCGTAATCAGCATCAATAATATTGAAGTAATGTCCAACCTGTTTTTCTGCAGTGGCAAGTGCAGAAATCTGGTCACGCTGATCCTCAGTAAGATCCGTATCCTTCACATTGGAGATACCAAGCTGAGCTTTGAACTCAGCGACGTTATCTTTTTCTTCGTAGTACCAACCATCGAAACAATCTTCAATCCCTGTTGCAAGGTTTTCGCCAACATTGAACTGCCTTGAATGCTGCAAGATCATGTTCTTATGCAATCCATCAGAAGACCAATTTACATTGGAAATAGAAGCTGCAATAAGCTCGAGAGAAACATCCAGGGCATTCAAACCGTTCTCAGCACGAAGTTCGTTGAGCTTCTTCATCCACTGAACAGTTTCCTTCATGTTCTGCAGACTCGTTGCATCGGTTTCCTCACCCTTATGGGTATAGGAAGCATACTTTGCATTATCAAGCACATCAATTGCAGACTGGGCGCCCATGCTCTTGAAGAAGCCGTAGACGCCTTCGTTGTACTGGGCTTTGAGGTCGGCTACTTTTTCCTGTGCCTCGTCGTATGCCTTCTGGGCTTCGGTTACCTTGGCGGTTGCATCGGAGGTTGCCTGTTTGGCAGTTGCCAGCGTTGCGTTGGCTTCGTCGAGCTTCTGCTTTGCGGTCTGCTCGGCTGCCTTGGTGTTGCTGTAGGCGGTGCCGGCTGCTTCTGCTTGCTGCTTGGCGGTCTGTGCTGCCTGCATCGCGTTGTCCACGGACTGTTGGGCGGCGGTGACGTTCTGCTTGGCGGTCGTTACGGACTGCTGCTTTGCGGTCACGGTTTGATCGGCGGTCTGCTGGGCGGACTTAGCGGCTTCGAGCTTCTGCTTGGCGGTTGCTACCTGCTCATCGGCGGTTGCCTTGGCGTTCTTGGCACCGGTGAGGGCATTCTGCGCTGCGGTTACCTGCGCCTCTGCCTTCTCGATGGCGTCGTTGCCGTCGGTGTCGGCCTTCACCTTGTCGTAAGCCGTCTGGGCCGTATCGAGGTCGGACTTTGCGGACTTCTCGGCTGCTGCGGCGGTCTGCTGGGCGGTCAGCTTCGTGGCGGCGTCTTTGGCTGCTGCCTGTGCGGACTCGAGGGCGGACTGGGCGTTGTCGAGGGCGGCCTGGGCATCGGCGAGCTCTGCCTTGGCGACATCAAGCTGCTTCTGCGAGGACTCGATTGCCTCGGGGGTTGCGGCGCTGGTGTCTGCCTTTGCCTTGTCGTAGGCTGCCTGGGCCTCGTCGGCTGCCTTCTGCGCGGCCTCTAGCTGGGAGGCTTTCTGCTTCTGGGCATCCTGGGCGTCGGTCAGCTTCTTGTTGGCCGCATCCAGGTTGGCCTGCGCAAGCTCGGACTCTGATGCGGCATCGGATGCCAGCTTGCTGTATGCCTGCATGGCTGCCGTGTCTGCCTGCTGGTAGTCGCTCTTCGCGGTGTCGCGCTGCGTCTCTACCTGCTTGTACTCCTTGGTCGCCTTGTCGTATGCGGGCTGCTCGGCGTCGAGGGCTGCCTGCTTCTGATCGAGGTTGCTCTTCGCTGCATCGAGATTCGCTTTAAGCTGCTCGACGTCCTGCTTGGTGGTTGCCTGTTGCTGTACGGCGCGATTCACCTGGTTGCCGTCGTAACGGTTCTGCTGATCGTCGCTGCCTGCCGCGTTTCCTGCTGCGAGGGCGGAGGCAACGGGGCCCATGGTGAGGCTGGCTGCCAGCGCCATGCTGGTGGCGGCTGCTGCGAGGCGGGGCGCCTTCGCGGGTTCCGGTTTTGCGTGTTGAGGTTGCTTCATAAGAACCTTCCCTAAATAAGATGAATAGTAAAAACACTATCTGAACTGCACGTATAACGTTTTTAATTCAACCACCTTCGGGGGGGGGGGGAGTCGATGCTCCTTTGGTTAATTATTTGCTAAAAGGCCAGGTTATGTATGTGGTTGGCGGTAGTGGTTGGATTTTTCGGTATCGATGCTGCTTGATAGCGCAATCCAGATTGATAACGCGTCTTCCTTAATTGCATACGAAAGAAATGAAAAAGAAATCGCAGGTCTATCGCAAAGCGGTAATGAGAACTTGAAAACAGAGAAATGCTGTTTCACCTGCGAAAATAACATGCTATTTTTTGCCTGCCTTGGTTGGGGATAGGTAGGCGGGGTAGTAAGCAGTAAGGTTTCAATCCGTTTTGATGAGTTGATAAGATATGTATAATATAAATACATCACCAATAGAAGATGAAGTAGTTTTTGAGTGGGACGAAAATAAGGCAGCAATCAATGTTGCAAAGCACGGTGTTTCGTTCAAGGAAGCAACAACGGTGTTTCAAGATCCGTATGCGTTGATTGCCTTCGACTCCAAACATTCCGAGATGGAAGAACGCTTCCAGATACTTGGGATGAGCATGACGAGCGCTCGCGTTCTTTTCGTTTGCTATTGCGAAAAGGGCAAGGGCAATACCATCAGGATCATTTCAGCGAGAAAAGCGACGAAACATGAACGGGAAGGATATTGGAGGTATTGCGATGGAAGAGGAATTTGATTTCGAGAACAGCAAGCCAAATCCCTATGCGGAACGCTTGCGTAAGCCGGTTACGATGAACATCGATGTCAAGATAATCGAGTATTTCAAAGCCGAGTCGAAGCGTACGGGAATTCCGTACCAGAACATCATCAACATGTATTTGCTTCAGTGCGTTGAAGAGGGCAAGCATATAAAGCTTGCATAAGATGAATGCGAATGGGGAGGGGCGGGTTTTCTTGGCCCCTTCTTTGGTATAGCGGCCATTGCGCGATGGCCGTTCCCGCTGGTTTTATGGGGGTTCGGGCGCAGAGCTGGGGGTCTGATATACTCAAATACTGTCTTCCTACTGATATACAGAAAAAAGGTCCTCCCAGCAGTGAAGTTCAATATTCGAAATCTTATGGGCGGTTTGGTCATCATCATTGTGCTGGCCTTCGTCTTTTTACGCGGCGATCAAATCAACGAGCTGGCGTCTACCATGGCCCAGGGCGCTATGATCCCGTTGGTTATCGCTATCCTCACGCAGCTTTGCAAGTACATTTCCCAGAGCTTTGCCTACAGCTTTTCCTTCAAAGCGGTAAACGAAACGATGCATCCGAAGAATACGTTGCCGTTGGTATTCGGCACGTTTTTCTTGAATACCGTGGTTCCTTCGTTGAACCTTGCCGGCACCACGTTGGTGGTCGACGATGCCCGCAGGCGCGGCATCGCACCGGGCAAGGCTACATCGGCGGCACTGTTGATGCAGATCACGGTTGATTCCGCGTTTGCCACCATCATGATTATCGGTTTTGCCATCCTGGCGCTTACCGTTGGCTTGTCGCCTATCTGGTTCCTGTTCGGCCTGGTGGTCATCGTTTTGGTGGGCGCTATGATCTCGGTTATGGTGCTGGGGCACAAGAACCCCCAATTGGTCATCCGCATCCTTATGCCCATCGCGCGTTTCATCAACAAGGTGCTGGTGCGCTTCCACAAAGACCCGATGGCCCCGTGGGTTGAAAAGACGGTCCATTCCTTTTCAAGCGCGGCAAAGCTCATTGTCCAAAACCCGAAAACCACGCTGAAGGCTTGGGGCTGTTCGCTTATCGCAAGTTGCTGTGAGCTTTCGGCGTTCTGCCTGGTGGGCTATGCGTTCGGCGTTACCGTGCCGGAATCGTTGGTATGCGGGTACGTGGTTGCCACGTTGTTCGCCATGGTTTCCTTCACGCCGCAGGGCGTTGGCGTGGTAGAGGCTGCGGTTACCGTTGCCTTCACGGCGTTCGGCGCATCGGCAACGGCCGGTATGGCCATTGGCCTGGTGTATCGCGGCATCGTATTTTGGATGCCGTTCCTCATCGGTGCCATCCTCATCCAAACCACGAAAACCTTCCGTCCTCAGAAAAAGGAAAAGAAGAAGGTCGAAGACGGCAACTTCAATCGCCAGCGCAAAAAGGAAGAGCTTGCCCTGGAAGCTGCGCAGCACAAGGAGCAGCGCGATGCTTTGCGCCCTCAGGCCGTGAAGAAGGAAAACGAAGGGCAGGCAGCAAAGGAGCGCGAATCCGAGCAGCTTGCCGTTGAAGAAGAGTAATTGCTCGCACGGCTAACACCGTTGCCATTCCATTATCGGTTTCCACAAGAAAGGAATCTTGATGCCAAGTTTCATCGAACATCTTTCGCACACCACTCGCAGCTATCGTCGCTTCCGCAGCATCTATCGTGTGCCCGAAAGCCTGATGCACAAGTGGGTTGACAACACTCGCTACACGGCAAGCGCAAAGAACCTGCAGCCCCTGCGTTATCACATCGTTTCCGATCGCGAGATGTGCGCAAAGGTGTACGACACCCTGGCATGGGCCGGCTACCTTACCG
>CAJKUH010000019.1 GCA_905203045.1 uncultured Eggerthella sp.
TCAGGCGCTCGGCGAAGGTGCACACGTCACGGTATTCGGGCGTGGCGCGGTAGTGCTCGATAACCTTGCACAGAATGCGGTGGCAGGTTTCTGCGATGGTGCGCAGCGTTTCCCAGCTTTCGTCGTTGTACAGGCGGGGGATAAACGAAGAGGCGACCACTTTCTCGTGCACGATAGCAGTCGAGTTCTTCATGTATTCGTAGGCGCTGCGACGGCCGGCGATGTCGCCACCGAGCTCTTCGGCGCAGGCAAAGTACTCTTCGGTCAGCTCTGCATTGCTTTTCATGGAGCTTCCTTTCGCATAGGTTTCAGCGAAAGTGTACCTGTTAGCGGTGCGCGCTGTGTTTCCCTGCAGGAAAAATGCGGGAATGGCATCCCGAAAAAAGAAGCGCCCCCGGTGTGTGGAGGGGCGCCAGAGGAAATGAATCGGAATGCCGCTATTGCTTGGCGCGATGGGCCAAGGCTCCGGGCAGGCCGTATACCACGTTGTCGGCGATGAGCGAAACGGCCTCTTCGCTGGGGACGTCCGAATCGCTTTTCAGCCAATACAGGTAGGCGTTCAAGATGCCGCCCAGGTAGAATTCAACAAGCATACCCACATGCAGTTCGGCGGTTTGGGGTAGGGTGCCGGTTTGGCGGTGGATGTGCTCTTTGGCGATGGACGTCCAGCAGCGCAAGAACTTGTCGATGGGGATGTTGCTGGCGGCGTTGCGCAGCTCGTCGCGCGTGAAGGGCAGCGACGCCTCGATGGCGGTAAGGAAGCGGCGAGTGCACAGGGAAGGATCGGCGAAGAAATCGCGGAAATCCATCCCCTCAAGGCTCTTTTCCGTTTGCGTGCGTATCACGTCTTCTAACAAGCTGTCGATGGAAGCGTAATGGGTGTAGAACGTCTTACGGTCCACATCGGCGCGTTTTGCCAGGGCGGTGATGGTTATCTTGTCGTAGCTGGTTTCGGCAAGCAGGTCGGTAAACGCAGTTCGGATGGCGTTTCGGGTGCGCAATACGCGCCTGTCTGTCTTCTTTACCTCCATGGCGGACATGGAAAGCCCCCAATCGTCGTGGAAACGGCGAGTTAAATAATGGTTAAGTAACAAAAAGCCTCTGTTTGGGCATTGAGCCTGTCTTTGTGCTAAATATAATCTACAGATGTAGATAAATCAACGGATGAAGACAAAGCTACATGAGGGGGAACCATGAAAACCACGGACCATATCAAAAAGGCCGCGTTCGACAAGGCAGTGGATTATTTCCTTGCCGACCCGGAGCACAACATCGTGAAAATCATGGATCTGCTTGATAAGGTGGCACCGGAAGATCTGTTCGCTTCCCAGCGCGCAGCATTTCGCGGGGCTATCGATACCCAGAGCAATTGGTACCGCCTTATCATGAAGATCATGAACGAAACCAACCCGGAAGTTCGCGATGATCTGGTGAAAACGCTTATCGTTGACGGCAACCTCATGGCATGGCCCGTCCAGGAAGCCAACCGCGAGAAGTACCAGTGCAACATTCCTTGGGCCATCCTTCTCGATCCCACCAGTGCCTGCAACCTTCACTGCACGGGCTGCTGGGCCGCAGAATACGGCAACAGGCAGAACCTGAGCCTCGAGGAAATCGATTCCATCATCAACCAGGGCACCGAGCTGGGCACGCATGTGTACATTTACACCGGCGGCGAGCCCCTGGTACGCAAGAAGGACCTTATCAAGCTGTGCGAAATGCATCCTGACTGCGTGTTCCTTTCCTTCACGAACGGCACGCTGATCGACGAGGCGTTCTGCCAGGAAATGATCCGCGTTAAGAACTTCGTGCCCGCCATCAGCGCAGAGGGCTTCGAAAAGGCAACCGATAGCCGCCGCGGCGAGGGCACGTACGCCAAGGTGCAAAACGCCATGCAGCTTCTGAAGAAGCACGGGCTTCCCTTCGGCGTTTCCTGCTGCTACACCTCGCAGAATGCCGAATCCATCGCTTCCGAGGAGTACTTCGACTACCTTATCGACCAGGGCGCCCTGTTCGCTTGGATCTTCTCGTACATGCCGGTAGGCGTCGATTCTCCTGCCGAGCTCATGGCAAGCCCCGAGCAGCGTGAGCATCTGTATCGCTTCGTGCGCGAGATGCGCCAGACCAAGCCCCTGTTCACCCTCGACTTCCAAAACGACGGCGAGTTCGTGGGCGGTTGCATCGCCGGCGGTCGCCGCTACCTGCACATCAACGCGGCAGGCGATGTCGACCCGTGCGTGTTCGCGCATTACTCCAACGCCAACATCCGCGAGGTATCGCTTCTTGAGGCGCTTCAGTCGCCCATTTTCATGGAGTACTACCGCGAGCAGCCCTTCAGCGACAACCTGCTGCGTCCGTGCCCCATCCTTGAGAACAGCGGCATGCTTACCGACATGGTGAAGCGCGCCGGCGCCCATTCGTCCGACTTGCAGGAAAAGGAAACGCCCGAAGAGCTGTGCGCGAAGACCAAGGCGGCAGCCGATGCCTGGAAACCTGTTTCCGAGCGCATTTGGAACGACCCGAACGACCCGATGTTCGAGAAGCGCCACGATCCCAGCCAGGGCATGGCGGCAACCGACATGACGAAGTTCGAGCGTCTGGGCCGCGTTCGCCATCCCATGCCGCAAGACGAATAGCCCGTTCGCCCCGCAACCTGTCGGCGTTTTCTGTTGACGGTGTTGCGCATGCTGCGAGGACGGTATAGTACTACCGAAAAAATGTTACGGAGGGCGCCTGTTCGCCCTCCGCGTTCCTGAAAGGAAACGATAGATGCAAGAAGAACAGCATTCGTATCTGTTTACCAGCGAATCGGTAACCGAGGGCCATCCCGACAAGATCTGCGATCAGATTTCCGATGCTATCCTTGACGCCATCCTTGCCAAGGAAACCGAGCTTGCCGCCAAAGGCTACGTTGCCCCCGGCGGCGTTCCCGCCGATCCGAAAGAGGTTCGCTGCGCGGTGGAAACCATGGCAACCACCGGTCTTATCATGGTTACCGGCGAGGTACGCACCCAGGCATACGTCGATGTTCCGGGCATTGCCCGCGAAGTGCTGCGCGAAATCGGCTACGACCGCGCCAAGTACGGCTTCGATTGCGACACGTGCGGCGTGCTGAATACCATCCACGAGCAGTCGCCTGACATTGCCCAGGGCGTTGACGAGTCGTGGGAAACGCAGAACGGCGAGGCAGTCGACCCGTACGACCAGATCGGTGCCGGCGATCAGGGCATGATGTTCGGCTATGCTTGCAACGAAACGAAGACGCTCATGCCCCTGCCGCACTACCTTGCCAGCCGCCTGGCCGAGCGCTTGGCGCAGGTGCGCAAGGACGGCACCATGCCGAACTTGCGTCCCGATGGCAAAACACAGGTAAGCGTGCGCTACGTTGACGGCGTTCCCACCCAGGTGGAAAAGGTGGTTGTTTCCACCCAGCATTCCGAGGAAACCGATCCTGCGAAGCTGCGCGAGGATTTGAAGCGCTACGTGATCGATCCGGTGTTCGAAGCCGAGGGCGTTACGGTTGCCGACGACCTTGAGCTGTACGTGAACCCCACTGGCCGCTTCGTAGTGGGCGGCCCCATGGGCGATGCCGGCCTTACCGGCCGCAAGATTATCGTCGATACGTACGGTGGCATGGGCCGTCACGGCGGCGGCGCTTTTTCGGGCAAGGATTGTACCAAGGTAGACCGCTCGGGTGCCTACGCTGCCCGTTGGGTTGCCAAGAACGTGGTTGCTGCCGGCCTGGCCACGCGTTGCGAGGTCCAGATTGCCTACGCCATCGGCGTTGCCCGTCCCGTTTCGGTTATGGTCGATACCTTCGGCACCGGCGTTGTGCCCGATTCGACGATCGAAGCTGCGGTAAGCAAGGTGTTCGACCTGCGCCCCGGCGCCATTATCGACGAGCTGGACCTGCGTCGTCCCATCTATCGCAAAACGGCGGCATATGGCCACTTCGGTCGTGAGCTGCCCGAGTTCACCTGGGAAAAGACCAACAAAGCCGAGGATCTGAAAGCTGCTTGCGGCATCGCATAGCTTTTCCGCAAAACAATCAAGCGCATGTAAGCCCCGCCTCTATGGTGGGGCTTTTTTGACAAAAAGGGGACTGTCCCCTTTTTGTCATTTTTTTTGCGCACTTGCCGGATAAGGGGTATGGCGCCTGGTGGGGTGCAGGTATAGGAAGGGCGAATAGCGGGCGTTCGTTTCTTCCAATACATTACTTTCTTTAATTCCCATTAATTCCCTTGATATTGCGGGATATTGCTCTATCCTCAGTTAAACCCTGAAACCTAGTAGGAGAACTAGGAAAGAAGAGGATAGGAATGACAGTGCAGGAAAGCAGTACCGCACAGCACCCCGCCCAGGATGCAAGCGGCATAAACGAAGAAGAACTGGCTCGTGCCATAGCGCAGAGCAAGCACGAACACGAGCAGGGGCATCACCATCACGACCATGCCGATTTCCACGACTACACCCAGGCAGTGCGTGAGTACAAGAAAACCTTCGCCAACAAGCAGCAGGTCATTGAGCAGACCCCCGACCCGGCGGTGCGCGACATGCTGCTGCGTATGCAGGAGCTGGGTATCGACACCGTGTTCGACCGCTTCGATAGGCAGCAGCCCCAGTGCTCGTTCGGCATTGCCGGCATCTGCTGCAAGAACTGCTTCATGGGGCCTTGCAAGATAACGAAGAAGGCCCCGCGCGGCGTATGCGGTGCCGATGCCGACCTGATCGTTGCCCGTAACATGCTGCGCTCGCTCGCTTCAGGCGCTGCGGCGCATGGCGCACGCGGACGTGAAAGCATGCTGGCGTTGAAGCGCGCCGGCGAAGGCTCCTTGAACCTGCCTATCGAAGGCGAGGCGAAAATACGCGCCGTGTGCCAGAAGTTCGGCATCGAAACCGAGGGCAAGACGCTCAACCGACTTGCGGTGGAAGTGGCCGACATCTTGCTGGAAGACCTTTCCCGCACGGTGCCCGACGAACATAAGACGGTGCACGCCTTCGCTCCCACCGAGCGCCTGAAAACTTGGGAGGAGCTGGGAATCCTTCCCATCAGCGTGTACCACGAGGTGTTCGAGAGCCTGCATAAAACCAGTGTGGGAACCGATGGCGACTGGCGCCACGTTATGCAGCAGTTCCTGCGCACGGGCGTTGCCTTCGCGTGGACCAGCTGCCTGGGCTCTTCCATTGCGATGGACAGCCTGTTCGGCTTGCCGGAGCGTCGCAAGACGGTTATGAACCTCGGTGCGCTCAAGAAGGGCTGGGTGAACATCGCCGTGCACGGGCATTCGCCGCTCATGGTAAGCGAGATTGTGCGCGTGGGACGTTCTGCCGAATATCAGGCGAAGGCCCAGGCGGCAGGCGCCAAGGGTATCCAGTTCTACGGCATTTGCTGTTCGGGGCTTTCGGCGATGTACCGCTACGGCGGCGTTATCCCGCTTTCCAACGCCGTGGGTGCCGAACTTGTTTTGGGCACCGGAGCCTTGGACTTGTGGGTGGCTGACGTGCAAGACGTGTTCCCCTCCATCATGGACGTGGCGCGCTGCTTCAAGACCACAGTGGTAACCACCAGCGATTCTGCGCGCTTGCCGGGTGCCGAGCATTACGACTTCGACCATCACCACGCCAACCTCGGCCAAATCCACGAGCTTGCGGTGAAAATCGTGGAACGGGGCATTGAAAGCTTTGCCGCCCGCCGTGACGTGCCGGTGGTAATCCCTCAGTACGAAACCGAGGTTGAAGTGGGCTTTTCTGCTGAATTCGCCCAGGAAACCTACGGTTTCGACGGCATTGCCGAAGCGCTGCGCGATGGTCGCATTCGCGGAATCATAAACCTGGTTGGCTGCAACAACTCGCGCATTGTCTACGAGAAGGCAATCGTCGAAGTGGCCGACTACCTGATCAAGCATGACGTGCTCGTCATGACCAACGGCTGCGCTTCGTTCCCGCTTATGAAGTTGGGTTATTGCTCCACAAAGGCGTTGGACCAGGCAGGTCCTGGCCTTAAGAGCTTCTTAGGCGATGTGCCTCCCGTGTGGCAGATGGGCGAGTGCCTGGACAATGCCCGCGCTTCGGCGCTCTTCTGCGGGGTGGCGGGTGCATCGGGACACGCCATCAAAGATTTGCCCTTCGCCTTCGCAAGCCCCGAATGGTCGAACGAGAAGGGCCTGTGCGCTGCCTTGGCATTCCGCCTTCTGGGTATGAACTCGTATCACAGCGTCTATGCGCCCACTCAGGGCTCGGCCAAGGTAACCGAATTTATGGAGCATGGCACAAAGCCCCTGTTGGGATCGGAAATGATCGTTGACGTAGATCACAAGGCGCTGGCGGAGCGCATCGTTGCCGATATGGACGAGCGCCGCCGTGCGCTGGGATGGAAGGTGGACAGCTAATGAAGCTTGCGAAGAGCACAGCACGTGCAATCGTGGCGCTGGTGGCAACGCTTGCGCTTGTTGCCACGGCAATCTACTACAAGGTCGACGACATGGGCATCGGTGCCTCGGAAGAGCAGACCACGCTCACCATCGCCTATCTGCCCATTACCCATGCCATCCCGCTGTTCAAGGCGGCCGAGCAGCTGGAGCAACAGAACAGCAACGTCCACGTTGAGCTGGTGAAATACGGTGGCTGGGCCGAGCTTATGGATGCGCTTGACTCTGGGCGCGTCGATGGGGCTTCGGTGCTCATCGAAATGGCCATGGAGGCGAAGAGCCAGGGCATCCCACTGCAGCTTTCGGTTCTGGGACATCGCGATGGCAATGTGGTTATCGCGGGCAACAACATCCAGTCGCCCGAGCAGCTGAAAGGCAAGACCATCGCCATCCCCAACGAACAGTCGTCGCACAACATCCTGGTGCAACAGCTTCTTGCCAAATACGGGCTGAGCGCCAAGGATGTGACCTTGGTGGAAATGGCTCCCGCTGAAATGCCGGCGGGCTTGAAGTCGGGGCAGATCGATGGCTACTGCGTTGCCGAGCCGTTCGGCGCGAAGGCTGTGGAAACGGGCGTGGGCCATGTTCTGGCCACCTCCGACGAGCTGTGGGAAAACTCCATTTGCTGCGGCATCGTGTTCAACACCCAAGCCACTGCCGGAAAGCAGGAGGCGTTGGAAACGTTCAAGCAGGCATATCTTTCTGCCGGCGATTCGCTCACCAAAGACGAAGCAGTGCAGATTGCCGTGAACGATTTGGGACAGGACGAGGCCACCAGCGAGCAGTCGCTGCAGTGGATTTCCTTCAACGACCTGAACGTGACCGAAGAAGCCTACGAGAAGCTTCGCCAAGAAGTAATCCGCTATGGACTGAACGACAATCCGCCGACGTACCGCGATTTTGTGGCGCAAGGCTAGGAAAGGGGAGCGTTACCTATGAATAAGGCACTGAAAGGTGTTGCATCGTTTGCGGTGCTGCTTGCGATATGGCAGGCGCTGGCTGTTTCGGGCTGGTTCCCCTCGTCGCTGTTCCCGGGCCCGGTTTCGGTTGCCCAAGCGCTGGTCGACCGCGCTTCGAGCGGGCAGCTGGTGCTGGACATCGGCGCCAGCATGTACCGTTTCTTCATCGGCTACCTGATCGCCTGCGCATCGGCGGTGCTGCTGGGCCTGGTCATGGGGTGGTGCACACGCGCCTGGGATTTTCTGAACCCTGTGGTGCAGTTCCTGCGTCCTATTTCGCCAGTGGCATGGTTGCCGTTCATCGTGCTGTGGCTGGGCATCGGCGACATTCCCGCCATCGTGGTTATCTTTCTGGCGGCGTTCTTCCCAGTGCTGCTCTCCACGGTGGGTGCGGTGCGCCGCATCGATCCAGTGTATTTGAAGGTGTCGAAGAACTTCGGCCTGGGAAGCGCGCAGACCCTGTTCAAGATTGTGTTGCCGGCGGTGTTTCCCGTTATCGCCAACGCCTTGCATATCGCTTTGGGCACGGCATGGATCTTCCTGGTGGCAGGAGAAATGGCCGGCACGCAGTCGGGGCTGGGCTTCCTTATCGTGGACGCCCGCAACAATCTGCGCACCGATGAGCTTTTGGCGGCCATTGTGGTCATCGGCCTTCTGGGCGTGCTGCTCGACTGGATCATCAAACAATTCGAAGCCTGCGTGAACCGCGTGTGGGGCACCGGCGTGCAAGGAGCTGAAGAGTAATGGCCTATATCGAGATCAACGATGTTTCGAAGGTGTACCAGCGCGAAGGCGAACCGTTCCATGCGCTCGACCATGTGTCGCTAGAAGTGGAAAAAGGCGAGTTCATCTGCCTTTTGGGCCCGTCGGGCTGCGGCAAGACCACGCTGCTTTCCATACTGGCAGGATTCGAGCATCCCGATTCGGGCAGTATCCTCATCGACGGCGCGGAAGTGACGGGCCCTGTTCCCAACCGCGTTACCATCTTCCAGCACTACGGCTTGCTGCCGTGGCAGACGGTGGAAAAGAACGTGATGTTGGGGCTTTTGGCCAAGAAGGTGCCCAAAGAGCAGGCCCGCGCCACGGCCGCGAAGTATATCGAGCTGGTGGGCTTGTCCGGGTTCGAGCATGTGCGCCCCGCTCAGCTTTCCGGCGGAATGCAGCAGCGCGTTTCCATTGCGCGTGGTTTGGCGGTGCAGCCCGATGTGCTGTTCATGGACGAGCCTTTCGGTGCGCTTGACGCCATCACGCGTCTGAAGATGCAAGACGATATCCACCGCATTGCCGAAGAAGAGGGCGTTACCGTGATCTTCGTGACGCACGACATCGAGGAAGCGGTGGTTCTGGCCGATCGTATCGTGGTGCTCACTCCCAACCCCGGCCATGTGAAGGAAGTGGTGAAGGTTGAGCTGGGACCCGACCGTTTGCGCACGGGCAGCGACTTCCTTGCGGTGCGCGACCACGTGTTCGACGTGTTCGGCATGAAGCCCAACTGGGATGTGGAGTACGTGATCTGATTTTCTTTGATCAAGGGCATCTGGCATAAGTTGGACGCCTGATGGGGCCGGGGCGGTTATCCGTCCCGGCCCCGCTTCTATACGGGCTTTGCTGGAGGTTTAGTCGTGCTTTTCGGGTTTGCAAAGCTGGCGGGGTGCTTGCCCTATACTTTTCATCATGAAATTCGCTCAGATCATCCTCGATATCCCAACGGCGGCGCTCGATGCGCCCTATACCTACGCTGTGCCCGAAACTGCCCAGGAACAAGCACGCCTTGCGCAGGGCAAGAAGACCCCTGCCAAGAAAGCTGCGAAGAAGCCCGTTCAGGAATCGTTCGACGATCTTTTTTCCCTGACCGATGCTGCAACCGAGCCCGAATCGGAGCCAACAGGGTCTGTCCCCATTGGCTCTGACCCTGCTGCAAGCGAAGTTCTGTCGGGCATCCAAGTTGGCTGTGCGGTGTTGGTGCCCTTTGGCGGCCGCAAGGCCGTTGGCTTCGTGGTTTGCGTAAGCGACCGGGCCCCTTCTGACCTTGATACGGCGAAGCTCAAGGCAGTGGAAGAAGTGCTGGGCAAGCCGTGCTTCACCGAAGTCGGTGCTCGCTGCGCGCAATTCTTGGCCGATCGGTACCTTGCGCCGTTTTCTTCCTGCATTCGCCTGTTCATGCCGCCCGGTGGCGTGCCTTGCATGGAACGCATCAACGGCACATGGCAGGTAACGCGCCCAGTGGTGGCGCAGGTCGACGAGCGCTGGGTTGTGCGCACCTCTAAAGCTGACGCCTTCAAGCCACGCAAGGGGGCGGTGAAGCAGGAGTTGGTGCTTGAAGCGCTGAAGCAGGGCGATTTGCGCGTGACGGAGCTCACGGCGGAATACGGCTCGGTTTCCTCGACGTTGAAATCGCTGGAGAAAAAGGGCGTTATCCGCATCGAGCAGCGGCGCCGTATGCGCGAATACGGCCAGGTGGCAGGCGTGTTCGCAAAGCGAGCAGGGGAACGCCCGGTGCTTACCGGCCACCAGGCGCAGGCGCTCGATGCCATCCAGCAGGCCGCATCGCACAGCGACGGCCATGTGGTGTTGGTGGACGGCGTTACTGGGTCGGGTAAGACGGAAGTGTATCTGCGCGCCATCGAAGATGCACTTGCGCAGGGGCGTGGCGCCATCGTTCTGGTACCCGAGATTTCCCTTACCCCGCAAACCGTTGCGCGTTTCCGCGGGCGCTTCGGCGATACCGTTGCCGTGCTGCATTCGCGCATGTCGCAGGGCGAGCGCTTCGACCAGTGGGACCTTATCCGCGAAGGGCATACCCGCGTGGTGGTTGGCGCCCGCAGCGCCCTGTTCGCCCCTATGGAAAACGTGGGCGTGATCATCATCGACGAGGAACACGAGGGCAGTTACAAGCAGGACCAGGCTCCGCGCTACGTCACGCGCGATGTGGCCGAATGGATGGCGCGTGCCCATGGGGCCGTGTTGGTGCTGGGCTCGGCAACCCCTTCGCTCGAGGCGCTGCATCGTTGCGAAACACAGGATTCGTGGCAGCGGGTCGAAATGCCCGGGCGTGCCAACGGCAAGCCTTTGCCCGACATCGCCGTGGTGGATATGGCTCGCGAGTTCGGCGGCGGCAACCGTTCCATGTTCTCGCGCGAGCTGCAGAAGGCGCTTTTCGAGGTGCTTGATAAAGACGAAAAGGCCGTGCTGTTGCTGAACCAGCGCGGGTTTGCCCAGTTTCTGCTGTGCCGTGACTGCGGCTATGTTCCCGAATGCGATTCGTGCTCCACGTCGCTTACCTACCACGATCGGGACTCGAAGCTGGTGTGCCACCACTGCGGTGCAACGCATCCGGTGCCCGCCGTGTGCCCCGAGTGCGGAAGCCCGTACCTGAAGCGGTTCGGTGCAGGCACCCAGCGTGTGGAAAGCGAGCTGCGGGCGCTTTTGGCCGAGAGGGATTGCCGCGTTATCCGCATGGACGCCGACACCACGGCGAAAAAGGGCGACCATCAGCGTTTGCTGGAACAGTTCGCTGCGCCAGGGGCCGCTGTGCTTCTGGGTACGCAGATGATTGCGAAGGGCCTTGATTTCGACGATGTGACCCTGGTAGGCGTCATCAATGCCGACACTATGCTGAAGCTTCCTGATTTTCGCAGTTCAGAGCGCACCTTCGACCTTATTGAGCAGGTGGCGGGCCGCGCGGGGCGTGCCGACAAGCCCGGGCGGGTAGTGGTGCAGACCTACAGCGCGCAGGACGTTGCCATCCGTGCGGCCGCTTCCTACGACCGCCAACGTTTCCTTGACGAAGAGCTGGAATTGCGTGAAGGGCTGGGGTACCCGCCTTACGTGCGTCTGGCAAACGTTTTGGTGTGGGGCAAAGACAAGGATGCCGTGCGCGCCGCTGCCCGGGAGCTTTACCACGATTTGGCACAGTTTGCCGCAGGGCAGGGCGCCGGTTGGCTGGTGCTGCCGCCCACGCCGTGCGTGCTGGAGCGTTTGAAGGGATCGTGGCGCTACCACGTGGTGGTGAAGGCGCCGCTCTCGGGCGATATCGCCGGGTGCTTTGCGACGTACTTCCGTGAGCGAAAGCCCACGTCAGGGGTGCGCGTTTCCATCGACATCGACCCGATGAGCCTTCTGTAGCCCGCTGTTTTCGCTGCCCTTTCGAGCAAACGCATAATAAAGTAAAGCAGGGCAATTTAAGGCTACCTATAAGGCGCTGTTCGCGTTATAATAGCATGATGTTTTCAACAGGCTCAGAGCCTGATTTTGTAGAAGCGTGGGAAGGAAACGACGTGGCAAAGGCTTCCTCACAGCAGTCTGAATCCAAGGAAAAGACGACGAAGAGCACGGCCAAGAAAGCGCCAGCCAAGAAGGCTACCACCAAGAAGGCAGCCCCTAAAAAGGAAACGGCTAAGGCAAAAAGCGCTGCAGCTTCCAAGAAGAAGGCGGCAGAGGCAAAAGCGGCAGAGATGCACGATCACGAGGAAGACGAAACGGAAAGCATTCTGGAATCCGACGTCGAGCCCACGAACCTGCACGAAGAGCACCACGAAGAGGTTAAGGCTTCCGATCTTACCGACGAAAGCCTGCTTGAGGGCGTGCCGGAAGAAGAGCTGAAGGCTGCCGCCGAAATCACGGTTCCCAAGGTTTCCCATAAGGCGAAGAGCACCCGCAAGCGCAGCACCCGCAAGTCTTCGGGCGACGGCTCGGTGGCCCTTCTCACGGGCGACCCGGTTCGCATGTACCTGAAGGAAATCGGCAAGGTTTCCCTGCTTACGGCAGCTGAGGAAATCGACCTGGCCATGAAGATCGAAGCGGGCGTTGCCGCAACCGCCGAACTCGAAAAGGCCGAAGAGGAAGGCGTGGAGCTTGAGCGCCGCGAGCGCAGGCGCCTTACCCGCGTAGAGCAGGTGGGCATCGACGCGAAGCAGCAGCTCATCGAAGCAAACCTTCGTCTGGTTGTTTCCATTGCAAAGCGCTATGTGGGCCGCGGCATGCTGTTCTTGGACCTTATCCAGGAAGGTAACCTGGGCCTTATCCGCGCGGTAGAGAAGTTCGACTACACCAAGGGCTTCAAGTTCTCCACGTATGCAACGTGGTGGATCCGCCAGGCCATTACCCGCGCCATCGCCGACCAGGCGCGTACCATCCGCATCCCGGTTCACATGGTGGAAACCATCAACAAGCTCGTTCGCATCCAGCGCCAGCTGCTGCAGTCGTTGGGCCGCGAGCCTACCCCTGAAGAAATCGCCGAGGAAATGGGCCTTACGCCCGAGCGTGTGCGTGAGATTCAGAAGATCAGCCAGGAGCCGGTTTCGCTCGAAACGCCTATCGGCGAAGAGGAAGATTCCCAGCTGGGCGACTTCATCGAAGACGACGCTGCGGTTGTTCCCCCCGATGCTGCTTCGTTCAGCATGCTGCAGGAACAGCTTTCCAAGACGCTGGAAGGCCTGGCGGAACGCGAGCGCAAGGTTATCTCGCTGCGCTTCGGCCTGGAAGACGGCCACCCCCGCACGCTCGAGGAAGTTGGCCGCGAGTTCGGCGTAACGCGCGAGCGTATTCGCCAGATCGAGTCGAAGACGCTTGCCAAGCTGCGTCATCCGTCCCGTTCCCAGAAGCTTAAGGATTATCTCGAGGATTAGGCGGCTGCGCTGTTCTGCCGAACAGTGCAAGACTCACGAAGCGCTACGCAGCGCGGCGTTATGACGGCACAGGAAAACTTCAAGGCCCATGGGGCGGCACAGATGCCATCCCCATGGGCCTTTCAATTCCCCTGCGCCCGCTAGTGCTGCCTGCTGGCTTGCTGGCCATACCCGATTTATTAATGTCCTTTCGGGCATTCCGCGTTGCGGTAATGCAGTACCATCGTTTTTAACGGCCCATCACTAAAAGGAGCCCCTATGGACAACGGACAACTTGAATTCTTCGCTACGTGCCCTCAGGGGTTCGAGCATATTCTGGCCGACGAGCTGAAGCGCCTGCGTGCACAAAGCGTGCGCCCCTTGAAGGGTGGTGTGGCGTTTTTCGGCAGCAAGGTTGAAGGATATCGCGTGTGCCTGTGGTCGCGCATCGCCTCGCGCGTGTTGCGCGTAATGGGGCGTGTTGATGCCCATGATGCCGATGCCCTCTACCATGGGGTGAAGGCACTGCCGTGGGCCAGTGTGGTTGCCGATGGGTCGACCATTGCGGTGACGGCCCGTGGCACCAACGATTCCTTGAAAAACAGCCAGTTCGTGGGCCTGAAGGTGAAGGATGCAGTATGCGACCGCCTGCGTGAGACGCGCGGCAAGCGCCCCGACGTGCAGCCGCAGCGTCCCGATGTGCCCATTTGGATCTCGTTGCACGGCAACAAGGCAACCATCTCCATCGACTATGCGGGCGAATCGCTCCATCGCAGGGGCTACCGCGTTCCCGGTGAGGCGGTGGAAGCGCCGCTCAAGGAAGCGCTTGCAGCGGGCATGCTGGTATGGGGCGGTTGGGACCGTGTTGCCGCTCCTGCCCTGCGTCGCGCGAAAGCGCAGCACGAGGGCGGCGGCGATATAGCGGAAGCTCCCGCCTTCGTCGACCCGGCATGCGGCAGCGGCACGCTGGTGCTCGAAGCGGCCATGATGGCAACCGATCGCGCCCCGGGGCTTTCGCGCGATTACTGGGGTTTCGAAGGTTGCGCCGATTTCGACGCCGATGCCTTCGATGATCTGCTCGCCGATGCCGACGAGCGTTTCGAGCAGGGCCTGGAAGGCGCTCCGCACCTGTTCGGCTTCGATATCGACTCGCAGGCGGTGGGCATCGCCCGCGGCAACGCCCGTCGTTTAGGGCTTGCTTCCTACGTGACGTTCGGCTGTGCCGATTGCGCCGACCTGGAAACCAGCTTGCAGCAGAACGAGGTTGCGCTTGACGGACCGGGCTTTGTGGCTATCAACCCGCCTTACGGCATGCGCTTGCTGGCACATGGCCTGGAAGGGTTCTACGAGCATCTTTCGAAGGGCCTGCGCAGCCTGCCCGATACGTGGAGCATGGTGGTTATCACGCCCGATTCCGGTTTCGATGCTGCGGTGGGCTTTACCGCCAACCGCACCCTTCCGGTGTACAACGGTGCCATCGAAGCGTGCTTGCGCAGCTACCGCTTGGGACATTCCTCTATCGTGGAAGCACCCGTGGTAACGCTCGAAGGCGTAGAGACGAAGGTGGCCGTCACGTCCGACCATGCCCTTCAATTTGCCGCGCGCTTGCGTAAGATGGCGAAGGCCCGTCGCAAGTGGGCACGCAAGAACGATGTCCATGCTTACCGCATTTACGACGCCGACCTGCCCGACTACGCGGTGGCGGTCGACTTGTTCGAAGAACAGGGCACGGGTGCAGTGAACGTGTTGGTAACCGAGTACCAAGCGCCGAAGGAAATCGACCCGCAGAAGGCAACGTGCCGCTTCAAGGACGCCTGTGCCGTTACTGCGGTTATCCTCGGTGTGCCCGAAGAGCGCATGTTCACCCGCGTGCGCCGTCAGGCAAAGGGCGGCTCGCAGTATCGTCGCGAAGAGCATGTTTCCCATCGCATCATCGTCGAGGAAGCGGGGCATCCGTTCGAGCTCGATCTTTCGGGCTACCTCGATACGGGCCTGTTCCTCGATCATCGCATCACGCGTTCCCTGGTGGGTGAAATGGCCGCCGACAAGCGTTTCCTCAACTTGTTCGCTTACACGGGAACGGCAAGCGTGTACGCGGCGTGCGGCGGGGCCGCTTCAACCACCACGGTCGATATGAGTCAAACCTATCTTGATTGGGCGAAGCGCAACATGAAACGGGCGGGCTTCACAGGACGCATGCACCGTTTCGTGCGCGCCGATGTGCTCTCATGGATAGAGCGCGCCGCCGAAGAAGAGGCAGGCTGCTACGACTTGGTGTTCTTGGACCCGCCCACGTTCTCCAACTCGAAAACCATGGGCCAGCGTACTTGGGACATCCAACGCGATCATGGCGAGCTGCTTCGTTTGGTGCGCCGTCTGCTGGCTCCTGGCGGCACCATTGTGTTCTCGGGCAACCTGCGCTCCTTCAAGCTCGATGAAGTGAAGGTGCGTGCGTGCGGTCTGGGCATCGAGAACATCACCGCCCAGACCATCCCGGAGGATTTTTCGCGTAACCCCAAGATTCACTTCTGCTACCTGCTTACCGATTTGCGCGGGTAGAAAATAAGGCACTGAGCTGCTGAATGGCCCTTGCGAGTCGTACGACCCGCAAGGGCCATTTCCCTATTTTCTGTCTATGTTTTGAACAGCTGGATCGTTTTCAGAGCTCAGGCGGCATGGAGCAGTCGGGCTAAGCGCGCTGGGGGGGGGCGTTGCTGGCCGGGCTTGCCTGTGGCGGGCCTGTGGCGATGTTTGGCGGGTGCCGCGTTGAAGGGATGCCGCAAAACGCGCCCCCAATTCCTGGATATGGGCCGCAGAGGCTAGGCCCTGTCGCCGCGAAGCAGGGCATCAACCAGTTCGTTGTCTTCCTTGCTGGGGGAGCCTAGGGGCAATCCGCATGCCTCGAAGAAGTGGCTGCCGGCAAATTGGCGGGCGCGGAAGGACCCATGAACGCCATCGTCTAGGTAGCGCACGCGGCTCTTGCAGTCGGTGGTGCCGCAGAACAGCAGGCCGTGCTTGCTGATATAGCGGGCGTAGGTTTCCGCTTCCGACCACAGCATGACGCCTGCCATGTTCTCAAGCTCGTAGGCAACAGCGTAGTCGGTCCAGCTGATGGCGCGCTCGCGCACGTAGCGGTCGAGCAGTGATGCTAAGCGGGTGACGCGGCGCAGCGTTTCGGTGGCGCCGATGAAACGGGCATGGGCGGGCACTTCGATTCCAAGGCCTTGCAACTGGCTTCGTGCTTGCTCCTGCTGGGCGGCATTGAGCATCACGCCGGGAACGGTGAGCTTCATCGACTCGTCGGGGAACAGCTCTATCGCCGAGTGGATGGAGCTGCCGGGGATGTCCTTGGAAGTGCGGAATATCAGCGAGTCGTGGGCGTGCTGCACATGGCAGCTCATGCTTTGCTGTGCGAAGGCATTGCGCATGGCAACCACATGGCTTTCCTGAGCGGCTCTAGAAGGCGTGTCGGCTGCGTGACGACCCATTCGGTACAAGTACAGGCTGAAAAGCGGTAGCGCTGTTTCTGAGGCGTTGCAGTTACGGTTTGTGCAAGGGGTGTCGGCGGGGTACCACACGGTGCGCTGGCAGTAATCGCGAATCTCCTGGGCGCGCTTTGTTGCCTTGCTGTACAGCTCCACCAAAGCCGAGCCCAAGGCGGGGCCGGAAGTGGACCCTTCGCGGATTTCCACGATGCCGTCGGCGACGTAGGGCGGGAAGTCGCCTTCGTGCACCTGCACCACCACCACGCCTTGAGCGGGGTTGGCGGGGTCGGAAAGGAAGCGGGTGTCGAAGCGCGGGGTGGGGAACACATGGTGGCGGCACAGCTCGCCGAATATCTGCGAGAAGTCGGCCGAGGGTTTCGGGATGGGGCATACCGCCTTGTCGTCGTCGGCGATGCCGATTATCAGCCAACCGCCGTGCGAGTTCGCAAACGATGCGATGATCTTGGGCACTTTAACGCGCACGTTTTCGTTCCAAGTGCGCTTGAATTCCAGCGCGAAGCCTTCTTCCAGGTCTTTCAGCTGGGCAAGGTCGGCGTACGTTACCTCATCAAGCTCTTTCGGCTGCCCCTGCGCATTGCGAAACGGACTGTACATGATGGTCCCCTATCCCTCATGGGAACATCATAGCGTGTTCTAGGGGGTTTGCCGTAGTCATGGCTAGGGGCCGTACGACCCTAGCCGTCTTCCGTGCGCCTGATGCCCAGGGCAGATGCCTCTTCAGGGCGCGCTTTGCTGCCCTGCTACGAAGATGGGCTTTGCAGACTTGCAGCACTGTGCTGCTTTGCGTATGAGTGCGAAGCGCCCTTTCGGGTGCTGGCGGAAGTGGTGTTCGGGGGTTATTCGAAGACGCCCGTCTCGGGCTCATCGGAGCCGGCGCTTTCCGCTTTATGCTTCTCTGCGCGGCGCTTGGCGGCGTATTCTTCTTCGATCTGCTTGGCGAACTCGTCCATCTTCGCCTCGCCCTCGCTTTTGATGCCGAACAGCGTGCGCCCGCTGGAAACACGCGGCTTCACATTGTCGGAAAGCTCGGTGGCAAGGGCCTGCTGGATGCGCTCCCAGCGCTTTTGGAATTCGTTGTCCATGGTCTAGCGCCCCCAAGGTACGCTTCAGGTGCTCGAGCAAGGCAAGGCAGCCCGCATCGACGTCGTCGTACGTTGCCTGGAAGTCGCCGGTGTACCAAGGGTCCGCCACGTCGCGCGATTCGCCCACCCAGTCCATCAGAAGGCTCAGCTTGCCGGCGGGGTCGTCGCGGTACAGCTGGCGCATGTCGCGCAGGTTGTAGCGGTCCATGCCGATAAGGTAGTCGAAACGGTCGTAGTCTGCCTTGGTGGCCAGCCGTGCTGCGCGGGGCTCGTAGGGAATGTGGTAGCGGTCCAGCATTTCCTTGGTGCCGTAGTGGGTGTCGCTGCCGATTTCATCGCGGTGCATGGCTGCTGATTCCACGTACACGGCATCATCGAGTCCCGCTTGGCGCAGGTGTTCTTTCATGACGAATTCCGCCATAGGCGAGCGGCAGATATTGCCGTGACATACGAACAGGATGTTGATCATAAGCGTCCTTCAGGCCGTGGTTCTTTTCGTGCATTATCATGGGGCAAAAATACCCGCCGTTCATCAGAAAACGGCGGGTATTCATCATTTTGCCGCTAAGAAGCATGCTCGTTTGCCGGCGAAAGGTCTGCAAGCGGTCTATCCGCACACCTTGCAGCACCTGCTCTTTCCGCTTGCGGCGATGGAACCGCTATGGATGTTGGACGAACGCTTGAGGGTAGGGCAGTTGGAAGTGGTGTGGTAAACGCTTCCACCGGAAACCCAGTAAACCGTTTGCCCCGTTGTCACGCTCTTGCTTTCCTGTTCAACCCTGCGCTTTTCTTGCTCTTGGGTTGCGTGTTCGTCGGCAAGCTTCTTTGTGTCTACTTGCTCCTGCAGGGAATCTCTGTCTGCTTGCAGGGAGTCAAGTTGAGAATGAAGGTCTTCAAGTTTCGCTTTTTCGTCATCGATGGTGGCTTGTTGGTCTTGGTAGTTGCCAATCTCCTCTTTTAGCGAATCTCTTTCTTTTTGAATCTCCGAATACTTATCTTTCCACAGACTTTTTTCTGATTGCAATGAGGTCGCAGTTGATTTATACGAACTGAGTTCGTTTTTCTGTTTATCAAGTTCAGAATTCAAGCTGCAATAAGAGCTGTATCCGATTCCGATAGATAGGGCAAGGAGGGCTGAAAGTGCTGCTATTGCAAATGAAGGTCCTTTGTTGTTCCTGATCCATTGACGAAAGCGAGAGAGTTTCGAGCTCTTTTCTGCATCGGAATCTGAATCTCCGGCGCTTGAGTTTTCTATTTCGCTTTGTTCCTCTGTAGGTTCTGTTTTCTTGTCGTTTTCCATTTGCCTCCCTGTCTTTTTACGAAGCTCGATTTGCTCAGAGGGGTGCGTGTTCAATTAACTCAAATAAGTGATTTTTGGCAGTTAAAAGCTCCACGAGAATGTGATGAAGCCGTTTTTGGTAACCAGGTCAGCAAGAGCGAGCGTGGTGCCTTTGTTTTTGTCACAGAACAGGTAGATTGAGTGCTCACCAAGTGGGTATAGGCCGGTGTCAGTTTTGCCGTATTTTGTGTTGGCGCTGATGATTTTCACCTCTGTGTTAACAAGGGCTTTTTGCAGATTGCCATTTTTGTCCTGTACCTCGATGACTGTGGTGGGGATGTTCGTCAGTTCGCAGGAATAGTGACACCATTTGTCGCCCATCTGAAATCCAAGGATAAGAGGGCTGTCCGTTGTTTCTCCTTCGTCGAAGCAAACGTTGTAGGGGTAACTCGAATCCCGCTTGGTGAGAGGAGTCATGATGAACCCGCTTTGGAGCTTGTTTTGATCAACAGAGTAAGGGTAATCCCCTTCATTAGTTTGCTTGCTGCGTGAGTCGCTTTTTAGGCTGTCGATAAACTGGCTGAAAGAGTCAATCTCGCTCTTTAATGACTCAAGGGCTTCGTTGAGTGCGTTTTTGTCTTCGCTTGTCGCAATGCTCTTTGCTTTTTCAAGGGCATTGTTAAAAGCGGTTAGGGAATCGGTGCCGTAGAATTCCGCGAAGCTTCCGTTGGCTAGGGTGGTTGCCTTTTCAATTTGATCGTTCAGGTCTTTCTGCAACAAGCCAACGTAGGTCTTTTGCGCATCTTCGAGGGTAGGGTAATTTGCCACTTTTCCCTTCTCCTCGTCTGAAAGTGAGTCGTATTTTTCTTGCGCTTCGTCGATTGCCTGTTGAGAATCGAGGGTAACTTCACCTATTTCATCAATTGTTTTTTCGGTTTGTTGAGCTTGGCTTGTGCATCCGACCAATGAGAGCGATAGCGCAAGCATTGCTGTAATCAATACGATGAGCTTTTTCATACGAATACTCCTTACTAATTTGTCTGGTCTTGGTGCGAATTGAAAAGGCCTGATTGTGTGCTGCTTCGCAAGTGAAACTGGCAAGCTTTTTATTCCTGCGGGATTCGAGCGCTGATTGACCAGCCCTTTTGGTTGCTCAGCATGTATGTGATTCCGTTTTTAGAGGCTTGCCCGATTCCCTTTGACCCGGAGATCGTTTTGAAGTTATTGATTACCTCGTTGCCAACCGCATGTGCTTCATCTTGGGTAAGGGATGGGTCGCATGCTTGGATTGCTGCGTACATAGTTTCGGCGGCATAGTCGCTTGAATTATTCGAATTTGCAAACGCAAACATTACCTGCCAATACCGGTTTTCCGAGCCGCTCATTGCCAATGAGATAAGGGAATCTTTAGAACCTGCTTCGACAAAACCTGCGGCGGCAACCTTTTGGGTTCCGGACTTAATATCGAGAGACATCGTTACGCCGTTGTTCATCGTGCCGCTTTCAGCTTTAAGCGAGCATCCGGAAATGGAGGAGTAAGCATTGCTTATTCGCTTTACAAAATCGCCGGCAGGAATCGAGAACGTTTTTCCGTCGACAAAGGACTCTATATCCTTTGTGCTGCTGCCAAGGTCAGCTCCGCAAACCTGACAAGTTTGTTTTCCTGATTCGGTGCCCTTTACGTAGTCGACAGAAGTCCTTTCGAACTCTCCGGGCGTATGGGGAAGAACGCTGCCTTGCGTCTTGCCGCATACGCTGCAATGCCTTGCTTGGGTACAGGTTGCTTCAATCCAATCGTGAGGTGCTTTTCGCCTTCCTCGAGCCCGCAAACAGTGCAGTGCTTTGCTTGGGTGCAAGTTGCGTCTATCCAAGAGTGGGGAAGAGGATCGCCGACCTCTTTTTCGCAACGAGAGCAATGCTCCGCTTGTTTGCAGGTTGCCTTGATCCAGCTATGGTTGTCGGGATTAATCTCGCCCCATGTTTTTCCGCAGTCGTAGCAGCGTTCGGGGGTTGTGCAGGTCGCATCGGCGCAGTTGTTATGGGGACAGGGCTGGAAAACGAAAAGGATTGCCAGCAGTGCAGTTGCGGCGGCACCCGCTTTTCCGAACCATGGTTTCTTGTAAATCTTGTTCTTCAAGGTGGTTCTGTACTCGGAGCCACGAAAAGTAAATATGGTTGTGAGTATGACGAAGGGAATAGATGCCACTACTGCGGCAACGAATAGATTTGTGGCTTGGTTTATCGTGAAATTATTGATAAAGGAGCCTGGGGCTTTTGCTACTTCAAGAACCACGATCAGAACAAAAAGCAAAGCTAAAATAGCCAGGTATTTTGCAACTGCTAGAAAAAAGAACTTGGCATTTTCTTTAATTTTATTTTTCCGATTTTCTTTTTGTCCCGTTTCGTCTTTTTTATGGAAGCGGGGTGGCGTTGATTCGTTGCTGTTTTCTCGGCTGGGATGGGGACTGTCGTTGTTCTCGTCAGTGGTAGTGTCTTGGTTTTTCCTTGAGCGTAATTCTTCAACGACGGAAATCGAGATGTTGCTAGTCTCCCCATTTTCTTGATGCGTGCTGTCTTTATTGGCGGATACAGGGCTGCCGCATTTTTTGCAGTATTTTAGCCCGGCTTCAATGTTCGAACCGCAATATTCGCATTTCATTTTCGGCTCTCTTTCGTGCGCAGCTGATAGCAAGCTGTGAAAGGAGCCCGGTGCGTGAATCGGTTTTGGTGTGGAAGGCATCCACCACAGCACCACACCGCAAGGCTCCACGAAAAAGAGCGTGAGCAACCTTGAAAGGCAGATGCCTTCCATCTCAGTTGCTCATTGAGCTATTCGGTTGTGGAGCATTGCTTTCCATGAAAGCTTTGCGGTGTGGTAATTGGAACTATAGCATAGGGACCATTGATAGCGCAGGGTTAAACGAGGTCAGCGGTTGTTTTCTCACTGAGTGTTGATGTCATGATGGCCGAGGTGCATCGCTTGCATAGCTCATACGCGTGCCCTTACAGCGCCGTTCCCTTTTTCGGGGCGAAGAACGTGCTAGTGTCGGTGCCTTCCAGTTCAAGGAGCTTGATTTTCTTGTCAACGCCTCCTGCGTATCCTGTCAGGCTGCCATTTGCTCCTACTACCCTATGACATGGAATGATAAGGGAAACCTCGTTGTGTCCCACGGCGCCGCCGACAGCCTGGGCTGACACGCTCTTCGCTCCCGTCTCTTTCGCTAAGCGCTGCGCAATTTCGCCGTAGGTCATTGTTTGCCCGTAGGGGATTTCCAGGAGCACCTTCCAAACCTTATGGCGAAACGACGACCCCGCTGGATGCAAAGGAGGGGAGAAACTTGGCTCGCGCCCCTTGAAATACTCGTCAAGCCAGCGTGCTGCTTCATCAAGGATGGCAGACGGCTCTTCATCGTATTCGGCGGGAAGGGTGTTGGCGAAGTATTTCTGGCCTTCGAACCAAAGTCCGGCAAGGCCAACCTCATCGGCAGCTAGGAAGATATTGCCCAAGGGAGATTCGTACGTGCGGGTATGCATCATGGCGTGCTCCTACCTCGAACCAGTGTCCGAGGGCTTTGTTTTATGTGCTTTGCCCCTCTTCGCCGCGGGCTTCTTCGGTGCGTAGTCGCGCATTCCGGGAACCTCGCCGCTGGCTACGGCCCACAGGTACAAGCTTGCCACACTGCAGTAGGGGCTGAACCTGCGGCGGCACTTCTCGAACAGCTTCCGGTCGATTTTGCGATGGTGATACACCATGCGAAGCCCTCGTTGGATGGCCAAGTCGTCGTAACTGAAGATGTTCGGGCGCTGCATGCAGAAGAGCAATATCATTTCCGCCGTCCAGACGCCAATGCCCTTCAGGGCGCTGAGTTCCTTGATGGCTTCATCGTCGGGCATATTCCAGATGCCCTCCAGGTCGAATTCTCCCGAATGCACCTTGCCGGCGAAATCGGCGATATATTCCGCTTTACGAAACGTCATGCCGGCCGATTGAAGCTCTTCGATGCTTGTATTCAAGATAGTTTCAGCGTTTACCGTGCCTAGGGCGTCCTGCAAACGCTGCCAAACGGTTGCCTGCGCCTTCGTTGATATCTGCTGCCCGATGATGTGGTGAACCACTGAGGAAAACAAATCGGGGTCAACCGCTCGCTCAACGTGCCCAACGGCATCGATAACCTCGCAAAGCCTCTGATCCTTTTCGCGCAGGTACGAGATTTCGGTGTCTCCGTATTCGAAGTACATAGGCCTCCTTTGCCACAGCGCTCTAAAGCAATGGTAAGCCAGATAGGGGATGGCCAGTATCGCAATAGGCTCCAAAACTGCAACGATGAAGCCAATTGGGACATTTGGGCAAGCAGCCCACTTGGCCGAACGCTCGGTTTAGGCATACGCTGTCTTGATGCTTGTCTGCTTGGTTGGCACCTGGGCATTGCCAGGCACTGGGTCTGGGCAATTGGCGAGCAGGGGCGGGGCGCTTTACGTCGCTTTGAGCAGTTCGCTGCGATGCAAGTGGTGGCGTCTGAGTGCTTCCTGCTATCCTGCGGGAGAACGCGAGATCAAAGTGGCAAATTATGCGTGAAACGTATGCTCCTGAAGCAAATAATGGGTAAAAGAGCTCTTTCGTGGCAAGTTTTCCTCGATACGTATGCTGAATCTCGCTTTTTCGTTTGATATGCATACGTTACGAGGGAAAGTTGCCAAATATCCTGCAATAAGAATACGTTTCGAGCGTTTTTTGCCATGAAGGGCGTTGATTTCGCATTTTTCCGGAAAAGAGAATACGTACGGGGCGTTTTTTGCCACTTTTGCATTATCGACTCGCTCAAAAAGGCCATAGGCATGGGCAACGATAAACCGGACATATTTCTGCCCTATAGCCTGAATTTCCTGGGGTCGCACGATAAAAGTGGCTGCGGCTGCGAGATTGACCAGAATGGGCTTTCCGCATGCTTGCCAAGTTCGGGTGGCAAACATGCTTTCGAGCCATAACCATTCATTTCGCAAGGTGATTCATCCAAGACATAAAAAAGACCCGCCATAAGGCGGGTCTTTGGAATTCCTGGCTCCCCGGGTAGGATTCGAACCTACAACCCTCCGGTTAACAGCCGGATGCTCTGCCGTTGAGCTACCGAGGAATTCGGTGCGTTCTTCGTGACGCAAGAAGTTATTATACGCATCTTCGAAATCGGTGCAACCACTTTTTCGAAAAAAGTTTCAACTTCTTTTTCGCCTGCGAAAACGTGAGTTTACCGCCTGCGCAGGGAAGGCCTTCTGCGGCCGCGGTTGGAACGGGAAGCGCGCTTGGTGGGGCGCTTGGGATTGGGCACCAAACGGTCGTCGGAGTACTCGAAGCCCTCAATATCGTGGATTTCGAGCAAATGATGCGTGTGGTACTCGATTTCGCGTAGATCAAGCAGCTGGTCGGGCGAGAGGAACGTGTATGCCGCTCCCGATTCGCCTGCGCGGCCTGTTCGGCCGATGCGATGGATGTAATCCTCGGGGGAGTCCGGCACGGTAAGGTTCACCACGTAGCTGACGTCGGTAACATCAATGCCGCGTGCCAGCACATCGGTGGCAACCAGCACATCGATTTTGCCTTCGCGGAAATTCTTCAGTGCGCGGTCGCGCTTGCCCTGAGGCTTGTCAGCGTGGATGCTGTCTGCCTTGACGCCGGCATCTTTCAAGCGCGTGGCGCATGAATCGGCCGATTGCTTGGTGCGGGTGAACACGATGACGCGATCGGCTCCCTGCTCTTTCAGCAGAGCCACCAGCAAGTCTTGCTTCTGACGCTCGGAAACGGGCAGCAGATACTCGCGTACCGTGTCGGCGGTTTCGCCCTGGTGGGCAATCTCGATAACCTCAGGGTCGGTTTGGACCAGTTTGGCCTTCGCCTGCACATCGGGCGTCAGCGTGGCGCTGAACAGGAAGGTTTGGCGATTCTTGGGCGTCATGCGTACGATGGAGCTGACAGGGGGCCAAAAGCCCATGTCCATCATGCGGTCAACTTCGTCAAGAACCAGGTAATGGATGTTCTCGAGCGAAAGAAGCCCTTGGTTCGCCAAATCGAGCAAGCGGCCCGGCGTGGCGATAAGCACATCGCAGCCCTTGTTGATCTTGTCGATCTGTGTAGAGTACTTCTTTCCGCCAATGATAGTAACCGTGCGGAACTTGGTGTGTTGAGCAATGACCGTTGCGGTTTCCGTTATCTGCTGCGCCAGTTCTCGCGTGGGCGCAAGGATCAAGGCGTAGGGCCCCTTCTTCGGGCGTTTCGACCCGAAATGGCGCACCATTCTGTCGAAGATGGGCAGCAAATAGGCAAGGGTTTTGCCCGTTCCTGTTTGAGCGGCGGCAAGAATGTCTTTCCCTGCTATCCCTGGGGGGATGGAAAGCGCCTGAACAGGGGTGGGTTCGGTGAAGCCAAGCTTTTCGATGGCTTCCATTGAGGGCTTGGACAGGCCAAGCGTATTAAATGTTGTGGTAGTCATGCCTTTAAGTGTAGGGGTTGGCTGCGCAATAGTCTATGTGCAAGATATCCAATGGTATACTTTCCAAATGCATCTTATGCCGCGGTTGTGCGGCTGAATCCCACATAGAATCAAACGAAAGAGGCACTGTTCGTTATGAGTTCGAATAGCTTTGAAGCAAGCCAGAAGCGCAGCGAGGAAATCCGCGCCGACCTGGAAGTAAACCCTGGCAAGTACCGTATGCTCACGGGCGATCGTCCTACCGGTCGCTTGCACCTGGGCCATTATTTCGGCACGATTAAGGAACGTGTGGCTCTGCAGGACAAGGGCATTACCACGTGCATTGTTATTGCCGATTATCAGGTAATCACCGACCGCGATACCACGGAAAACATTCAGGACAATGTGCGCAACATGGTTATCGACTACCTTGCGTGCGGCATCGATCCCGAGAAGACGATCATCTTCACCCATTCTGCTATCCCGGCTTTGAACCAGCTTATGCTTCCGTTCCTGTCCTTGGTTTCCGAGGCGGAACTGCTGCGCAACCCTACCGTTAAGTCGGAACAGGAAGCTTCTGGCCATGCCCTTACCGGCCTTCTGCTTACGTATCCGGTGCATCAGGCTTGCGACATTCTGTTCTGCAAGGGCAACATTGTGCCGGTTGGCAAAGACCAGCTTCCCCATATTGAGCAAACTCGTCAGATTGCTCGTCGTTTCAACGAGCGTTTCGGCTATGTGTTCCCCGAGCCTGAAGGCCTGCTAAACACCGACGTCCCCGAGATTCCGGGTCTTGATGGCCGCAAGATGTCCAAGAGCTACGGCAATGCCATCAGCCTTGCGTTCACGGCGGAGGAAACTGCGAAGATCATCAAGAAATCCAAGACCGATTCCGAACGTTTCATCACGTTCGATAAGGAAAATCGTCCTGGCGTTTCGGCTTTGCTCACCACCGCTGCCCTTTGCACGGGCCGTACCGAGGTTGAAATCGCCGAAGAAATTGGCAACGGCGGTTCCGGTACGTTGAAGAAGTACGTGACCGAAGCGGTTAACACCTATCTCGCTCCTATCCGCGAACGCCGTGAAGAGATTGCCTCTAAGCCTGGTTACGTTGAGGAAATCTTGCACGAGGGCAACCGTAAGGCAAACGAGATTGCCAACGAAACGCTTGACCAGGTTCGCGAAGCAATGCACATGGTGTATTAATCTGATTGCCTTCCTTTACTCGTTCATCGAAACAGGCTGCCTAGTGCAGCCTGTTTTTGTATGGGGTATGGTTGTCTGCCCAAAGCAAAGAATGCCCATGGCAATTAGGGCAAAGTAAGGTAAAATACTCAACTGCAGCTTTGCAAAGGCTGTATCGGGCCCATAGCTCAATGGTGGAGCAGGGGACTCATAATCCTTTGGTTCTCGGTTCGAATCCGGGTGGGCCCACCACTTTGCACTTAAGCCGTCGCATTTCTGCGGCGGTTTTTTATTTCTTGAGGCTTGGGGTGTGAACTAACAATAGGGCTGTGGCTCGTTTCGCTGTCGCGCTCGGCAGGCATTGAATCGCGTTGGGCGTTTTGCAGCATCAACCATTGACCTTTCCTTGCCTAAGTCATCACAGCAGCGAAGGTCTTAGCAACTTTGATACAACCGGGCGCTTTCATCTTGGCCTTGTGGTAGATGGAAGGAGCGCTCAACGCGCTGAAAGCCATCGTAACCAGGTATTTGACGTATAAGTAGTTGGGAACATAAAGAAAGGGAACCCTAGGGTTCCCTTTCTTTATGAGGAGCCGTCTTGCGGCCGCTCTCTTTATGTCGAGTAAACAGAACTACTTCTTTACTTCCTTGCGGAACTTCTTTGCCTTCTTCAAGGTCGGGCGTTCTTCGTCGATCTGTTTCATAGTAACAATGGTCATAGCAATGAGCATGATGTTTACCAGGCAGGCAAGGCTGGTGATCTGAATCATGCACAGGGCAACAAGCTCAATAGCGATGGAGATGCCTAGGAGGGCATACAGGAAGATGTTCAAGAATTTCGGGTCTTGGCGGTCGTACATCCAAGCGAAGCCCTTGAAGTTGATGATTACGCTTGCTACCGCAGTCCACAGGCAGATCAGCGCTTCAACACGAGCCAACGTCGCCACACGGTATCCGTTGTATTCCCAGCCACCTGTTGCGCGTAGCTCCCAGTCGGTGAAGGTTTCACCAGAGAACCAACCTATCAGTGTGCAGGCAAGACCCCAAATCAAAAGAAAGATAGCGTAGATGAAATAGCCGTTCCAGATGTTATGCATCTTGGTGCGGAGCTGGGTCATCGGGTAACCGTCATCGCCGATCTTGGTACCGTCTTCGGTATACCAAATCTCAAGAGGCTTCTTTTGGGGCTTTTCCTCTTGCTCCTTCTTTTTGTCCTTCTTCTTGAAAAGTGCCATGTATAACCTTTCCGTAAGGGATAAAGCGAAAAACACGAATCTTTATTCTATACGATATTTGGGTAAGGACACTGCTCCGAGTGCCCTTACCCAAAGAAAGACAAAACTTGCAATGATCCGATGCGTTTCATTGCATTGCGCAATGCGGGGTAGGGGATAAAAAAAGAGAGGAAGCAAAGCTTCCTCTCTTTCCGGAATCTAGCCAAGATAACTCTTGGTTATAAGAGTCAGAACTAGTCGAGCTTAGAGCCAGCGATCCAGGTCTGGTACTCGAGGGTACCGTCATGATCCTCGATGCCCTTAGCGATGGTGATGCGCTGAACGGTAGGAGCGCCTTCCTCAAGCCACATAGCGCGGCAGTCGCGATAGAGGAGTTCGGTAGGACCATAAGGAGAATCCTCGAAGTAGCCGTCGCCACCGAAGATCTCGAGCATCTCGTCGGAAACGAGACGAACGGTGTCGATGGAGAACAGCTTGCAGATTGCTGCCTTCTCGGAGATGTACTCGCCATTGTTGTCAAGATCGAAGTCGTCGCAGAAGTCGATGATGGAGCAGCGGAGAGCATGGATCATCATCTGCATGTTAGCGAGCTTAACCTTGATAGCCTGACGCTTGATGATCGGCTTACCGAAGGTTACACGGTCGCGTGCACGAGCGATAGCCATCTCGAACATGCGCTGAGAAATACCGAGGTTAGAAGTTGCGATGTGTACGCGGGAAACCGCGAGAGAGTGCATAGCAACCTTCATGCCCTCGCCGCGCTTGCCGAGCATCAATTCGGGCTCGAGCTCAACGTTGGTGAACTTCAGGCCGGTGTGACCGGAGCCACGGCAGCCCATCATGTGAGGCATAGGAACGATTTCGAAGCCAGGACGATCCATAGGAACGAAGAAGGCGGACAGACGATCGTCACCCTTCTTGTCAGGATCGGTTACGCAGATTACGTAAGAGAACTGAGAGCAGTCAGTGTGAGAAATGAGCCACTTCTCGCCGTTGAGGATCCACTTACCCTTTTCTTCGTCCCATACAGCGGTGGAGTGCAGGTCAGCACCGGTGCCGCCGGACTTCTCGGTCAGAGCGAAGTTGGTGAAGATGGTCTTGTCCTGGAAGAGAGGCATGTACTTCTCTTTGATCTCGGGCTGACCGAAATCGTTGAGGATGCGCCAGTTCAGGTCAGATGCATAGTGCATGTGCATACGCATGCCCGAAGGACCACGGGAGAACTCTTCCTGAACCTGCAGGATTTCCTTCTCGGAGAGGCCCCATCCACCGTACTCTACAGGGAGAGAGTAACGATAGATGTCGTTGTCGATGTTGGACTGGTAGAACTTCTCGGGGAACTTGTTGGTTACCTCGATTTCCTTCTGCCATTCGGTGTAAGGACCTTCGACCATTTCGCGAACCTTCTTGAGGTACGCCTTGAACTGCTCGTCGGTGATGGTTGCATTCGGATTCATAAACCCTCCTAATCGGTTTGTGAGTGGAACCTTGCGATTCCTGTTTAACCCTTATGCGGCAGATTCCGGATATTCCGCTACGAGCAAGTTTAGCATTCCCGCGCTAAGAAGTGTCCAATAGGATATATGCGATCTAAAAAGTTTATTCCATAGGTTCGTTCTATTGTTTTTTTGGGCCATGATAGGCTTCATGAATGATCGCTATCGCGATACGTGCATATACATATATTAGTAAGGATTTCGGAGCATAATCGTCACGTATCTTTAGACACTTTCCGTGATCGTGTTCAATCCTATTTATTTGATTCGCGTATGCATTTGATATTGATAGACCGAGCCTATGAATTTTATTGAGATGAATCGGTAATTTTTTGTGCCCTCTAACCTTTTTTCTACTAGACAGTGCTGGTCTTGCGTTTAAACTTGGGTACAGCAGAAAGTCCGTTTTCTGGCATATATTGCTGCCAGAACTAGTTCGTCTGCCTCCGGATGGGGCGGGCGAGGAGAAGGAGAAGATTATGGATTTTGCTCTCACCGACGAGCAGGAACTTCTTGTTGAGTCCCTCAAGGAGTATGCAGATCGCTACTTCGACGATGAGTCCGTACGTCAGATGTATGAAAACCATCAGGTAAACGCTGAAGCTCAGGACGCATACCGCGACGCAGGCTTCCCCTTCATGGGCCTTCCTGAAGAGGTTGGTGGCATCCCCACGGATCACGTAACCCTGGGTCTCATGACCGAGAAGCTCTATGAGTTCACCGGTGCCATGACTCCGTTCATGACCGGCATGCTCGCTTGCGCCGACCTCGCTGAGTTCGGTACTCCTGAGCAGTCCGCAGTTATCATGGAAGAGTACGAGAAGTCCGGCCAGTCCGTTGCTGCTCTCTGCCTTTCCGAGCCCGCTGCTGGTTCCGACAACATGGGCATGACCATGACCTCCAAGAAGCAGGCTGACGGCACCTATGTTCTGAATGGCCAGAAGACTTGGGTTACCAACGGTGCTGACGTTCCTTACTACATCGTTATCTGCAAGGACGAGGATCCTGCTCGCGAAAACAACAAGATGTCCCTCTGGCTCGTTAAGCGCGAGACCGAAGGCGTTTCCACCGCTCACCTGACCAAGATCGGTCAGCACACCGTTCCCTTCGTAGACGTATTCTTCGACAACGTTGTTGTTGAAGAATCCGCACGCATCGGCGAGGCTGGCGCTGGCTGGCTGCTGCTCATGAAGAACTTCGAGTTCGAGCGCTGCCTGGTTGTTGCTCAGGGTCTTGGCCTTGCTCAGGCTGCTCAGAACGATGCAATCGCTTACGCTAAGGAGCGCATCGCATTCGGTAAGCCGATCATCACCAACCCCCGTGTTCAGGGCCTCATCGAGCAGAACGAGATCATGCTCCAGCAGACCCGTCATTGGCTGTACTACTGCCTCTGGAAGCTCGACCAGGGTCAGTCCATCAACGCTGACATCGCTATGCTGAAGTCTTGGGGCACCCGTGCTCACCTCCAGATTGCCGACAACGCAATCGAGGTATACGGCGGCCTTGGCTACACCGAGGAAGTTCGCGTTGGTCGCATTTGGCGTGACCTTCGTGGTAACATGCTTGCTGGCGGTACGTGCGAGGTTATGGACTACATCGCTGGTCGCGCAATTCCGAAGCAGTACAAGTAACCCTACGCGCATTGCTGCACGTAAACTCCCATTTGTATAGGTAATACAAGGAGAATAGGAGCAAGAAAGTTATGAAAATTGTTGTCGCAGTAAAAGTAGTTGCTGACGACCAGGACATCTTCGTCGCTGGCGATCGTACGCTCGACTACTCCAAGGCCCACCAGGTCATCAGCTCTTACGACAAGAACGCTATCGAGGCTGCAGCTCAGCTCGCTGCTGCCAACGACGGCACCGTTACTGTCATCAGCGCTGCAACCTCCAAGGCTACCGACGCTAAGCTCAAGAAGGACATCCTTTCCCGCGGCGTTGACGAGCTCATCATGGTTACTGACGACGCTCTGGCAACCGCTGACTCCTTCGCAACCGCTCAGGTTCTGAAGGGCATCGTTGATGAGAAGGTTTCCGATTACGACCTGATCATCACCGGCGACGGTTCTGCTGACTTCTACGCAGGCCAGGTAAACGTACAGCTCGCTGCTGCACTCGGCGTTCCCACCATCAACGAGGTAACCTCCATCGCTGTTGAAGGCGACAAGGTTGTTGTTGAGCGCACCCTCGAGGAAGAAGTAGAGGAGATCGAAGTTCCTCTGCCCGCAGTCGTTGCTGTATCTCCTTCCATCGGTGAGCCTCGCATCCCCGGCATGCGTGAGATCCTCGCAGCTGGCAAGAAGCCTTCCACCGTTGACGAGCTTGCTGGTGGCGTAGACGCTAAGGTAGAGATCGAGGAGATCAAGGCTCCCGAGCTCGCACCCCGTAAGCAGCAGATCTTCGAAGAAGGCGACATCGACGCATTCGCGGCGGCTGTTGCTGAGGCACTCAAATAAAGAGAAGGCGGTTCTAAAACATGAAAGCATTTGTTCTTGCTGAATCCACCGACGCTCAGCGCGCTCTCTGCGCTGGCGCTCGTACCATCGCAGACGAAGTAGTACTCGCAGTTGTTAAGGGTGCTCCCCTGACTGGCGTTGCTGACAAGGCATACGACGTAGAGCTTCCCGAGGGCCAGCCCGTAGAGAACGCTGCTGCTGGCGTTCAGGCTGCTTACGACGCAGCACAGCCCGACGTTGTGCTCGTTGAGCCCACTCCCCGCAACAAGATCCTCGCTGGTCTTCTTGCTGCTAAGCTCGGTACCGCTGTTGTTTCCGACGTTACCGCATTCGATGGCGACTCCGTAACCAACATGTACTTCGGCGGCCTCGCTGCTAACAAGCAGAAGGCAACCGGCGCTAAGGTTTACACCGTAGCTGCTACCGCTTTCGCTGATGCTGAGGCAACTGGCTCCGACGACGTTGAGACCATTGCTTACACTGCACCTGAGAAGGCTCTTGTACTCCGTGGCACCAAGGCTGTTCCCCGCGAGGGCGCAGACCTTACCAAGTGCGACGTTGTTGTTGGCGCTGGCCGCGGCTTCGCTGAGGAAGCTGACCTCCAGATGGCTCGCGACCTTTGCGCAAAGGTCGGCGGCGAGCTCGGTTGCTCCCGTCCTCTGGCTGAGAACGTTGATTGGCTGCCCCGCAACCTCTACATCGGCGTTTCCGGTCTGCAGCTTGCTCCTAAGGCTTACATTGCTCTCGGCATTTCCGGCCAGATGCAGCACATGGTAGGCGTTCAGGGCGCTGACACCATCATCGCAGTTAACAAGGACCAGAACGCACCTATCTTCAAGCAGTGCGACTACGGTATCGTTGGCGATATCTACAAGGTTCTTCCTGCCTTGATTGAAAAGCTGTAAACGCTTATTATTGCAGGGCGCAGGAAACTGCGCCCTGTTTTTTTGCTCATACTCTGAAAGGAAAAGCATGTCCGATTTTGACGCGATTGTCGTCGGTGCTGGCTGCGCAGGTTCTGTTGCCGCTTACACCCTCGCATCCGCAGGCAAGTCGGTTCTTGTTGTCGAGCGTGGTCAGTACGCTGGCGCAAAGAACATGACTGGTGGCCGTATTTACACGCATTCGCTGGCCAAGGTATTCCCTAACTATCAGGAAGCACCCCTGCAGCGCAAGGTAACCCATGAGCGCATTTCGCTGATGGCTCCTGACGCAAACTTCACCATTGACTATGCCGCTCGTGAGCTCGAAGAAGCTGGCAAAGAGTCCTACACCGTTCTCCGTGGCCCCTTCGACCAGTGGCTGGCAGAGCAGGCAGAGAATGCCGGTGCTGAGTTCATCTATGGCATTGCCGTAGAAGACCTCATCATCGAAGACGGCAAGGTAAAGGGCATCCTCGCATTTGGCGATGAGATCACTTCTGATGTGGTAATCCTCGCCGACGGCGTTAACTCCCTGCTTACCTCTAAGGCTGGTCTTTCTAAGAAGGCTCCCGCAATCCATCAGGTTGCTGTTGGCGCAAAGGAAACCATCGAGCTTCCTGCTGACGTAGTTGAGAGCCGTTTCCTGTGCAACCCTGGCGAAGGTGCTTCTTGGCTGTTCTGCGGCGATTGCTCCAACGGCATTATCGGTGGTGCTTTCGTATACGCAAACCAGGAATCCGTTTCCGTTGGTATCGTTGCTACCATGAGCGAAGTTCTGAAGCAGGACATTCCTGTTTATCAGATGCTCGAGAACTTCAAGAACCGTCCGGAGATCAAGCCCCTTATTGCTGGCGGCAAGACCGTAGAGTACTCCGGCCATGTTGTTCCTGAGGGCGGTATCAAGATGATGCCCGAGATCGTTGGCGACGGTGTTGTTGTTGCTGGCGACGCAGCTATGCTGTGCATGAACCTTGGCTACACGGTTCGTGGCATGGACCTTGCTGTTGAGTCTGGTGCTATCGCTGCTAAGGCGGTAATCAAGGCTCTCGATGCTGGTGACACCTCCAAGGCTGGTCTGTCCGAGTACAAGACCATGCTGGACAACTCTTTCGTTATCCGCGAAATGAAGATGTATCAGGACGCTCCTGAGTTCCTGGAGAACTGCCCCGGCATGTTCCGCGGCTATCCTGAGATGATCCGCGACATCATGACCCCGCTCTTCATGGTTGACGGCGAGCCCCGCAAGCACGTTCTGAAGCTTGCGCTTCCTCCCGTTAAGCGTCAGGGTCTGTTCAAGCTCGCTAAGGTTGCTATGAAGGGAGTGAAGGAACTGTGATCGATATCACCGTTAACGTCGACGAGAAGCTTTCCCTCAACAAGTTTGAGGTTGACGAAGAGAACGCTCACATCAAGATCAAGGAAGGCGTTAAGGCTTCCGATCCTGAGTTCCAGAAGCTCGTTATGTGCTGCCCTGCAGCGCTCTACAAGATGCCCGCTGAGGGCGACGAGCCCATCTTCGACTATGCTGGTTGCCTCGAGTGCGGTACCTGCCGCATGATCTGTGGTGAAACCATCCTTGAGAAGTGGGAGTATCCTCAGCCTACCATGGGCGTACAGTATCGCTTCGGCTAGGATTTCCACGCATAAGCGTTGATCTTTCTGCTAACGAAAAGGACCTATCCAATGGATAGGTCCTTTTTTATTGCGCCGTTGTTTTTATTACGAGTTATATCGGTAAATTATCAAACCTATAAGCGTTTGTTATAGTCGAATCAGATTCGCATAATTCGAATGAATTAGAACTAGCTTACTTTCGGTTCTACCATGGGATTGTTCCTAAACTACGCGTTCGTTAGGGGATATGTGCAGCGCTAGGAACGGCATGGAGGAAAAAAGAGAGGAAGGGGAGTGTTGTGAGCGCAGCAAAACAAGCAACCAAATACCTGTTTGCAATCGCAACGGTATACATGTGCTACCTGACACATGGCGTTCAGGCAATTATCTTCAGTCAAAACCAGGTGAACTTCTATACGCAATGGGGTTTCACCGATGCAGCAGCAGGTGCTGCAGCTGTGTCAACGGCAATCATGTGGGTTGGCATTGGTAAGTTCGTGAGTGTTTGGATCGGAGGCGAAATCTCAGACCGCATTGGCCGCAAGATCATGGCCGTAGGTGGTGGCGTTCTTTACATCATCTCGTTCGCGATCATGCTGGTAACCGATAACGCAACGGTGGCTTGTGTGGCTGGTTTCCTTTCCGGTGTTGCCACTTCCGGCTTCTGGGATGGCTCGCTTTACCCGGCAATCGCCGAGGCTAACCCGAAGTACTCCGCTTCTACCACGATCGGCATCAAGCTGGTAATCTCCATTTCCGGCATCGTGTATCCTCTGTTCGTTGCTATGAACAGTGGCGCTAACTGGCACATCAACGTGATGATCCCGATCGTTATGTCGGTCATCGCAACCATCATGGCAATCTGCACCCCGTTCATCTACGACGACGAGCGCAAGATGGCGGCTACATCCGGTGCAGACGAAGGCGCAAAGAACAAGGCTCAGGAAGAAATTCAGGCAGCCAAGGACGCTATGCTGGAACAGCCTAATGGCCTGGTAAACGCGGTAACGCTGTTCTTCGGCTTCGTAATCATGTTCATCATGTACGGCGCACAGCAGTACACCAAGCAGTTCGGCATCACCAACCTCGGCCTCGATGCGACGGCAGCTGCAGGCCTTACCTCCATCTACACGGTTGGCTCGGTAATCGCAGTTCTGTTCTGGGCATGGATGATGGGCAAGCTTCGCTGGACCCCGATTAAGGTTATCCTGATCGACTCCATCCTTGCTGCTTGCGCACTGGCCCTCGTGATCATTGCCCTGCCTCTGAACCTCGGCGCTGGTGTTGTGTACGTTGCCATCGCAGTGCTCGGCTTCTCCGCCGCTGGCGGCATGCTTCAGACGGGCGTTACGCTTCGTCAGATGATGTGCCCTGGTCCGCGCGGCCGTAACGTAGGTATGTATTACACCTTCATGGGCTTCGCATCCGTGTTCCTGCCCTTCATCGTTGGCAGCATGACCAAGTCTGTTGGCGAGGCAAGCGCAGTGTGGATCATGATGATCCTGCTCCTCGTTGCGGCAGTGGTAAGCATCGTAATGGCTCTGTACGTTATCTCTCGCTTCAAGAAGCAGTTCGGCTACAGCGCTATGGAAAAGATGCACGACTAACGGCATTCGGCTTCATGTAACAATGCATGCGGCAGAAGGCCCCGGGAAACCGGGGCCTTTTTCGTGTCGGGGAAGCCGTTAAACCAGAAACCCAAGGAATCGCTTATAGATTCCGCTTTATCTATCGGATTTACGCTATACTTGTCACCGTTTTGTCAATGCGGAGGCGCGTAAGAGCATGAACCTATCTCAGCTTTATTATTTTCGTAAACTTGCCGAACTGCAGCACTATACCAAGGCCGCGAAAGAGCTTTTCATCACGCAACCGACCTTGTCGGGCTCGATTTCCTCGCTTGAGCAGGAGTTGGGTGTTTCTCTGTTCCAAAAGGCTGGCCGTAATGTTGAGCTCACTAAATACGGTGCCGAGTTCCTGAAATACGTGAATGCCTCGCTGGAGCAGCTCGACAAGGGCATAGCAATCATGAAGGGCTATTCCGGTGAAGGGGACGGCGGCATAATCGATCTGGGCTGCATTATCACCCTGCAAACGGATTACCTGCCGCGTTTGTTGAACGGGTATTCTTCGGTCAACGAGCATAAGACGGAATTCAACATCAACCAAAAGCCCTCTCAGGATTTGTTGAGCGGTGTGGTTGCCGGAAACCACGATGTGGCGTTCTGCGCATTCGATGCCGGCTTCGATGCGAGTTTGCAGCAGATTCCCGTGGTGGAACAGCAGCTGGTGGTTGCCATGAGCCCCTCTTCGTCTTTGGCGGCGAAGCCTTACCTTACTTTGGATGACCTGCGCGAAGAATCGCTTATCACGTATCGTGACGAAGTGCCGCTGGGCCAGTCGGTGAAGAACCTGCTTGACGGTTTCGGCATTGATCAGGTGCGCTATGCCTACGAAGACGAGTCGATTCTTGCAGGCTTTGCGGCAAACGGGTCAGATATCGCGTTGATGCTCGATACGTTCTTTCCCCATTCGGTGGAAGACATCGTGGTGAAGCCCCTGTACAACAATGAGCTCGAAAAGCGCCGTTACTGTCACACCATCTATTTGGTGTACAGCGAGAAGAACTATCGCCCCTATTGTGTCGAGCACTTCATCGAGTACGTTCGCGGCCACCAGCTTGACCGCTCAACCTCACCGAGCATTTACATCGATTAGCGCCCCCAGCGCCTGCTAAGGCGTATCCGCAGGATGCTTTTCGTGTTGTGTTACTGCGCTTCGCCTGCGAAGGGATGCTGCGACTATGCTTGGATTGTGGGCAGGGCGGTGAAAATCAGCACGGCAAGTTATATACGGTAGAATGAATCGTTATGATTTTACAGCTTGAACACATCACCAAATCTTTCGGTTCCCGCGTGCTCTTCTCGGACGTAACGTTTCGTTTGGAGGAATACGACCGCCTTGCCTTGGTTGGTCCGAACGGTGCGGGGAAAACCACCATGCTCAACATCATCACCGGCAAGGAAGATGCCGATGATGGGCGCATCGTGCTTGCGAAAGGCGCGAAGATCGGCTATTTGGAGCAGGAAGCCATCGAAATGAGGGAGAACACCATTTTCGAAGAGGTGCTTTCCGCCCAGCATGAGATTCTGAACCAGGAGCGCTACATGCGCGAGCTGGAGTCTTCTTTGGGCGAAAACCCTTCCGAGCAGAAGCTGGCTTCATACGGCCGTGCCCGCGACCAGTACGAGGCTATGGGCGGCTACCTGCTTGAATCGCGCGTTCGCTCGGTGCTGTTCGGCTTGGGCTTCGGCGAAGACGACATGGAGCGCATGACCACCGACTTTTCCGGCGGTTGGCAGATGCGCATTGCCTTGGCAAAGCTTCTGACCCGCAACCCCGAGGTTCTACTGCTTGACGAGCCGACCAACCACCTTGACCTCGAAAGCGTCAAATGGCTCGAAGGCTTCCTGCGCAGCTACACGGGTAGCGTTATCGTGGTAAGCCACGACCGTGAGTTCTTGGACAACATGGTAGATCGCGTGGCCGAAATCGACCTTGGCCACGTGCAGCTGTACAAGGGCAACTACTCCGATTATCTGACTCAACGCGAAGAGCGCATTGCCCTTCTGCGCGAACAAGCCCAGAAGCAGAAAGAGGAAATTGCCCATATGGAGGCGTTCATCGAACGCTTCCGCTACAAGGCAACAAAGGCCAAGCAGGTTCAAGACCGTGTGCGCAAGCTGGAGAAGATGGAGATCATCCAGGTTCCCCCTGAGCGCAAGAGCGTTCACTTCAATTTCCAGCAGCCGCCCCGTACGGGCGATTTGGTGGTGGAAACCAAGGGCCTGTGCAAGTCGTTCGGCTCGAAAACGGTGTATGACGGGCTTGATCTTTCCATATACCGCGGTGAGAAGGTGGCTTTGGTCGGCCCTAACGGTGCCGGTAAGTCGACCTTGTTGAAGATGATTGCCGGGGTGTTGCAGCCCGACGCGGGCACCATCAAGTACGGTGCCCATGTGAGCAAAACCTATTTCGCGCAGCATCAATTGGAAGAGCTGCATCCGGGCAATACCGTGTTCGAGGAGCTTGACGGTGCGGCGCCCGGCTGGAGCATTTCGCAGGTGCGCACCCTTTTGGGCGCGTTCTTGTTCCAGGATGACGCGGTGGATAAGAAAGTGTCGGTGCTTTCCGGTGGCGAGAAGTGCCGTTTGGCTTTGGCGAAGATGTTGGTGGCGCCACGTCCCCTGCTGTGCCTGGACGAGCCTACGAATCACCTCGATATCGCCAGCGCCGATATTTTGGAGCAGGCTCTGAAACAATTCGAGGGCACTATTCTGCTTATCACGCACGACAGGCATCTGATCCGTTCGGTGGCCAACCGCATCATCGAGATTAAGCCGGGTCAGGTTACCTCCTATGCCGGCGATTACGAGTACTACCTGTACAAAACCGGGCAGGAGGACAGCCGCAGCGCCGTCGATGGCGCCAAAGTGCACTCTGCCAAGGCCGCCCCCGCTGCCGCTTCTTCGGCTGCGTTCGCCAAGGCATCCCCGAAGGAAGGCAAGGCAAAGGCTCCCATGACGGCTCCGCGCGGCTCTGCTCCGAAGACGAAGGAGCAGAAGCGTGCCGAGGCAGAGGCGCGCAACCGTGCCTATGCGGCGTTGAAGAACCAGCGCAAGCGCGTGAAGGAGCTTGACAAGATCATCGAGCGCGAAACGGCGCGCATGGAAGAGATCATGGCGCTTTTGGCCGACCCTGATTTCTACACGAACGAGGATTTTTCGAGTGACGTGATTGCCGAGCATGCCAAGCTCAAACAGTCGCTTTCCGCCCATGAGGAAGAATGGATCATGCTTTCCGAGGAAATCGAGGAAGAGATGAACAAGGGGCGCGATGCGTAATGGCACTTGACTTGCATGTGGTGCTTTTCGAGCCGGAGATCCCCCAGAATGCGGGCAACATCGCCCGCACGTGCGCGTGCACGGGGACAACGCTGCATTTGGTGGAACCGATGGGCTTTCGCTACACGCAGCGCAATCTTGCCCGCGCCGGTCTTGATTACTGGGACAAGGTGAACATCGAGCGCCATGCCAGCGTGGAGCAGTTCCTCGAGCAGCACGCAGGGAAACGCATGCTGTTCTTCACGGGCAATACCGATCATTCGTTTTACGACTGCGACTTGCGCGATGCGGGCGAGCTGTACCTGATTTTCGGCAGGGAAAGCCGTGGCATCGACCCTGAGGTGTTGAAGGCGCATGCCGATGCCTGCGTTCGTCTTCCCATGCGTGAGAGCTTGCGCTCTTTGAACCTTTCCAACGCGGTTGCCATCGGCGTATACGAGGTTCTGCGCCAGAACGCGTTCGAGGCGCTTGTGTAGGCATGTCGTACCGTGTTCGCATAGAGAGCTTCGAAGGCCCTTTCGACTTGCTTCTGTACCTGGTCAGTCGCCAGAAGGTGAGTATCGGATCGATTTCCCTGTCTGAAATCACCGATCAGTACCTGGCGGAAGTGGAGCGCATGCGCAACGTCGACTTGGACGTGGCGAGCGATTTTTTGCTGGTGGCATCGACGCTCCTTGAGATAAAGGCGGCAAGCCTTATCCCGCATGAGGAAGCAGAAGATGTTCCCGAAGAATACGAGGAAATGTCTGCCGGCCAGATGCGCGATACCTTGGTTGAGCACTTGCTGGAATACAAGAAGTTCAAGAACGCCGCCGCTGCCTTGCAGGGCCGTTTTGAAGCGGAGTCCAGGGTACACACACGTCCCTTCGGGCCCGACCGATCGTTCTTGACGATGGTGCCCGACTATCTTGAGGGCGTGAAGATCGAGCGTTTGGGCGAGCTGTGCGCAGGATGCATCGCACGGCGCGATGTGTTCCTACTTGAATCCGAGCATATTGCAGCGAAGGTTATACCCGTTGAAACGCAGGTGCGCACGGTGTTCGACCGCGTGTGTGCCAACGGAAGCGCACGATTCTCCGATTTCGTTTCGGCCGATGACAGCCCCCACCTGATCGTGGTTACCTTCTTGGCGATGCTCGAGCTGTATAAGCGCAACATGGTGAGCTTGAAGCAGGACGATTTGTTCGGGGACATCACCATCAGCTATGTTGACGGGGCGAACGCCCAGATTCTTGACGACAGTGAATTCGATTCGGCAGGGGAGGCCTGATGACGCAGGAGGAAAACGGGAACGGCGCAGCAGACGCCGCTGCGGTGCTTGGCGATTCTGATGGCGCATGGCTTACCGGCGCCATCGAGTCGATGCTGTTCGTTCCCGACGAGCCGGTGGGTGTGCTGACGTTCGCCGATATGCTGCAAACCGATCCGGCGGAGATCCAGGAAGCGTTGGTGCGTTTGCAGCAGGAGCTCGAGCGGGAAAACCGCGGCATTCAGCTCCGCGAGGTTGCGGGCGGATGGCGCTTGTACACGCATCCCCGTTACCATGAGCTCATTGAGCGCTACGTTCTTTCATGGGACACGCGCAAGCTTTCCCAGGCTGCGCTGGAAACGCTTGCCGTGGTGGCGTATTGCCAGCCCATCACCCGCAACGGCGTGGCATCGGTGCGCGGGGTGAGCTCGGACAGTCCCATAAACTCGCTGGTTGAAAAGGGGCTTTTGCGCGAAGCGGGCACCCAGGATGCACCAGGTAACCCGGTTCTGTACGCAACCACCCGCACGTTCTTGGAGAAGTTCGGGCTCCGCTCAGTTCGTGATTTGCCGCCGCTGGAGTCGTTTGCGCCCGACGAGGAGACGCGCGCCTTCATCTCCGAGCGTTTGAACGTTGTACGTCCGGAAGATGAAACGTATTCCTTGGGCGAAGAGCCTGACGAGCAAAGCGACGAGCTGCTGCAGCCCGAAACCATGCAGGAGGCAATGCAGACGATGCTAACCGACGCGCTTGCTGCTGGAGTCGGCGCAGTTGAGAAGATCAATTTCGATGAATTGGTATTCGACGAGGATGAATAGGGGTTTTCGTGCAAGACGGTGATCAGGAAGAGCAGGTTCGCCTGCAGAAGTTCTTGGCGCGCGCCGGCGTTGCCAGTCGCCGTGCGAGCGAGCGCTACATCGTGGAAGGCCGTGTTGCGGTGAACGGGGAAGTGGTAACCGAGCTGGGCACGAAGGTGCGTCCGGACATCGACACGGTAAGCGTCGACGGGGTGCCCATCTGCCAGGCGGCGCAGGCCACGACCCTGATGCTGAACAAGCCCGCCGGCTACCTTACCTCTATGAAAGACCCGCAAGGTCGTCATTGCGTTGCCGAGCTGGTGCCGACGGACAGGTACCCGGGTTTGTACCCGTTGGGCCGCCTCGACTACGACACAACGGGCTTGCTCTTGTTTTCCACCGATGGCGAGCTGGGCAACGCGGTGTTGCACCCATCGCATCATGTGGACAAGACGTACCGCGCTTTGGTGAAGGGCATGCCCGACAAGAAGGCGCTTTCCCGGTTGCGTGCGGGGGTCGAGCTCGAAGACGGCCGCACGCAGCCTGCCAAGGTAGACGTTGCGGGACGAAAAGGAAAGAACACCTATTTGGACCTTACCATCCATGAGGGCAAGAAGCGTCAAGTAAAGCGCATGTGCGAAGCGGTGGGCTACCCGGTAATCAGGTTGCACCGCTCGTCGTTTGGGCCGCTTGAGCTGGGCGATCTTCCCATGGGGAGCTATCGTGTCCTTGATGCTTGCGAGGTTGACGCGCTCCGGCGTGCCTCGAAATAGGCGTGGTAGAATCTCATCACGCAAACAAATCGCTATCAGAAACGAGCTAATACGCTATGAAAACGCATTTTCCCTCAGTGGCCGTAATAGGTCTTGGAGTCATCGGTTCATCGTTCGCGGCAATGTATCGCAACGCATATCCCGATGTGCGCCTTGTGGGTATTGACGTTTCCGCCGAGGCCGTCGCCGCTGCCTTGGAGCGCGGTTGGATCAGCGAAGGGCACACCTCTTCGGAGAATCTTGCCGAAGTTCTTCCTACCTGCGATTTGGTGATGATTGCCACGCCCGTGCCCGTTGCCAACGAGTACTTCCGCGTTATCGCCGATTGCGATTTCAAAGGCGTGGTGACCGACGCCTGCTCCACCAAGAAGATCGTGAGCCAGCAGGCCCAAGACATTCTTCGTTACCCTGAGAAGTACATTCCCGGCCATCCTATGTCCGGGTCCGAGAAGAGCGGTATCGAGGGGGCGCGTGAGGATATGTTCAAGGGCGCCCATTGGGTGCTGTGCCCCGACGAGGACACGTCTGCAGAAGACTATGCCAACCTTCACGAAGCGCTTACCGGCATCGGAGCCCGCGTGGTTTCCCTTCCGCGCGACAAGCACGATGAGGCGGTTGCCATCGTGAGCCACGTCCCTCATTTCGTTGCCTCTTCATTGGTTGAGCTGGCGGTGCGCCATGCCGACGACCAGGAAGCGCTGTTCCGCTTGGCGGCGGGCGGTTTCAAGGATTCCACGCGCATTGCGGCGGGCTCTCCCGCCCTGTGGACCGGCATCGCCTTCGACAACCGCGAGGCTATCGTCGAAGGGCTCGATGAGGTGCAGGGAATCTTGCGCGGATATGCCGATACCCTGCGCGAAGGCGACAAAGAGGGCTTCACGAAGCTGCTTGACAGGGCGGCTCAGGCTC
>CAJKUH010000020.1 GCA_905203045.1 uncultured Eggerthella sp.
GCAAGGTCCTCGTCATTTGCGAGAACCCCCGTCATAAGCAGCGTCAGGGTTAAAGAGAAAGGGTACGAATATCATGGCACGTCTCGTTGGTGTCGACCTTCCTCGCGACAAGCGCATTGAAGTCGGCTTGACCTATATCTACGGCATTGGCCTTACCACCTCCAAGAAGATCCTCGCAGAAACCGGTGTAAACCCCGATACCCGCGTAAACGATCTTACGGAAGATGATCTCTCCAAGCTTCGTGACTACATCCAGGCAAACCTCACCACTGAGGGCGACCTGCATCGCGAGGTTTCTCAGAATATCAAGCGCCTCATGGAAATCGGTTGCTACCGTGGCCTGCGTCATCGTCGTGGCCTGCCCGTTCGCGGTCAGCGCACTCACACGAACGCTCGTACGCGCAAAGGTCCCAAGCGTCAAATCGGTGGCAAGAAGAAGTAGAGGTGTAACTAGTGGCAGCTAAGAAAAACGTTCGCACGCGCATCAAGCGTTCTGACCGCAAGAACATCGCTGTTGGCGCTGCACACATCAAATCCACTTTCAATAACACGATTGTTTCCATCACGGATCCTCAGGGCAATGTAATTTCCTGGCAGTCCGCTGGTACCGTCGGCTTCAAGGGCTCTCGTAAGTCCACGCCGTTCGCAGCTCAGATGGCAGCTGAGGCAGCAGCAAAGACCGCTATGGAGCATGGCTTGAAGAAGGTTGCTGTATACGTGAAGGGCCCCGGTTCCGGTCGCGAAACCGCTATCCGTTCCCTTCAGGCAGCTGGCCTCGAAGTAGCTAGCATCCAGGATTGCACCCCTATTCCGCACAACGGTTGCCGTCAGCGCAAGCGTCGTCGCGTCTAACTGAAAGGATCGATACACTATGGCAATTAACAGGACTCCGGTTCTCAAGCGTTGTCGCCAGCTCGGTCTGGATCCTGCTGTTCTCGGTTACAGCAGCAAGAAGGAATCCATCCGTCAGCCTAAGCGTCGTCGCAAGGAATCTGAATACGGCATGCAGCTGCGCGAAAAGCAGAAGGCCAAGTTCATCTATGGCGTTCTCGAGAAGCAGTTCCTCGGTTACTTCAAGCGCGCTAAGTCCATGCCCGGCGTTACCGGCGACAATCTGATGCGCATTCTCGAGTCTCGTCTCGACAATGTAGTATTCCGTCTCGGCTTCGCTAAGACCCGCAAGGAAGCTCGTCAGATCGTTACCCACGGTCACATCCAGGTAAACGGTCGTCGCGTAGACATCCCGTCTTTCCGCGTACGTCCTGGCGACCTTGTTGCAGTTACCCCCAAGGCTAAGGAACTCCTGGTTATCAAGAGCGCTCTCGTTTCCAACGAAGGCGTACAGGTTCCTGCATGGCTTGAGGTTGACATCGAAAAGCTGCAGGGCAGCGTTCTTGCTCTTCCCGAGCGTGAGCAGATTGATCTCGACATCAACGAGCAGCTTATCGTCGAACTTTACTCTAAGTAGCAAACGCACTGCGGTTTATTAAGGAGGCTTATTCAATATGACAGAGTTCATGAGGCCGACAGTAACGATCGAAGAGGTCAACGACACCGTTGCCCGCTTCATCGTGGAGCCGCTAGAGCGTGGCTACGGTTACACTCTTGGCAACTGCATGCGTCGTGTTCTGCTCTCGTCTCTTGACGGAGCGAAGGCGACCGCTATCCAGATCGATGGCGTACAGCATGAATTCACCACCGCCGAGGGCGTAATCGAGGACATCACCGATATCGTCTTGAACGTTAAGGGCCTGGTTTTCAGTGCCCTTAACGGTGACATCAGCGAGGCCACTGCACATGTGCATGCTGAAGGTCCTTGCACCGTCACGGGTGCCGATCTCGAGGTTCCTACGGAATTCTCGCTGATCAACCCCGAGCATGTCATCGCCACTGTTGCTGACGGCGGCACGCTTGAGATGACCGTCCGCATTGGCGTGGGTCGCGGATATGTTTCTGCCGAGCGCAACAAGCGCACGGAGGATCCTATCGGCATCATCCACGTTGACTCGCTGTTCTCGCCGGTTCGCCGTTGCACCATGGGCGTTACTGACACCCGTGTTGGTCAGCGTACCGACTATGACAAGCTTGTTCTTGAAGTTGAGACCGATGGCTCCATCAACCCCACCGAGGCTGTGTGCCGTGCTGCGAACATCATCAACCAGTACATGGGCGCATTCCTCATGCTCGACGAGGTAGAGGAAGATGAAGAGGGCGAGGTAGTTTCCATCTTCGCTCCCGAGAACCAGGAAACCAACGCAGAGCTTGACAAGCAGATCGAGGATCTGGACCTTTCCGTTCGTTCCTACAACTGCTTGAAGCGCGCAGGTATCCACTCTGTTCGTCAGCTGGTTGAGTATTCTGAGAACGACCTGCTCAACATCAGGAACTTTGGCGCGAAGTCCATCGAGGAAGTGAAGGATAAGCTCATTTCCATGGACCTCAATTTGAAGCAATAGGAGATTTAAAGATGAGGCACAACTATAAGGGCCGCAAGCTTGGTACTGACTTCAGCCATACCAAGGCCATGAAAAAGAGCCTTGTTGCTGCGCTGTTCACCAACGACCGCATCAAGACGGTTGAGGCGCGCGCCAAGGAAATCCGCCCCGATGTCGACAAGATCATCACGTGGGCAAAGAAGGGCGACCTGCATTCCCGCCGTCTTGCTATCGCAAAGCTGGGCGACAAGGAACTGGTACGCGAGGTATTCGAGAAGGTTGCTCAGGGTCAGTTCGCTGACCGTCAGGGTGGCTACACTCGCATCATGAAGCTTGGCAACCGCAAGGGCGACAACGCTTCCATGGTAATCATGGAGCTTTGCACCGAGCCGGTACAGCCCAAGGCCAAGGCTGAAAAGCCTGCTGCTGAAGCAGAATAGCTTCTAGCTTTTTCAAAGAGTCCGCTCTATTGAGTGGGCTCTTTTTTTATGAACTCCGATGGCCAAGACGACCAAGACCAGACCGAAAGGGACCAAAAGGGACAGGCGCTTTTGGCTGCCCTGTGGTCTGGGTCAGCTGCCTCAGTTGGCTATAAGCCCTGCGTAGGGTACAGCTGGGCAAGTGGGCTATGACATTGGAGCTGAAGGCGGGGATATGCCTCCCGCTTGCGGAAGGGACATCTGCAACTGTTCATTGGGCTGGAACACATCTGTGCGTGCTGTTGCATTAGCCCTATCGCAAACAACGCTCCGTAAACAGGTTCGTGGGTTTGCCGTGCGCTTTTCTGGGGTGAATGAATGCCGCATTAGTATGGGATTCGTTGATTAATACCTGCCAGATTCAGCTGGCATCAGGAAAGGGTAAGGCTTTTCATGGCACGTTCTTCGGGCAATAGCCAATGGAAGTACAAGATGGCTCAATGGATGATGGGCCGCTATGGCATTGACCAGCTCACCCAGGCGCTTATGATTGCCGGTTGTGCTGTTGTATTAGTGAATTTCTTTGCTCATTCAGGAGTTCTTTCCACGATTGCCCTGCTGCTCATGGGCTGGGGCCTGTTCCGCTGCTATTCCCGCAATATAGCGGCGAGGGCAAAGGAATTGGCCAAGTACCAAGAGCTCATGGTGAAGCCCAAGGCGTGGTGGCGCCTTACGAACAAGAAGTGGGTTAACCGTAAAACCACCTTGTATTTCAAGTGCAAAGGGTGCGGCAGTGTGCTGAACGTTCCGAAGGGCAAAGGAAAGCTTCGTGTGACGTGCCCGAAGTGCGGTACACAGGTTGAAAAGCACTCTTAGGCGTTTTGGGTGTACCGCAGAATGGTCACCACTCAATCTACATAATGTGTCACATTTCCTGTTTTGGCACTATATATGGTGTATGGAGAACCTACGGAAATCTTAACCATTCAAAAAATCAAGTCCTTAATTCAAAAATTCTTGGGCGTAATATAGCGGCTGCACCTTATGCGGCCGCTTTTCTGTTGAGGCAGTGAGAGTAGGTTCGCTTTTATATAAGTTATCAGTAGATAGGGGAGCGCATGAAGATCATCAAGCGTGATGGCTCTGAAGCTGTTTTCGATCTGAGCAAAATCGCCAACGCCATCAAAGGCGCAAGCGATGAATCGCCGGAAGGCGAACGCCTTACTGCTCGCCAGATTGATTACGCGGCACATAATGTGGCCGATGCCTGTGAAGCGGCGGGCCATACCGTGTCGGTTGAGGAAATCCAGGATATCGTTGAAAACGAGATCATGGCACTGCAGAAGTTCGAGGTGGCACGACGCTACATCATTTATCGCTACGTGCAGAATATCAAGCGCCAGTCGAACACGACCGACGATAAGATCCTTGCCTTGATCGAGTGCAACAACGAAGAGGTAAAGCAGGAGAACTCCAATAAGAATCCTACGGTGAACTCCGTCCAGCGCGACTATATGGCTGGTGAGGTTTCCAAGGACCTGGCAACGCGCATTCTGCTGCCGGAAGATGTGGTGCGCGCACACGAGGAAGGCATCATCCACTTCCACGACTCCGACTACTTCGCCCAGCATATGCACAACTGCGATTTGGTGAACCTGGAAGATATGCTGCAGAACGGCACGGTTATCTCGGGCACCCTTATCGAAAAGCCCCACAGCTTTTCGACGGCCTGCAACATTGCAACGCAGATTATTGCTCAGGTTGCTTCCAGCCAGTATGGCGGCCAGTCCATTTCCCTGACCCATTTGGCTCCGTTCGTTGAAGTAAGCCGCAAGAAGATCCGTCGTGATGTTATCCGTGAGCTTAACGAAGTTGGGGTGGAACCTTCCGCTGAGCAGCTTTCCCGTATCGTGGAAACCCGCCTGCGCGATGAAGTGCGCCGCGGTGTGCAGACCATCCAATATCAGGTGGTAACGCTTATGACCACCAACGGTCAGGCTCCGTTCGTAACGGTGTTCATGTACCTGAACGAGGCGCGCTCCGAGCAGGAAAAGCACGACCTGGCCATCATCATCGAAGAGGTGCTGCGTCAGCGTTACGAAGGCGTGAAGAACGAAGAGGGCGTATGGATCACGCCGGCGTTCCCGAAGCTTATCTACGTTCTGGAAGAAGACAACATCACCGAAGACGCCCCGTTCTTCTACCTTACGCAGTTGGCCGCCAAGTGCACCGCCAAGCGCATGGTGCCCGACTACATCTCGGAAAAGAAGATGCGAGAGCTGAAGCTTTCGAAGGGTGAAACCCCTGGCAATGGTGACTGCTACACGTGCATGGGCTGCCGTTCGTTCCTGACGCCCGACCGTTCTGGCAACGGCTACAACAACGTTGCCAATGCCGGCAACTACGAACCGGGCAAGCCGAAGTACTACGGCCGCTTCAACCAGGGCGTGGTGACCATCAACTTGGTAGACGTTGCTTGCTCTTCGCATCGTGACATGGACAAGTTCTGGGAGATCTTCGAAGAACGTCTGGAGCTGTGCAAGCGCGCCTTGATGTGCCGTCACGAGCGCTTGAAGGGTACGCTCTCCGATGCGGCTCCTATTCTGTGGCAATACGGTGCGTTGGCTCGTTTGAAGAAGGGCGAGCCCATCGACAAGCTTCTGTATGGCGGATATTCCACCATCAGCTTGGGGTACGCCGGCCTATACGAGTGCGTGAAGTACATGACGGGCAAGAGCCACACCGACGCTGAGGCAACGCCGTTTGCCATGGCCGTTATGCAGAAGATGAACGACAAGTGCAACGAGTGGAAAGCCGAAACCGATATCGACTTCAGCCTGTACGGCACTCCGCTGGAATCCACCACGTACAAGTTCGCCAAGGCGCTGCAGCGCCGCTTCGGCACTATCCCTGGCGTTACGGACAAGGGCTACATCACCAACAGCTATCACGTGCACGTGACCGAGGAAATCGATGCCTTCAAGAAGCTGGAGTTCGAAAGTCAGTTCCAGCAGCTTTCTCCTGGCGGTGCCATCTCGTATGTGGAAGTGCCCGACATGCAGGACAACCTGAAGGCTGTTGTACGTGTGATGCAGTACATCTACGACAACATCATGTACGCCGAACTGAACACCAAGAGCGACTACTGCCAGGAGTGCGGATTCGACGGCGAGATTCAGATTGTCGAAGACGATGGCAAGCTGGTGTGGGAATGCCCCCATTGCGGCAACCGCAACCAGGAAAAGCTCAACGTGGCACGCCGTACCTGCGGCTATATTGGCACCCAGTTCTGGAACCAAGGGCGCACGGAGGAAATCCGCGACCGCGTCTTACATCTGTAATACAAAGGAGAGCCGCTCCAAGCGGCCCTAATCGAAAGGCAGGCACACCATCATTGTGTCTGCCTTTCAAGCTTTCCATATTCGTCGGAACTGTGTTTGCCGACACATTGGCACGTATCCATGGGAGGAACAGGCGTGAACTACGCAAATATCAAATACCGTGATATCGCCGATGGGGAAGGGGTGCGTACCACCCTGTTCGTTTCGGGGTGCTCGCATCATTGCAAGAATTGCTTCCAGCCGGAAACATGGAGCTTTTCCTATGGGCAGGAGTTCACGCCCGAAGTAGCGCGCGAAGTGCTGGCAACGCTCGACGACTTTTTCGTCGATGGCCTTACGTTCCTGGGCGGTGAACCGATGGAGCCCGAAAACCAGCGTGGCCTGCTGGAGCTCGCCCGCGCTGCCAAGGCGGCCCATCCGGAAAAGACCATCTGGTGCTACACCGGCGATGTGTACGAGGAGCTTGTCGACCCCGCTTCCCCGCGTCGCACCGAGGCTACCGATGAGTTGCTGAGCCTTATCGACATTTTGATCGACGGCCCCTATATCGAAGAACAGCACGACATCACCCTGCGCTTTTGCGGCTCGGCAAACCAACGCGTTATCGACCTGAACAAAACGCGCGAATCCGGCGAAGTGGTGCTGTGGGAAGACGATCCGATATACAGCACTCATTCGATGTAGCGATCTTAGCGTCTTGGTGCCGGCATCGTCGCCTTGCGTTCTGGGCGCGTGCTTTCTTCGAGCAGGTTGCAACCGTGCACTTTTATGGGAAGCAAAAGCCCCCTATCTCTATTGGCCGTTGCGCATGGCATACTTGACAGCATGACGCCAACGCTTCGCATATACCTTTCGGGGACAACTCCCATCCATCGCGCCGATGCACGCGTGAAGCTTGTGCTGCTGGTGCTGTTTTCCGTGGGCGTATTCTTCGTCGATACGTGGAAGGGCCTAGGCATATATACCCTTGCGGTGTGCGTGGCGGTGGCTACTGCGCGCATTCCCTTGAAAAAGCTGGCGGCGTTTTCACTTCCGTTGCTGGTATTGCTTGCGTTTATCTGGGTTTGCAACGCATTCACGTTCGACGTAACGGCTGGTGCGGAATCAGGGTTGGGCGGTGTTTCGGCGGGCCTTGCCGAAGGGCAGCAGCCCATTGCCCTGGTCGGGAACTTCGGCTTCGTGCCCGAAGGATGTATGTTTGCGCTGTTCTATGTGGTGCGTATTCTGCTTATTCTGCAGGCGAGTTTTGTGGTCACGTTCACTACTTCCTCTGAAGCGCTGACAGGCGCGTTCGCTTCCCTCATGCGTCCCTTGCGGGCCGTGCACGTGCCTGTGGACGATGCGGCAACCATGCTCTCCGTTGCCGTTCGCTTCATTCCCCTTACCGCAGAAGAGCTGACCTTGGTGCGCAACGCCCAAGCATCGCGCGGTGCCCGGTTCGACGACGGCAATGTATGGCAGCGCATCTTCGCTTACCGCACCGTGTTCATTCCCCTGGTGGTTCGGCTTTTCAGGCGCGCTGATTCGCTGAGCGTTTCGATGGAGGCACGCTGCTACGGAAAAGGGCGTCGAACCGCGCTGGCGCAGCCGCGCTTGGACGCACGGCAAGCGGTAGGTTTTGTGGGTTGTTCGGCGGTATTGGCGGCGGTAGCGTACCTTCTGTAGCGGTAATCGGCGCACTTGCCCGGGTGGGGCCGGGCGCACAGGGGCTGCATGGTATCATTCGACTGTTTGATGAAAACGTTTCCAAGGAGGAAATTACATGGGTACCATCATCGATGTGTTCGGTCGTGAGGTCCTTGACTCCCGCGGCAACCCCACGGTAGAGGTTGAGGTTGTGCTCGACGATTATGCAGCCGGTCGTGCAGCTGTTCCTTCCGGCGCATCTACGGGCGCTTTCGAAGCGGTTGAGCTTCGCGATGGCGATTCTGAGCGTTACCTGGGCAAGGGCACGCTGAAGGCCGTTTCCCACGTGAACGAAGAGATTGCCGACGCTCTTATTGGCATGGAGGCCGACGACCAGCGCGGCATCGACGCCATCATGTGCGAGCTCGACGGCACCGAGAACAAGGGCAACTTTGGCGCAAACGCCATCCTGGGCGCATCGCTCGCTGTTGCCAAGGCTGCTGCAGAATCTGCCGAGCTTCCTCTTTACAAGTACGTCGGCGGCGCAAATGCCAACATGCTGCCTACGCCTATGATGAACATCCTGAACGGCGGCGAGCATGCCGACAACAACGTGGACTTCCAGGAGTTCATGATCATGCCCGTCGGCGCAACCTCCTTTGCCGAGGCGCTGCGTTGGTGCGCAGAGATCTACCACACCCTGAAGAAGGTTCTGCACGAGGCTGGCCTGGGCGGCGGCGTTGGCGACGAAGGCGGCTTCGCTCCCAACTTCACCACCAACGAAGAGCCTCTGAAGTATATCGTCGAGGCATGCGAAAAGGCTGGCTACAAGCCCGGCTCCGACATCATGTTCGCTATGGATCCCGCTTCCACCGAGTTCTACAACGCTGAAACCGGCAAGTACGTTCTTGCAGGCGAGGGCCGCGAGCTCACCAGCGCTGAAATGGTTGACTACTGGGAGGCTCTGGTTCAGAAGTACCCCATCATCTCCATCGAAGACGGCATGGCTGAAGAAGACTGGGACGGCTGGAAGGCTCTGACCGACCGCATTGGCGACAAGGTTCAGCTGGTTGGTGACGACCTGTTTGTAACCAACCCGAAGCGTCTTGCCAAGGGTATCGATCTGGGCTGCGCAAACGCCATCCTGGTAAAGGTCAACCAGATCGGTTCCCTTACCGAGGCCCTTGAGGCTGTTCAGATGGCAAAGCAGGCAGGCTATGCATGCATCATGTCTCATCGTTCCGGCGAAACCGAAGACGTTACCATTGCCGACCTGGCGGTTGCCACCAACGCTGGCCAGATCAAGACGGGCGCACCGTGCCGTTCCGACCGTGTTGCCAAGTACAACCAGCTTCTTCGCATCGAAGAGCAGTTGGGCGATTCCGGCCAGTATGCCGGCATGAAGGCGTTCTACAACATCAACCGCTAGCCTATCAGGCTGATATTCCGGAAGGGGCTCGCAGGCGTGAAGCTTGCGGGCCCTTCTTGTGTGCCGGGGCGGGTGATGGGTGCCCAGCAAGTAGGTCTTTTGGCTGGTATGGATGGAGTGCGGTAAGACCTCCAGCCCGTACAGCGCAGGGCCTTTCCTCAGCCTTCGTTGCGTCTGCTGATCGACGTCGGTCTCTCCCTGCGGGGCGATGCAGTTCGTTTTCCAAGGAAGAGGGATGTTCGTGGTTGGTACTCTAAGAGGCAATGTGCACTCGGCTTAAGCGGGGTGCCTTGCCTTCAAGGAGTGATGTGGCTGCCAAGGTAGGGCGTGCGGAGCGCAAAAAGCGCCCGACCCCGTGGTTCACAGAGGGGCCAGGCGCTTGAAGTCGGCAAATATGCTCGCGGTGCTTAGCCTTCGAAGGACTTAACGTGCGCAACTGCTTCTGCTTGGGTGAGCTCGGCTTCGCCGTTGTCCAGGTCAAGCAAACGGTACTTCCAGTTGCCCATGCCCAGTTCGTGCATGTAGGAAAGCTGGCGCAGGCCATGGCGAGTTTCCATACGCTCGACCAAATCGTGGTTGTCGCACAGGCCGGCTTCGGTCATGGCATACACCAAGTCAACGCAGGCGGTGTCGATGGCGCAGATGTCGGTGGAAACAAGGATGCCCACGTTCGGCGTGACAACCGGCATGGCGCCCGTTCCCTCGCAGTCGCAGGAAACCGACATGTTGCGCATCACGTTCACGTACACGATGTGCTCACCGAAATGGTCGATGGTGGCCTTGGTCGATTCAGTGATGCGCTCCATCAGCTCTTCTTCGGCGATGGACCACAGGTTGTCGGAGCCGGGAACAGTGTGGATCTCGCCCTTGCCGATGCGGCCGTCGGCGCAGCCAATGCCCAGATTCTTGTTAGAGCCGCCGAAGCCGCCCATGGTGTGGCCCTTGAAGTGGGTCAACGTAAGCATGGAATCGTAGTTCATCATATGGGTGTCCACATGCATTTCGTCGAACCACTTGCCGCCGGCAACGGGCAAGGTGGTAACGCCTTCTTCATCCATGATGTCAACGGGGCAGAACGTCCAGCCGTTGTGGGCGATGGTTTCGCGGTGCTGCTCGGTGGTGTAGCGGTCGCCTTCGTAGTAGGTGTTGGTTTCCACGATGGTGGCATCGGGCAGGTCCTTGGACACCAGTTCCTTCACCCAGCCGAAGGGGATGATGTTGGGGGCCGTCCTTTTCGCCGGTGTGCAGCTTGATGGCTACCTTGCCAGTAAGCTGCGGGGCAACCTTTGCCACCGCGCGGCGCAGGCCTTCAGCGGAAAGGTCGCGCGTGAAGAATACGTCGGAAGTGGCGCCATCGCGCTGGTCGAACGGAACGCGAACGCTGCCGTTGGTTGCTGCTTGCGGATTTGCTTCAGCCATAGCGGCTCCTTAGAACGGAGTTTTACGTATCGGGTTTATGGTATCGCAACTCGTCGGTTAAGTAACGCGGTGTTTCTTAAAAATGAAACGGAGAGCAACGACGAATGCGGTGCCGAAAATCGCGCTGAGTGTCACCAAAAGAGCATCATGCGAGGATCGATGCTTGCACGCAAAGGTGTTGTAGCGTGGGGCACGGTCGGGCTCTTTGCCCGCACAGAACGCTAGGGTTTCTTGGTAGGTAAAGATGTTATTGCGGGTTTGGGTCTTTTCCGCAGCAAAACCAAGCCCCAGTGCAGTAGCAAAGGCTGCTGTGAAAACAAGCATGCACGCCATGCCTGCAGGTGCAAGCTTGAGCTTGCCTTCAGTGTTTTCAGGCTGACGTGCTGGGCAAGCTTTGCCGCCCGATGGCTTTTACATTGCGCATTATTGCGGGAAATAAGGCCGTCAAAATCCTTTACCAAGGTTTTGACCTGACGTTTTACGAGCTTGCAAGAACCATTGCGACCTTGAATGCGGACCATTGTCTTCATCTGAGACAAATAGGCGCATGGGGCCCGTTGACGGCTTTGCCGCGAACCCATCATGATTGGGCTGGATTATCGCCTTCAAATGGCAGATTTGCTGCCTAAAGTACGACCATTTCTTGTTTGTCGCGGTTGTACGATGGCTGTGCTGAGAATGGAATATTGCTGACCTGCGGTTTTCGTTTTTTAGGCAGTGATGTTGTTTCGTGTCTTCGTACTTTAGCGTTGATTTTTGCCATGAACTCCCATTTATTTGACGTAGCCGTTAGGCGGATACGGTGCGGCTGGAGAATCATGCCGAATGGGCAGCGTGCAAGGGCCTGAATTGGAAAGCCAGAGAATGCGGCCGTGCGTTCGGTCGGCGTTGAGTCCTTGCCGCTCGTTTTTCTAATTGTTCGCGGTATCGAAGAGAAGCAAATTCCTAAGTTCGTCGTGCTTGCTATCGAAGTTTTGGGTCGATATCCGAATGAGCTTTCCCAGGTACCTGCTTGAAACGTCAACGATATTGCGTAGTGCAGCCTTGTCGTAGATTTGGTTTTTGGTGACAGATATTACGTGGTAGCCTTCGGCTTCGATCAGGGTCCGCCGTTTTGAATCTTCATTGATCTTGCGCGATTCTGCATGGAGCAGGTCGCTATCGTACTCGAGAGCGAATTTCTTTTCAGGCCAGCAGAGATCGCAACGGAGTACCTTTTTATCGCCCAGATAATTGGTTTCCCTATTAGTGGTTATCGGGTAGTTCATTTTGGGCTTTGGAAGATTGAATCCTCCTAGTGATGGAGGGAGACACAGGATCATTGCCAGAGCGGTTTCCATCGGAGATGCCGATTCCTCAATCATGAAGCGCAGTGCTTTATCGGCCCTACCGGAACCGCGAACTCCCTTCACTTTGCCAAGATAGGCTTTCAATTTCGGAATAGAAGTTCTTGGCTGTCTTTTAATCAGGGGAGATTCTCGGTAATGGGGAGAAACGGCGTAAGATCCGCACAGCTCGTATCCCATAACGATTAGTTTTACAAGGGGAATGCTTCTTGCCATTTGGAGGAAACAGGCTTCGGGCGTGCTTACGTAAGTCGAATTCGAGATGGGGATAAAAGAGCGTTCTGGCATTCCCGTACTCCACACATGGGGCCTTATTGATGCCGAAGGTCTGCGATTTTCCAACGTTGCTGCAACAACATGAAGTGGCCTGTTGATTATCTGAGCTTTGCAAAGGGCATGGGAATCTATGCCGCACAAGGTTGGCGTGCTGGTCGAATTGGGCAATGCTCTTGATTCCGAAAAGGGGATGCGATCGTGGAGCTTCCAATATTCAAGTGCTGAGCTATGTCCGATAAAGCATTTCATATCTGCAGCATAGAAGGCGGGTGTTAAAGGGAAGAGAAAGCTTGCATGAGAATTTGCGAATTTCCAGAGAAAGGGAGTCGGGCAAAAAGCGATACTGCGGCATGGGTCCATGCGCTTTTGCGTTATGAGCCAGGGTGTTTTTGGCAATTATGCAGTCTAAAGTACGATGTGTCCTGGAATCGTGTGGCGTTTGGCTGCGATATGCCATAAAACACCAGGTCAGCAGAGGTCAACTGTGGCCTTTGTGCGGGTAGAGATCCTTGTATCGTACTTTAGAACACATTTTTGCCAAGGACATCAGATAATTTGGTTTTCCGTCTACGCTGCGGTTCCTGGTGTTGCCCACATGAGCAGCTTTGGTCCTTAAATAGCGATATTGGCTGCGCCGTTCGGGGTGTTCTGCGCGATTGCCGCACCGCACTTGCACGGCGCGGTATACTTTTCTTTATCCTTATAAGACGAAAGAAGGGCTCTTCGTGCAAGACCTACCCAACGGCTTTACCGGCTTTGCCAACAAGGCCAAAGAACATACCGATAACCCGCTCGATGCAATTCTTCGTGCTGAGCAACACAAGCCGAAAGAGGCAGCAGCGCCAACTCCTACGCTTTCCAAGGAACAGGTGCAGGCAATTGCCGAATACGACAGGCGTTGGTCGTGGGTAGAGATCGATCGAAGCGCCATCCAATACAACGTGCTGCAAACGAAGAAGCAGCTGGGCAGCAACTGTCGTTTGCTTGCCGTGGTGAAGGCCGATGCATATGGTCACGGCGCCATCGAAGTTGCCAAAGCGGCAACGGCGGCGGGCGCTACCTATCTGGGTGTTGCCACGGTTGACGAGGGTATCGAGTTGCGCAACGGCGGTTTACGCGAGCCTATCCTCATGCTGGCAGAGCCTCCGGCCCAGGCCATCCCGCTGCTTCTGTACTACAACATCATGCCTGCGGTATACACCACGGAATTCGCCATTGCCTATGCCGAGGCTGCCGATGCTCAGGGGCTGAAAGCGCCGTATCATCTGGCCATCAACTCGGGCATGAATCGCATCGGCGTGCATTACGACAGCGTGGTGGAATTCCTGCATCAGGTCAGCTTCCATCGCGCCTTGGAGCTGAAGGGCTGCTTCACTCACTTCGCTACGGCCGACAGCCTGGAAACGCTCGATTTCCAGATTCAGATCAAGCGTTTCGTCGAGGCAATGCGCGCCATCGAGGCTGCGGGCTTCGACCCCGGCATTGTACATTGCGACAACTCTGCGGCAACGTATCGCTTCCCGAAAACGCATTTCGACATGTGCCGCCTGGGCATTTCCATGTACGGCTATCAGGCTGCCCCCGATACGCACAAACTGGTCGAGCTGCGCCCTGCCATGAGCGTTCACGCTCGCATCACCAATGTCATGACGGTGCCCATGAGCGAGGGCGTAAGCTACGGCATGAACTACCGCAGCCCCGGCAGCGTGAAGATCTGCACCGTTCCCGTGGGCTATGCTGATGGCCTTATCCGCCTGCTTTCCGGCAAGATCGACTTCGCCTATCAGAACCGCGCAGTGCATCAGGTTGGCAACATCTGCATGGACCAGTGCATGTTCGAGGTCGATTTGCGCTCGCGCGTTTCTGCGCCGACGCTCGACCCGCACATCGGCGACGAGGTCATTATCGCCGGCCCGCACCCAAGCGTGGACTGCTCCATCACCACCATGGCAAAGCGCGCCGCAACCATCGAACACGAGGTAACCATCGGCTTTTCGCATCGCATGCCTCGCTATTATCGCTAGGAGCAGCTATGAAGATCGATGCGGTTCCCCTTGACGAGCTTTCGCAGCAGGTTGCGGCATGCCATGCCTGCAGTCTGTGTGAAGGCCGCCTCAACACGGTTTTCGGCGAAGGGGATCCGCATGCGGGCATTATGCTTATCGGCGAAGCGCCCGGTCGATACGAGGATGAGCAGGGCCGTCCGTTTGTTGGCAATGCCGGCAAGCTGCTCAACGAGCTTCTGTGGCACGCCCATTTGCGTCGCGAAGAGGTGTATATCGCCAATGTGCTGAAATGCCGCCCGCCCTCGAACCGAAACCCAGCGGCTTCTGAAATCGAGGCGTGTGCGCCGTTTTTGCGCACACAGGTGCAGACCATCAACCCGTGGCTGCTTATCACCATGGGTAACTTCGCCACGCAGTTCATCCTGAAAACCGATACGGGCATCAGCCATTTGCGCGGTTCGGTGCGCCAAACGGGACGCTTCCTGGTGGCGCCGGTGTACCACCCAGCGGCAGCATTGCACGACCCGGCACGCATGGAAACGCTCGTGGCCGATTTCGAGCGAATCGGCCGCTTTGTGCATGATAGAATGACCCAGGAATAAAGCAGAAACAGGGCTCGCCTGTGCGCATGCCCTGGTGAATGTTAGGAGTTACCTATGGTAGAGAAGTCCGATGTGACTGCAGTACTCGAGCTCATCCGTCCCTCCCTTCAGGCAGACGGCGGCGACGTTCAGCTGGTAGACGTCAATGAAGAAGGCGTGGTTACCGTTGAGCTTCAGGGCGCTTGCAAGGGCTGCCCCATGTCCCAGATGACGCTGGCTCATGGCGTTGAGCGCGTTTTGAAGGATCGCGTTCCTGGCGTTACCCGCGTGGTACCTGCGTAAGGCGAAGCAATGCATTGCTGGGAACTTCGCGGCTGCGACGACGAAATGCAGTCTCGCTGCCCTCATAACACACCCGGTGAGCCCTGCCCGGCAGACTGTCATTTCGCAGCCTGCGATCGCCCGACCCACAAGGTTACCTCGAACCTCGATTTGCTATTCAGGTGTGATATCGATAGGGAGCAAAGCGTCAAAGACATTTGCCGTTTTTGCGAGTTCTTCCTAAGCAACGCGCCCTCGACGAATGCAACGAAGTAGCTGAAAGCCATCCTGTTGGATGGCTTTCTTTATGTTAGGGTAGGCGCCAGTAAATCAGTGGGCGGAATCCCGACGAGTGCAGATTGGGCGAAAGAACGAAGCGCCGACCTTCGACTGCGCTGAGCGATTGGACCTTGGCTGTGTTGTCAGGGTTCCGTGTAATGCTGTAGTGCGCAATGGGAACGTCTGCCGTTTGCAGAACGGCGGAAAGGATATGAATGTTTCTGAACGACATCTACCAAAGCCTTGATCCGGTGGCTTTCACCATTGGGCCGTTTTCGGCGCGGTGGTATGGGCTTGCCTATGTAGCGGGCTTCGTGTGCGTTATTGCCATCATGTATGTAGTGGGCAAGCGCTGGAAGATGCGTTTCGATTTCGACTCGCTGTGCATCATCATGCTGTGTGCCATGATAGGCGTCATCGTGGGCGGGCGTTTGGGCTACGTATTTTTCTACAACTGGGATATGTATGCGGCCAACCCGCTTGCCATCTTGGAATTCCAGCGGGGAGGCATGAGCTTCCATGGCGGGTTCATCGGAGCGCTTCTGGCGGGTATCGTTGCGGCGCGCATGGTCAAGATGCCGTATCTTTCCTTGGTTGACCTGGCAATTATCGGTGTGCCTGTTGGCTTGTTCTTCGGGCGCTGCGCCAACTTCGTGAATGGCGAGCTGTGGGGCGCTCCCACCGATTTGCCATGGGGCGTGGTGTTTGGCGGCAGTGCGGGCACGATGCCGCGCCATCCCAGCCAGCTCTATGAAGCGTTGCTGGAAGGCGTGCTGTTGTTCATCGTTTTGTTCGCCATGTCGCGCAAGCGTCCGCCGTTTGCGCGCGGCACCTATTTCGGCACGTTCATGGTTGGCTATGGTATTTGCCGCTTTGCCATCGAGTTCGTGCGCCAGCCCGATGCCCAGCTGGGCTATTTGTGGGGCGGTTGGCTTACGATGGGCCAGGTGCTTTCAGTGCCGCTTGTGGTGGCAGGCATTGCGCTTTTGATATACGCAGCGAAAACGAAGAAGCCCCAGCAGGGGCCTCAGCTGAAATAGAGAAGGCAGGCGTTGGCCTGCCTTCTCTATTTCTATGACCGTACTTGCAGCTGCCTGCTTTTCCAGCCAGACGATATTTTGGCTTCCTGCACTTGAAATGATACTAAATTAGTAGCATAATGAGCGAAAGCAAAGCATAACCGCCATGCCAAAGCCCGGTACAGGCGGTTTCCCAAATGAAGGGGGATATCATGAAACTCGAATTCTATAAGTGCGCTCATTGCGGCAATGTGGCTGTGAAACTGTTCGACCAGGGTGCTCCACTCATGTGCTGCGGCGAGCCCATGCAGAAGCTTGAAGCCGGCGTCACCGATGCTGCCCGCGAAAAGCATGTGCCCGTGGCAACGGTTGGCGAAACCATCCATGTAGAGGTGGGCAGCGTTCTGCATCCCATGGAGGAAAAGCACTTCATCACCATGATTGTTCTTGAAACCACCAAGGGCTTCCAGGTTGCCCATCTGCAGCCTGGCATGGAGCCCAAGGCCGATTTCGCCGTTGCTCCTGGTGATAAGGCAGTTGCCGTGTATGAGTATTGCAACCTGCACGGCCTGTGGAAAGCAGAGTTGTAGTAAAGAGCGATTCTGCTCCTTGCCCAATAAGGCAATTCGAATACGCAAAAGAAAGCCAGTCCCGTAGGTGGGACTGGCTTTTTCGTTCTGCGGTTCATGTTGGGGCGTGTCTTTCCTGGGCACGTGCGGCGCCACTCACGTATCATGGGCATATGAGCAAAAAGAAAAAGATACAGCGCAAGCGCCAAGCTGCTGAGCAGCACAAACCGTTTGCGTTTGATGAAGTGTACGACGTTGCGATCGTGGGAGCTGGCGCTGCCGGGTTGGCGTGCGCCGTCTCATGCATGCAGCAGGCGCATGAAACGGGGCAAGGTGTTCCCCGTATTCTTGTCGTTGAACAGGGAAAACGCGTAGGCACTTCTGTTTTGCGCAGTGGCAATGGGCGCTGCAATTTCTCGAATTCCCGCTTAGAAGCAGCGCGTTACAGGGACGACGACTTCGTTGCGCAAGTGCTGTCGAAGCTTCCCAATGGACCGGTTAATTCCATTGTGCGCTGGTTCGAGCGCTTGGGGCTGGTATGGAGCGAAGCACCGCAAAGCGGTGGGCTGCTGTACCCGTTTTCCAACAAGGCGTCTTCGGTGCTTGAGGTGCTGACGGGCGCGCTTCCTTCGAACGCGGTCGATATCCATACGTGCGTGTGCGCCAAGGAAGTTGTGCCCAGTGAAGAGGGCTATGTGGTGTGTTTGGAGGAAGCCTCCCTTCCATCAGCCAAAAGTGCGGCAGGCGCATCGTCTTTGGAGCCCGAGCAGCCAAAGCGCGCTTCGGTGCGTGCCACATGCGTGGTGGTGGCAGCCGGCGGGGGCTTTGCGGACGCTCTGGTGCAAGGCTGTGCTCCTGATTTGCGACTGCAGGCTTGGCAGCCAACGCTCGGGCCTCTTTCGACAGAGTTCCCCGAAGGTGTTTCTGCCGATGGACTGGATGGCATCCGCGTGCAGGCGCAGGTTTCACTTCCCCGTGCGGGTTTTTCCGAGAAGGGGGAAGTGCTGTTTCGCTCCTATGGCATATCGGGCATCGTGGTGTTCAACGCATCCCGTTATGCGAAGCCGGGCGATGCTCTGCAGCTTGATATGTTGCCGGAAGCAGATTGCGAAGAGGCGACGGCGTTGCTGAGGGCTCGTGCCCAACTGTTTCAGGGGAGCCCTGCGCGTGAGGTGTTCCGCGGATTTGTGCTGCCTGAGTTGGGTGCTGCGCTCCTAGCAGCGGCAGGCATTCGCGCAGATAGGCCGCTTGAGCAGGATGAATGCAGCAAACTTGCGCAGGTTATGAAAGCGTTTCCCCTGCGCGTACGCGGTATAGCCGATGCTCAGCAATGCCAGGTGCATCGCGGTGGCATCGACCCGCAGGCGGTGAGCGCTGAAACGTTGCAGGTAAAGGGCGAACCCGGCCTGTACGTGCTTGGTGAAGCGCTCGATGTGGACGGCCCCTGCGGCGGCTACAACCTGCATTGGGCATGGGCGTGCGGCATCCTTGCTGGAAGAAGCGTTGCCCGCCAGATTGGAAGGGAACAGGCATGATAGAAGTTTCAGGCATTCGTCTTTCACTCGATGCGGCGCTTCCTGAAAACGCGGGCAAGCAGGTGGCGGAGGTTGCGCGGTCGCTGGGCGTTTCCCAGCACGATGTTAAGAGCCTGACGCTCACACGCAAAAGCGTTGATGCCCGCAAAAAGAGCAACGTGCATTTCACCACGTCGTTTCAGGTTGCGCTGCCCGAAGCTCTTGAGCGCCGCCTTCTGGAAAAGGCACCCAAAGGCTTGAACGTGCGCGTGGCAAAGCGCTACGAGCCGCTTTCGTGCCCCGATTGCTCTGCAGAAGTTAGGGAAACCGTTCCAAGGCCCGTAGTAGTTGGCCTGGGCCCGGCTGGCCTGTTCGCAGCACTGTATCTGGCGCGCTGCGGTCTTCGCCCCCTGGTGGTAGAACGCGGCTTCGATGTGGAAAGGCGCGCTGCCGACATCAAAGCATTCCATGAAACAGGCAGGTTGAACCCCGATTCCAACATCCAATTCGGCGAAGGCGGTGCTGGCACGTTTTCGGATGGGAAGCTCACTACCAACATCAAGAACCCCTTTGCCAAGCACGTGCTGCATTGGTTCGTCGATGCCGGTGCGCCCGAGAGCATTTTGGTGGAGGCCCACCCGCATTTGGGCAGCGACAATTTGCCGGGCATCGTAAGCGCCATGCGCAACGAGATAATCCGCCGCGGTGGGGAAGTGCGCTTCGGCACGCGTCTTTCTGGCTGGCAGTTCGAGGACGGCAAGCTGGTCTCGGTCAAGCTGGAATGCGCAGAAACCCCCCTGTGCGAAGAGGTGCCTGCCTCGGAGCTGGTATTGGCATGCGGCCACTCGGCGCGCGATGTGTTCGAGCTATGCCGCGACCAGGGCTTTGCTATGGAGCAGAAGCCCTTTTCGGTTGGCGTGCGCATCGAGCACCCGCAAACGGCTATCAACCAGGCGCAATGGGGCAAGGCGGCGAAGCACCCGGCTTTGGGTGCTGCCGAGTACAAGCTTGCCGTGCACCTGCCCACCGGTCGCAGCGTGTACACGTTCTGCATGTGCCCAGGCGGCGAAGTGGTGGCAGCGGCAAGCGAAGCGGGCGGCATCGTGACCAACGGTATGAGCCGCTATGCCCGCGCTGGCAAGAATGCCAATTCCGCGGTGCTGGTGAACGTCGACCCTGCCGACTTCGGTAGCAGCGATGTGCTTGCCGGCGTTCAGCTGCAGCGCAGCATCGAGCAGGCTGCCTTCCGCATTTCCGCTGAACATGGCGGCAAGCCCTATGAAGCGCCGGCACAGCGCGTCGGCGATTTTCTGGGAACGGGAACAGCCAAGCGCGGCCAGGGTCCGCAGCCTACCTACGCCCGCGGTGTGGTGGAAGCGCCCATCGCCGAGTGCTTCCCTGAGTTCGTCTCCGATTCGCTCGCAGAGGCCTTGCCCTTGCTTGGTCGCAAGCTCAAAGGCTTTGACGACCCGAATGCCCTGATGACGGCACCGGAAACGCGCTCTTCTTCGCCTGTGCGCATCTGTCGTGGTCGCGATTTCCAGGCGCGTTTCGCAAAACCGGGGGCAGAAACCGAAGAACTTCCCGGCAACGGCGTGTTCCCCTGCGGCGAAGGCCCCGGCTACGCGGGCGGAATCATGTCTGCTGCGTGCGATGGCTTGCGTGTGGCCGCCAAGATCGCCGAACGATACTGCTAGCGGGAAACGGGAACAGCCCCCATCTTTCTCGCTTTTGGCGGACAGGTTGGGGAAAGGTAACAGTTCGCTGAAACCAGCTCCCAATGCCTGCGTGCCGTCATGCGAAACGGGTTGGGCGCGGTATCATTGAACTCCTGTGATAAGGCTTAGCGCCATGCACATGGCTGCATGGCAAATCGTTCCATAATCGTGAAAGCTATGATGACAATGCCTACGGTATCGCACACGCCAGAAGAAACTCTTGCCGCGCTGAAAAGCGGCAAGCCCGTTGTTTTTCCCACCGATACGTTGTTCGGCCTGGGCGTTTCGGTGCTCCATGCGCCCAGCCCCGAAATCCTGTACACCATCAAACACCGCGAAAAGAAAAAGCCCATTGCCTGGTTGGTGGGCGGCATCGAGGACCTGGAGCGGTACGGCAAGGTGGTGCCCGATTTCGCCTTTACCTTGGCGCGCACATTCTGGCCGGGGCCTCTTACCATCATCGTGAAGGCATCGAGCGAAGTACCCGAGGCGTTTCGCTCCGCAGAGGGCACCATCGGCTTGCGTATGCCTGCCAACGAAACCGCCCATGCGTTGATAAGGGAACTGGGGTGCCCTATAGCCACCACTTCGGCGAACCTTTCAGGCCAGAGGAACACCATCGCCTTTAACGAGATAGATTCCGCGATCTTCGCTGCCGTAGGGGCGGCCATCTCTGACGACGAACCCAAAAGCGGCATCGCTTCCACTATCGTGAACTGCGCTTCGGGCGACCATCCCGTTTTGGTGCGCGAAGGGGCAATTACCATTGCCGACATTCGCGCGCTTTCCTAGGGGAGGTGCGCGCAATGGCTCGAAATCCGTATCCGCGGGTTCAGGAAACCTCCACGCTCTCTGCCGATGGGCGGTCATGGCTGCGCGTTGTGGTGTGGCTGCCCGACCCGGTGTACAGTCGCCGTGGTGTGGTGCAGCTGGTGCACGGCATGGCCGAGCACATTGGCCGCTACGATTCCTTCGCGCGCTTTTTGACGGGGCTGGGCTACGTGGTGTTCGGCCACGACCACATCGGTCACGGGAAAAGCGTGTCTTCTGCCGATGAATTGGGGTGCATGCCGCTTGAAGGCGGCAAGGACATCTTGGTTGCCGACGTGACGCGTGCGCGCGAGGCCGCTTTGAAGCTCAGTCGGGAAAACGGTACGCTTCCCCTGTTCCTGTTCGGGCATTCCATGGGCAGTTTCGTGGTCCGTGCCTGTATTGCCCGCAACGCGAAGGGCATCTCCGGTGCCGTGATATGCGGAACGGGCAACCAGTCTCGTATCCTGTCGCTTGCGGGGCGCACCCTTTCGCGCGTTATCGGTGCTGTTCGAGGCGAAACGTATCGTTCCCGCTTGGTGGATTCTTTGGTAATCGGTGCGTTCTCTTCCGCCATCGAAGACGCCCGCACCGATTCCGACTGGATATCAACCGACCCCGCCGTGGTGGATGCGTATTTGGCCGATCCTCTTTCCGGCCAGGCGTTTTCCGTGGGCGCCTATGCAACGCTTACCGACCTGACCGCAGAAGTGGTTACGAAGAAAAGCGCTGCGGCGGTGCCCAAACAGCTTCCCCTGCTGTTCGTTGCCGGTGCCGAAGACCCGGTGGGCTCGTGTGGCAAAGACGTCGAAGCTGCGGCCGAATTGTATCGTAGCCAGGGCGTGGAAGATGTGCGCGTGGTGATTTACCCGAACATGCGCCACGAGATTCTGAACGAGCCGCGCCGCCTTGACGTCTACAACGACGTTGAGCAGTGGTTCACCGAGTGCATGGTGATGAACGCCGTGATTCGCGAGCGCGAAGTCGAAAAGCCTCAAAAAGAGGAGTCCGACGAAAGCCCTAAGGGCAAAGAGCCGGAAAATGCAGCGTCCGAACCCGCAGCCGATCAGCCCGAAGAAGCAGCTGATTGCCCGAAGACCGAAGATGCCAGTGCGCCATCGACCGAACCGGCTGGCGCTCCGTCCGCCGAACCGAACGGTGCCGAACCGGACGGTGAATAAAATCCTGCTGCAGAAGCTCCCTGCTGCGCGCTTTAGAGCGGTGCGTTTCAGCGGGCTTTGAAGCCTCGAAACGGAAAGGCGAATGCCATGGGTGAATACGTTATCGCGCTCGACCAGGGAACCACGTCTTCCCGTGCGGTTCTGATAGACAAGCTGGGCCGCATCAAGGCGCTTACGCAAAGCGCGTTCCCGCAGCTGTTCCCGCAACCGGGTTGGGTAGAGCATTCCCCGAAAGACATTCTTTCAAGCCAGCTTAAGGTTTTGACGGAATTGCTTGTTTCATCAGGTGTTTCCGCCAACCAGATAGACAGTATCGGCATCACCAACCAGCGCGAAACCACGGTGGTGTGGGACCGCGTTACCGGCGATCCCATCTACAACGCCATCGTGTGGCAGTGCCGCCGAACCACCGAAATCGTGGAACGCTGCTGTCCCGATGCCGAAACCGCAGCCGAGGTAACCAAGCGGACAGGGCTCATTCCCGATGCCTACTATTCGGCTTCGAAGATAGCGTGGATCCTGGATCGGGTTCCGGGTGCGCGCGAGCGCGCCGAAGCGGGTGAGCTTGCCTTCGGCACGGTGGACTCATGGCTGATCTGGAACCTTACCCAGGGTGAAGTCCACGCAACCGACCCCACCAACGCAAGCCGTACCATGCTCTTCAACATCCATTCCGGGCAATGGGACCCATGGCTGTGCCAGCTGTTTGGCGTGCCGGAATCGATGCTGCCCGAATTGCGCCCATCATCAGGCGATTTCGGGAATATGCACCATCCTGTTATTGCGGGCGCCATCCCCATTCGCGGTGTTGCAGGCGACCAGCAGGCGGCGCTTTTCGGCCAATGCTGTTTTAAGCCCGGGCAGGTGAAGGCCACGTTCGGCACAGGTTGTTTTCTGCTTATGAACACGGGGCGGAAGGCGTGCGATTCCACCCATGGGCTGGTAACCACCGTTGCGGCATCCGCCCCCAAAACGACGGGCCTGGAATACGCGTTGGAAGGCAGCGTGTTCATGGCGGGCGCTCTGATGCAGTGGCTGCGCGATGGGCTGGGGCTTATCGTCGATGTGTCCGAAACCGAGGAACTGGCGAAAAGCGTGCCCGATTCCGCAGGTGTATGCGTGGTTCCCGCGTTCACGGGGCTCGGTGCGCCCTACTGGGACGCTAACGCGCGCGGAGCCATCTACGGCCTTACCCGTGGCGCTACCAAGGCGCATGTGGTGCGTGCCTGCTTGGAAGCGCAGGGCTTCCAGGTGCAGGACGTGCTCGAAGGCATGGCGCGCGATGCCGAAGCGCCTGTTTCGGTGCTTGCCGTCGACGGGGGAGCGTGCCGCAACAACTTCATGCTGCAGTGCTGCGCCGATATCGTGGGCGCGGCCATCCAGCGTCCCCAGTGCGTTGAGAGCACGGCGCTTGGCGCCGCTTACCTGGCGGGTTTGGCGACGGGTTTCTGGCAAAGCACGGAAGAAATTGCCAGCTTGCGCGGAATCGACCGCACATTCACGCCGAAGGCGAGTGCCGAGGCGCGGGCGCGCATGCTCGCCTATTGGCACGATTGCGTGGCGCGGACCCGAACCTGTTAGGCGAAAGACCCGTTCGGCGCAGCTTTCGGCTCCATGCAAGCGCCTGCGGCTACCGGGCTTGCTTCTTCCGTATAATGGGAGCCAAACAACCCATTGGCCAAGGCGCACTGTTGTGCCTTTGCCGCGCGCATGCCGCCACGGGCGGAAAAGGAGCATCCACCATGAAGATTTCCATCGCATCGGATCACGCCGGCTTCGAGCAGAAGCAGCAGCTGGCTGCGTATCTGAAGGAGCAAGGTCACGAGGTGATCGACCGCGGTCCCGATAGCGACAACCGTGTGGATTACCCCGACTTTGCCGTGAAGGTGGGCGCAGATGTTCAGTCTGGCGCTGCCGAGCGCGGTGTTCTGGTATGCGGTACGGGCATCGGCATGGCCATGGCCGTCGGCAAGATGGCAGGCATCCGCGCTGCCAATGTGGTTCGTCGCGATTTCGCTGTGCTGTGTCGCGAGCACAACGACGCCAACGTCATCACGCTTTCGGGCCGTTTCGTTTCCTTGGAAGACAACGAGAGCATCCTGGATGCTTTCCTTGCCACCGAATTTGCCGGTGGCCGTCACGCGGGCCGCGTAGAGAAGATCAACGCGCTGGACTAGGGTGTTCAGCTGAATTTGCCGACGAAAGGGGCAGCCATGGAAAAGACCACCACCTTTATGCGCCGGGGAATCCTTGCGGGCCTCGCTGCGGTATGCGCGTGCATGCTGAGTTTCGTCCTCACTGCGTGCGGTCCGTCCGACGAAGACCAGGCCAAGGAAGCGCTCGATGCGCAGCTTGGCCAGCTGGTGAACCCGTCCGACGACACCATCAGCAAGCTTTCCGACGAAGCGGGCATGGCGGGCGGCAACAGCTTCACCACCCTGAATCTGGACAGCACCGCCTTCGTGAAGTCGTGGCTGAACGGCTTTTCCTACGAGCTGGGCGATGTGAAGGTCGACGGCAACACGGCAACCGTCAATGCCTCGATCACCTGCAAGCAGCTGTACGTGATCATGACCGGCTGGAGCGATTCGTTCGAGAGCGACGCCCTGAACCAGCAGTTCTCTTCCATCGACGAGGTGTACACCTATGCGGGCAAGACCTTCATGGACGCCGTTGACGGAGCCGATCCGGTTACCACTCAGGTAACGTTCACGATGGAAAAGGACGGTGGCGGCTGGAAGTACGCTACCGACAACACCGACAACGATCAGGCTTTGGCCGAAGCCCTGCTTGGCGGTGGGGCCGATGCCTCGTTCTTCCAGAATTAAGGGCCAACTGTTTCAAGAATGATACGATTTGTGCGCTAACCGGTTTCACCGCCGGTTGGCGCACTATTTTTATGGGCATGTGCTACCCTTTGTTGCACATTACAAGCATGCGTAACGCAGTTCGAAAGGAGCGCGGAGCATATGTCTTACGACTATCTCGCAGCAGAAGATCCCCAAATAGCAGACGCAATCGGGCAGGAGCTTTCCCGTCAGCGCTCAACCATCGAGCTCATCGCATCAGAAAATATCGCTTCCCCTGCGGTAATGCAGGCTATGGGCACGGTGCTTACCAACAAATACGCTGAAGGCTATTCCGGTAAGCGCTATTACGGTGGCTGCGAAAAGGTCGACATCGTGGAAGACTTGGCCATCGAGCGCGCTTGCAAGCTGTTCAACTGCAAGTACGCAAACGTGCAGCCCCATTCCGGCGCAAACGCCAACCTTGCCGCCTACCAGGCGCTCATCAACCTGGGCGACACGGTGTTGGGCCTTTCGCTCGACAACGGTGGTCACCTTACCCATGGTTCCCCGGTTAACTTCTCGGGCAAGAACTACAACATCGTTTCCTACGGCGTGAACCCCGAAACCGAGCTCATCGACTATGACGAGATGGAACGTCTTGCCAAGGAACACAAGCCCAAGCTCATCGTGGGCGGTGCTTCTGCCTATCCTCGCATCATCGATTTCAAGCGCATGCGCGAAATCGCCGATGAAGTGGGCGCTTACCTCATGATCGACATGGCTCACATCGCCGGCCTTGTTGCCGCTGGCCTGCATCCCAGCCCGGTTCCCTATGCGCACGTAGTGACTTCCACCAGCCACAAGACCCTGCGCGGTCCTCGCGGCGGCTTTATCCTCACCAATGACGAGGCCCTGGCCAAGAAGATCAATTCTGCCGTATTCCCCGGCACCCAGGGTGGCCCGCTGATGCATATCATCGCTGCAAAGGCGGTAGCTTTCGGCGAGGCTTTGAAGCCCGAGTTCAAGACCTACATCGAAAACGTGGTTAAGAACTGCGCATCCATGGGCGAAGGCATGGTTGAAGGCGGCCTGCGTCTGGTATCGGGCGGCACCGACAACCATCTGGTTCTCGTCGACCTCACGCCTGCCGACATCACCGGCAAGGATGCAGAGAAGCTGCTTGAAAGCGTTGGCCTCACGGTGAACAAGAACACTATTCCCAACGAAAAGCGCTCGCCCTTTGTAACCAGCGGCATCCGTGTAGGCACTGCTGCCGGCACCACGCGTGGCTTCGACGCTGAAGAGTTCCACCGCATCGGTCAGCTCATTGCTGCAACCGTGTTCAACGCCGAAGACGAAGCACGCCTCGCCGAAATCAAGGAAGAGGTTGCCGGCCTTATTGCCAAGCATCCCCTTTATCCGGAGCTCTAGAGACGACCTGACGCTGCGCGGGATTCTGGCGGCACAGGGAAACCTCAAAGCCCAGGGCATGGCACGAAGGCCAATGCCCTGGGCTTTTCGCTTCCCCTGCACTCGCCAGAATCCCGCTCGCTGATTTACTGGCGTATACCCGGACTTTGGGTGGTTTGATGTTGAGGACCAGTTGCACCTCTCTTCGCGTGAGTTTGCGGGCTTACGTAGTGAAGCGCGCTACGCTCGCGAAATGCCATGAACTTGGGTTGCTGGCGGGGCTTGCTGTGTTGCTTATGCATGCCCGGATTTCTTAAGAACGCCCCTTTTGGGGCGTTTCGTGTTTGACGGCTCCGTTCAAGCGGCATTGCAAAGGGGGCCCTGGGAGTCCCTTGCAATGCCGTGCGCGACAGAAGCCTGGGAATGCAATACACTGTAATGAAGCATGTTCATGCGGCGGAAGGTGGGATTTCGCCGCTTATCTAAGGAGACGTCATATGGATTTCAAGGGCAACGAACGCGTCACGGTTGTCGATCATCCGCTTATCAAGCACAAGCTTTCCGTCATTCGTGACAAGAGCACCCCTGACGTGATCTTCCGCCAGTCGGTGCGTGAGCTTACGATGCTCGAGGCATACGAGGCAACCAAGCACCTTGCCACGAAGCCGATTACCGTCGAAACGCCCATCGCCACCTGCGAATGCGAAACCATCACGGGCCTGGAGCCGGTAGTGGTTCCCATTTTGCGTGCGGGCCTTGGCATGCTCGACGGCATGCTCGACCTTATTCCCACGGCACCGGTGGCGCATTTGGGTATGTACCGTAACGAGGTAACGCACGAGCCCATCGAGTACTACGCGAAGATGCCCAGCTACATCGCTGAGCGCCAGGTCCTGCTGGTCGACCCGATGCTGGCAACGGGCGGGTCGCTGAAGGCCGCCATCGCCGCATTGCGCAAGCGTGGCGTGAAAGACCTTATCGCTATGGTTTTGGTGGCATCTCCTGAAGGCGTTCAGGCTGTACTCGATGCCGATCCTGACGTGCGTCTGTTCACGTGCGCAATCGATGAGGGCATGAACGACGATGCCTACATCGTTCCCGGCCTGGGCGATGCGGGCGACCGCATCTTCCGCACCGAGGACACGCCGGTAGAAAGCGATATCGCCTAACACGAAAGGGGAGTGCCATGGTTTCGCATGAACGTCCTTCGTGGGACGAGTACTTCATGACCCTGGCCGATGAGGTCGCTTCGCGAACCACCTGCCTGCGTCGTGCCGTCGGTGCCATCATCGTGAAGGAGCGTCGCATCCTGGCAACGGGGTACAACGGCGTGCCAACAGGGCTACGACACTGTGATGTCACAGGTTGCTTGCGTGAAAAGCTGGGCGTGCCTTCGGGTCAGCGCCACGAGATATGCCGCGGCCTGCATGCCGAGCAGAACGCTTTGCTGCAGGCGGCACGCTACGGCATCGACATCGAGGGCTCTTCCATCTACATCACCACGCAGCCCTGCGTGGTATGCGCGAAGATGCTTATCAATGCCGGCATCAGCGAGATCATCTACCGCAATCCCTATCCCGACGAGTTGGCGATGGAGCTTCTGGGCGAGTCGAACATCAAGATTCGCATCTTCGATGGACAAACTCGCAAAGATGGGTAAGTCGTTTTCCACAGATGTGGATGTTTGCTTTTTAGAACGTGTTTAAGAAGTTTGAAACAGGCAAAATTACGGGACAAAAACAAAACATTGCCCGTCAGCTTGCCGATAAATGGTTTCTAATAACGCGTTACTACGGTATTGTGTTCATCTGGGTTTGAGAGTAAGCACCACTCGCCCAAATTTATTGCACGTTATCGGAAACACTGGTAGGAACCATATGCTGGCGTTTATGCTGCATGTGGTCGAAATTGGGCTTAGGCCCGAACCTGGAAGAAAGGAAAGATTTGATCGTCCCCGTACTGGCAGGAATCGCAGCAGGCATCATCGGGTTTCTCCCGCTGTTCATCTCTTTGCGCCTTGCCCGTCGCTCGACGAATCTTTCTGCCATGAGCGCCGGTCTCTACGGTTTGGCGGGCACCTTCGTCTCGCTCATCGTGGTTGCCGTGTGCCTTATCGTGTGCGCCTTGAACGCGCGCGATGTGGTTCTTCCCTTTGGTGTGGCTGAGATCGTGGCGCTTATCGTGTCCACGTCTGCATATGTCGTTTATAAAAACGTCCTTGCTAAGCGCAAGAAATAAGTAAGTAACGGAAAGGTAAGGAATCCTGATGGGTGAAGCTCTTTCACAGTTCGTCGAGGAGGCACAGCATCTCTCGTCTCAGTTCGACTCGACGACGGTCTTTTCCATTGCGGGTTGGCACGTATCCCAGTACGTCCTGTACATGCTGGTTGCGCTGGTCCTGGTAGCCGCACTGGTGCTCATCGCCGGACGCAAGCTCACGCTTGTTCCTCACGGCAAGTTCGCGCACATCTTCGAGTTCGGCTACAACTTCATCTCTGAGAGCGTTGGCGCCGACGTTATCGGCGAAGGCTTCAAGAAGCACGTTCCCTTCCTGGCTACGCTGTTCTTCTTCATCCTTACCGCCAATGTTATCGGCCTTATCCCGGGTGCGAAGGCTGCCATGGGCACCATCTCCATCACCTGGGCGCTGGCTGCCATTTCCTTCATCTACTTCAACTTCTACGGTTTGAAGGAACTGGGCTTCTTCCACTACTTCAAGTCGCTGTGCCCTTCGGGCGTACCGGCTCCCATCGCTCCGATCATCTGGTTCCTGGAGTTCTTCTCCATGGTCATCCGTGTTCTGACGCTTGCTGTTCGACTTTACGGCAATATGCTCGCAGGCCACATGGTTCTGGCTGTATTCTCGCTGGCAACCACCGTGTTCCTGCAGACCGCGATCTTCCAGATGGACATCGTTGCAGGTATCCCCGCAATCGCATGGTTCTTCTTGCTGTTCTTCATGTATGCGCTTGAAACGCTGGTTGCTTTCTTGCAGGCATACGTATTCACCATTCTGTCTTCTTCCTACATCGGTATGGCTATCCATCCTCACTGATGCGTTGAAGCAGTCTTTGGCCCGCGCCCGCAAGGGCGCTGGCGGCATGTTTGCCGCCGCATGATTTTGGTACTACAGCTGGTACAAGAAAAAAACAGCTGAATTGGTAATAGGGACAAGGGAAAGGCTCTTGTCCAACTAAAGGAGGTAATCGTGGAACTCACTCTCGCAATCGCTGCGTTGAAGGTCGTTGGCTATGGCCTCGCAGCAATCGGCCCTGGCATCGGTATCGGCGTTGCTACCTACGGCCTGTGCGTGTCTGCTGCTCGTCAGCCCGAAATGAAGGGTCAGCTCATGGGCTACTTCTTCATCGGCGCTGCAATGTCTGAGGCACTTGCACTGCTCGGCCTGGTTCTTTTCTTCATCGGCTAGAACTTCGCGAAGTAAGTAACTAACGAAGAAACCGAAAGAAGAGAAGGAGGCACGCGAATTGAACGCACACGTACGTAACTGCGCAAGTGGCATGATCGCCTTTGCGGCTGCTTCTGCGGCATTCCCGGTATGCGCGTTCGCTGACGAAGGGGCAGGAATCAATGCAATTCTTCCTCAGATGGAAGAATTCATCCCCATGCTCGTAGCCTTCATCATCTTGTGGATCGTTCTTGCCAAGTTTGGTTGGCCTCTGTTCGAGGGCATGCTGAACAAGCGCGAGGAAACGATCAAGAACTCTTTGGAGAAGTCTGAAGAGGCACGACAGGAAAGCGAACGTCTGCTGGCTGAGTATCGTGAGCAGCTCGAGGGTGCTAAGACCCAGGCTCAGCAGATCCTCAACAATGCCAAGCTCTCCGGCGATGCTCTTGAAAAGGAAATCACCGCCAAGGCTCAGGCAGAGGCAGATGCCATTGTCGACAAGGCTCGTGCGCAAATCGAGCAGGAGAAGGAAAACGCCATCAAGGAGCTTCAGGCTTCCATGGCAGATACTTCTATTGCCGTTGCATCTCGCCTGATCGGTGAGGACTTCAGCGACGACGAGCATCGTAAGCTCATCGAGCGCTACGTGAAAGAGGCAGGTAGTCTAAATGGCTAATCGTCTTGTCATCAATGAAACGATTGCAGCCTACGCCAACGCTGCCATCGATGGCGCTAATGCCACCGGCGGTCGTGACGCTGTCGTCGAGGTTCGCAACCAGATGCGCCAAGTCCTCGGGTTCATGGCAACCAACATCGATCTACGTCTCTCGTTGGATGACGAGGCTTACACTGCGGAACAGCGTCAGCAGCTTGCCCGCAACGTGTTCGATGGCTATAACCCTGTGGTCGTAGAGCTTCTTGAAGTCATGGCTTCCCGCATGGATGCAGCTCTGTTCCGCCGCGTTGTGGCTCAGTACGAAGAGCTCATCGTATCGAAGCTTAACTTCAACGTTGTTGATGTGACGACGGTTGTTGAACTTGATGACAACCTGCGAACCGTAATTACCAATAAGGCCGAATCTGATCTGGGTCGCGAATGTGTTCTCGTAGAGCACATCGATCCATCTATCCAGGGCGGCATCATCATGAGCACCAGCGGCCGTTATGTTGACGCGAGCGTACGCTCGCAGTTCGATAAGGCTCGCATCGCTCTTAAAAAGAAAGATGGAGGTGAATGCTAGTGACTGAAATCACCGCACAGTCTATCGACGCCGCACTGCGCAAGCAGCTCGACGCCATCAACACCAGCGTTGAGTCTCGCGAGACCGGCACGGTTGTACAAATTGGCGACGGTATTGCGCGTATCGACGGCCTTAAGGGTGCGATGTCTGGCGAGCTTCTCGAGTTCGTCGCTTCCGATGGACGTATCGTTTCCGGTTTGGTGCAGAACCTCGAAGAAGAAGAGGTTGGCGCCGTACTCCTCGGTGACGTCACCGCAATCAAGGAAAACGACCAGGTCCGTACCACTGGCAAGATTCTGGAAGTTCCCGTGGGCAAGGCTATGCTCGGCCGCGTTGTTAACGTTCTGGGCCAGCCCATCGACGGCAAGGGTCCCATCGAGACCACTGCTACCCGCCCCGTAGAGTTCAAGGCTCCCGGCGTTCATGAGCGTCAGCCTGTTGAAGAGCCGATGCAGACCGGCATCCTCGCAGTTGACTCCATGATTCCGATTGGCCGCGGCCAGCGCGAACTCATCATTGGCGACCGCCAGACCGGCAAGACCTCTATTGCTGTTGATGCCATCATCAACCAAAAGGGCAAGGGCATGGTCTGCGTATACGTCGCAGTTGGCCAGAAGGCTTCCACCGTATCTGGCATCGTGGAAACCCTCGAGCGCTTCGGTGCTATGGACTACACCATCGTTGTAGCTGCTACGGCATCCGATCCTGCTCCTTTGCAGTACATGGCTCCTATGGTTGGTGCTGCAATGGGCGAGTACTTCATGTACAACGGCGAAGACGGCAAGCCCGCTAACGCCGAAAATCCCGGCGGTCATGTACTCTGCGTTTACGACGACCTCACCAAGCAGGCTGTTGCTTACCGTCAGATGTCTTTGACCCTGCATCGTCCTCCCGGACGCGAAGCATATCCTGGCGACATCTTCTACCTGCATTCTCGTCTGCTCGAGCGTGCATGTAAGCTGTCCGATGAGAACGGTGCTGGCTCTCTTACCGCACTGCCGATCATCGAAACCCAGGCTGGCGACGTTGGTGCGTTCATTCCTACGAACGTTATCTCCATTACCGACGGTCAGATTTACCTCACCACCGACCTGTTCTATCAGGGTCAGCGCCCTGCTGTAAACGTAGGTATCTCCGTATCCCGCGTTGGCGGCTCCGCTCAGGTGAAGTCCATGAAGTCCGTTGCTGGTACCCTTCGCCTCGACTTGGCTGCATATCGCGAGCTTGCTGCATTTACCCAGTTCGGTTCCGACCTGGACGCCGCAACTCAGCAGCAGCTTACCCGTGGTGCTGCAATGACCGAACTGCTCAAGCAGGGTCGTTACTGCCCGATGTCCGTTGAGGACCAGGCAACTGCAATCTGGGCTGGTGCTCATGGTTACCTGGACGATGTACCGGTTAAGAGCATTGTTCGCTTCCGCGGCGAGATGCTTGATTACCTGCATCACTTCGGCAATGGCGTTATGGACAAGCTTGCTGAGGCAAAGAAGTTCACCGACGAAGTAGAGGCTGAACTGAATGCTGCCATCCCGGCATTCAAGGCTCAGTTCATCGCGTAAGGTAGGTCACTATGCCCAACCTTCACGATATTGAAAGGCGAATAAAGTCCGTCGAATCGACGAAGCAGATCACGCATACCATGCAGATGGTTGCCGCTGCTAAGATCCGTCATTCGACCGAGCGTGTCGAAGCTGCAACGCCTTATGGCGAGGCTGTGAAGGAAATGCTGGCCAACATCGCACGCATGGGCGGTACTACTGCACCGCTCACGCAGGCTCACGACGAGGTAAAGAAGACCCTTATTGTGGTTATCGCCTCGGACCGTGGTTTGGCTGGCGGCTTCAATTCCAGCGTGCTTCGTCGTGCCGAGCAGATCATGAAGGAGCGTAAGGCAGAGGGCAAGGAGGTCGCTGTTGCCGCCTGCGGCAAGAAGGCGATCGGCTACTTCAAGTATCGTGGCATCGATACGGTACTTGCCTTCCGCGACCTGTCCGCCGATCCTCGTGTCGAAGAGTCCGATGCTCTGGCTGACTATGCCATCGAGCATTTCCTCTCCGGCGACATTGACGAGGTAGTTGTTCTTTACAACCATGCAAAGAACGCTGGCGAGCAGGTTCTGATCCAGCAGCCTCTGTTGCCGGTAGACCCGAAGGCATTCCTCCCCAAGGGCGAGGGATTCGTCAAGGGCGGCGGCATCACCGAGCCGACTCCCGACAACCCCGATCTTCCGGGTGCTGTCGATTACGAGCCGAGCGAGGAAGATGTTCTGGATCACTTCCTTCCCGAGTATATTGCAGGTCACTTCTACTATATGCTCATCGACTCAGCAGCTGCTGAGCAGGCTGCTCGTCGCAATGCTATGAAGAATGCGACGGACAACGCCAATGACATGATTGAGACCCTCAACCGTGTCTACAACCGTGTACGTCAAGGCGCTATCACAACCGAGATCAACGAGATCGTCGGCGGCGCCGCAGCTTTGGAGGACTAAATGGCTGAAGAAACCAATACTGCTTCTGCGGCCACGCAGGGTTCCATCGGACACATCGTCCGTATCGTTGGCCCTGTTGTCGACGTTGAGTTTGCTCCGGATCACATGCCGGCAATCTACAACGCCTTGACCGTGAAAGCTACTACCCCCGCGGGCGATCTTGACATCGTCCTCGAGGTTCAGATGCACCTCCCTGGTGACCTGGTTCGCTCCGTTGCCATGTCGTCTACCGACGGCCTGGTACGTGGCCTGCCGGTACAGGACACCGGTGCAGCCATGAAGATGCCCGTAGGTCCTGAGACCCTCGGCCGCATCTGGAACGTTATGGGCCAGCCCGTTGACGGCATGCCCATGCCCGACGTTAAGCAGTGGGCACCCATCCATCGTCCTGCTCCCGCTTACGAAGAGCTCGTCAACAAGACCGAGATCTTCGAAACCGGCATTAAGGTTATCGACCTTATCCAGCCCTTCATCAAGGGTGGTAAAACCGGTCTGTTCGGCGGCGCAGGCGTAGGCAAGACCGTTATTATTCAGGAGCTCATCAACAACCTGGCTCAGGAGCATGGTGGTACGTCCGTATTCACCGGCGTTGGCGAGCGTACTCGTGAGGGTACCGACCTGTTCCTGGAAATGACGGACGCAGGTGTTATCAACAAGACCTGCCTAGTCTACGGTCAGATGAATGAGCCTCCTGGAGCTCGTCTTCGCGTCGGCCTGTGCGGCCTGACCGAAGCAGAGTACTTCCGTGACCAGGGTCAGGACGTTCTGCTGTTCATCGACAACATTTTCCGCTTTACCCAGGCAGGTTCTGAGGTGTCCGCACTTCTTGGCCGTATGCCTTCCGCTGTAGGCTATCAGCCCACCCTCGCTACTGAGATGGGCGACCTGCAGGAGCGCATTACCTCCACGAAGACCGGTTCCATTACGTCCGTACAGGCCGTATACGTTCCCGCCGACGATTTGACCGACCCCGCGCCGGCCACGACGTTTACCCACCTCGACGCTAAGACGGTTCTTAACCGTTCCATCGCCGAAATGGGCATTTACCCTGCTGTTGACCCGCTGGAGTCCAGCTCTCGCGCTCTCGATCCCGAGATCGTTGGCGAAGAGCACTACCGCGTTGCTGTTGGCGTTCAGGAGATCCTGCAGAACTACAAGGACCTTCAGGACATCATCGCCATTCTGGGTATGGACGAACTCACGGAAGATCAGAAGGTCATCGTTAACCGCGCACGTAAGGTGCAGCAGTTCCTCGGCCAGAACTTCCATGTTGCAAAGCAGTTCACCGGTCAGGATGGCGTCTACGTAAAGATGGAAGACACCGTTCGTTCCTTTGACGAAATCCTCAAGGGCAACTGCGACCACATCCCTGAGCAGTGCTTCCGCACCACCGGCTCCATCGAGGATGTTTACGCAGCCTACGAGAAGCTTCAGGCAGAGGAGTAGACCATGTCGGTGATCAGGTGTGATGTCGTAGCAAAGAACAAGGTGCTCTTCTCGGGTGAGCTCTACAATGTCATGGTTCCCGGCACCGAAGGTGAACTGGGCATCATGGAAAACCATGAGCCATTTGTATCCGCCCTTAAGGACGGCGTCATCTGGGCCCGCACTCAGCAGGAGGGCGGCGAGGTTTTGAGCGCTGCCATCATGGGTGGTTATGTCCAGGTGTTGAAGGACCGCGTCATCGTTATTTGCGACAAGACGCGCCAGATCAAGCGCATCAACGTCGACAGGCTTAACAAGGATATCCCTGTGCTTGAAGAGAAGATCGCTAACCTCAGCGAGTCGAGCATCGTTTCTCGCTCTCTTCTGACGCGTAAGCTGCGCTGGTGTAAGGTTCAGCTTGCTGCAAAGGAAAAGGAAGACCAGTACGTGTAAGGATCATCCACGATTACCTTCAGTTGGTTATTCTGATCTGTGCCAGAATTGAAAAGGCGACCCTACGGGGTCGCCTTTTTTGCGTCTAGTGAGGTTTGCGCCTAGGTGATCATGCCGCCGTAGCGGGTTCGAAATGCGCTTATAAGGGACTGTCCCTTTTGGATGCTTTTGGGTGCACAGTATGCTGAGTCCAAATGGTGGTGTTTTTATCGAACAAGTGCTGTTGTTTTCGTTTCGTCTCTTTCGTTCTTTTTATTCGATGGCACAATAAGGTCGATAAAAGATTTCGAGGTTGCGTGAATTCGCGCACAGCATAGGAGACGTACATGGCATTTGCTCACTTACATTGCCACACTGAGTATTCCTTGCTCGATGGTGCTACCCATATTTACGACATGGTTAAGCGCGCTGCCGATTTGGATATGCCAGCTGTGGCAATCACCGATCATGGTGTTATGTCGGGTGTTCCCGAGCTTGATGAGGCGTGCCGCAAGGTGAAGAAGGAAACCGGTAAATGGGTAAAGCCCATTTTCGGGTGCGAGATTTACTTCACTACCGACAGCGAACTGAAAAAGCAGAAGCAGAAGCTTCACCATATGATTCTGCTTGCCAAGAACAATACGGGCTACCACAACCTGCTGAAATTGGTAAGTGAATCGCATGTAGACAACTTCTACTACCGTCCCCGTACCACCTTCGAAATGCTGGAAAAGTATTCCGAGGGCATTATTGCCACCAGCGCCTGCATCGCAGGCATCATTCCGCGCTGCATTGACGATGGCGCGATGGCGGAAGCTAAGGAATGGGCGCAGAAGTTCGCTTCGCTCTACGAGCCGGGCGATTTCTACATCGAATTGCAAGACCAGGGCATTACCACCAATGCGGGCATGTCCCAGTATGAAATGAACTGCAAGCTAACCCAGCTGGCAAATGAGCTGGGCCTGCAGACCATTGCCACGAACGACTTCCACTACCTTACGCAGGAAGATGCCATGGCGCAGGACATCATGCTGTGCATTGGCACAAATGCCACTATTACGCAGGAAAAGCGCTTCAAGTTCCCGAACGACCAGTTCTACATGAAGACCGAGGAAGAGATGCGCGCAGCGCTGAAAGACTTCCCCGAGGCGTGCGACAACACGGTTACGTTGGCCGAAAAGTGCAACGTTGAGCTGGAGCGCGATGAAATTCTGCCGCGTTTTCCCTTGCCTGAAGGCTACACCGAAGAAAAGCTGTTTCGCGAGGAATGCGAAAACGGCTTGGAGCGTCGCTATGGACCTGATTGGCGCAACGTGGTTATTGCCGACAACACTGGCAAGGAAAAGTCGGTGTTGGAGCAGTACGAATACGAAGCGGACATTATCGTTCAGCAGGGCTTCCCGGCATACTTCCTTATCGTTCAGGAGTACATCCGTTGGGCGCGTGAAAACGGCATTGGCGTAGGCCCGGGCCGTGGTTCGGCTGCAGGTTCATTGTGCACGTATGCCATGGGCATTACCGACCTTGATCCCATTAAAAACGGCTTGATGTTCGAACGCTTCCTTAACCCGGAACGCGTGGAAATGCCCGATATCGACGTCGACTTCGACGATCAGCATCGCCAGGACGTTATCGAGCACATCCGTGAGTTCTACGGCGAAGACCATGTGGCGGGCGTTATCACGTTCGGCAAGCTGCAGGCGAAGAACGCTGTGCGCGATGCAGCGCGCGTGCTCGACTACCCGTATGCGGTGGGCGACCGTATCTGCAAGCTTATCGGCGGCGAGCTGGGCATCACCATCGACGGTGCGCTGGAAACCAACCCCGACCTGAAGAAGGCTTACGACACCGAAGAAGACGTAAAGCGCGTTATCGATGCGGCGAAGTCCATCGAGGGCCATGTACGCGGCGAAGGCGTGCATGCGTGCGCTACCATCATCTGCCGTGACCCCATGAGCGATCACGTTCCCATGAAACGTGATACCAAGGGTGGCGGCATCATCACCCAGTACGACGGCCATTACACGCCTGACCTGGGCTTGCTGAAGATGGACTTCCTGGGTCTGCGTACCCTGGGCGTGCTTTCCCGCGCGTGCCGCAACATCGAGGTAACCACGGGCGAAAAGCTGGTGCCCGAGGAAATCCCCATCGAGGACGACAAGGCGTTTGCGCTGATGCGCGGCGAGCTGCGCAAGAACGGCATGCCGCTGAATATGGACGGCTTGTTCCAGGTAGAAGGCGCACTGTACGTAAGCCTGTTTGCGCAAATTCCGCCAGAGCGATTCTCTGACGTTGTCGCTTCCATCGCATTGAACCGCCCGGGCCCGTTGGAGTCCGGCATGGTGGAAGACTACGTAAAGGTTGTACAGGGCAAGAGCCCCGTGCATTACTACGACGAACGTCTGCGCCCCATCCTGGAAGAAACCTACGGCACCATGGTGTACCAGGAACAGATCATGCAGGTTTCCATGGTGATGAGCGGCTTTTCTGCTGGCAAGGCAGATAAGCTGCGTAAGGCAATGGGTAAGAAGAAGCTCGACGTTATGCGCGAGCTTCAGGAAGACTGGAACACCGGCGCCGTTGAAAACGGTTACTCGCTCGATATCGCCAAGGAAATCTGGGAAGACGCCGAGAAGTTCGCAAAGTACGCGTTCAACAAGTCGCATTCCGCGGCTTACGCTCTGCTGGTTATGCGCACGGCGTACCTGAAGGCGCACTATCCGAACGAGTACATGGCGGCAGTGCTGTCCAGTTACATGGGCAATAACGATCGCCTTATCAAGTACATTGCAAGCTGCAACCGCAGTGGCATTCCTGTATTGCCGCCAGACGTTAACTCTTCGAACTTGGAGTTCACGCCGCTTGAAGAGGGCATTCGCTTCGGCTTGGCAGGCGTGCGTGGCGTGGGCGAAAAGGTTGCTCAGTGCATCATCGACGAACGCGAAAAGAACGGCGAGTTCACTTCGTTGCATGATTTCGTGAACCGCGTTGATTCCACGGCGTACAACCGCAAAACGCTTGAGGCGTTGGTAAAGTCGGGTGCATTCGACTCCACGGGCTATACGCGCAGACAGCTGATGCACTTCATCGACGACACGCCTTTGCTTGAAAGCGCTGCAAAGCGCCAGAAAGACAAAGCGGCTGGTCAGCTTGATATGTTCAGCATGTTTTCTTCGGTAGACGAAAGCTTCAAGGAAGACATTCCCGAGCCCGATGGCATCGAATGGGATAAGAAAACGCTGCTGGCGTTCGAAAAGGACATCTTGAAGATGTACGTTTCCGACCATCCGTTGCGTCGCTACGAGAACTACCTTTCGCGTACGATGAAGTACACGTTGGGCGAATTGGCAGAACGCGAACAGGGCATCAAGTTGGGCACGTTTGCCGGCATGGTTTCGGAAACGAACATTCGCCGTACTAAGCGCGGAACGCTGATGGCAAGCTTCACGCTGGAAGACACCTCAGGCCACGTAGAGTGTGTGTGCTTCAACTACGAGAAGTACCAGGATGCTATTCAGGAAGACGCCATCATCACGTGCAAGGGCAAGTTCGAGGTGAACGACCGTGGCAGCCAGATCATCGTGTACGAGGCAACGCCTTTGGAACTTTCCGACGAGGAAGCCAATGTGGCCCCCTTGCAACTTGAGCTGAGCATCGCAACGCGCGAGCTGGATTCGGTAACGTCCGACAAACTCATGCGCATTTTGAAGGAACATCCTGGCAAAGACCCTGTTGTGCTGTACGTGCGCCAAACCAATGGGCACCGCATGCGTGCCGAACTGCCTATGACGGCGGATTCGGGCAATCAGCACTTGAAGGCCCATTTGTACGATTTGTTTGGACGCACCGTTTGGAAGGCTTCTTAGTGGAAACCGAAACTATCGGCACTGAAAACGCAGGTGATACCAAAGAGGGAAGGGGAGAGGTTATCCTTTCCCTCTTGGTTTCTTACAATGGAACGCCCTTTGCAGGCTTCGCCCGGCAGCCAGGCCAGCTTACGGTTCAGGGCAGCATCGAAGAAGCGCTGGCTCTGATTTTCCGCCGCGATGTTGAAACGGTATGCGCAGGGCGCACTGATTCCGGTGTGCATGCACGGAGCCAAGTGGTGAGTTTTTCCGTTTCGGAAAGCGAGCTTGCAGGGCGAAGTGCATTCAAGCTGCTACGTTCCCTGAACGCGCTGACCCATGAAGACATATCGGTGAAGGACGTGTACCGTCGTGAGCCCGATTTTTCGGCGCGCTTTTCCTGCACGATGCGCGAGTACAAGTACTTCATCTGCACCGATGCGTTTGCCCCGCTTCTGATGAAGGGCTTCTGCTGGCACATTCCCAAAGAGCTTGACCTCGAAGCCATGCGTCAAGCCGCCACTCACTTGATCGGCGAGCATGATTTCAAGAGTTTTTGCATGGCGGCATCGGCCGAGGGTAAATCTACCATGCGTAATGTGTTCTCCGTTGAGGTGGAGCCCCTTGTGCAATGGGGCGAAAACCTGGTAGTTATCACGGTGAAGGGCAATGCTTTCCTTCATTCTATGGTGCGCACGATTGTTGGCACGCTGGTGGCGGTTGGCTTAGGGCGCCGCAAGCCCGATTGGGTGGTTGACGTGCTCGAGGCACGCAACCGCGCTGCGGCGGGAGAGAATGCTCCGGCGCAGGGGTTGGTGTTCTGGGATGTTAGCTACGAAGGCGAGCGCGTGCACGACCCTCGCAAGTAAACTTTCGGGCGGAAGCCGAGGGCACTGCGTTTCGCGCCTCGCTTGCGCTTCTGGTGCTGAGAGGAGGGCGATGGGGACAGCCCCTTTTGAACAATATGTCTAAGCG
>CAJKUH010000021.1 GCA_905203045.1 uncultured Eggerthella sp.
GGCCCCATGGGCATTGTTCTGACGCCTCTTCTTGTTGGTTACGAGAAGGCGGCAAAGCTCCCCTACGCATGCAGCCTGTGCGGCCAGTGCGCAGAGGTATGCCCCGTTAAGGTGCCTTTGCCCATGCTTATCTCCCAGCATCGCCGCAACGTGGTAAGCCAAGGATATGTATCCCCTATCGAAAAAACTATTTTCAAGGCAGCAGCCGCCACATTCTCCAGCCGCATTACCTACGGAGCCCTTACCGCTGCAGCAGCGCCTGCAATGAAGATCATATCGGGCAAAACCAACCAGCTCGACCGTAGCGACACCTGGATTCCCGTGCTTAATGGCTGGCTTGCGTCCAGGAACCTTGATCCTATGAGCAGCCAGAAATTCCGTTCCTGGTTCAAGGAGCACGAAAAGCACGTCGCCTCGCAGAATGCCAGCCAGGAGGAAAACTAATGAGCACCGTAAGCCTTGACGAGTTCTTGAAGCCCATTTCCCAAGCATTAGGACGAACCGAGCCTCCGACATATGTAGAGCCTTGCGAAGCAACGCATGCTCCCCTGCCGGGAGACTACCGCGATTACAGTGTGGCGGAACTCTCCGAGTGGTTCAAAACCGAAGCGGCTAAAATGGGCACGATTGTCCGTGAGTCTTCGCGCGAAAACGTTGCGCAGACCGTTGTTGACCTGGCAAAGGAAATAGGGCAAGACGGCCATATCGTTTACGCCGACGTGCCGGAAATCGATGCCTATCAGATTCCCGATGCCCTCAGGGCAGCATCGTTTGAAACGGAGCGTTGGAACCCTGAAACCCGCGAAAAGAGCGTTGGACGAGCCGAGAATGCCTCCATCGGCATCACATTCGCATCTGCCGGCATTGCGGAAACTGCGACAATCATGCAGCGCTGCACGGAAAAATCGGGGCGCGCGATATGCCTGCTTCCCATCGGCCACATCGCCCTTCTTCGCAAAAGCGATCTCTTCCCCTATATGACTCAGCTTATGGAGGACTGGGAAGAGAAGATTGCCCAGGGAGAACAGATGCCCTCAAACGTTACCTTTATTAGCGGTCCCTCCAATACCGCCGATATTGAGCTGGTTCGCGTAGTTGGCGTCCACGGCCCAGTGTATGCAAGCGTTGTTCTTATCGACGAATAAGCCGTAGCATTACCCACGTTTGCACTTAGCTAAGAAGGCCTCCTGCAATGCAGGAGGCCCTCTTTATTGCCGTTAATAATTTTATCAGCGAAAAAACGGGTTCGCAGCAAAATGCCACGAACCCGTTTCGCAAAGCTTGATGCGCTAGCAAGATAAAACCGCTATGCCTGATTTGCCGAAGAAATGGAGTCCACGGTAACGAGCGAAGACCCGCCCGAGGCAAAGTTAAGCGTTACACTGTCACCTTCCTTGTAGCGGACCACATCGACCACCGAAGCCACGGGGCAATCATAGAGTGTATCATCGCCACTGAGCATCACGTAATAATGAGAGTTGCCATCAAGCACAACAGGTGAGATAAGCGAGATGGTGCCAGTAGCAGACCCATCGGAAACCTTCGCGGCCTTGCCGTCGTCCACAGCCACGCCGTTGGCTCTCAAAAGTTTCTTGTAGGATTTCTCGGTTTCTTCAAGAGTATCGCCTACCGCAACGTTTTGGTATCGCTGGATATCGATCATGGCGTACTTCTTAACCAAGCCTGCATTGTCCTTCAGGGCCATAAAGTAGGTCGGCTGGCCATCCACATTGATAAGCAACGGGAACGTTGCCTGGTACTTCAAGTTCTGAACCTGGCCTTCAGCGGAACTCATCGCCGATTCCTCGGTTGCACCGGCAACCGCATAGAACTTCGATTCGGCAGTTCGCTGATTGATCAGAACAAAGCCGATAATCGAGTTGTCCGCCGTTGCAGACGTTACACCGCTGTATACCCACACATCATCGTCTTTTGCGATGTAGTTGTAGCCAAGCTGGCCGTTAGAACCAGGCGTGGTTTGCTTTACGCCGCTCTGGCCAAGCCAAGAGTTGATCCAACCACCGGAAAGCGAACCGCTCCAGTTGTACTGCTGAATAAGCAATTCGGAAGGATAGGCGCGATCGACCCACTGGGGAACATCGTCGATGGAAAGGTCCTGGCACTCACCGCTGCTTGCATCGCACAAAACAACGCGAGAAACGGTTTCGCCGCCAAAGAGACCAACTGTGTAATCGATTACCGGGTAGATCCAATAGGGCTTACCGTTGTCGTCGATCTCAAACGATTTCTCGCCAAAGATATAGAACGGGTGAGTAAGTTGCACGTGACGATCGACGTTGTTGAAGAACGGATCGGAATCAGAGTAATAGATAGGATTGTCAAGACGTACGATCTGAGTATCCTGCGTGCTCATATTCACAATGACGTAAGCAGGGATACCCGTTTCGCGATTCGACCACCATTTGAAGATGTCAGCGTAGTTCAAGGGGCTTACACGTACTGGAGCATCCTTGTAGTTGATCTGAGAGTACAAGTCGGAAATCTCAAACTGGCTTACGTAGTCGGCCATGGTACCCATGGTTCGATTGCCCAGCAGAACCGCCGAATCACGATCGATGAAAGGAATGGTGGAGTAATCCGCTTCCTGAATTTCCTGGGCAAAATCGCCATCAGTGGTTTGCAGGATAGAAGAGTACTTTTCCGCATTGCCAGGGAACAGCGTAAGCGACGCAACAGCGCCCAAAACGCCCACAAGCGCAATGACAACAGGCACTACCATCAGGCCCTTGAAACGCTTTGCCTTCTTTTCGCTCTTCTCGCGCTTGCCCATACCGCGATCGTAGATCTGGTAGAAGATAAAGAACACGAGAAAAGCTGGGAACAAAACGAACACAGCAAGGAACAGCCACAGATCGACACTGTGGATATTGATTGGCGGATGGAACCACCAATAGCAAAAAGCAGCGATAAGAATAATCACGACGGCTAAAACAACAAACGCCTTTTTGCTCATTTGAGCAAAGCGGTTGCGAAGCGTTTCGAATTCTCCGCCACCGCGATGGCCACCGCCAGCGCCTTGGCCCTGGTGCCCACCGGCGCCGCCAAATTGATTTAGCAAGTCGGCCCAGTTCATGGGTCCTTGTTGATTGGGATCTGGCATACGTCTCCTCCCTTTGTTTGTATATAAATGTTTATTTTATCGGAAACAATTCTGGTTATGGAACAAAAAGGCAGGGTGCGAGGAATATCCCCGCACCCTGCCATAAAATGTCGCAAGCTAGAGCTACGAAAGCTGGCGAAGCACGTACTGAAGGATTCCCCCGTTGTAGTAGTAATTCCCTTCCGTTGGCGTGTCGATGCGAACTACCGCCGTAAAGGAAATCAACGTGCCATCCGGTTTTTCCGCCGTGACGCCAACATGGCTGGGATTCGGCAACCCCTTCGAGAAATCAATATCCCCAATGGTGATTCGTTCCGATCCATCAAGGCCAAGACTTTCCGCGTTTTCACCCTCTTCGAATTGCAACGGCAAGATACCCATGCCAATAAGGTTTGAACGATGGATGCGCTCGAAACTTTCAGCGAATGCGGCACGAACGCCCTGAAGCATCGGTCCCTTTGCCGCCCAGTCACGGGATGAACCGCTGCCGTACATTTTGCCGGCAAGTATAACCAGATCGATGCCCTCCTCTTGGTAATGCGCGGCGGCATCGTATACGGCTTTGATATTGCCATCCAGTAAATCACGCGTCCAACCGCCACGCTTACCATCGGCGAGCTTGTTGAGCAGCTTCACGTTTGCAAAGGCACCGCGCATCATAACTTCGTGGTTGCCGCGGCGGGCACCGTAGGTATTGAAATCCTCTTTCTTAACGCCGTGCTCTTCAAGGTACCGAGCTGCCGGCGAGTCCTCGGCAATAGACCCTGCCGGAGAGATATGATCGGTAGTGATGAAGTCGCCTACGTTCAGGAGGACACGTGCATCCTTCACTCTCTTCGGCGCGGAAGCAACTTTGCTCATGCCATCGAAGTAGGGTGCGCGGCGAACGTATGTTGAATCCTCATCCCATGAGAATACATCGCTTGCCTCTTTGCCAAGAGACTTCCACTTGGCATCGCCTTCGAACAAGCCCACTGAAGCCTTATCGAACACTGCTTTGGTCCTGCTTTGCTGAAGCAATTCCGTCACTTCAGCCTCGTCAGGCCAGATGTCTTTCAAAAAGATTCCCTCGCCTTCTTCGTTTACCCCCAAAGGCTCGTTTTCGAAGTCGAAGTCAATAGTGCCTGCCAGCGAATAGGCGATAACCAAAGCCGGGGCGCAAAGATAGTTCTGCGATACATCGGGTGAAATTCGTCCCTCGAAATTCCTGTTGCCCGAAAGAACGCTGGCAAGCTCTACTTTGTCAGCGATAGCGTGCATGCCGGGAAGGACAGGGCCCGAATTGCCAATACAGCTCATGCATCCAAAGCCGCATGTGTAGAAGCCCAAGTCACGCAAACCCGGCATGAGCCCCGCCGCATCAAGGATGTCTTCCGTTGCACGACTTCCTGGCGCCAGAATGGTCTTCACCCACGGCTTCGGGCGGAGGCCCGCTTTGCTTGCGTTGCGCGCCAAAACACCGGCAGCGATCATCATGCTGGCATCGGTTGCCGTGGTGCAACTAGTAACCGCCGCAATAGCAAGCGCGCCATGCGTCACTTCATAGCCCTGCCCCAAAACGTCCACCGTTGCCTTCTTGCTACGGTCAAGAGAACGCTCAGCACACAATGTCTCGAACCTTCCCTTGACGTTGTCCAGGTCGATACGATCATGCGGTCGCGAAGGACCAGCAACGCTGCGCTTCACCTGAGAAAGATCAAGCTCCAAGACCTTTGAATAAACGCGCGGTTCAGCATCGGGTTCGCCCCAAAAGCCCTGGGCTTTTGCGTATGCCTCAACAAGCGCAATTTGCTCTGCGCTTCGACCGGTAAGGTTCAAATAGTCAAGGGTTTTATCGTCTACCGGGAATAGCGTGCATGTTGCTCCGTATTCGGGGGTCATGTTGGAAATGCATGCTCGCTGCGTTGCACTTAAAGCCGCAACGCCTTCGCCGAAGCATTCGACAAAGCAGCCAACAACCCCTTCAGCGCGAAGCATCTGAGCAAAAGTGAGGGAAACATCCATGGCGCTGACACCAGGTGCGAGAGAGCCCGTAAGCTTAACGCCAACAACACGGGGAACAAGCGTGGTGATAGGCTGACCAAGCGCCGCAGCCTCCGCTTCAATGCCGCCAACACCCCAGCCCAGAACACCGATACCATTCGCAGTGGGCGTGTGGGAGTCGGTTCCCACCAGCGTATCGAAGTAAACCAGCTGGCCGCTCTCGGTCTTTTTGGTCATTGCCACCGAAGCAAAATGCTCGATATTCAGGTGATGGCAAATGCCGGCTCCGGGGGGAACAATGCGCACATTCTCGAAAGACTCCTGCGCCCACTTCAGGAACTCGTAGCGCTCCTTGTTGCGCTCAAACTCGAGCTCCATGTTCTTTTCCAAGACGCCTGCACAACCCGCCTCATCTGCGATTACCGAGTGGTCGATGACCAAATCACACGGAATCTGAGGATTGATGCTTTTCGGATCACCACCAAGTTCCGCACATGCCTCACGCATTACCGCAAAATCCACGAAAACCGGCACACCGGTAAAATCCTGGAAAAGGACGCGAGCCGGGGTGAACTCAATTTCACTTCCCGTCTCTCCTGAAAGACCTGCCTTAATCAGCCGATCGCAAAACTCATGGGCCTTTTCGTCTGAATCGGCATTACGCAAGATATTTTCAAGAAGAACCGTAAGTGAAAACGGCAGCTTCTCATAACCCTTTATGCGATTCACAGGATAGTACGTGTATTCAGTCCCGTTAACACTCAGAATCTCAGATCGATTCGACATGTTGAACTCCTTCTTGATAGGCCTTAATCAAGTTGCTTTTTCTTGACCAGCCCCATTAACGTTGCATCGAAGCTTGAAAGGATTTATGCCATCTTCTTTAAAGCCGATACCAGCTCATCGGTAAACTGCGTACAAGTTGCAGCAGGCAAATCGGATCCAGTGGCTTTTCGAATATCAGCCGTGAGGACTTTTCCTTCTGAATAAACCTCTCGAACTGCTTGTCGAATTTTTTGGGCAAGGTCAAGTTCGCCAAGATGATCGAGCATCATAGCTGCCGAAAGAACCTCAGCAGTAGGATTGCAGACATCCTTGCCAGCAATATCAGGAGCAGAGCCGTGAACCGCCTCGAAAACCGCATAATCTGGACCGATGTTAGCGCCAGGCGCAATGCCCAAACCGCCTACCAATCCAGCGCATAAGTCGCTTGCAATATCGCCGTAGAGGTTAGGGAAAACAATGACATCGAATTGCGAAGGATCAATTACCAGGTTCATGCAGAAGGCATCGATAATATTGTCATTGAATTCGACTTTTCCTTCGTATTCCTTCGCCACTTCACGAGCAGTGCGAAGGAACAATCCATCGGAATGCTTCATTATGTTTGCCTTATGCGCGGCAGTAACCTTTTTCCTGCCATGTTTCAGTGCATAGTCAAAAGCGTATCGAACAATATTCTGCGAAGCCGTGATGGATATCGGCTTGATCGAGATGCCCGAATCGGGCCTGATAGCCCCCGCGCCATGGTCGGCGCAGAAATCGATAAGCTCGCGCGCTTCTTCACTTCCCTCTTCAAATTCAATACCCGCATAAAGGTCTTCTGAATTTTCGCGAACGATAACAAGATCGACATCCTGATAGCGCCCACCTGCACCAGGAATCGAAACGACAGGACGAAGGCAGACGTTGAGATTGAGCGTTTTACGCAATGCAACATTAACGCTGCGAAAGCCCGTACCAACTGGCGTGGTAATGGGCCCCTTGATTGCAACCTTGTTCCTTCGAACCGCTTCAACAGTGGATTCAGGAAGAGGAGTACCGCATGAGTCCATCACATGAGCACCAGCTTCTGCTATCTCCCATTCGATTTCAGCTCCAGCTGCCTCTACAACACGTTGCATAGCAGCAGTGGTTTCGAGACCTATGCCATCGCCAGGAATAAGCGTTACGGTGTGCTTTGCCATGAATCGACTCCTTGCCTTGAAATAATTAAGGACCAACATTCAACTCGGAATGTTGGTCCTTTTATCCTAGTATTAAAAACGTTTTTGTTGTGCCACAAATTTAAATTTAACGTACCTGTAGCGATAAACGGTTACGAAAGCGCCTCTATGATCTGCTGGCTGCGACGCTTCAAAGCTCCTTTGCCATGCTCGGCATCGAATTTAACACGCTCAGCGAGACCCTCCTTCACCTCTGGGGAAATTTTGCCGCCCGCAAAAGACGTAAGGGCAATGAGCATGTCCTGATACTCATAATCGCCGTGATAGCACTGAATAGCCTCGTCCAGCAACGGCCAAACCTTCAATGAACGGTTTTCGGTCGTAGCCCCCAATGCGCACAAGAAACGCAATGCAGCAAGACGCACAAAGCCGTTGTCTTCATCAAAGAGAGCCGCTTCAGCACCTCCAAGAGCCTTGTCACAGGCACGGGAATCAATGTGCACCATCTCGGTAAGAGTATCGAGCGATTCCCAACGTGTTTGGGCCTCTGGACGGTTCAAGGCGTCAATGAATTCATCAATGTGAGGTTCAAGCTTCTCGGGGTCGATCTTGGCAACCTGAGCAAGAACTGAAGACGCATTCTGCCTTACACGACGTGAAGGACCGGCCAAGGCGGCGACTATTCCGTCCAACATACCTTCAGCTTTAAGTACTTCTTCGGCAAGTTCCTTCGTGTTCTGCGTCTTTTCGCTCATACCATCCTCCGTTCGACGCTTAAGCGCCATAGAGCTTTGCAATAAAGTGTTTGCAAAAGCATATAAATTTCCAAGTTCATTATATCTTGCTTGATTTGCAGCCGTTTCAATGTTATTTACTGGGACAAAAACATCAGATTGTCTACAAAAAAAAGAAAAGGCACTCCTTTCGGAGTGCCTTTTGCCATGTAAGGTAAGCAAAAATTACTGAGCGTTGGTGTAGTCACGGTTTACGGAGCTATCTACCGGAACGCCGGGGCCCATCGTAGAAGTTACCGTAACGGACTTAACATAACGACCCTTAGCGGAAGCAGGCTTCATACGGAGAATCTCATCGTAGATGGTACCATAGTTCTCAGCAAGCTGCTCAGCAGTAAAGGAGCACTTGCCGATTACTACATGGCAGATGCCGTAACGGTCAGCGCGATACTCAACGCGACCGCCCTTAAGTTCCTTAACAGCCTTAGCGACATCAGGGGTTACCGTGCCGAGCTTAGGGTTAGGCATAAGGCCGCGAGGACCCAGAACCTTACCAAGACGACCAACTTTGGCCATCTGATCGGGGGTAGCTACAGCAGCATCAAAGTTGATGTTGCCAGCCTGGATGTCAGCAACCAAGTCATCGGAGCCAACAATGTCTGCGCCAGCTTCTTCAGCAGCACGAGCAGCGTCGCCCTCAGCGAAAACCGCAACGCGTACCGTCTTACCGGAGCCGTTAGGCAGGCTAACCGTACCACGGAGCTGCTGATCAGCCTGACGGGTATCAATGCCCAGGCGGAAGTGAGCCTCAACGGTTTCATCGAAGTTTGCCGTTGCAATTTCCTTCACCAGGGAAAGAGCCTCGATAGGAGCATAGGACTTGCCAGCTTCGATCTTGGATGCTGCTTCCTTGTACTTCTTAGAAAGTGCCATGTTAATAAATTCCTTTCGTGGTTTTAACGAACCGTGCTTCTAACGGTTCTTCCACCGCACGCCTAAAAGGCGATTTGGTTCAAGCAAAAACAAATTGCTTATTCAGCAGGAGTGTCGCCCTGGAGAAGAGCCTGGAGACGACGGGTAACCTTGTACTCCTTCTTGGGAGCGCGGCCCTCGATGGTAACGCCCATGGAACGAGCGGTGCCAGCAACGATCTCCATTGCAGCCTCGATATCGTTAGCGTTGAGGTCGGGCATCTTGATCTCGGCGATCTCACGAAGCTGATCGAGAGAAAGCTCGCCAACCTTCTTGAGCTGCGGGATACCAGAAGCGCTCTTAAGACCAAGCTTCTCCTTAATCAGGAACGCTGCCGGAGGAGTCTTACATACGAAGTCAAACGTCTTGTCTTCGTAGATGGTGATCTCTACAGGGATGATGGTGCCGGACTTGTCCTGCGTTGCAGCATTGAATGCCTGGCAGAACTGCATGATGTTTACGCCCTGAGCACCGAGTGCAGGACCAACCGGAGGAGCGGGGTTTGCGGCACCAGCGGGAATCTGGAGCTTAACAAAGCCCGTTACATTCTTCTCAGCCATTTCAGTTAAATCCTTTCGACTGAAATATCTTGCTTACCAGTTTATGACAAGCGCCTCCACGAGAAGCCCCGTCCACATACGGGCGCGCGAGACGCATTGCAATCAAAATTAAATGTTTGCAACCTGATCGAAGGAAAGTTCCACTGGCGTTTCGCGGCCAAAAATGGAAACCATAACCTTTACCTTGCCAGATTCAGGTGAAACCTCAGAAACAACGCCGTCAAACTCAGCCAAGGGGCCAGAAACAACTTTGACGGTTTGGCCAACTTCAAGACTCGTGGAAGTAATCTTCTTCGGAGCCTCATGCGAAGTGCGTTTCATGATCTTGTTGTACTCTTCGCGAGTAAGGGGAGCAGGATTTCCCTGGCTTCCCACAAATCCCGTTACACCGGGAGTGTTACGAACCGCAGCCCAGCTGCGATCATCGAGTTCCATGCGGACAAGGACATATCCAGGAAAAACCTTTTTGTCGCTTTCCACGCGGCGTCCGCCTTCTTTGATCTCCGTAACCGTTTCGGTAGGAATCTGAATAGCGAACACATTGTTTTCGAGACCCATTGTCTCGATTCGGGTCTCGAGGTTCTTCTTCACTTTGTTCTCATAGCCAGAGTACGTGTGAAGGACATACCATTTCTTCGTCATGGATTATTAAGCCCCCAAACCAGACAGATTTGAAATCGCAAGAAGGATGGGAGTTACTACCCAATCATCAAGGATAGTGACGAAGACACCAAAGAACAGCAAAGCCAGAACAACAACGCCGGTCCACTGAAGAACATCCTGTTTCGTGGGCCAAGTTACACGGCGCATCTCAGAACGAACAGCGGAAAGGAAAGCAAAGCGTTTTTTCTTGGGCTTCGCATCAGTCTTCTTGGACTGCTTTGGCGAAGAGGCTGCCTTATTGGCATCCTTGGCAGAGGAGGAATTCTTGCCGAAACCGAAGCGCTTCTTAGGTTCCTCTTCTACTACCGGGGTGACCTCAGCCTGCTTTGCACGCTCTTTTTTTGCGGCACGATTAGCAGATGCTTTGGCCCTCTGTGTTTTCGACTTCTTTGCCATACAACTTCCTGCTCTGGAAATTACTACTCTCTATACGCCAAACAAGCAGCTTCATTGAGCTGCTCATTAAACAAGCTGGCAGGCCAGGAGGGACTCGAACCCCCAACAAGCGGTTTTGGAGACCGCCGCTCTACCAATTGGAGCTACTGGCCTATTTCAGTTTCCGAATCTCTAGCGAGTTTCCTTGTGCAGGGTATGGTGACCACACCACTTGCAGTACTTCTTGAACTCAATACGATCGGGATTATTCTGCTTGTTCTTCTTGGTCGTATAGTTTCGACGCTTGCATTCAGTGCATGCAAGGGTGACCAAAGTACGCATCAATTCTCCTTTAAATTACGTATTAGCATTGCTTGACATTAGCACATGATTAATAAGGAGGGGAGTCTGACAAGCAGACTCCCCTACCGAATTCACAAAGATCGTTGTTATTTGATGATCTTGGTTACACGACCGGAGCCAACAGTGCGGCCGCCTTCGCGGATAGCGAAGCGGAGGCCTTCCTCCATAGCTACAGGGTGAATCAGTTCTGCCGTAATGGTTACGTTGTCGCCAGGCATAACCATTTCGGTGCCCTCGGGGAGGTGTGCAACACCGGTGATGTCGGTGGTGCGGAAGTAGAACTGAGGACGATAGCCATCGAAGAACGGGGTGTGACGGCCACCTTCATCCTTGGTAAGGATGTAAACCTGGCCCTCAAACTCCTGGTGAGGAGTTACCGTGCCAGGCTTGCAGAGTACCTGGCCACGAAGGATGTCTTCGCGCTTGATGCCGCGGAGCAGACAACCGATATTGTCGCCAGCCTGAGCCTCGTCGAGCAGCTTGCGGAACATTTCGATGCCGGTGCAAACGGTTTTTTCGGTGGGCTTGATACCAACGATTTCGAGTTCGTCGTTAACATGCAGAACGCCGCGCTCAACACGACCAGTAGCAACGGTACCACGGCCGGTAATGGTCATGGTGTCTTCAACAGCCATCAGGAAGGGCTTGTCAACGTCACGCTCGGGAGTAGGAATGTACTCATCAACGGTGTCCATGAGCTCCCAGATCTTGTCCTGCCATTCCTTTTCGCCCTCAAGAGCCTTAAGAGCAGAACCGCGAATGATCGGGCAATCTTCGAAGCCATAGGAATCGAGAAGCTCGGTAACTTCCATCTCAACGAGCTCGAGGAGCTCTTCGTCGTCAACCATGTCGCACTTGTTCAGGAAAACAACGATGTAGGGAACGCCAACCTGACGAGCGAGCAGGATGTGCTCACGAGTCTGAGCCATAGGGCCGTCGGTTGCAGCGATAACGAGGATAGCGCCGTCCATCTGAGCAGCACCGGTGATCATGTTCTTTACATAGTCAGCATGGCCGGGGCAGTCAACGTGTGCGTAGTGACGCTTGTCGGTTTCGTACTCAATGTGAGCAATAGAAATGGTAATGCCGCGCTCGCGCTCTTCAGGAGCCTTGTCGATGTCCTCGAATGCGGTAAAGTCTGCAGTTGCAGTACCGTGAGAACCATCGTTCATAGACAGGGTCTTGGAAATCGCAGCAGTCAGCGTGGTCTTGCCGTGGTCAACGTGGCCAATCGTACCAATGTTAACATGCGGCTTAGAACGCTCGAACTTCTCCTTAGACATTATTCCTCCTTATTGGTGGGAATGCACAAATTCGCCCTTGAGGGCGAATTTGTAAACGATAAAGTAAAAGCTTACCGTGCGTAAGCGGAAATATTTGGTAGCGGTGACTGGATTCGAACCAGTGACGCCACGGGTATGAACCGTGTGCTCTAACCAACTGAGCTACACCGCCAAAATGGTGCCCACAAGCAGACTCGAACTGCTGACCTCTTCGTTACCAACGAAGTGCTCTACCTGCTGAGCTATATGGGCGAGATGGTGGGAGTGCAAGGATTCGAACCTTGGAAGGCTGAGCCAACGGATTTACAGTCCGTCCCATTTGACCGCTCTGGAACACTCCCGAATTCGCTTGTAATCATGTGCAATTTTCAAGCTGCTGCTCGGTTCGAACGTTGTTTCCGTTCAAGCGAGCTAGGTCATAATACGCTAGGTATCTACCCCGTGTCAACACTTTACACGCCCCCGGGCATGTCCATTTTCAACTTTCGTTCAACAACACCCTTCGCATCTATTAAAACACCAGGTCAAGCTCATATTCTCCAAATCCCTACGCAATTGAAAAACCGCCAATCAGAACATCGATTGGCGGTTTTCTTGAAAACTTTTTCCAAAAAATATTTTTTAGATTTTCTATCTAGCAGTCGGATTCAAGATAGGAATCGAACTCTTCTACGACCTCTTTTGCGGGAGGATTCGTAAGCAGCGACACCACAACGATTGCAACAAGGCTCAATACGAACGCGGGAAGAAGCTCATACACTGCGAAGAAGCCACCCAAGGGTTTGACGAAGGTATGCCATACCAGAACCACTACGGCACCAGTTACCATGCCGGCAAGGGCGCCTTGCAGATTCGTACGTCGCCAGTAGAGGCTCATGATGATAAGCGGACCGAACGAAGCGCCAAAGCCCGCCCACGCGTACGAGACCACTTGGAAGATGGATGAATTCTCGTCAAGCGCAATAACGATGCCGAACAGCAGAACGACGACAAGGGTAAGACGAGCAACGATCATTACCTGTGCGTCGGTCGCATCCTTCTTTATAAGGCCTCGATAAATGTTCTCGGCAACGGCGGAACCTGAAATGAGCAGATACGAGGACGACGAGGACATAGATGCCGCAAAGATACCCGACACTACCAAGCCACACATAAACGATGGCAAGATCATGTTTGAAAGCACAATAAAAATGCTCTCAGCGCTTGCCTGGGTCAAGAACTGCGTGGGAATGACTGCTCGCCCGATAAGGCCGATAGAAACCGCACTGAACAACGAGATAACAACCCATACCGTAGCAATACGACGAGACTTGCGAAGCTCGCTCGAATGCGTCGCGCTCATGAAGCGGATCAAAACCTGGGGCATGCCGAAGTAGCCGAGGCCCCATGCCAAGCCGGAAATGATGGTGACGATACCGTAAGTGCCCGCTTCGCCGAACAAAGGCATACCACCTTCAACTACCTGCTTCCCATTCTCATCAAGGATCGGGGTTGCGATCTCAGTTCCCGAAAGGAAGCCGGGAATGGACTGGAGGAATGCGATGGTGTTATCGATGCCGCCAGCTGATGCGATTGAGCCCACCAGAACAACCACCAAGGCGCAAATCATGATGCTTCCCTGAATAAGGTCGGTAGTGCAAACCGAAAGATAACCGCCAACAAAGGTGTAGAGGAACACGATCATTGCGCCGAGGACCATCATGGTTGCGTAATCAAGGCCGAACAGCGTTGCGAAGAGCTTGCCACAGGTGACAAAGCAACTGCCCACATATATAGAGAAGAACAGAAGGATCACCAATGCCGATATGGTCATAAGGATGTTCTTGGAATCATGAAAACGATTCGAGAAGTAATCAGGCAAGGTAATGGAGTTGTTGGCAACCTGCGAGTACTTGCGCAAGCGCTTGGACACGAAAAGCCAATTCAGGTAAGTGCCGATAGCCAAACCGATTGCCGTCCACATCGCATCGGACGCGCCGGTAAAGTACGCAACGCCCGGAAGGCCCATAAGAAGCCAGCCAGACATGTCCGAAGCCTCGGCGGAAAGCGCCGTAAGCCACGGGCCGAGTTTTCTTCCGCCAAGAAAGTAGTTTTCCGTTGATTGGTTCGACTTCTTCGCATACACGAAGCCGATAACCACGACCACGATGAAGTAGAGGAGCATTGCAAGCAATACCCAGAAATCGTGAGATACCATACCGTTCGCTTTCCGTTTCCCATGCTGGGCGCACCCAGCCGCCTATTTACCCGCTGCAAAATACAGCAGTACGCACTTTAGTACGCAATAGTGACGGATTATACGACAAGCACGATTCAATTGGGTTAACGAGCCCATGCTGCGTGTTTTCGGCAAAGGGAAAAGGCTGATTTGCCGTCGAAGAAGGATCGAGGCGAATTGATTTTGCTCTTTTCGCCTTGTCATTTGGGCAAACTGCACGCCCATCAAATCTCAAAATTTGACCAGGCTATCCAAGAAATCAGCTTCCTATTTTGAGAAGTTCAAACTTGAGGTTTGACGTCAAAAACACATCGCTTTTCTTAATGATGAACACGTTTTATTAATGGGCTATGCACTTAAGGCATTCAAAGCATCAGGTGCATAGCCCTTTGAAACTTCCATATCGGAAAGCAGCGATACACACTTAAGCGAGATTCGAGCAGTAGTCGAGAGCGGTATCAATAAACTCGGAAACCGTTTTGGACTGCTCGACGCGAGCATTAGAGCAGAGATACATCTGGTGGAAATTTCTCGGAGCTTCCGAGATTTTCACAAGTTTGATATCACGTTCAAACGAATCAAGGAGCCACGACCTGCAGGCAATAGCCATCATGTCAGGGTTGCCAACAACCATCGACGCCAAGGTAATTTCATCAGAGTAGAGGCAGTCAATGGTCAGCTCATAGTCTTTTACAAGCTCCGTGAGTTCGGCCCCCAACGGACCAGTGAGGTTATACGAGATCAGATATTGATCGGATAAGTCCTTAAGCGAAACTTCATCGCGGTTAGCCAAGGGATGCAGCCTGTTCACAACGAGCACGGCCTCCTGCGACCAACAGGGATCGAACCTGACTTCAGGGTCTTCTCCCATGGTTCCCGCAAATGCAACATCTATCGTTCCCTGTTTGATCCCCTTAACAAGCAAGGGGGTAGACAGCTGCTCGACCCGAATTAGCACATTGCCATGAGTCCGGAGCCGAAAACGATTGATGATACGCGACCAATCTTTGCTCTGCACCGAGAAAACGGCACCGATAACAATCTCTCTTTGAAGACCCCCCCCCGCTTTTCCTGAATCAATTTCAAGCCGTTATTCAGAAAGCGCAAGGCGGTATTCACGTATTCGTAAAAAGCCTCGCCTTCGGTAGTGAGCTCAACCGTCCCCCTTGTTTTTTCGATAAGAGGAACACCGACCTCCTGCTCAAGCTTGCTTAAAGCAAGAGACAGCGTTGAAGGGGTAATCGCCAAATATTCAGCGGCAGCAGATCTGCTTTTGAGTTCCACAAGGGTCTTGAAATAGTTCAAATGATCAAGATTCATACATTCTCCCAGAAGCAATCACACAAACAAACGAAGCATAGCAAAAAAAGAAACAGCCTGGGTGCAAGCAAAACGGCGGCGGCTTTCCGAGGGGAAGAACGGCAAAACAGCAGAACAACAAGCAAAGCATTTCAAGCATTGCTTTTTTGAATGAGGAGGAACCTATGAAAGGACTTGAAGGAATCAAGGTCGTTGAGCTGACAAGCTATGTCGCTGCGCCGGCGTGCCCGAGGATCTTGGGCGAAATGGGAGCGACTGTTTACAAGATCGAACCAGCATCTGGAGACGAATACCGCACCAATGGCCCAGGCTTCGGCATGCAGAAAACGGATATCGATGACCCCGCCTTCGACTATGCCTCAATGAACAAAACCTTCGTAAGCATCAACCTGAAAAGCGATGAAGGGTCTGCTCTTCTTCATAAGATGCTCGACGATGCAGACATCATGGTTACCAGCTTCCGCGATAAGGCACTTACCAAGCTCGGACTTGACTGGGAGAGCGTGCATAAACAGCATCCCCATCTTGTGTGGGGACAGATGCGCGGGTATGGAGAATTCGGACCCGACAAGAACACCAAAGGCTTCGATGCCACTGCTTATGCTGCGCGTGGCGGCTGGTTCGCTTGCCTACCCCAAGCTGGAGAAGGATATCAGCCCATCAACTGGCCAGCGGCAATGGGCGATTGGAACGCTTCCCTCGCTTTGACCGCTGGGCTCCTTGCCGCACTGGCCCGCAAAGACAGAACCGGTGAGGGAGACAAGGTCACCGTCACATTGCATCACTGCTCGCTTTGGCCCATGCAGATGATGCTTGGTTCTACGCAATTCGGCGACAGCTGGCCCAAATCTCGTTACAACGTCACCTGCCCAACCAACAACACCTATCAAACTAAAGATGGCGTATGGTTCATCATCTGCTATGGCAGCTATGACATTTTCTACGACCACACGATGCGCACCATCGGACTCGACAACCTCGTTGGAGACGAGCGATATAACAAAGCATCCGAAATCAACAACGGATCTGGAAAAAATTCCGAAGTGGTGCGCATTCTTGAAAATCAATTCCTCACAAAAACATGGGAGGAATGGGAACCGATTTTCAAGGCGAATGAAATCCCTTATGAAAAGCTTTATCTGCCCAGCGACATCTTGGCTGACGAGGAAGTTTACGCCAGCGACATTCTAAGAAAACTGCATTACGACGCTTTCGGCGAAAAGGTAATACCCACTTCGCCCATCAGACTCGACAGCATGGGAGACCCCGTTCTGCACAAGAGCAGGCCAATCGGGTACGACACCGCATCGGTAATGCGCGAATACGGCTACACCGATGAGGACATCGAGAAGCTCGATGGAGACGCGGTCGCTTGCTATCACGGTCCCGATCTACCCGACTCGGTATTCGAACCCAGCTACGGGCCTCGATCGAAAAGGGACTAAGACCATCGGTCTCAATGGCTGAGCGGGCACATCGGGGGATGAGCCGTATAGGCTTCGTGCCCGTTCAGCCATGGACATATTCCGCTACACAAGGAGGAGGAAGAAATGGCAACCGAAAAAATTGCCCGACAGGGCCTTACGGTCCGGCATGTCGGCGTTGTAGTCACTATGGCGCTGACGCTGCTGACCGCCGTTGGCATTGTGTTCACGGCAGCGGGTTTGTGCTATCGACCCGTATCACAGCACTTTGGAGTGCAAACATCGCAGGTTTCGCTCTACATCACTTTTGTTTATCTGGGCCAGTGCATCGGCGCTGCACCAATGGCAAAGCTTTTTGACAAATTCAACGCAAAAACGGTATGCGTAGTCGCAGCGCTCATGGTTGTTGTGCCTTACATGGGCTTCTGCGTGTATCCTGCAATCTGGTGCTACTGGGTAGCAGGCTTCATTATTGGTCTCGGCCTCGTCTGCATCGAGTTCACGATGACCGCAGGTATTCTGAGCCGTTGGTTCCACACCAATTACGGCACCGTTACCGGCATCGTATTCGCTATGACTGGCGTTGGTGGCGTTGTTTGGAACATCGTTGGTCAGTTCGTCCTTGGTCCCGACCTGCAAGGTTGGAGGACCCTGTACATGGTCTTCGGCGTAGCCATCGCAATCGGCACTATTCCGTTCATCGCCATCTTTGTTAAGCGCACCCCACAGGAATGCGGAACGCTCCCCTATGGTATGCCTCTCGATGCAGCCGCTATGGAAGCAGAGCTTGCCGAAGAGGCAGACAAGAAAGCAATTCAGGAACCTGGCTTCGCCGCCAAAGAGGTGCTGAAGATGCCCTTCTTCTGGACCCTGGTATTAGGCGCTGGCTTGTTGAACACCATCACAACGATGTCTCAGCTCTTCGCTACCTATGTTCAGTTCCTCGGTCATGAAGGCTGGGAAGGCCAAGCGCTTGTTGCACTGCTGCTCCTCTCCGGTACGCTCGAAGCATTTGCGAGCGCAGGCCAGGGCGGCGGCAAGGTTCTGATCGGCTTCATCGAATCCCGTTCCGTTCTTGTTGCACAGATCATCGGCTATGCAGGTGGCGTAATCGGCCTGTGCATGATGTGGTGGCTTCCCAAGCTGTTTGGCGAAGCAGGCATCTGGCCTATGTTCTGCGGCGGCCTGTTCTACGGACTTGCCTATGCATGCTCGACTGCAATGCTTCCGTTCATCGTTCGTGAAGTATTCGGCGGACGCGATTTCGACAAGATTTATTCTTGGATGATCATGGTGTTCAACGGCATCGGAGCACTCGGCGCAACCGGCTGGGCCCTCGTATCCGAAAACTTCGGCTGGGACGGCTTCTTCATCGGCGGCATCGCTGTTTTGACCATTACCTTTGGCTTGCTCGGCTACACCTGGATTGCAGGCGACAAAGCCCGTCGCAAGACCTGGTTCAAGAGCGACGCTGAGCTTACCGCTGAAGCACATAAAGCCGAGGCAAAAGCAAAAGCAGAAGCTTAAAGCAATCAACAATATGCTGCCTGGCTTTCCAGGCAGCAATCCCCCACCCACTTCCGTGTTACACACAATTCCTTGCCGGGCTTAAACCAAAGCCCGGCAAGGACCGAAAGGCGATGAGCACAATGATCGATTTCAATCTGCTCTGCAATATTTTGAGCCCTGGCATTTTCGTTATTCTGGCCGGTGGACTGCTGACAGGCTACGACACAGCAACGCTTATTGTCATCGGTGTGATCGGCTACAGCCTCGTGTTTCTTATGAGGCGTCTTGCCAAAAGGCAGAACAAGTAAACCAATCCATGTCACTTAACTTCCATTTCAAACCAAAACAGCTTTACGCACCACTGAGGGGTGCTTGGGTTCGTGCTGTCTCATTCATCCAGAAAGGAGAACCCCCATGAAAAAGCCTTTTGAAAACTACGTAGTATTAGACCTTTCACGCTACCTGCTTGGTGCATACGTAAGTCTCTTTTTCGGGGATCTGGGAGCTCGAGTGATCAAAGTTGAGGACACCAAAACTGGCGACCTGGTACGTGGAGAAGAGCCGAAAATCAACGGTGAAAGTTATTATCACTATGCATTGAACCGCAACAAAGAGAGCGTTTCCTTCAACCTTAAAGATCAGGAAGTGCTCGAGCGATTCTACGAGCTTGTCAAACAAGCCGATGTATTAGTTGAGAACTACCGACCCGGCGTTGCAAAGCGCCTCGGAATCGATTTCGAGACTCTTCACGAGATAAATCCAAAATTGGTGTATGTGTCGTTCTCCGCTTATGGACAAAACGACCCGCGCAGTCTTGATGCCCTTCACGATATCAATATCGTAGCAAAAACGGGATATTACGATTTAACTGAAGGCGCAGTCGCCCTGCTCCAACCCTCGGATCTCGCCGCAGCAATGGTAGGAATTCAGGGAGCATTAACTGGCCTGCTTGTTAGAGATGAAGCCGGAGGCGGTCACATCGATGTTTCGATGTATGATTCACTGCTCTGGTGGAACGCCATGCTCGACAGCCGCTGGTTCTTCTACGGAAAGAATCTCACCTCGCAGATGAGAGAATACCCCTCGGTTGGCTACAACGTCTATCGAACAAAAGACAATCGTATGGTTTCTTTCGGTCTCTATGAAAATAAGTTCTGGAACGACTTCTGCAACGATATCAACCGCCCGGACCTGTACGACATGCTCAAAGATACGCCGCAGCAAAATCCCGAAGCATACCAAGCAGTTGTGGACTTTGCCGCCTCAATGACCTACGAAGAATGGCAGGAATGGCTCAAGGATAAAACTTACGCAATTGCCCCCTGTCTAACCAAGACAGAAGCAATCGGGCTAGCCGCAGAAACAGATCCTCACATGATTGGCTTTGTTGATTTCCCGCGCTTCGGCGAAGCACTGCAAACCAACACACCCCATATTATCGGATCTATGAAGTCTGACTTGCACGACGCAGTAGAGCCAGCCCTGCTTGGCGAATCGACGATATCGGTTCTCTCTTCACTTGGAGCAAGTAACTCCGAAATCAAAGCAATGATTGAAAGAGGCGCTATTAAATGCCCTAAAGCCAGTTAAACAATTGCTCCATTGGATACGGAGACACTTACTTAACCTTTCTCTTGCAGCCCCACCCAAAATGGCTGCTTCTCTCCTTTCCCTCGCGCGCCGACGATCCCCCTAACGAGAGTCGGCGCGCACCTATATATAGGTACCTCCGTTCAGACGGCTAAAAGACTCCTTGAATAAATATCGGCCCTAACAATTCCGCTTGAACCAGACGCGGAGCTCTTTTTCCATTCTTTCGAATTCTTCTTTTGTTGACGAGACGGCAAAACCATCATCCAGGCCAAGGGGCTGTTTGGCGATCTTGAAGATGTTGCCTTGCTCCATCAGGATCTTACGGCTTTCCGCATAGGTGAGCTCGAAGGCAAAGCACAGGAACCCCACCACGTAATCGGCGGGGAACACGCGGTCGCTGCGCTTTACACAGTGACGTTCCCCGAATGCCTCAAGAGCAGGCTTCGAAAGCTTACTTCGGCGCAGTGCCTCGAGCGGAACGCCTAAGATGGTTTCCGAATCGCTCTCGCTCACCGTATGCAGGATGTCGAGCTTGTCAGCATCGCGCACGATATTGCAAAACCGCCTGGTTCTATCGGCAACGTCGTCGGGCAAACGATAATCGCCGTGAGTTGCAATGGCGGTATGGATCAGATCGTCTTCCTTGACCCCTTCAACGAAATCGCGCAAACGAATCTCGGTCGCAGAAAGACCAGCAAAGAGGGATATGCCAGGATTTTTACGAGGGGCAGGAACCTCTCCTTCTTCTGGAATGACCTCAAAGGGAGGCGTGCCGGCAAATTGGCTGAACAGCACTTCTGCACCGAGCTTGGCGTGATTGGTTGACCGTGCATCCGAGAACGTATCCCAACGGCGCAGCTGCTCAAAACGGCCGATATCATGCAGCAGGCCGATAAGCCACGCAAGATCGAGGTCGTCCTGCTTCATGCCGTTGCTTTTCGCGATTTCCTCGCACAAGCTTGCAACACGTTTTGAGTGTTCTACTTTGAGCGCAATACGGTGATTTTCCGCGCTGTAGAACGAAACATACTCTGAAAATGCCTTTTGGGCTTTGCTGCGATCGATCTTCATTGGTGCCCTCTTTCTTCCTCCCCTAGCTTACTCTTGAACGCCCATGTAAGCAGACTCGATCCAAGCGTTGTTTCCATTTTTTAAGCAAAGGAGAAAGCCAGGCAAACAAAAAAAACGCGCCCAGCAAACAGCCAGGCGCGTTGCAAGGATTCTATGACGTTGCAGGTTTATGCTTCAAGCAGCTTTTCAACAGAAGCGAGCTTCACGCAGCAGACGAATACCTTCAATGCCGACTCCAGTTCTTCCAGCGGAGGAAGCGTAGGAGCAATACGGATGTTGGAATCAAGCGGGTCGTTCTTGTAGGGGTAGGTTGCGCCAGCGCCCGTCATGGTAACGCCAGCTTCCTTTGCCATGGAAACGATGCGCTTTGCCGTGCCTTCGGGAGCGTTGAAGGAAACGAAGTAGCCGCCACGAGGGTTGCTCCACGTGCCACAACCCGTGCCTGCCAGACCTTCTTCGAGCATCTTCAGAACAAGCTCGAACTTCGGGCGAATGATGGCAGCATGCTTTGCCATATGGGCAGCGATTCCCTCGGCATTCTTCAGGAAGCGAACGTGACGCATCTGGTTGAGCTTGTCGTGGCCAATGGTCTGAACGCCCATGCGCTTTTTGATCTCAGCAACGTTTTCGGGGCTTGCCGCCATAGCAGCAACGCCAGCGCCAGGGAACGTCACCTTGGAAGTGGAAGCGAACTTGAAGTAACGGTTGGGATTGCCCGCTTCAACGCATGCCTTAGCAATGTCGAGCAGCTGATCCTGCTTGGAAGCATCGTCGTACAGATGATGCACCGTGTAGGCGTTGTCCCAGAAAATGCGGAAATCTTCAGCAGCACACTTCATCGAGGCCAAGCGGCGAACAACCTCGTCAGAGTAGGTAACGCCACCAGGGTTGGAGTACTTAGGCACGCACCAGATACCCTTGAAGGCGGAATCGTTGGCAACCAATTCCTCGACAGCATCCATGTCGGGACCTTCGTCGGTCATGGGAACGGTTACCATCTCGATACCGAATGCCTCGGTTACGCCGAAGTGGCGGTCGTAGCCAGGAACAGGGCATACGAACTTGACCTTGTCGAGCTGGCTCCAAGGAGGAGAGCCAAGCGTACCGAACACCCAGCAGCGCATCACGGTGTCGTACATGATGTTCAAGCTGGAATTACCGAATACGATGGTGTTTTCCGCCGTATCGTCGAGCATCGAAGCCATGAGCTCCTTTGCCTCGGGCAGGCCATCTACCACACCATAGTTGCGGATATCGGTTCCATTAGAGGCCTTGCACTCGTCGGAAGAAGGCAGGATGTCGAGCATGGGCATGCTGAGATCGAGCTGGTCGGAACCAGGCTTGCCACGCGCCATGTTCAGGGAAAGGCCCTGAGCCTTATAGGTTTCGTATTCTTCGGTAAGTGCGGTTTTGAGCGTGTTCAGCTCTTCTTTTCCCATTTCCGCGTAAGTGGGCATCATGCTTCCTTCCGTCTGCTGGGCGGTGCATAGAGCAGCCACCCAATTGATGAACGTTTTAAGTATAGGTGTTGCCAACTAGCGCCGCAAAAAACTAATTCGGCAACTCGGCAAACGCGCTAATAGCATCTCATTTCAGAAATGGCGCAGTCTTCGTACTTATTCCCCTCGTAAACCGAATCGATGCGAAGCGTGAGCGATGAAGTGCTTACCGCGGGAAACGTGATTGACTGAACCTCCCGATACGAGTCGACCAGCGTCACCTGAGCTATGACTTTGCCCGAATCGGTAACCAGCGAAACCTGCTTAGGACGGGCATTCTTGTAGTAGATGTCTTCGGACTTAGTGTAACCGGCCATCAGCTGCACTTCGCACACCGTCATCTTGCTGCCTGACGGGCTGGACATCTTCACGCTCTGCCCCGCGCCAGAGCCCGTGGCACCTTCGACCCAAGCGGTATCCAAAGCACCATCGTCCAAATTGGAGGCAACATAGGTGCCATATTCGCTGGCAGGCAGCACTGAAGAAGCGGAATACGAAATCAACGCACCCGAGCCAGCGCCGTCCCTGAAGCCCTCAACCGTAGACAAGGAAGCATTATCCGAAGAAGCGCTGCTCGATCCGTGGTGAGCCGCCGAATCCGATTCGCTGTGATTTGACGCATTGGACGAAGCGCCCGAAGAGCCAGAGGAAGATCCGATATCCGATTGCTGCTGGACTGCCTGGGACTGACCGGACGAATTGTTGCTGCTGCTCGATGCGGGATGGATGAACGCTACCAGGCAGACTATGACCACTAAAGCAACAGCCAACGCAACCGCCAGAACAACCACAACCTTGTTGGAAGACTTGCCAAACGAATCCTTCGGAGCGGGGTTTTCAGCGGGCTTTCTCCCCTCTTCGGGGATATTGGAAGCCATCGCACCCGTGTCCGAAGAAGCTGGCTGGCCCGAATCGAAAGAGACGGGCTGACCAGGGTCTTGCTCCGCCTTTGCTCCGCAGTTTGTGCAGAATTTGGAGCCTTCTTCCAGCTCCGCTCCACAATGAACGCAATATCTCATGCGAGCACCTTCCTAACCGCTTCGGGGATTTGGTACGGTGCCGCGACCTTCATCGCTGCACCGTCAAGCTCTTCTTCCCCACCAAAACCGTACGAGCATCCGATAAAGGGGATGCCCGCCTTTTCGGCAACTTCAAAATCGTGGAAACGATCCCCTACCATCACCTGAGGTTCGGCATGCCTGCTGGCAACGCGTTGATATATCTCCCACTTAGGAATATCGCGAAAATCCTCCGCGCAGTAATAGGCATCGAACCAGGCATCAAGGCCGAACATCTTGCGGTGAACGTCGCAATAATGGGTTCGACAATTGCTGAGAAATGCCAGCCGATACCCTGATTCCTGCAATTGGGAAAGCATTTCAGCCACGCCAGGAAACAAGCGCGCCTTTCCCTGCTCGGTAAGGGAATCCATTTCGTTGCCGACGATTTCGGCAGCCTTGCGCCATACCGCCTCAGGCAGGTTTGGGGCAAAGGTGGTCCACATGGCTTCGGTTGTCCACCCCAGCCACTGGCTTATCCATTCGTCGCTGAACTCCTGCGGGGGCATATGCCCCTCGGCAACCAGCCAGGCATACGCCTTGCGAAATGCCGGGCCGTAGATTGCCATGCTGTCATGCAGGGTTCCGTCAAAATCGAAGAAAACCGTCCCCTTCACCGCGATACCGCCGAAATGCTCGATGGCGCGCCTGCCCCAAAGGGAGTCCCTCAAAACGGCACGACCAACCCCAACCAAGTCAGCCTGCCCCTGCTGGAGAATGCGCTCTGCCCCTTCGGGTGTTCTTACGCCGCCCGTCACGATAACGGGAACATCCACCGCTTCGCGTACCGCAGCAGAATCTTTGCCGAAGTAGCCTTCCTCCTTCGAGCCTTCGCCTCGATATCCGCAGATACCCCCTGAAATATCAAGCAGGTCAACGCCTACACGCTCAAAAATCCTGCAAGCCGAAACCGCATCTTCCCGCGTTGCCCCTCCTTCGGTGTAGTCACAGGCGCCCAACCGCAGAGCAATCAGATAATCGGGCCCCACAGCCGCACGGACCGCCGCAATGATCTGGCAGTGCAAGCGCGTACGGCCTTCTATCGTGGCACCGGTGTAGGCATCGGTTCGCTTGTTAGTGATAGGCGAGTAAAACTGGCTGAGCAAGTAACCATGCGCGGAATGAATCTCAACGCCATCGAAGCCTGCCTCCTTAGCACGTGTGGCCGCTGCAGCAAAATCTTCGATAACCGCATCGATTTCATCTTGGCTCATGGTATGAGCCAAGACCGCTTCACCGCGCGTGGTGGTATAGGGCATGGCGGTTGGAGCTGGAGCGGTCAACCCCCCGCCCAACGCCGAAATGGCTTTGCCCCCTGCATGGTTGATCTGGGCAATCGCTTTGGAACCATTCCGATGGATAACCCCAACAAGCTTGCTCAATCCGGGAACATCTTCATCGGAAGCAAAAGAAACCTGGCCTTTGCTTGCCTGACCCTGCTCGTTGACGTAACTGTGTTCCGTCACCACCAAGCCAAAATAGCCACCCTTGGTTTTCTCATCGTAATAGTCGAGCAAGGCCTGACTGACCTTGCCCTCCCCAACCGATTTCTCCGTTGCCATGGGCGGCATAACCAATCGATTGCGCAACAACACTGATTTGACCCGTAATGGTTCGGTAAGCAAAGCCATAAAGCCACCTCTTCAACTGGCAAGAGCCAACATGTACTTCCTTTGGTACAGAATACTGATAATGCCTTCAACTGGGAATAGAATGTCACCTGGCTACACCGTCAACGAATAAAAGGGCCCGAGGCGCACTCGCCCCGGGCCCTTTAACGGAATCTCCGCCGCTAAAAGCCTCTTTTCGATTCGAGGTTACGCCTCCAACGTCTTGATAAGGTTCACCATCTCGATGGCGCTGGTTGCGCAATCGAAGCCCTTGTTGCCGGCCTTCGTGCCAGCACGCTCAATTGCCTGCTCGATGGTGTCGGTTGTCACCACACCGAACAGCACGGGCACGCCTGTCTTCAGGCCAACCTGGGCAACGCCCTTCGCCGCCTCGTTGCATACCAAATCGTAATGGGAGGTGGCACCGCGAATCACTGCACCCAGGCAAATGACGGCATCGTATTTGCCCGATTCGGCCATCTTCTGGGCAATCAGCGGAATCTCGAATGCGCCAGGCACCCAAGCAACATCTACATCTTCCGTTTTGACGTCATGGCGGAGCAAGCCGTCCATCGCACCGGAAATAAGCTTGGAGGTAATGAACTCGTTGAAGCGGGCAGCAACGATACCGACTTTGATGCCTTGGGATACAAGCTTTCCTTCGAGGGTGTTCATATATGGTTCCTTTCATGTTCTCAAGCGGCTATGCGCTCGGCTGATTCGTTTTTTGAAATGGGAAACAAAAGATACGCAGGGTCGTTATTCCTCGACGCTTTCAAGGATGTGGCCCATTTTCTCCTTCTTGGTTTGGAGGTAGAACTTGTCGTGCTCGGTTGCCGGCATCTGAATCGGCACACGATCGACGATTTCCAGACCGAATTCCGAAAGCTGATAGACCTTATCGGGGTTGTTGGTAAGCAGGCGCATGGTCTTCACGCCCAAGTCGCGCAGAATCTGCGCACCGATGAAGTACTCGCGCTCGTCGCCCTTGAAGCCCAACGCCAAATTCGCTTCGAGCGTGTCCATGCCACGATCTTGCAGCTCATAGGCACGCAGCTTATTGACCAGGCCAATGCCCCTGCCTTCCTGGCGCATGTACAGCACCACACCGCGACCTTCTTCGTTCACGGCGCGCATCGCGGAGGCAAACTGCTCACCGCAATCGCAGCGCAAGGAGCCGAATGCATCGCCGGTAAGGCACTCGGAATGCACACGCACCAGCAGGTTCTCTCCATCGCCAATGTCGCCCTTCACCAAGGCCACGTGATGTTCGCCGTTGAGCTTGTTGATGTAGGCATATGCGCGGAAGTCGCCGTACTTGGTGGGCATCTTGGTATTCGCAACGCGCTCAACCAGCTTGTCGTGCATCTTGCGGTATTCCTGCAGTTCCTTGATGGAAATGAACTTCAAGCCCCATTCCTTCGCAAGTTCGATAAGCTCCGGCGTGCGCATCATGGTGCCGTCGTCCCGCATAACCTCACAGCACAATCCGCATTCTTTCAAACCTGCCAGACGCATCAGATCAACGGTTGCCTCGGTATGGCCATTGCGCTCAAGGACGCCGTTGGGCTTTGCCATCAGTGGGAACATATGTCCAGGACGGCGGAAATCCTCGGGGCGCGCATTGTCGGCGACGCACATGCGGGCGGTAAGACCGCGTTCCTCGGCGGAAATGCCCGTAGTGGTGTCAACATGGTCGACCGAAACGGTGAAGGCCGTTTCATGGTTGTCGGTATTGGTGGTAACCATCTGAGGAAACATGAGCTTACGACACAGTTCGATGCTCATCGGCATGCAAATAAGACCCTTGGCGTACTTGGCCATGAAGTTCACGTTTTCCGTGGTGGCGAACTCGGCCGCGCAGATGAAGTCACCCTCGTTTTCGCGGTCGGGGTCGTCGGTGCACAAGATCACTTTTCCCTGGCGAAGATCCTCCAAGGCTTCCTCAATGGTATTGAATTGGAACATTACTATCCTCTCGCACCCTGCAAACACGCAGTTCACAGGGATATTTTCTTGTTTTTGGCGTCAGCGCATCAGAACCCGTTGCTCAGCAGGAATTCCTTTGTGATTCCGCTCGGCTTCGCGGTAACGCGTTTCTTAGCCACTTCGACATAGGGGCTTACGGCCGAAGCAGCTTGAAGGTCCGCTTCCCCAGCACGTTCAGGCGAGCATGCCAAAAGGCGCTCAACGTACTTGCCAATGCAGTCGTTTTCCAGGTTCACAACGCTGCCCACGCGTTTACCCGCCAGATTGGTTTGCGCACGCGTATGGGGAATGATCGATACGCTGAAACTTTCAGCATCCACCTTGGCCACCGTCAGGCTGATCCCATCGATGGCAATCGAACCCTTCTCGATAATGAAGCGGAGAATGGAAGGTTTGCAGCCTATCCGATACCACACAGCGTTGTCGTCTTCCTCGATGCTTTTCACGATGCCGGTGCCGTCGATATGCCCTGATACGATGTGCCCGCCGAATCGCCCTCCAGCACGCATAGCGCGCTCTAGATTCACGGGGCTGCCCGGTTGCAGAGCCCCCAGGGAAGAGCGCCTCAACGTTTCATGCATCACATCTGCCGAGAAGGTGGTACGTGTAAAGTCGGTTACGGTAAGGCATACCCCGTTGGTTGCGATGCTGTCGCCCAAGTGAACATCTTCGAGCACGTTCGCAGCCGCGATGGTCAGCGTGCATGAATGAGGGCCCTTCCGAATTGCAGCAATTTTGCCAACCTCTTCGACAATGCCGGTGAACATCTAAAGCACCTCGCACTCGACAAGCAAATCGCTTCCGAGCATGGTCACTTCAGGCTCGGAAAGCCCAATGGCGTATTTCGGCGCTTCGACACCGAATCCGGCAACAGGGGAAGGCGCCTTGGCTCCACCGAAGATTTTCGGCGCAATGTACGCCTGCACCTTCGAAACCACCTCATAGGCAAGCACCGACCAGTTGATTTCAGAGCCACCTTCCACGATCACGCTGCCGATCCCCATGGCGCCGAGCTTTTCCATCAGCACCTCGATGTCGATGTGTCCTGCCGCTTCGGGAACCACGATGATGTCGCATTCCTGCTCGCGGTAGGGCATGTGCTTTTTCATATCGGACTCGGCCGTTGCGATGTACGTGGGAACCGAAGCAGCCGTTTTAACGATCTGCGAGCTCAGTGGCGTACGCAGGTGAGTGTCGCACACAATGCGAATCGGGTTGCTGATCTTCGGTTTGAATCCGCACGATGCCGCCTCGGCAGCATCCCCTTCCTGCAATGCCTCATAGGCCGCCTCATCTTCGGCAAGCTCGCGCTCAAGCAGGTCTTCGAAATCGGAATCCGGCGCAGACTCTTCAGCAAACGCTTGGTCTTCGAAATCATCAAGCCGGCAGGTAAGCAGTGGGTCGTCTTTGATAACCGTGTTCACCCCAACCATGATGGCCGCATTGCGCTGGCGGTCCTCGTGCACACGACGGCGCGCCTCGGGTCCCGTGATCCATTTCGACTTACCGCTGCGAGTGGCGATTTTCCCGTCGAGTGTCATGGCATATTTAAGCGTCACATAGGGTTTCCCCGTTTTGATGTAATGGAAGAATGCTCGGTTGACTTTCTGACATTCTTCGACCAAAACACCTTGCACCACCTCGATGTCCGCAGCTTCGAGTTGGGCAATTCCCCCACCGCTGACTTTCGGGTTCGGGTCTGGAGCGCCCATAACCACACGTGCGACGCCCGCCTCGATCAATGCTTCGGTGCAGGGCGGCGTCTTACCCGTATGGCAACATGGCTCCAAAGTCACGTACACCGTTGCGCCTTTGGGGTCCTCACCACGCCTGCGGCAATCAGCCAACGCCTGGCGCTCGGCGTGGGGCTCGCCAAACGCGGTATGCCACCCCTCTCCGACAATGCGTCCATCGCGAACAACAACTGCACCAACAAGAGGGTTGGGATTTACCCAACCAGAACCGCGCAGAGCCAGCTCAAGCGCCCTTTGCATGTACTCTTCATCGTTCACGAAGCAATCCTCCTTTCTACTCGTTCGTCTGCGAATACCAATCTTTTTTGGGTAGCGACGAACAGGAGGCATTACATGCAAAAAGCCCTGGAACCATATGATTCCAGGGCTTTCGACAGTCAAACACCAGCACACAGGTGCCAGCCTTATTCATCGTCTTCTTCCATCCGGACTGTAACCGTTGACTCTGGATTCGCACCAGATCAACCTTGCCAAGCAAGGGTCGCGGGCTTTGCCCCGATGCCGTTAGGCACCAAACATTACCGCCAGTGAGGAATTGCACCTCGCCCTGAAGACCGTATTCAATTTCCACGCTCTACTATAGCGCACTGTAGTGCTCCGTCAAGAAAAAAGCCGCAGGCGGTATATGCCTGCGGCTTTGGTGGCCATCTGCACAGCCTAAGCGTTTACAGGTCCTTGGAACCTTCCACGCGGCCTTCCAGATACTTCCAGTAATCGTCGACATCCTGCTGGATCTCTTCAAGGAGAGCTTCATTGCCAGGTTTGAACAGGTGCTTGAAGCGACCCTGCGGCTTCAAGAAGTCCTTTACCGGAATAAGGTTCTTGTCGCGAACCGGGGTGAGCTTCCACTTGCCGTTTTCCACCTCGAACAGAGGCCAGAACTTGGAGTTAACGGCCATGCGGCAGATTTCAGCAGTCATGCTGGAATCAATGCGCCAGCCACGCGGGCACGGTGCCATGATGTTCAGGAACGCGGGACCGTCTACTGCAATGGCCTTTTCGGCCTTGCTTACCAAATCGCGCCAGTTGCCCACCGTTGCCTGAGCAACATAGGGAACACCATGGGCAGCCATGATGGAGGTAAGGTCCTTGCGCTTCTGGGGCTTGCCCTGCTGAACCTTGCCAACCTCGGAAGTGGTAGCCCATGCGCCCTTAGGCGTAGCAGAGGAACGCTGGATGCCCGTGTTCATGTATGCACCGTTGTCGTAGCACACGTACACGATATCGTGACCGCGCTCCATTGCGCCGGAAAGCGACTGAAGGCCGATATCGTACGTGCCGCCGTCGCCGCCGAACGCCACGAACTTGATTTTCTTGTCAGCAGGAATCTTGCCGGCACGCTGAAGGCCCTTGTAGGCAGCTTCTACGCCGGAAATGGTTGCGCCTGCGTTAGCGAAAGCGTTGTGGATGAACGGAACGTTCCAAGCGTTATCGGGATAAATGGAAGTGGATACCTCGAGGCAGCCCGTTGCCGAACAGCACACAACATCGTAATCGTTGCGTCCCATGAGAACCTGACGCACCGCCATAGATGCGCCGCAGCCGCCGCACAGGCGATGGCCAGGAGCCAAATCGTCGGGGCGGGCAGAAAGTTGCTTGATGTTAGCCATTTATGTGCCCCTTACTCTTCGATACCAAGGTATTTGATGGAACCGTCGCCTTCGCCGTTCGCACGCTGCTCAAGCTCGGCGTAAACCTGAGCCATCTGATCGAGCGTGATGTCGGCGCCGCCGAGGCCTACCACGTAATCGCTCACCAGCGTCTGCATGCCAGCTGCCTGGAAAGCAGAGCGAACCTCAAGAGCAAGCGGAGCATGGGGCGAACCGTACGAATCGGAACGGTCGAGCACGGCAACAGCCTTGGCGTTCTTGCAAGCTTCGGCAATCTGCTTTGCCGGGAACGGACGGAAGATGCGAGGACGAACCACGCCAACCTTCTTGCCCTGCTCGCGCAGCTTGCGTGCCTCGAAACGAGCGTTGCCGGCGCACGAGCCCAAAACCACGATGAGATAATCGGCATCTTCAGCACCCCAAGCGTCAACCAGCTCGAAGGGACGGCCCGTGATCTCGGCCCATTCCTTACCATGACGCTCGAAGGCTTCCATGGCGTTGTCGAGGGCATGGCGCTCGGTAAGCTTGTACTTCATATAGCCGTTGCCCAGCGTTGCGAACATACCCTGGCCAACCGGGTTTTCAGTGTCAAGCAGCGGGTACTTCGGCTGGTAATCGCCAACGAAGTCCTTTACCACCTGGTCTTCTTCCTTCACGCAGCAGTCCATAGCGTGCGTGGTCACAAAGCCATCGAGCGTGGTAAGCACAGGAAGCAGAACATTGGGATCTTCTGCAACCTTGAAGGCAACGATGGTGTTGTCGTAGGCTTCCTGGGCGGTTTCGGCGAACATCATGCCCCAACCGCAGTCGCGGGCGCTCATGATGTCGGAGTGGTCGCCGTGGATGTTGATAGGAGCAGAAAGGGCGCGGTTTGCGTTTGCCATGACGATGGGGCAACGCATGCCTGCGGCAATATGGAGTTCCTCCCACATGTAGGCAAGGCCCTGGGAGCTGGTTGCCGTTGCCACGCGGGCGCCGGCAGCAGATGCGCCGATGCAAGCGGAAAGCGCGGAATGCTCGGATTCGGCGGGAACGTACTCAGTGGTAACCTTGCCGTCCGCAACGAACTTCGCATAGCCTTCAACGATAGTGGTCTGGGGGGTAATGGGATATGCCGCCATTACATCAGGGTTAACCTGACGGAAGGCATCGGCAACCATCTGGTTGCCCGTAGCGGAAAACATCTTCTTTTCTTCAGCCATGATTACTCCCCTTTCTCTTCCTGGGCCTGTGCTTCAGCTTCGGGAATAAGCTCAAGAGCGCCAAACTTGCATTCCTGAACGCAAACGCCGCAGCCTTTGCAATGGAACAGGTCGATACCCGTCATTGCGCCATCTTTTACCTCGATGGAAGAATCGGGGCAGTACGCCCAGCACAGCATGCAGTTGGAGCACTTCTCGGAATCCCAGATAGGACGATTGGAACGCCAGCCGCCGGTGTAGCAGTTAACCGACGTGCCGCCCTCGGGGCATACATAGCCCGTCGGAAAGTCGGAAGGCTTCCACTCGTCGTAGTTGGAGCCGTCGAATTCGTACTTTGACATTATTCCTGCACCTCCTGATATGCGCGCTCAACGGAGGCGAGGTTTGCGTCGATCATTTCCTGGGAGAACTTCTTGCCAAACGTGATAACAAGACGCTCCTTGACCTTTTCAAGCGGGAACAGTCCCGTGATCTTTGCCAAAGCGCCAACGATAGGCGTGTTAGGCATGTCCTTCTTGATGGTTGCCATGGCAATGCCGGAAGCATCGACAACGGCAACGCGCATGCTTGCAGGAGCGCCAACGGCAGCACGGGCCTCTTCTGCCGTCATAGTGGTGTTGAACAGGAGGATGCCGTCTTCGTGCATGCCCTCCATCACATCGGTGGAAGCCAACAGCGTGTCATCCATGATGATGACGATGTCGGGATTCTGGATGTTGTTATGTACTTCAATAGGATCGCTTGAAACGCGGGTATACGCCTTCAAGGGTGCTCCTGTGCGCTCCGGGCCATATTCGGGCATAGCCTGGATGTA
>CAJKUH010000022.1 GCA_905203045.1 uncultured Eggerthella sp.
TGAAAGCCCCACGGTGTTCTATCCGCAGAAGATGAAGCTTTTCGAAGCTGTTGTCTCTGAAGTAAAGGGCGAAGTGCCCATCATCGCGAATGTGGGTGATAACTGCACTGCCGATACCGTTGATTTTGCTCGTGATGTGCAGAAGCTCGGGGTTGACGCCTTCATGCTGGTGGTTCCTTACTACAACAAGCCTCCGCAAGAAGGCCTATACCAGCATTTCAAGACCATCGCCGATGCAGTCGATCTGCCTATCATCCTGTACAACATCCCTGGTCGCACCGGCATCAACATGCTGCCGGAAACCACGTTGCGCCTTGCCAACGACTGCGAGAACATCGTTGCCGTGAAGGAAGCCTCTGGCGACCTGAAGCAGGTGGCCGAAATCATCAACAATGCCCCTGAAGGTTTTGATGTGTACTCCGGCGACGACTCGCTTACCTACGATATGATGAAGATCGGTGCTGCGGGCGTTATCTCCACCACGGGCAACGTTGCCCCTGCCCGTATGAAGGAAATCACCACCTTGTGCGCTGAAGGAAAGTTCGACGAAGCAGCCAAGGCAAATGAAAAGCTGCTTCCCTTGATGAACGAGCTGTTCGTTACCGCGAACCCCATCATGGTCAAGGAGGCGCTGAACCTGACGGGCTTCAATGTTGGTGGTGTCCGTCTGCCTTTGGTAAACGCAACGCCCGAGCAGTCGGCTCATTTGGCTCAGGTCATGCGTGAAGTTGGAGTTCTGGAGTAACCGGGCCCCAGCGCTTGAATACCGTTTTATTGAAGAGGTAAGGTTTCGGCCCTGCCTCTTTTCTTTTTTTTGCGATGCAAAGTCATGGCGCACTTTATTCGCCTTGCTGCAACCGTGCGATAGCAAGTCTTCGTAAGTCGTTGTCATGGTTGCCCAACTGCATCTTTTCTATTGCATCCGTCTTAGAACATTCCGAATCGCCAACAGGATAGGGAAGAATTCGTGAATGGATGGCTAATACTTTTTCATAACGCTATTATAGTTTGGTTAATGTATGCGCTCTCTAAGCGCAATCTTGTCTGTTCGATGGGCCCAGTTCTTGCTAGGTGACCTAGGCCGCATCAGATTAATAAAGTAAAAATGCAGAATGAAAAGGAATTACATGGCTGAAGAAACAAACGATTCTCAAGATACTCAGGGTAAACCCCAGGCAACTGAATCGGTGAAACACGTTCACCTTGAGGTAGAGCGCCCTAAACTTTCCAAGTTCGACGGGGAATCCGAGAAGAACGGCAAGGAAAAGCAGCAGGGTCAGGGCAAGAAGTCCCATTACCAGGGTAATGGCCGCGGCAAGAAGGGCGGCCAGCACAACCATAACCACAACAAGCAGCGTGACCCGAAGGCCAAGCTGCGCATTATTCCCCTTGGCGGCCTTGATGCCATCGGCAAGAACATGACGGCGTTCGAATGCGGCAACGACATGGTGCTTGACGATGCAGGCTTGATGTTCCCAGACGACAATCACCCTGGTGTCGACCTCATCCTGCCTGATTATTCGTACGTTCTTGAAAACGCCGACAAGCTCCGTGGCATCGTGATCACGCATGGTCACGAAGACCATACCGGTTCGCTGCCGTATCTTTTGAAGGACCTGGATCGCAAGGTGCCCATTTACGCAACCAAGCTCACGCTGGGTCTTATTGAAGGAAAGCTCAAAGAGCATAAGATCAAGAATGCCAAGCTGTGCGAAATCAAGCCCGGCCAGCAGATTAAGCTGGGGTGTATCACGGCCGAGTTCTTCTCGGTGAACCACTCCATCCCTGGCGCTGTTGGCGTGTTCTTCCGCACTCCTGCCGGCAACGTGCTGCACACGGGCGACTTCAAGCTCGATCAGACGCCTATCGATGGCGTTCGTACTGACTTCGGTGCGCTCTCCCGCTTCAGCGAGGAAGGCGTCGATTTGATGATGTCCGACTCCACGAATGCCACCAACCCCAACTTCACTCCTTCAGAGGCTGAGGTTGGCAAGGTGCTTGATTCCATCATCTCGAACGCGAAGGGCCGCGTTATCGTGGCTTCGTTCGCTTCCCACATTCACCGTATGCAGCAAATCTGCGATGCGGCGGTGCGCAACGGACGTAAGGTTGCGGTCACGGGCCGTTCCATGGTTCAGAACACCGATATTGCCCGTCGCTTGGGATATCTGAAAATCGCCGATAAAGACATCATCGATGCATACGATTTGCGTGGCATGCCCTCTGATTCCTATGTGGTTATGTGCACGGGTTCTCAGGGCGAGCCTCTTTCCGCTTTGGCGCGCATTGCAGGCGACAACCATAAAACCATCACGGTCGAGGAAGGCGATACGGTAATAATTTCCGCTACGCCTGTTCCCGGCAACGAAAAGGCCGTTACGAAGGTAACGAACGACCTTGCGAAGATCGGTGCGGATGTATACGACAAGAGCCGCGCACGCGTTCATGTGTCGGGCCATGCCTCCGCTGAGGAACTGAAGCTCGTGCTTTCCATCGTTCAGCCGAAGTACTTCATGCCGGTTCACGGCGAGGCTACGCATCTTCGTGCGCATGCTGCCTTGGCAGAAGCTACCGGTGTGGCTCGTAAGAACATCTTTATCTGTGAAAACGGCGAATCGCTCGAGCTTACCTCGAAGGGCGTGCGCCGTGGCAAGCCTGTTCCCAGCGGCATTATCCTTGTTGATGGCTTAAGCGTTGGCGACACGTCTGAGTTCGTGCTGAACGAGCGCACCAACCTCGGTTCGCAGGGCGTAGCCAGTAACGAAGAAGGGCGACGCGCACGAGATGGTGGGCAACGTGCAGGTTGAAATGCACGGTATCCCCGGCGGCGACGAGCCCCAGTTCGTTGATGCGGTGCGCAACGCGGTTTCCAGCGCCTTGAAACGTTCGCTTTCGAAGGGCGAGGAAACTCGCGCCGTTAAACGTGCTGCACGAAGCGCATTGCTCTCCATTCTGTGGGAGCGCACCAACCAGCGCCCCCTGGTGGTTATCAACATCCTTGAGGTCTAGAGATTCCAGGCCTTAGGGCCCTACGCGAAACGAAACACACGGTAAACGCACGAAAGGTTTCGAATGGCATCTCAACAAACAGGACGCCGTAGCAAAGGTCAATCAAGCAAGGCGGGCTCCCAACAGGGGGTCCGCAAGCTTGCGTCTGGCGGCAAGCGCACGCAGCAGCCTGCGCCCGAACCTTCATATGGTCACATCCTTGACGAACGCACCAAGCGCGACATTACGGCAGTGGGCCTTATTGTTGTGTCCATCGCCTTGTTCGCCATGGTTTTCTTGGGTTCTGAAGGTGTGGTTACCGGAGCCATTTCGTTGGGGTTGCGCTTCTGCTTCGGCATCGGTGCCTATGTCCTGCCGTTTCTGCTTGTTGGCTTGGCGGCAACCTTGCTTATCCGGTTTGAGCGCGAAATGGTGCCTGCGCGTGTCGCCATAGGGTTCGGGCTGCTGTTCCTGGCGTTTCTGACCATCGTCTCGCTGTTCACGCCTGGTGCCGAAGAAGACCCTAATCGCCTGTTCATCCAAGTGCTTTTGGTGGCGCACGGCGGTTATGTGGGCGGTGGCATCGCTTGGGCAGGCCTTGAATTGTTCGGCCTTACCGTTTCGATGATCCTTATGGTGGGCGTCATTGTCATTGCGCTTATCATCATCGGTTTTTCGGTTTCTTCGCTTATCGAGAAGATTCGCTCACGTGCCGCCGGAAAAGCCGAATCGCTCGATGGGGAAGAAGACGGGTTCGCCCCTATGCCCTGGATGTCTATTGCCCGTGTGCGTAAGGGCAAGCAGGATGACGCCGGCCTCGATCCAACCAAAGTCGACGAGTCGCGTTTTCCCACGCAGGTTATCGATTCGGCGAAAGCAGCTCGTTCTGCAGAGAAAACGCAGGTGCTCTCTGCTGCGGAAAAGCCTGCAAGGAAGAGCCGACGCACCAATGGCCAGCGTGCCAGCGAAGCGGCGCAGAAGACTATGGCGTTCGAGTCTGCCAATGCATCCTCTGGTGCTGAAAACGCAGCTCCGAAGCAGATGACGCGCAAGCTCGGTTCCCGCCCCAAGCCCGCAGAGGCCACAGGAGCAAATTCCGCAGCAGCAACGCAGGTGATGAAACCGGCGCGCAAGAAGGCGTCCGATGTGGCAACGCCCGAGCCTTTGGAAGGTTTCGAGCTGCCCGACATGAGCCTGCTGAACACTTCCGAGAAGACTCCGGTAACAAAAGAAAGCGAAGCATCGCTTCGCGCCACGGGCATGTTATTGCAGGAAACGCTTGCCGATTTCGGCGTTGGTGCCGATGTGGTGGGCTGGGTGCATGGCCCCACCGTTACCTTGTTCAAGGTCGATCTTCCTTCGGGCGTGCGCGTGAACCGCGTTTCGAACCTTACCGATGACATCGCTTTGGCTCTTGCGGCGCCAGGTGTTCGCATTTTTGCTCCAATTCCTGGCACGAATTATGTGGGCATCGAAGTTCCCAACAAGAAACGCGAAACAGTGTTCTTGGGCGACGTGCTGAAGGATGCCCCCGAGGGCCCGCTTCAAATCGCCATTGGCAAAGACGTTGAAGGAGAGAGCATCGTAAGCAATTTGGCAACCATGCCGCACTTGCTTATCGGCGGTACCACGGGTTCGGGCAAATCGGTGGCCATCAACGGCATGATCATGTCGATCCTCATGCGCGCTACTCCTTCTGAGGTGCGTATGATCATGATCGATCCGAAGCGCGTTGAGTTCACGCCCTACAACGGCATTCCGCATCTGTATGTCCCTGTCGTGACGGAGGCGCGTGAAGCGGCAAGCGCCCTTTCATGGGCGGTAGCCGAAATGGAGCGCAGGCTGAAGGTGTTCAGCGGCATTGGCGCCCGCAACATCGGTCAGTACAACGCCAAAGCGCAAAAGGGCCTCGAGATCAACGATGCGCCTGCCAAGGAAATGCCGTATATCGTAATCATCATCGACGAGCTCGCCGACTTGATGATGAACGTGGGCAAGGAAGTTGAGTTCTCTATTTCTCGACTGGCGCAGCTGGCACGTGCGGCAGGCATTCACCTGATCGTGGCAACGCAGCGTCCTTCCACCAACGTGGTTACGGGCCTTATCAAAGCGAACATCACGAACCGCATTGCCTTCAACGTTGCCTCGGGTATCGACTCGCGCGTTATCTTGGACACGCCGGGCGCCGAAAACCTTATCGGTTTGGGCGACCTGCTGCTATCCAAGCCCGAGCTTGCCAAGCCACAGCGTATTCAGGGCTGTTTCGTTTCTGAAGATGAGATCTCTGCTGTCGTGGAGAAATTGAAGTCACAGGGCGAGCCCGAATACCACAATGATATTCTTAAGACCAATCTCATCACATTGGGCGATTCCATGCCTGATGGCTCTGGTGGGACTGCTTCCGGTTCCGATGATCCGCTGGTCTGGGATGCTGCAGAGATCGTGGTTTCCTCAGGTATGGGTTCCACGTCGAAATTGCAACGCAGGCTCAGCGTTGGCTATTCGCGAGCAGGCCGCATCATGGACCTGCTTGAGGAAAAGGGCATCGTTGGCCCCCCGAACGGCTCGAAGCCGCGTGAGGTCTTGGTCGACCCTATGGAACTGGAAACCATTAAAGCTTTTGAAGCGAACGATTCGCAGTAAGGTAGAAGAGGTAGAAACGTTATGCACCAGATCAGCTTCGGCAGCGTGCTCAAGGAAGCACGTTTGGCCCAAGGCCGAGACCTGGCTTCGGTATCTCGCGATCTGCGTATTCGACAGGACATCATCGTCTCGATCGAGAACAGCGATTTCAAGCGCATGCCTTCACGAGGCTATGCGCGTAATATGATTATTGCCTATTCCCGTCTTTTGGGCTTGAATGCTCAAGACGTTAGCCGCATGTACCTTGACCAGGAATATGCCTATCAGGTTGAACGAGCTCATCAAAATGTCGACGATTCCATTCGCATGCATCGTGACCCGCACGGACGTGAGAGGGGAGGGTACAACACCTCCTCGTTTTCCAAGGTGGATGGCCGTTCTTCCCGTAAAACACGCTCACGTATTTCGCAGCCCGATGAAAAAGACCTTTACGATGGCAGCTCAAATGGGTTTGGCCGCGCTGTGTACTCGCAGAACGCCGACGTGTACCCATCGCACAACAATCCTCAGGTGGCTCATCGTGCGCGTAGATCCGCTATGCCTGCAGGCAAGTACGGCAACATGTATGCGGCCCCGCAGAACATTCCCAACCCGAACCGCAATCGAAACATTGTGATCGGTATTGTGGTCGGTGTGGTGATTGTGGTTGCCCTGGTCATTGCAATGGTCCTTTCGCATCCGACCACACCGCAGACCAATATTCCCGTTACCGGCGCTCAGTCTACGCAGAGCTCCGATTCGGATTCCGCCGACAACCAACAGCAGGAAAACACCTCGACGGCAAACGAGACCGCGCCTACGGAATTCACCCTCAAGTATTCCGTTGCCAAGGGAAGCGAATCGTACATCGAGGTTTATGTAGACGACAAAGCCCAGGAATCCGCAACGGTTTCCGGTCCTGCGGAAAAGTCGTACACCAGCTCTTCGAAGATCCGATTCGTTTCGACCGAAACAAAAGGCGTTACGGTGACCATCAATGATCAACAAGTTGACTTGAAGACGAACAGCTCGGGTATCGTCAACCAGACCTTCAACTTCAGCGACATTCTTGACCAGTGGTACACCGATCATCCGAATGTGAAGCGCGATACCAGCTCGTCTGCTTCTTCAAGCACCGATTCGTCGTCGAGCTCTTCATCGAAGCCGACGAGCGGTTCTTCCAGCAATTCATCGTCAAGCAACAGCAGCTCGTCAAAGAGCTCAACTTCTACTTCGAAATCCTCTTCTGACTAAGTCAAGCGGACAAAGGGTGGATGTTTTCAGGTTAGCGCGTTTTCCCTGTGAATCGTGCTAACCTGGTTTTTTATGCAGCCTGATGCTCAGGCGCAAACAAATACCGAGTATTTAGGAGGATAACCATGGCTAAAGATTCTAGCTTCGATGTTGTTTCCCAAATTGATATGCAAGAGGTAGACAACGCGTTCGGGCAGGCGAAGAAGGAAATTTCTCAACGCTACGACCTGAAAGATTCTGGTGCCGATATCGCACTCGACAAAGCAGGAAAAACGCTTACGGTTTCTGCTCCCAGCGATTTTGTGAACAAGCAGGTTAAAGATGTGCTTACCTCCAAGCTGGTCAAGCGCGGTATTGCCCTTAACGCGCTTGATTGGGGCAAGCTTGAGGCGGCGACGGGTGGTTCGGTTCGTCAGACCGCAAAGATCATCGAGGGCATCGATCGCGAAACCGCGGGCAAAATCAACAAAGACATCAAGGCTACCAAGCTGAAGGTAAAGGTGACCATCGAAGGCGATAAGCTCCGCGTTTCCGGGCCCAAGCTCGATACCCTTCAGGAGGTTATTGCCTTCTTGAAGGGCCAGGATTATGGTCAACCGCTTCAGTTCACCAACTATCGCTAGGATTTTTCTTCTGATGACGAAAAACGTTTCCTTTCTGACGCTGGGATGCGCAAAAAACGAATCCGACAGCGCCCGCATGCAGCAGGATTTGATCCGCGCGGGTTATTCCATCGTTGATATCGAGCAGCCAAGCGATGTTATCGTGGTCAACACCTGCTCGTTCATTCAGTCGGCAATCGAGGAAAGCCTTGATGCTGTGTTCGAGATCGCCGGTCTTGATCCGGTGAAGGCAGGTCGCACCAAGCTCGTGGTTTGCGGATGCATGCCCTCCCGTTTCGGTGACGATTTGGCCGATGAGCTTACCGAAGCCGACAGGTTTGTCGCCTGCAAAGAAGAAGACGACATTGTCGAGATCGTCGATGGCTTGCTGGGCATTTCCAGCGTTCGTGATTCCGTTGAGGTCGAATTCGAGTATGCGCCCAGCGAGTACGTGAAAATCTCCGATGGGTGCAACCGTTTCTGCTCGTTCTGCACCATTCCTTACATTCGCGGACGCTACCATAGCTTCGGCTACGACGAAATCGTTGCCGATGTAGAGGCGAAGGTTGCCGCGGGAACAAAGGAAATCGTGCTTATCGCCCAGGACTCCGGCATTTGGGGCCTTGACCTTAAGCCACGAGAAAACCTTGCTTCGCTCTTGAAGCGCCTTGCGGAAGCGTATCCGGAAACGTGGTTCAGGGTAATGTACCTGCAGCCCGCTGGCATGACCGACGAGCTTCTGGACGTTATGGCAACGCATAAGAACATCTGCAAGTACTTCGACATTCCCCTGCAGCACTGCGATCCCGACATCTTGAAGTCGATGAATCGCACCGGATCACGCAAGGAATACGAGGATATGGTTGCACGCATTCGCGCGCGCATTCCCGAAATCACGCTTCGCACCACGTTGATCGTTGGCTATCCCGGTGAAACGGAAGAGCAATTCGAAGACCTGTGCGATTTCGTCGAGGAAACCGAGTTCGATTACGTGGGCATCTTCGCCTATTCGCCCGAAGATGGCACCCCCGCCGCTGAAATGCCCAACCAGATCGACGACGACACCAAGCAGGAGCGTTTGCAAGAGTTGCGCGATATCGCGGACTCGATTTCTTCCCACGTGATTTCGCAGCGTGTTGGCAAAGAGATGGATGTGCTGGTACTTGGCAAAGAAGAGGATGGCCAGATCTATGGGCGTGCTATGTGCCAAGCTCCTGACGTTGATGGTGTAACGTACCTTGACAAAGGCGTGGTTGGCGAAGTACGCACCGTTACTATTTCAGACACGTTGCTTTATGAGATGGAGGCTTTGAGTGACTGAGAAGGAATTCGACGAGACCACTTTGTGGACGCCGGCTAACGTCGTAACCCTTATCAGGATCCTTCTGGTTCCCGTATTCGTTGTTGCCATTATCTCTCCCTGGCCTGATTTCTTCCCGGAATGGGAAAGCGCGGAGCTTTGGAAGCCTTGGATTGCGGCATTGATCTTCGCTATTCTGTCATGCACTGACGCTTTGGACGGCTACCTTGCGCGTAGCAGGGGAGAGGTAACCAATTTCGGCAAGTTCATTGACCCGTTGGCCGACAAGATCCTGGTTGCCGCGGCGCTTTTGGCGCTTATCGAGCTTCAGGTTCTTCCTTCGTGGGTGGCTCTTCTCATCATCGCACGTGAGTTCATCGTTTCCGGCCTGCGCATGCTCGTTGCAACCCATGGCGTGGTTGTGGCGGCAAGCTGGTATGGCAAGGCAAAAACGGTGTTCCAGATCATTGCCATCCTTTTGTTCATCGTGAAAGAGTCGGATCTGCTGCTTGCCCTGCATCCTGATATGGAGCTGGGGCTGTACGTGGTTTCCTGGTTCTTCATGATTGTCGCGCTGATTCTGACCATTGTTTCCATGGTTGACTACTTTATGAAGTGCGCGCCTATCCTTGGATTCGGCAATGCGGGCGCGAAGAACAAGGACGAACAGGTCAAGTCGGGCTGTACCGCGAAAGAGGTTATCGACTTGGCGGTTAAGGCAGGCAAGCACCTCTCCACGGCGGAAAGCTGCACGGGCGGTCTTATCGGCGGGGCTCTTACGGCGGTTCCGGGCAGCTCTGCTGCTGTGGAGGGCGGCATTATCAGCTATTCGAACGATGTGAAGATGAACGTGCTTGGCGTTTCCAGCGACGATCTTGAGCGTGTCGGAGCAGTAAGCTCTGAAGTTGCCGCGTCTATGGCAGAAGGTTCGAGGCGCGTTGCCCAGTCCGATATTGCCGTTTCGGTTACCGGCATTGCGGGCCCCGGTGGAGCCGTTCCCGGAAAGCCGGTTGGCACAGTGTGGTTCGGGCTCGCAACCAAACAAGGAACCCACACATTCGTCCGTCACTTCAAAGGCGACCGCGATGCTGTTCGCTCGGCAACCGTGGCGTTTGCGCTTGAGTTGTTCGCCTATGCGCTTGACCCGAGCAGGACAAAGCCGGTTTCCAATTAACTTTCATACCGTTTTCGCTTTACTTTCGCACCGCGTTCTCATTGATATGAGAACGCGGTTTTAGGATGGTGGCGACCTGAGCGGGAAGTTCTTGCAATCGAACGCATGTTCGGGTATTCTCGTTTAGGTCCAAACGCAACACCTTCAACTAGGAGAAGAAATGAGCCAGGACAAAGCTAAAACCCTGAAGATCACCACCGATCAAATCGAACAGAAGTTCGGCAAGGGCGCCATCATGAAGTTGGGTGACAACACCAACATGCAGGTAGGCGTTATTCCTACGGGCGCCCTTCCTTTGGATATTGCCCTTGGTATCGGAGGCGTGCCACGTGGCCGCATCGTTGAGGTCTACGGCCCAGAATCCAGCGGTAAAACCACCATTGCGCTGCACATCATCGCCGAGGCACAGGCTGCAGGCGGCGTTGTTGCCTTTATCGATGCTGAGCATGCCCTCGACCCGGTGTATGCCGCTAAGTTGGGTGTCGATGTCGACGAAATGCTCATCTCTCAGCCAGACACAGGCGAGCAGGCACTTGAAATCTGCGACATGCTGGTCCGCTCCGGCGCCATCGACTGTGTGGTTATCGACTCGGTTGCCGCACTGGTACCTCGCGCGGAAATCGAAGGCGAGATCGGCGATACCACTGTCGGCTTGCAAGCCCGTTTGATGAGCCAAGCACTGCGCAAGCTTGCCGGATCACTTTCGCGTTCCAACACCACCTGCGTGTTCATCAATCAGCTGCGTGAGAAGATCGGCGTTATGTTCGGCAATCCCGAAACCACTACGGGTGGTCGTGCCCTGAAGTTCTACTCGAGCGTTCGCCTGGATGTCCGCCGCTTCGACTCCGTTAAGAAAGACGGCGAGTTCATCGGCAATCGCGTACGTGTCAAGGTCGTCAAGAACAAGGTTGCACCGCCGTTTCGTCAGGCGGAGTTCGACATCATGTACGGCGAGGGCATTTCGAAAGAAGGCTGCGTGCTCGACATGGGCGTTGAGGCCGGCTTCGTGAAAAAGAGCGGCTCTTGGTTCAACTACGGTGATGAGCGCCTTGGGCAGGGACGCGAGGCAGCGAAGCGTACCCTGAAGGAAAACCCCGATATCCGCAACGAGATTGAAACCAAGGTTCGCGCTGAATACGGTTTGCCTCCCGTGGGTGATGCCGCAGCAGCCAAGACCGACGAAGAAGCTAAGGCGTAACGCTTTTCATGGTGTACATTGATCTTCAGACGCTTGCGGAGTACCTTCCGCAAGCGTCTTCTTCATCAAGGGGCGAAGAATTTCCCGAAACAGAGAATGAGGCCAACGAGCGAAAAGAGGCTTTCAAGAAGATAGAGCGGTTGGTTAAAGTGCGCGATCGTTCTGTCTGCGAGACAAAGAAGCGCCTGGAGCGCGATGGGTTCAGCGAGCAGTCAAGTCGCTATGCGATCGACCGTGCGCTCGCGGTTGGATACCTAGACGACAGGCGCTTTGCCGATGTGCTGGTTCGTTCGCGTTTGCGCGCGGGAAAGGGATTATCGGGCATCGTTCGTGAGCTGAAGAACCACGCAATCGATCCTTTCGAGATGCTCGAGGGCTTTCCTGAAGAGTATCTTTCGCGGGTTCCCAGCCAACTGGATGCGGCTTTCGCGCTTTTGTGCCGTAAACCTCCTCGCGCAAAGAATGCGAAGCAGGCGGCATACGCGAAGCTTATACGTTCGGGATATTCTGCAAGCGTGGCAGCCGAAGCCACAAAAAGATGGTGGGACCATCGCTCTGAATCCTAGGTTTTCTTCCCGTTTAGCGTCTTATCAGAAAAAACGGTGCGTCTAGCTAAGTGACGCGCCGTTTTCTGGCCATTGAGCCTATTTTTAGGCTATTATCAAATAGCTTGAGCTTACGCACCGGAATCGGTGCTTTTAGATATTTTTCTACAACGTAATAGTGTCGCTTCTTCTTGGCGTGTGCTCTTGCCCCGGTATACCAGGGCATTTTTATTGCCCTTTTGCCTTTCAAAACAAACGCAGTATGAACGAAAGGGAGCTACATGATTGAAACTATAATCGCCGCTGTTGTAGCGATTGTTGTTGGCTTTTTGATCGGTTATTTTCTGATGCAGAAGGTGCTCAAAGAGCGCAACGAGGCTACGGCGCTTGAGGCGCAGAATACCTTGACCGATGCCCAGCGTGAGGCAGAGAGCCTGAAACGCGAGGCTCTTGTCGAGGCTAAAGACGAGGTTCTGAAGTTGAAGCAGGATGCTGAGCGTGAAAGCAAAGAGCGCATGAAGGAAGTGCGTTCTGCTGAAAACCACCTTAACCAGCGTGAGCAGAGCCTTGACAAGCGTACCGAGGCGCTTGACCACCGTGAACATCAGATTTCTTCCCTGCAGGGTCAGGTAGACCGTCGCGCCAAGGATATTGAACGTGCCGAAGCAGAAGTCGCAACTCGCCTCGAACAGGTTGCCGGCCTCACTGCCGAAGAAGCCAAAACCGAATTGCTCGACGGCTTGAAGGAAGAGTGCGTTCACGAATCTGCCACTATCATCCGCGATTCCGAAGCACGCACGCGTGCTGAAGCAGACAAGAAGGCTCGTGAGATTCTCAGCGTTGCCATTCAGCGTCTTGCCGCAGACCATACCTCTCAGATCACGGTTTCCACCATTCATATTCCCTCTGACGACTTGAAAGGCCGCATCATCGGCCGCGAAGGTCGTAACATTCGCTCGTTCGAGCAGATCACCGGCACCAACCTCATCATCGACGACACTCCCGAGTGCGTTACGGTTTCCACTCACGACCCGGTTCGCCGTGAAATCGCAAGCGTAACCATGCAGAACCTCATCAGCGACGGCCGCATCCATCCTGCTCGCATCGAAGAGATGTACCACAAGGCTGAGCGCTATGTTAATCAGCAGATCAAGGAAGCTGCCTCCCAGGCAACGTTCGATACCGGCATCCATGATTTGAATCCGGAGCTGGAAAAGATCCTTGGCCGTCTGCGCTATCGCACCTCTTATGGTCAGAACGTGCTGAACCACTCTCTTGAGGTTGCCTACCTTTGTGGCATGATGGCCTCCGAGCTTGGTCTGGACCCCGTTCCCGCTAAGCGTGCTGGCTTGCTGCATGATATCGGCAAGGCTGTCGACCATGAGATCGAAGGTTCGCATGCTGTTATCGGCGCCGATCTTGCCCGTCGCTATGGCGAGGATCCCATGATCGTCCATGCCATCGAAGCTCATCACAACGATGTTGAGCCCAACAGCGTGATCGATGTCTTGGTTCAGGCTGCTGACGCTGTTTCGGCTGCTCGTCCTGGTGCCCGCAAGGAGAACATCGAGTCGTACATCAAGCGCCTTGAAAAGCTCGAGGAGATTGCGAACTCCTATCCTGGCGTTGAGCGCACGCATGCCATTCAGGCAGGCCGCGAGGTTCGCGTTATCGTTACCCCGGAAAAGGTTGACGAGGCTCATGCTACGGTGCTTGCGCACGACATCGCCCATCAGATTCAGAGCGAGACGAAGTATCCCGGCCAGGTAAAGGTCGTGGTGATTCGCGAAACGCGCGCTGTGGACTACGCGAAGTAACAACCTCTACTGCCCGCGCTTTTGGCGCGGGCTTTTTTCTTATATGCCTGATACCTCATTGCAACATTTCATCGAACAGCTTTCCGGCGAAGACCATTCCCGCGTCCAGGATGACTTGGGAAATGGCTTTGTGCGCCTGAAAGCGGCCGAGGCGCAGCGCCGTCAAGCCAAGCAGGATATTCGTTCTTCCGAAGATGTGGTTATCGAGCTTCTTCGCAATGCGCGTGATGCCCATGCCAAGGCGATTTTCATTGCAACCTGGGCCACAAAGGAGCAACGTTTTCTTACCATGCTCGACGACGGGGACGGCGTTCCCTTTGAGCTTCAAGAGACCATCTTCGAGCCGTTTGTTACCTCCAAGCTCGATTCTTTTCATGCCGATAGATGGGGCGTGCACGGCAGAGGCATGGCGCTGTACTCCATTCGCCAGAATGCCGACAAGGCTCAGATTGTCGCCTCTGCTCCAGGATTGGGCTCCGTGTTCTCCGTTACTACCTCGTTTTTGCGTTTAGGCGAAAAGCGCGATCAATCCAGTGCACCCTGCATTACGAAAGGCGAAGACGGGAAGCCCGTTTTGCGTGGACCACATAACATCTTGCGTACAGTGCTTGAGTTCGCAATCGAGGAACGTGGTTCGGTAGCGGTTTACTTGGGAAGCGCTGCAGAAATTGTTTCGACGTTGTATTGGCTGGGACGCTCTGCAGCCAGCAAAGTCGCGGTGCTTCCTTCCGTTGTGACTGATGAGGTGCCGTTTATTCAGCGTTTTGCCTTGTGCGAAGATGCTTCATCGTTGTCTGACCTTTCATGTCGTTTAGGTCTTCCCATGTCGTCGCGCACCGCTTACCGCATTATGAAGGGAGAGGTAAAGCCCCTGCCAACCCATATGCAGGCAATGTTGGGGAAGGCTGACGACGATATTGCCAATGAAGTCGTTAATGGACACGGGAACCTGCGCAAGGAGCGATCGGTACGCATCGCGAAGGAAGATCTAGATACGTTTTCAGAAAGTTTGAAGCCATGTTTCTCGTCGTTGGCGCAGGCTTACTACCTAGATTCAGATGTCGAGGTAAGCGCTCGCTGCTCAAGAGATGAACTTGTGGTCAGAATTCCCCTTAGAAGAATCGACTAGGTCGTTTCTTGCGATTGAGCTCGCCAAATGAAATGATTCCTTCTTCATACTATATTTGCCTGTTTATCGTCATATGAGTACAATATATCGGCGTAAATCAACCTGATTTGCAGTCAAAACACACCATCAAACGCACCACTGACTACCGAAAGAAACGCACTATGAGTGAAACTTCCGCCAAGCCGTCTAGCATCCCCCAAGCAGGTGGATGCCTAAAGGTTTCTTCCAAATCTTCCCCAGCTTCCGTTGCTGGAGCCATTGCCGGAATGATGAAAGACGGCGTACCTGTTGAAATTCAATCAGTTGGGGCGGGAGCCGTTAACCAAGCTGTTAAGGCGATTGCGATTTCTCGTGGCTTTCTTTCTCCTGTAGGAATCGAAATCGTTTGTGTTCCTTCTTTCGCCGATATCGTCATCGATGGCGAATACCGCACTGCTATACGTTTTTCGGTAGAGCCGCGTGCTCCTTTCCCGCCATTTGAGGCTGCTTCCGCGCAGTCGTCTGAATCAAAATAGAGGTTTACATGACGAATCACACCACCATCTTCGAGCCCCACGATTCTGCGCAGGGTTCTTCTCCTCTTACGCATATACTCGATTGGAGCGATCTTTCAGGCAGCCCCATTGCCGGAAAGACGTTTTCCGTTGTTACGTTCGGCTGCCAGATGAACAAGCACGACTCCGAACGTATCGTGGGTATGCTCACGGCATTGGGCGCTACCGAGGTGGAAACGGTAGAGGAGTCGGACATCATCATCTTCGTCACGTGCTGCGTGCGCGAAGCTGCCGATGTTCGTCTTATGGGGCAGGTTGCCTCCCTTAAGAACGTGCCGCTTCGTGAAAATGCTCCCGTTGATAAGCGCATTGTGGTAATTGGCGGTTGCATTGGCCAGCGCGATGGCGCTGAACTGGTTGAAAAGCTTCCCCATGTCGACGTTGTTTTCGGAACATTCAACTTGGCAAGCTTGCCTCGTCTTATCGAGCAAACGCTTCTTACCGGCGAACATGAGGTCGAGGTTTTATCAGAAGCCTCAGATTTTCCAACCGACCTTCCCAGTGAGCGTGAATCGAAGTGGTCGGCATGGCTACCTATCTCGATTGGCTGCAACAACTTCTGCTCTTATTGCATCGTTCCGTATGTGCGTGGCCGCGAAAAGTCCCGTCCAATGGAAGATATCGTTGCCGATGCGCAGGCGTTGATGGCCGATGGCGTAAAAGAGATAACGCTTTTGGGTCAGAACGTTAACTCCTATGGCCGCGATTTGTACGACGAACCTCGTTTTGCCGATTTGCTTCGTGCGGTTTCCGCAACGGGGATCGAGCGCATCCGCTTTGCCACTTCGCACCCGAAGGACTTGAACGACGACGTTATCAAGGCTTTTGGGGAACTCGACAACCTTATGCCGGCGCTCCATCTTCCCGTTCAATCGGGCTCCAACACGATTCTGAAGGCAATGCACCGTCGCTATACGCGCGAGCATTATCTTGAAACCATCAAGAAGCTCCGCGAAGTGCGTCCCGACATTGCTCTTTCCACTGACGTCATCGTGGGCTTCCCTGGCGAAACCGAAGAAGATTTCCAGCAAACCTACGACCTGATCAAGGAAGTAGGCTACACGCAGGTGTTCACGTTTATCTACTCCAAACGCGAGGGAACTCCTGCTGCGCGTATGGAGGACAATACGCCTCGTGAGGTTATCCAAGAACGTTTTGAGCGCTTGGTCGACCTGGTTCAGGAAGGCGCGTTGGAAGCGAATCAGGCTGAGGCGGGTAAGGTTGTTCCTGTCCTTGTCGAAGGCGCATCAAAGCGCGATGAATCGGTGCTAATGGGCAGGAGCCCCAAGAACCAGACAGTTCATGCTCCTATTCCCGAAGGCGTTTCCATAGAGGAGCTTCAGGGCACCATAGTCAACGTTCGCGTTGACGTGGCGCGTGCATGGTATTTGAGGGGCCAGGTTGTTTCGTGAGCTGCCCAGTTGTAGCAATACTAGGGCCAACTGCTTCAGGCAAATCCGATTTGGCGCAGCAGGTTGCCCTGAACCTTGATGGGGAAGTGGTATCGGCCGATTCCATGCAGGTATATCGCGGCATGAACATCGGTACCGCAAAGCTCGATCCATCCGAAATGAAAGTTCCGCACCACCTGATAGACATCCTCGATCCTGGCCAGGCCTTCTCTGCGCAGCAGTTTCAGGAAATGTCACGCCAGTGTTTTAAGAAAATCCAGGCGCGTGATAAAGTGCCTGTTCTTTGTGGTGGTACGGGCCTGTACGTACAGGCCGCCCTGGAAGACATGCGTTTTCCCAAAGGCGACCAGATTGAAAATCCCATTCGCAAGAAATATGAGGCATTAGCAGAACAAGAGGGCAACGGAGCTGTTTGGAATGCGCTGAACGAAGTGGACCCTGCATCAGCATCCCTTTTGCACCCCAACAACGTTCGCAGGGTGATTCGCGCTCTCGAAATGCACGATCAGGGCGTTTCCTACGCAGACCAGGTTGCTGGTATGAAGGATTTAGCCGAAGTGGTCCTTTCGGTTCGCTTCGGCCTTGCTCGTGATCCGAAGCTGCTTGCGGAGCGTATCGAAAAACGCGTTGATTCCATGTTCGAGCAAGGTCTTGTCGCGGAGGTCGAGGCCCTTCTTGAGTCAGGCTTTCGTGACGCGCTTACGGCGCCCCAGGCTATTGGATACAAAGAGGTTGTCGCAGCGCTTGATGGCGATATCTCAATGGATGAGGCGAGCGAGCAGATCAAAACGGCAACCAGACGATACGCAAAGCGTCAGCGCACATGGTTGCGACGAGACAAGCACCTTATCTGGCTTGATGCTGATTCCATGACGGTTCAGCAGCTTACCGATTTGGTATTGGAAACCTATCGGCAACGCATATCCCTACAATAATGCACGTGTGTATTTATCTTCCCTTAGGAGCTTCTTATGGAACTGAACTTCACGAAACTGCATGGACTGGGGAACGATTTCGTGTTTATCGACGATTTCGATGAGTCCATCGAACTTACCGCCGACCAAGTTGCGTTTTTGTGCGATAGGCACTTTGGCATTGGCGGCGACGGCGTTGTTCTGGTTCGTCCTTCGAAGCGCCCCGAATGCGCTGGTTACATGCATTACATCAATTCCGACGGTACGCTGGCGGAAATGTGCGGCAACGGGGTCCGTTGCTTCACGAAGTTCCTTGTCGATCATGGCTACGTTGACAAGGAAGCCGGTTCATATATCGCCGACACTAAACGCGGCCCTCTGCCTATTTCCTTCGAGCTTGACGCCAAAGGTCTGATGAGCCAAGCGTCAGTCGACATGGATGAGCCTATTCTCGATCCTGGGCTTGTTCCTGTTGACTTGCCGGCAAAGGGACTTGCCCCTGATGGGAAATCATTCGTGAAGGAAGAGGTTGTTTCTTCACCTTGGGGCGATTTTGCCTTTACGTGTGTTTCGATGGGCAACCCTCATGCTGTTTGCTTCTTCGACGACATCGAATCGCTCCCCGATGAGTGGTTCGCAGGCGACCAGAAGTCGCTCGAGACGTTCGATTTGAACCGCATCGGTGCCTTCTTCGAATCGAACAACGTCTTTCCTGCCAAGACCAACGTTGAGTTCATCGTTCCCGCTGAAGACAGCCTTCATATGCGTGTCTATGAGCGTGGTTGCGGTGAAACGCTCGCGTGCGGCACGGGTGCTTGCGCTTCCCTAGTCGCAGCTGTGCTTACAGGGCGCTCTGAACGCACCAACAAAGTGCATTTACGTGGTGGTACGCTTACCATCACGTGGCAAGAAAACAATCATGTGCTCATGACGGGGCCAGCGGCTCAGTCGTTTACCGGCACCATAGAACTGTAAGGCATATATGATCGAATTCGACGAAGTAAAGCAGCATGGTCCTGCAACCGTTATCGAAAAACCGCGCGAACGGGCTATCTTGGTAGGTGTAGAGCGCCCCAACCAAGAATGGAGCCTGGAATCGTCTTTGGCGGAATTGGAGCGTTTGGCTTGGACGGCTGGCGCTGACATGGTTGCGCAAACGACTCAGAAGCTTGATTCGCCGAATCCTCGCACATTCGTTGGAAGCGGTAAGGCGGAAGAAATTGCCAGTTTGGCACGCTCCTATGCAGCCGATGTGGTGATTTTCGACGATGAGCTTACTCCCTCCCAGCAATCGAACCTGGAAAAGGTGGTTGGCAAGGACGTCAAGGTTATCGACCGAACCGCTTTGATCCTCGATATCTTCGCCTTGCATGCTACGAGCAAAGAGGGCAGGTTACAGGTCCGTCTGGCGCAAAACCAGTACCTGTACCCCCGCTTGCGCGGTATGTGGGCTCATTTGGCGTCTAATCGCATGGGCGGCGGCGTAGGTTCGCGCTTTGGCGAAGGTGAAAGTCAGCTTGAAGTTGACCGTCGCCTCGTTCGCAATAGAATCACCTCCATCAGACGCGAACTTGCCTCCCTTTCGAAAAAACGCGACCTGCAGCGTAAACGCCGCAACGAATCGGGCATCTACAAAGTTTCCCTGGCTGGTTACACCAATGCTGGCAAATCAAGCCTTCTTAACGCCATAACCGGCTCGGAAGTGCTCAGCTACGACAAACTGTTCGCAACGCTTGATTCCACCACGCGCCAACTGGCATTGCCAGAGGGTAGGGAAGTGACGCTCACCGACACCGTGGGCTTCATCCAAAAGCTTCCTACCACTCTTGTCGAAGCGTTCAAGTCCACGCTTGACGAGATCAATGGAGCTGATTTGATTCTCCATGTTGTTGATGCTTCCGACCCCAACGCGGAACGTCAAATTGATACGGTGAATATGGTTCTTGAGCAGATTGGCGCCGATGAAATCGGACGTGTGGAAGTGTTCAACAAAAAGGATCTTCTTGCGCCCGAGCAATTTGAAGCGTTGAAAACGCGTTATCCCGAGGCTGTATTCACTTCTACCGTAACGCGCGATGGCATAGCGGAGCTTATTTCTCGTATTTCACTGATTGCCTCTTCGCAGGAAGAAGTACTGGAGGTTCTTATTCCATATGACAGGGGAGACTTGGTTTCACTGGCGCATCAGCGGTGCAGCATCTTGAACGAGGAGTATCTTGACACCGGCACCAAGCTTATGGTGCGCGCTGGTCATCAAGCGGCAGCAAAATTGAAGCCCTTTGCCTGCAATTAGGTTCAAGGTTATGAGCTCTGGGAATGTTTAAGAACATTGCGTTCAAACAAAATCCTGCCGAATAAACAGGCAGGCTATCTTTCGGTGAAGTTCCTCGATCCAGCTGAACGCTCAAATCCGTTGTGGATGCAAAGCAGCCCTTACCGCATGCGGTAAGGGCTGCTTTTGTTTAGCGTTTAGAAGACATTCGAGCACAGAGCGAAGGGAAGGCTAATACACTTTACGAAGCACAGCAACAACCTTGCCTACAATTGCGCAGTTACGCGTGATGATAGGCTCCATGCTTGAATTTTCTGGTTGCAAACGGATGTGATCTTTTTCCTTGTAAAACCGTTTTACCGTTGCGCCATCATCGATAAGAGCAACGATGATTTCCCCATTCCGGGCAACCTGCTGTTCCTTAACCACTACATAGTCGCCGTCGTTGATGCCCGCTTCAATCATCGATTCTCCGTGAACCGCCAAGATGAACGATGCCGAATCGCCAACCAATTCAGTGGGAAGGGACATAGTGGTTTCAACGTTTTGCTCCGCAAGAATAGGCTCACCAGCTGCGACATTTCCGACAAGGGGAAGTGACAAATTGTCGTTGGAGCCCTCTGACCCAAATGCTTCCTCAGGTTCATGTTTGCCGGGGAGCGCGATAGAACGCGATTTCAAAGGATCGCGCACGATATATCCCTTTTCCTCAAGTGTTTTCAAATGAACATGAACGGTGGAAGGGGAGGATAAATGAACCGCTTCGGCAATTTCACGCACCGTTGGGCCATACCCCTTTTGCATGATGTAAGACTCTATGAATTCATACACGCTTCGTTGGCGCGTAGTAAGGGGTTTGGACATTGCGACTCCTAGATAGAACAAATGTTTGTATTTTTATTGACAGGAACGTATGTTCGATTTACAGTATACACGAACAAAGGTTCTATGCAAGGAGGCACGTAATGAACAAAGCACCGGTAACGTATCGCACGGTAGGATCTGCAGCGCTTAAGCCCGAATATCATCATGATCAGGTAGAACCAACGCCGATTATCGACTTCGAAACGTTTATTCCTGCGAATAATCAGCAGCGTATTTATCGTGCTCCCGTAGAGCTTACATTCTCGGAAAAGATTGCACACAAGATTGCTGCCGATCCGCTCCTTGGTTCAATAAGCAAGGCTTTCGCCAAAGAGCAATCGGGTATAAAGGCAGATAAGTTCGGGTTTGCTCGCTATGCCGCAGGCGTTTCCGCTGCACTGCTTGTTCTTATCTTTATGGGCCTGTAATGAGTCAACGTGATAATGACGATTTTTCTTGCTTACCCACCACAATAAGCTGAAAAATCGTCATTATTTCGACGTGGGATATCTATATCTTGTATACTTTGCTGAGGTTATCCAACAGAAGGAGATCTCATGCGCTGTCCCACATGTGGGCATCCCGAATCTAAAGTGGTAGATTCCCGTCCAGCAGACGATGGTTCTTCGATTCGCCGTAGACGCGAATGTCTTTCCTGTGGCTCCCGTTTCACCACGTATGAACGAACGGGCGAAAACCCCCTGGTAATCATCAAATCCGATGGTTCTTCTGAAGCTTACGACCGGGATAAATTGTTCCGAGGCCTTTTGATAGCATGTGCTAAACGACCGGTTTCCGCAGAGAAAATCTCGCAGCTCATTAACAGCATTGAATCCGAGTTAAGGAATTCGGGAAAACAGGAAATCTCGTCGAAAAAGCTTGGCGATATGGCACTTGAACGTCTAGCAGATGTAGACGATGTTGCTTACATTCGTTTCGCGAGCGTCTACAAGGATTTTAAGACCGTAGATGAATTCCGTGATGCGCTGAAGGGGCTGAATTAATCATGCAGCAGATTGTTATGCCAACAAAAAAACTTAGCCCTCTGGCGGTAGTTCCAGAGAACGCGTACCAAGGTGATGCTGGGTACGATTTATACGCGACTGAAGAAATGGTTCTGAAGCCTTTTGAGCGTGCGCTTATTCCTACAGGGCTTGCTATCCAGATTCCTGAAGGATATGCGGGATTCGTCCTGCCACGCAGCGGCATGGCAATAAAACAAGGTCTTTCGCTGGTTAATGCACCGGGATTGATAGACAGCAATTACCGCGGCGAGCTGAAAGCAATTGCAATCAACCTTGATCCTGCAAACGATATCCAGGTGCATGTTGGCGATCGAATAGCCCAACTGGTCATCATGAAAGTCGAAAATGTTCACTTCAATCAGGTTGAAGAGCTTGACGATTCAGAGCGCGGCGAAGGTGGCTTCGGATCGAGTGGCGTTGCTTCCAAATAGGATTCAATCTCTGAAAGGCGCCTTATGACGCCTTTTGCTTTATTGCCTTCGTAAAGCTCCTTATGAGGACTACTGCTTGCTATGGGGCCGTAATTTCCCTCTCCTTACGATACGCTATTATTTAGTTGATAATATATCTTATGTAAACCTAAACATTATGAAACTAAACATTTGGTAGAAGGATTGCTCAGTAGTAATTCCTGCCGCTAACCCACTCCAACGAAGCTAGGGATTGAAAGGGCTTTAATCCTGCCACCAAAAATTTTCATGCCAAGGGAATGCTTCTGATCTGAATTTAGAACACTGCAGCGCTCAAGGAAATCTGGGCACGTCTTATGATTCGAGGACGGTAACGCATAGCTACTTCCTTGCCCTGCAAGACCGTATTTCATGGCATTATGTCGTCTTCTACTTTGACTATATTTGTCTTATCTAGAATTCGATAGCTAAGTGTCGTATTCCATCACGTAAAAACCCTAAAGAGACTTAATACCCTATGGTTTCTTAGACCTGTTCATTTGCTGTTTTTGCCGTACTATCAATTTCATTGCAGTTTTTGTCCGCATAAGAACATGAACTGCAGAATATGCCTTAATAACGCATGGGCAACTATGGCAAAAACGTGCTTCACCCTTAAAACAACAAGCTGCGCTTGCAAGCACCTCTACCCCACCAGTATTTCTATTGCGTCAAATCACTCTAATATCGCTGTATACCGATATCTAATAAGCGCAAGACATCGGTAATTGGTGCTACCATATTTGAGATGAATGCCAGAGCGAAGCTCTTATCTGCGCTCACTGCCGGCTTCACGTTTAACGTATTCAAGCAAGGAGAGACCATCTAATGGCAGAAGAAGAAATCGTCGAGACAGACCCTTACTGCAAAAGCGACCGTTTTGCCGCTAAAAACGGCATTAAAGCTATTGAGGTTGGTGAAGACTATTCGGTTTGCACCATGCCCATTGACGAGACTTGCCTCAACGGTATCGGTATTCCCATGGGCGGCTGCTATTTCACCCTGGGCGATTTCTCCTTCGGTGTAGCTAGCCACTACATTAAGAACAACATGGTTACTTTGAACTCGCAGATCGACTTTATTGCCTCTGCAAAAGTTGGCGATGTCATTACGGCCCGCTGCGAGCTGGCCCCTGGTGCCTCTAAGAAGATTGCCCGTTTCGAGATCACTATGAAGGACCAAGACGGCAAGCTTCTGGCTCTCATGCATGTGACCAGCTATCGAAAGTCTCATCGTAAGTAGCAAACTTCAACATAGCTTATTGAAAAAGCCCCTTCCACAATACCGTGGAAGGGGCTTTTTAGTTCGCACTGAATATATCTTGCAACGCTTAGGGCTCGATAAGCTGCAAGTTACTCTTCGCTATAGCACACGCGCTTATAGGCTTCGAAAAGATCGGGGAATACTTTTTTCTGGCTGATGGGTTTGAAGTTCTCGCGCTTGCAGATGCAATGGGTGGTTACCGCGGTAAAGTGCGGTTTCACCTTTTCGGGGTCCTCCCCTTTCAAGTACATCTTGCAGGTATACTCGGTTTTAACGGCTCCAACCTTCGATACGTGCGTTTTAACCACGATGGTGTCACCATAATGAAATGGTGCGCCATAGGATAAGTCAACATGGACTACCGGAGACAGATACCCAGCCTCTTCGAAGTCGGCATAGGGGAATCCCAGCGCGTTCAGAAAGTCGGTACGTGCAACCTCAAGGTAAATAAGGTAATTCGCGTGATACACCACGCCCATACCGTCGGTTTCTGCATATCGGACTACGATCTCAGTTGAAGTCTCCATCGGCTCCCTTTCTTTTTTGGATGCCCTTTCGAACCTTTATTATAATGAAGGTTCGAACTTTACCTATAAAGCCAGATAGGACAAGCACAAGATATGTCGCAGAACAGCAGAATGGATCGTAGTAAAAATGCAACTAAGCAGGGGAAGAAGCCCTATTCCCCTCTTACTTTGAATCTGGCTTTCCAATTGGCAGCACCGCATACATGGGCTGCTGCGCTTATGCCGGTACTGTTCTCCTACGTCTACTGCACCGTTACTTATTCAGGCAAACTAAGCATATTCCTGTCTCTTATTTTGCTCGCAATTTGCCTTCTGATGCAATCGGCTGTCAATGTGCTGAACGATTATTTCGACTTTAAGAAGGGTACCGATTCGGCCGACAACTCATCCGACGATGCTTTCGATGCGGTGTTGGTCTACAACAACCTCAACCCCAAATCGGTGTTGGCGCTTGCGGTAGGGTTTCTTGTAGTTGCAGCGGCATTGGGTTTGTACCTGGTATACCTTACCAGCTGGATTCTGCTGGTAATCGGCATCGTGGGAGCATTAATCGTTGTCCTGTACTCTGGTGGTAAAACGCCTATTTCCTATTTGCCGATTGGGGAATTCGTTAGCGGATTCGTTATGGGCGGCCTTATTCCCTTGGCTTGCTGCTATACCTTGTCGGGCGTATTCGAGCCTATGGTACTGCTCGCCTCATTGCCGATCATGTTCGGTATCGGAATGATCCTATTCACCAACAACACCTGCGATATTGAAAAAGATATCCCTGCACAGCGCAAAACCATCTCAGTCGTTCTAGGAAGGAAGAAGGCGCCGAACTGCTACCATGCCGCGGTTTTGGTATGGATCGTTCTTATCGTTGCGCTCATTGGCGTCTTCTATCCAACTGGAATGCCTCTTGTAATGATTATGGTGCTTGCGGCGTTCCCTGTGCTTCGCGCTATTACGAACAATCCTCTGAATCAAAAAACGCGCGATGCTGCCATGTCCCAGATCGTGATGCTCAACGTGATTTTCGGGGTATTTTACTGCCTGTCTATAGCATCAAGCGCATTTATTGGGTGGGTTTAGAACGATAAACTGTCCTGCAGCTTAATCGAGGTTTTTCCCAACAGGCCTGTCGTATCAGCGTTTTTCGCCAGCTCATCTAAGGTGACGGGTGCCTTTTCGCTTGTAAGCCCTGTTGCATAGGCAAGTCGTCCAAGCAGTTCTTCGGGACGCACTCCAACCTCGTTAAGCAAATAATCGATGTCGGTTGCCTTGTCTCGTTTTGCCAAACGCTTTCCAGCGCTATCGACAATAAGGGGAATATGGCCATAACTGGGCGTATCAAGACCCAGGCATCGCTGAAGGTACATCTGACGTGGCGTTGAGGTGATAAGGTCGTAACCGCGGACAACAGACGTAACACCCATCCACGCATCATCGACCACTACCGCCAGTTGATAGGCGAATACCCCATCGCTCCTTCGCAGGATAAAATCGCCTGAGCATTCTGCCAAGTTGAATGTCTGCTTGCCCTGGAAGATGTCATGGAACGAGATGGGCTGACTGGGAACGATGATGCGCATAGCGGGATTGCGCCTTGCCCTTTTGGCCGCACGCTGCTCAGCATTCAACATGCGGCATGTGCCGGGATACACCGTCTCATCACCGAAGTGCGGTGCATTGGCCGAATGAAGGTCAGCACGTGTGCAGAAGCAGGGGTAGAGCAAATCTTGTTCTTGTAAAAGCCGATATGCCTCTTCGTAGGCTTCGGTTCGGTTGCTTTGGTAAACCGGTACGTTATCCCACTCGAAACCTAAAGCATCAAGATCGCGGAATACCGCGTCAATATATTCCTGCTTCGAGCGAGCGGGATCGAGGTCTTCGATACGCATTAGGCAAGACCCGCCATCTTGTTTTGCAACAAGGTAAGCAACAAGAAACGAGAACAGGTTTCCCAAATGAAGCTTGCCCGAAGGCGTTGGGGCAAAACGCCCCACTACCACCCTGCCCTGCTTGCTATGGGGCTCAAAAGCAACATGTGCAGAGCTTTTCAAATCGCGCAAATCGGGGCATGACAAAGCAAGCCCCTCCTCTGTTGCAGGGGAAGGGCTTGCGTTCTGTGAATAGAAATCAGATACCACAGCTATTTACGATGGTCGATTACGTGCTTGGTCTTGCCGAAGCTTCGTTCAATTCCGCCAGGCTCAATCAGCTGGACCTCGGAGGCAACCAACATAACTTCCTTGAGCTTGGTGGCAATCATCTTGCGGAACTTGTCCATTTCCTCATAGGAATCGCTTAAAGCGGAGGGTTCGATCTCAACCTTGATTTTCATACGGTCAAGGCCGGTTTCATTGTCAACCTCGATGCGATAGAACGGCGTAACGCCCTTGATGCCGGAAAGGATGTCCTCTACCTGCGAGGGGAATACGTTGGTGCCGCGGATGATAAGCATGTCGTCGCTGCGCTTGCGCACTTTCTTCATGCGAGCATGGGTACGACCACATTCGCACTTCTCCGTAATCACATAGGTCAAGTCATGCGTACGGTAACGAAGAACGGGAATGCCTTCCTTGTCGAGCGGCGTGATGACCAGCTCGCCCTCTACACCCTCTGGGACCGGCTCGCCTGTTTCAGGGTCGACAACTTCCCACAGGAAATGGTCTTCGGCAATGTGCTGCATATCACGCGAGCACAGGCACTCACCGGAAACACCGGGGCCCATAACCTCGGTAAGGCCATAGTTGTCGGTGCAGGTAATGTGCATACGACGCTCGATTTCTTCCTTCATCTTAGGAGGACAGGGCTCACCGCCGAACAGGCCGATGCGGAGGGAGCTTGAAGCCCAATCGAAGCCCTTCTTTTCGCCTACCTCGCACATATGGAGTGCATACGAAGGAGTAGCGATAAGCACCGTGGTGCCGTAGTCGTTGATCATCTGAAGGTGACGCTCGGTGTTTCCAGAACCAGCGGGAATCATCATGCAGCCCAGCTTCTGCAGGCCGTAGTGAAGGCCGAAGCCACCGGTGAACATTCCGTATCCGAAGGCCATCTGACAACGGTCGCCAGGCTTCACGCCTGCCATCATAGCCAGTCGCGCAATGCAATCGCTCCATACATCCATGTCATGGCGATTGTATCCAACCACGATGGGCTTGCCGGTAGTACCGGAAGACGCATGCAGCTCGATGATCTGATCAAGAGGTACAGCGAAAAGGCCGTATGGATAGGTATCGCGCAACACCGTTTTATCCGTGAAAGGAAGCTTGCGAACGTCTTCAAGGCACTGGATGTCAGAAGGCTTGACCCCCATTTCATCCATCTTGCTGCGATACCACTCAACCTTTTCGTACACCATGGCTACCTGCTTCTTCAGCTTCTCAAGCTGAATGGCATGGATACCGTCACGGTCCATTGTCTCAATTTCAGGTTGGAACATAACTGTGTCGTTGTTCTGAGTCATGTGTTGGTTCGCTTTCCTAGGCAAGATCGGATTGGTTGATGAGGGAAATTCCCTTCGCGGCAAGATACTCCTCGGCCTTTTCGGGGTTATCGACCTTGAACGCGATGTACGTGGAAATAAGCGAATAACTGTACGAGATATTGACTCCCGACTCAGCCATAAGCCCGAACACACGGCCAAGCTCGCCAGGCTCATCCTTCAAGACAAGGCATACTACATCCGTTGAGGTTGCCGCAACGTCATGCTTCGCCAATACCGAAAGCGCTTTTTCCGGATTGTCGACGATGAAGCGGACAATACCGTAATCGCCCGTGTCGGAAGCTGAATAACCGCGTACACTAACGCCATCTTCGCTGAACAAGCCAAGAATACGCGTTAAGTGACCAGGCCTGTTCTCCACGAAAACGCTGATTTGCTTGATGCTCATTATTGCTCCCCTCGCGCATAGCGCGCACCGCGCCTGAATGCCTCAATGTTGATATCGATGGTTTTCTGCGGAACCTTGCCGCGAATAACTTCTTCCCAAAGCTCAGCAGCAAAAGGAAGCGAGACGGAAAGGGCGCCTAGAAGAACAACGTTTGCGCACTTGGTGGTACCCGCCTCACGAGCAATCTCGCTTGCGGGAATCAACGTGGCGTCCATGGATGCCAAACGCTCACGGGCGTTCGACGGCATAGACGCCATACCGGTAAGAACGGGAAGCGGCTTGATGGCTTCGTCGTTCACCACGAGCGAACCGCCTTCTTTGAGGAATGCGATGTTGCGCAGGGCCTCAACCACTTCGAACGATACAACGCTGTCGGCGCAGCCTTCATCGCATACCATGGTTGCAACGTTGTCACCGAAGCGCACAACGGTGGTTACCGCACCGCCGCGCTGGGCCATGCCGTGAATCTCGGAAACCTTGCAGTCTTTTCCCGCAGCCGTGGCAACGCGAGCCAGCAAGTCGGCAGCGGTAATGGTGCCTTGGCCGCCAACACCGCAAAGCAGAATGGTATATACCGATTGTTCGCTCATCGCTGGCCTCCTTCACGGGGCTGAATAGCATCGAAGTTGCAATACTGGCGACATTGGTCGCACCCAATGCACAAATCGGGGTCAATGGAAGAAATGCCCGTTTCCGGATCGCACGAGATTGCAGGGCACCCGATGGTTTTGCAGATGCCGCACCCGGTGCATTCGGGAGTTACCACGTAGTAGTCCTTGGGGCTCTTGTCCAAAAGCACGCAGGAACCCTGGAACACGATAACGTCGAGCTCATCACGGCTTGTTGCTTCCTTGAGCGCGGAACGGACCGCTTTTACGTTGAAGGCATCAACGGTTTGAACGTGGTCTACGCCGATGGCTTTCAAAATGCCAGGCAGGTCAAGTTCGCGGCTTTCGCGATGCTGCAGGGTGACGCCATTGAAGGGATTGCCCTGTTGGCCGGTCATTGCGGTGGTGCGGTTGTCAAGAATGCAGACCGTGCCCGCGCCCTTGTTGTACACCGTGTTGATAAGGGAGGTAAGCCCTGAGTGGGCGAAGGTGGAATCGCCGATCACGCCCACAACCGGACGATGCTTCGTGCCCTCCATCGCCAGCTCGAAACCATGGGCCATAGAAACCGAAGCGCCCATGTCGAGTGTAGTGTCCATGGCGGAAAGCGGGGGCAGTGCGCCTAAGGTGTAGCAACCGATGTCGCCGGTCACGATGGCCTTCAAGCGGGAAAGCTCCTTGAACACCACGCGATGCGGGCAGCCAGGGCACAGGGCAGGCGGACGGTTCGGGATATCGCTTTCGCTTGCACGGTGACCGGGCAGCTTGCGTCCCAAGGCTTTGAGAATGTCTGCTGGATGGATTTCGCCATCGGCAGGAAGCGGGTTCTTGAACGAGTCGAGCTTCACGCCGCAGGACTTAACGGCGTCGGAAAGGTAGGTGGATGCCTCTTCGGCAACGTATATCTCGTCAACGCTTTCAGCGAACTCGTTCAGAGCGTTTGCCGGCAAGGGCCAAGCAACGCCCAGCTTGAAGATGTCGACATCGGGGCAGGCTTCCTTGACGTGCTGATATACCGCACCAGCACAGATAATGCCGATGCGCTTTTCGCTGCCTTCAGGCGTATTGCGCTCAACCGTGTTGTAGGGGCACGTTTCCACCCATTCACGGATCTTGGCGATGCGCTGAACTAGAACCTTACGGCGAGGCTTGGCGAATGCGGGCATCATGACCCACTTCGCGCAATCCTTTTCGTACGGGCGCTTGGCAACTTCGGTGCGCTCCCCTACCTGTACCGGCGTTTTCGTGTGGGAGATGCGAACAGTGGAACGCATCATCACGGGAGTGTCGAACTGTTCGGAAATGGTGTAAGCATCTTTTGCATAGCGATGTGCCTCAGCAGAGTCGGAAGGCTCCAAAATGGGAACCATAGACGCCATGGCGTAGTATCGCGAGTCCTGCTCGTTCTGGGAAGAGAACATCCCAGGATCGTCGGCAGCGAGGATGACCAAACCGCCGTTAACGCCCGTGTAGGCAGCCGTGAACAGTGGGTCGGCGCACACGTTCACGCCAACATGCTTCATGGTTACCAGGACACGGGCGCCTGCCGCGGAAGCGCCGACGGCAACCTCAAGCGCAACTTTCTCGTTGGGGCACCATTCGGCATATACCCCCGGAAGCTTCGCAAACGATTCCATGGTTTCCGTGGAGGGCGTGCCAGGGTACGCGGCACCGATATGGCAGCCTGCCTCCCATGCGCCACGGGCTATAGCCTCGTTGCCGGACAAAAGATTCATCTATACACCTCTTACTTGTATTTACTCCGCGTAACGCAGAACAAAGCAGCCGATCTGAACGATATCGCGATCGGAAAGCATCACGTGGTCGACGTTGGTGTTGTTGACCCACACACCGTTGAACGAATCGGTGTCACGGATCGACCAGCCATCGGCAACGCGCTCAAGAATCGCATGCTTGCGAGATACCGTCATGTCGTTCAGGAAGATTTCACACTTCGGGGAACGGCCAATCACGGCGCTGTCACCTTCCAGCCTATACACGATTCCCTTCTGCCTGCCCTGCAGAACGGTAAGCGTAGGAATGTTCGAGGTGACCTGCGCTGTTTCAGGCTCATGGGATTCAAGCGAAACCGCTTCGAACTTTTGAGTTGAGCCCTGAAGATGGTAACCGCACACCGAGCACGATTGGGCCGAATCTTGCATGGGGCTATTGCAAACAGGACATGTTTTCATTTAACCCTCCTTGTTGGTATTGATCGTGGCATTGCTGCCGTAGATGAGTGGCGTGGTGTTGACCACGGAGCTTTCAGCTTGCGTCTGTGCACCGGAGAAACCGGCAAACAAACGGTTCCACCAGATTCCTATGCCTTCGATGGGGTTTGGAGCCGCGCAGCTTTCGGCTGCCACCAGATCTTGCTGTGCAATAACCTGGTTGTGCTGGTAGAACGTCACGGTGCCAACTTTCTGACCAGGTGTTATGTCGCCCGAAACAGTATCGAACTGCACATCTTCGCTTACGTTACCGTCAAGCGTGAACACCTTTACCGTTGCGGTCGGGTCTGCCAGGGTTGCCTT
>CAJKUH010000023.1 GCA_905203045.1 uncultured Eggerthella sp.
ATCGATGCTGAGCTCGTCAATAAGACGACGCGCTCCAACACCGGAAACATCGGCACCTGCAAGCGCACTCGGCGCAATCACCATCGCCTTGCCGGTTACCTGCGCTTCTGCCACACAAGCAACCAGTTCCTTAGCCTGCGTGCCCGATTCAGCCAAAACGGCATGCAGCTCATCGCCCAAAAGCGCTTCCACCAGCACATCAAGGCTCTGAGGCGCGGAAACCACGTGGGACACCAATGCAGAAGGCGCCACCGATTCCTTGCTCTTCATCAGCTTGGCTTGTGCAGGGTTGGAAGCTTCACTCGAACGTTCCAGCTCTTCCAAGGCAGCGCGCTCGGCGCTGGCCTTGGCAAGGGCATCACGGGCTTCGTCAAGCGCACGGCGCGCTCCATCGCGGGAAACCACCAGAGAATTGAGCGTTTCACGCGTAGCGGTTTCCTCGGCACGGGCAGAGGCAAGCTCGCCTTCAAGGCGTTCGGCTTCGGCAGTAAGGGCACTGGCCTGTTGGCGCGCCTCGGAAAGGCGCTCAGCCGCATCGGCGGCATGGGCGTCGATTACCTGGGCACGAGCCCTGCGCTCGGAAAGGTTTTCGCGCAGGGCACGAATGCTGGCTTCCGCCGTTTCCTTGCGGTGCGTTAAGGCGCGCTGCTCCGCCATGAGCGTATCGATATCCTTGCGAAGGTCGTTGCGCTTGTTCACTCGCTGGGTATAGGAGATTTCCAAATCGGCGCGAAGCTTTTCGGCGCGCGCCGATTCCTCTTTCGCCTTCGCGGCGGTGGCTTCCGCTTCGGAAAGCTCGTTGGCAGCAGCAGAACGACGCACGCGTGCCTCTTCCACGAAGCGGGTTAACCGTTCCACTTCGGAAAGGTAGCCCGTGCGCTTTTCGCGCAGGAGCATAGCAGTCGAATTCAAGCGCTCGAAAGAAGCCTGCGCCCGGCGATAGCGTTCGTTCAGGCTGCTTTCCTGATTACTGCGCTCGTGAAGCTGACGCTGCAAGCCATCAAGCGCGGCTTCCGAGGCGTCCAGTTCCTTCTTGAGCGATTCCTGGGATGCCTGCAATTCCTTTTCAGAGGCAATGACCTCATCCCATTTGCCCTGCAGCACGCGCAGGTCGTCTACCGCGATCTTAAGCTTCAGGTCGGCAAGCTCAGAGGAAAGCTCCTTGTGCAGGCGTGCTTTCTTGGCTTTGCGTTCAAGGGGCTTGAGCTGACGCTCCACTTCGGCGGTAATGTCGTTCACGCGGGCAAGGTGCGCGTCCATCTGCGCAAGCTTGCGCTCGCTTTTCGCCTTGCGCTCTTTATGCTTCAGGATGCCGGCGGCCTCTTCGATAAGCGCACGGCGATCTTCGGGGCGCGACGAAAGCACTGAATCAAGATTGCCCTGGGAAATAATGGAATTGGTGCCCGTGCCCATGCCCGAATCGTGCAAAATGTCGAGCACGTCCATGCGGCGCACCACGTTGCCGTTGATAAGGTATTCGCTCTCGCCGCTGCGATACATGCGGCGCCCGATGGAGACCTCGGAGAAATCTACGGGAAGCGTCCCGTCGGAATTGTCCAGGCACAGCTCCACTTCGGCAACGGAAACCGGTTTCCTGGCAGAAGAACCGGCAAAGATGACATCTTCCATCGACTGACCGCGCAAGTTCTTAGCGTTGCGTTCGCCAAGAACCCACAGCACCGCATCGGAAATGTTCGATTTGCCAGATCCGTTGGGGCCTACCACTGCAGCAACGCCCGGTTCGAATCTCATAACCGTTCGATCAGCGAAAGACTTGAAGCCCTTCAACGTCAGCGATTTGAGATACACCTAAAGCCCCTTTACTGCTGCTTCTTCTTGCGAGCCTTCTGATCGGCCTGCCTGCGGGCCTTTTCCTCGGCTTTGGCAGCCTTGATGGCCGCCTTTGCCTCTGCCTTGCGCTTCTTGTCTTTGGAATCCTTGCCTTCGAAGAACGAACCCAAGATTTCAAGCGCAGACTTGGCCGCCTGGCTTTCCGATTCCTTCTTCGTGCGGCCAACGCCCTTTGCAATGGACTTCACGCCAACGAACACCTGCGTTACGAACGTGCGGTCGTGAGGCGGGCCCTGCGTTTCGATGAGGCGATAGGTAGGCGTGATACCGTCTTCCTGCAAGCGCTCCTGAAGAACGCTCTTCGGGTTTTCAGGCTCTTTGGCCATTTCCTCGCTCATGCGAACGATGAGGTTTTCCTTCACGAACGCAGCGGCAGCTTCCAAGCCGCCATCGAGGTAGAGCGCAGCAACGCATGACTCGTATACGTTTTCCAGCGCAGAGTGCAGGCCACGTCGACCTGTGCCCCGCTCGGAAGAGCCGAAGAAGATGCAGTCTGCCAGGCCGATTTCCTTACCCACCTCGGAAAGCGAGGCGCCGGAAACGAGCGAAACCTTGATGCGGGTAAGACCGCCTTCGTCAAGATTGGGATACGTGTGGTAAGCGGAATAGGAAACGATGGCACCCAAAATGCTGTCGCCCAAGAACTCAAGGCGCTCGTACGAGTCGCTGATGGAATGACCTTCAGCGGCTGACGGGTGGGTAAGTGCCGTTAAGAGCAACGTACGATCTGAGAACGTATGCCCCAAGATCTTTTCTGCCTTGTTAAGTTTCTCAGTATGTTCAGGTTGCTCTTTCACGTTATGTCATTCGTTTCCTAGTATGAAAATTGTTCTCGCCGCTTATTTTACTCGGCAGGCCTTTCCTGGTTCACGGTTCGCTCGATTATCCCCGAAACATCCAAACGCACCGCACGAGCAGCCATAAGCACGCCGTTCATGATGGCGGTTTCGTTGGATGAGCCATGACCTACCAGGCAGGCACCCTTCACACCGAGGATGGGAGCACCGCCGTACGTATCGGCAGACGTGTGGTCCTTCAAATCGGACAGGCCGCCCTTCATGGCCACCGCGCCGAGCTTGGTGGCAAGGTTGGCCATCATAATCTTCTTCATCTCGCCGAAGAGCATCTTTGTTACGCCTTCGATGGTTTTAAGGCAAACATTGCCCGTGAAGCCATCGGTAACGAACACGTCGAACTTGCCCGTTAGAATGTCGCAGCCTTCGCCGTTGCCGGCGAACTCGGGAACCTGCTCCTTCAGAAGGGCAAACGTTTCCTGCGCCATCTTAGAGCCCTTGGTGTCTTCCGAGCCGATGTTCAAGAGTGCCACCTTGGGGCTTTCGATGCCGATAACCTGACGCGCGTACGTGGTTGCCATTTGAGCAAACTGCACCAGATACGCAGGCTTGCAGTCGGCATTCGCTCCCACATCGCACATAACGACGGGCTTCGCAGGAGACGGAATAATGGTGCACAGGGCAGGACGGGAAACGCCTTTGATGCGCCCTACCACGAGCGTCGCCGCAGCAAGGCAAGCACCGGTAGAACCAGCAGAGAAGAAGCCCTGGGCCTTCCCTTCTTTAACCAAACGGTTGCCCACAACCAGGCTCGAGTCCTTCTTCTTGCGCACCGCGTTGGCAGGGTGCTCGTCCATGGCGATTTCCTGGGTGGTTGCCTGGGCGTGGACTCGCTCGTGCTTCTGCGCGAACGGCTCAACGACTTCGGAAGGTCCGCAAGCGATAACCTCAAGCTCGGAATCGGCTTGAAGTGCTTTTTCGATGCCGGGAAGTACGACCTTTGGTCCGAAATCGCCACCTAATACGTCTACGGCGATAACAACGCGCTGTGCCATTGCGTCTCCTTGCTGCTTGTGGGCTCTTACGTCCGTTTGATGCATAGGCGCCCGAGGCGCACTATCAATCCATACAAAAATCCCCCGGACGAATCCGGGGGATTCCTTTACACGTTAATGGCGTGCATTAAGCGGTCTGGATAACCTCGCGATCGCGATAGTAGCCGCAATTGGGGCATACGCGATGGGGAAGCTTTACTTCACCGCACTGAGGGCACACAGAACGGGAAGGCGAAGCGATCTTATCGTTTTCGCTCCTGCGTGCGTGGGTACGAGCACGACCGGTCTTACGCTTTGGCACTGCCATGATTAAACTCCTTCTATGCTGCAGGTAAACCTGAAGATTCTAATTACGCGAAAAAGTATCCTAGCAAAGGAATTCGCAAGAATCAAGGGCAAACCTTTATGAATTAGAAAAACTATTCCTCAAACTTGATATTGCGCAGTACGGAAAACGGATTCGGATGGAAGTCGTCTTCCTCTTCGTCCGATTTATCGCAGGTGCACTCTTCTTTGTTGAGATTTGCGCCACAGCCGGCGCAAAGGCCCTTGCACTCATCGTCGCACAACGGCGTATGCGGCAACTCGAGCGAAAGAGCGGCAACGAGCAACGGCGAAAGATCGATGATATGGTCTTCGCCAAGAAGCTCGTACTCTTCCTTTTCTTCGTCAGTAAGCTCTACTTCAGAATCGGGGATAAGGAAATACCCTTCCACTTCGCCCTCAAGGCGGTATTCCGCAGGCTCAAGGCAGCGAACGCAGCTTGTGCAGGCATCGCCTGAAACAATGCCGGTAACCAGCAGCGCCCCACCCGTGTTGGAAACAGTAACGTCCCACGAAAGCGGATGCTCGAACGTGTACGTGTCAACACCCTGAACCAATTCGGGCAATTCGTAGGTGCCCTGAAAAGACAAGCTTTCCGCCGGAGCGAAAAGCTGGGCGGGAACCTCAATACGTGGAGATTCCATTAGCGTCCCGAATTGATGGAATTGGCGTTAAGGCGATCACGGCAGCGGCGCACGCTGTTCAGGGCCGTATCAAGGCTCTGCTCAACATGGCTGAATACCTCATCGGCGAAGTCTTCTGCACCAGCGCGGGTTTCGCGCTCGAGCTCGCGAGCCTCTGCCAAGATGGTGTCGGCCTGCTGCTGGGAAATGCGAACGATTTCCTGTTCGCTGGCAATCGTAATGGCCTGGCTTCGTGCATCCTCGATCAGGCGGCTTGCCTGGGCTTCTGCTTCGTCAAGCAGGGCCTGACGCTCGCGGATAACCTGACGAGCCTGAGCGAATTCGCTGGGAAACGTATCGCGGATCTCGTCCAAGATCTCAAATGCAGCCTGAGCATCAACCTGCCTAAACCCGTTCTTGCCGAAGGCGGGCTTAGCATCCTCGATGAGCATGGAAAGCTCTTCGATGAGATTCAATACTCCTGTTTCGTCCATATACATCCTTCCGAAATCGCGCACGCAAAACAGCATACAACGACATAATTGCAACTAGATAGTTTACGTCAGTGAAGCTAGTAGTGTAGCAAAAAGCATCGATATGCGAAAAAACGCCACAACGTGGCAGCGAAACCGCTATTCCGCCTTGTTCTCTGCCGCCTTGTAAGCATCAGCGAAGTACTCGCGAAGCGCCCTTTCAACGCACGGGGGAACAAAGCCCGCAACGCTTCCGCCCATCGAAGCCATTTCGCGGATGATGGAAGAGGACAGGTACATGAACTTGGGAGGCGACATGATGAAGAACGTTTCAAGATCATGGCTCAGCTCGTAGTTCAACGCCGTCATCTGGAACTCGTATTCAAAGTCGGTGATAGCGCGCAGGCCCTTTACCACGACGTGGGCATCAAGCTGATGGACGGTATCCACCAACAGGCCCTCGAAGCTGATAACGCGTACGTTGGGAAGGTCGGCCACGGCCTCTTCAACCAGGCTGACGCGGGTTTTCAAATCGAAGATGGGGCTCTTCTTCGCCGACTTGGCAACAGCCACCACCACTTCATCGAATATCTGCGCAGCACGAGAGATAACATCGAAATGTCCTGCGGTAATGGGATCGAATGTACCCGGTACAACCGCTCGTTTCATTATGCTTCCTTCCTGAGGGTTACCAGCGAGGTGCCACCGTAGTCCTTAACGGAGACCACCGTGTATTCTAGCGCATCGCATGCCTGCTCAACGTCCTGTTTGTCCTTTTTGTCGTGCTCATACACTACCAAAGCGCCAGGAGAAATCCTGCCCGCTTCATCGAGGTCGCGCACCAGGCCCAGCACCTTTTCCGCCTCGAAGGCATAGGGCGGATCCAGGAACACCAAATCGAAGGCACGGCCGCGCACCTGCGGCAGCGTAAAGGTATCGCCACGACGAAGCGAGAAGCGCTCGCGCGGAACCTTCAAGGAAGCGATGTTGCCCTCGACGATACGGGCCGCTTCCCTGCCCTGTTCGCAGAATTGCACGAATGCCGCACCACGGCTTAAGCTTTCGAGTCCCAAAGCGCCCGACCCGGCAAAGGCATCGAGCACGCACGCGCCTTCCAAGGTGCCGCGCGCGCTTACCAACGAGCTCATCAGCGCCTCACGGACGCGGTCGGTGGTGGGACGCGTTGCATCGCCCTTCAGGGAACGCAACGGGCGCCCGCGGTACTCTCCAGCTATGATCCTCATCGATTCCTCATTTCCTGAATAGTGGCCAGCTCTTGCATGACCGCACTACGTTCGTCTTCGGTTGCCCAATCGGCTTCACGGGTGCTGCGGGCGTCGGCGTAAGCGGCTTCGATAACCGCCTTGTCGCGCACAACGTTCACCAACTTCAAAGGTGAACGACCGTGCTGTCGGTCCCCGAAGATATCGCCTTCACGACGCAGCGACAAGTCCATTTCCGATAAGGCGAACCCGTCTTCCGTTTTCTCCATGGCCTGCAGTCGCGAAAGCGCCTCGGGAGCGCGTGAACGAGAGACCAGGAACACCTGGCCCGGCAGCTTTCCGCGCCCGACACGACCTCGAAGCTGATGCAACTGCGCCAAACCGAACCGGTCGGCGTCCTCGATGATCATAACGGTGGCATTCGGCACATCCACGCCTACCTCTACCACCGTGGTGGAAACCAGAACATCCACTTCCCCATCGCGGAACTTCCGCATCACCTCGTCTTTTTCGCGAGGTGCCATTTTACCGTGCAAAAGGGCAACATGCGCCTGCGGAACGATTTGACTTGAGAGGATTTCTGCGTGTTTGGTTGCCGCCGAAAGGGTGTCCCCCACCTCATCATGCTCGATCCCCCATTCAATGGCAGCGTACTCGATGGAGCCCGTCTCATCTTCCTCGTGTTTTTCGGCGTCAGGCTTCGGCAGATCAACGCCGATGAGCGGACAGATAACGTAGGCCTGCTCGCCACGCCCAAGTGCTGCGCGGAGGGCATCGTAGGCAATGCCCTCTTCGGTGAAATGGCATACCTTGGTGGTTCTGCCACCCTGCTTTGCAGGAGGCTTATGCAGGTAGCTCAGCGAAAGGCCCCCGTAACGGGCAAGGGCAAGAGAGCGTGGAATGGGAGTTGCCGTCATAGACAGCACATCGGCTCCCGGCGCCTTGTCGATAAGCGCTTCGCGTTGCTCCACACCGAAGCGCTGCTGCTCGTCGATGCATACCAAAGAGCATTTGCACGGCGCAACCGCATCCTGGATCAGTACATGGGTACCGAACAGGACCTGAATGTTTCCGCTGTTGAACTGCGCAATGGCCTGGTCTTTTTCTTCTTGCGGCGTTTGACCCATAACCGTTGCCCACGAAATATTGCAAGCATCGAGAATTGGCCCGATGGAAAGGCCGTATTGGGAAACCAGCACTTCCGTAGGACCCATGAGCATGGCTTGGTTTCCCGATTTGGCAGCACAGACCAAAGCAAAGGCGGCGATCACGGTTTTGCCAGTGCCCACATCGCCCAACAGCAAATGGTTCATCGGATACGATGCTGCCATGCGCGTAAGGATGTCAGCCACCGCTGCATCTTGGTCGGCGGTCAGGGTAAAGGGCAGGCAGCTTTGAATCTGCTCTATTTCGGCTTCCGAGAGAGTCTGCGCAAAAGGCGTATGCTGGGCGGCTCGACGGCGCTCTCGCTCGACCAGTTCCAATTCCAGGAAGAACAGTTCCTCGTAGCGCAAACGGCGCTTGGCCTGATGGCAATCTTCCATGGAAAGGGGCTGATGAACCCCGCGAAATGCCTCAAAACGGGAATAGAGCCGATATTTGCGGCGCAACGCCAGAGGAAGCGGATCGTATGCACCCTGCACCTGGGAAAGCGCGTTGCCAACAATCCTCTTCATCATGGTGCGGGAAATCTTAGCCGTAGCAGGATGAATGGGCAGCACCATGCCCTGCACCTCTTCACCCGATTCGTGCTTTTCGATAAGCGGATTGGTCATGCGCTTGAAGCCGTAGGAAAACTCGACCCTGCCGGAAACGGTAACCACATCACCCTTGCGAAGCTTCTCAGAAAGCCAGGGTTGGTTGAAGCACGCGGCGATAATCAGGCCCGTTTCGTCCACCAGGGAAACTTCAACAAGCGTAAGCTTCTGGCGAATCTTCTTCAGCTTCACCTCGTACACCTGGGCAGCAAGGGTGCATTGCATGCCGATCTGGGCGCTTTCGGCGGTAACCACTTTCGACATGTCCACATAGCGCAACGGATAGCTTTGCAGCAGGTCGCGTACGGTGCGAACGCCCATGGCATCGTGCAGGATCTGAGCACGGGCGGGGCTTACCAGCTTTACGGAGGAAACCGGCGAATCAAGCGCCAAGGTAGCATGAAGGCGGTCGAGGCTTGCGCCCCGAACCGCCTTCGTAGAATCAGATGTTGTATTCGCAGACACGAATCCCTGCACCTGACAAGTGCTTATTCAACGGAAAGAACGATGGGATACAGCGGCTGCTCGCCACGATGGGAATCGATTTCGAGATCCTCGAACTCTTCCTCGATACGGGCCAGAAGCGCTTCGAACTCCTCGTCGGAGTAATCCTCGCCGGCAAGGATGGTAAGTGTGTCGGCGTCTTCAGCGTCCATAACCTGAAGAACGCGAATGGTTGCATCCTCGATGGAATCGGACACTATTTCAAGCTCGCCGTCGGCAATGCCGATAACGTCGCCGTCGTGGATAGGGTTGCCATGCACGTCCTTGGAATCCTTGATAGCACGGGTGATTTCGCCCGTTTTCACGTCTTCGCATGCCTCGGTCATGGCCTCGACATTTTCCTCCAGGCTTGCTTCCTCGTCGAAGGCGAACAGCGCAGAGAATGCCTCGGGGACGCTCTTGGTGGTTACCACGGCGCAGGGCTTCTCGGAAACCTGAGCGCACGACTGCGATGCCATGATGATGTTGCTGTTGTTGGGCAGGATGATGACGGAGTCGGCGTTTACGGCGTTAACGGCATCGAGCAGCTCCTTCGTAGAAGGATTCATGGTCTGACCACCGGAAACAACGTAGTCAACGCCAAGGCTCTCAAGGATAGCCGCGTTACCGGAACCAGCCGCTACCGCAACAAAGCCGATGGCCTTGTGGGCTGCTTCCTGCTCGGCCTCGAGCTTTTCGGTGCGCTCTTCGCTTTGGAGCTTCATGTTGTGGATGAATACCTCGAAGATCTCACCGCGCTCCAGGAAGTATGCCAGGACCTTGTCGGGCGTGTTGGAGTGAACGTGAACCTTGAACTTGGGCGTGCTGCCTACGCACAGCTCGCAATCGCCCATGGTTTGGAGGAAGTCAAGTGCTTCTTCAGGGTCGAGCGTATCGGAGTTCACCAGGAACTCGTTGCAGTACTTGTACTTGGAGCCTTCCCAGTCGTTGATCTGCTCGATTTCGACCTTGGGGGCAGCCGTACGGGCAAATGCCAGCTCGTCGACCATAGCTTCAGCACGGCCCGTGAGGGATGCAACGAAAGAATCGAAGAAGATGGCGATACCGAAGCCGCCAGCGTCAACCACGCCGTTTTCCTTCAGCACCGGAAGGAGCTCGGGCGTACGCTGAACGGAAGCATAGGCTTCGCCCACGATGAACTGCAGGCCCTCGTCAAGCTCCATCTTCTTCTTGCGTGCCTTATGAGCTGCGGCGGCAGTATCACGCAAAACGGTGAGGATGGTGCCTTCCACCGGCTTGCGCACTGCATTGAAGGCAACCTCTACCGCGCGAGCAAACGCATCGTCAACCGCGACAAGATCGAATTCCTCGTGATCGGCAATGCCCTCGCACAAGCCGCGCATGATCTGGGACGTGATAACGCCCGAATTGCCACGAGCGCCCATCAGGGCACCGGTGGTGATGGCACGACGGCGATCTTCGTCAGACGCACCGATGGGGAGCTTGGCAAGGTTTTCAACAACCATAGCCAGCGTAAGGGACATATTGGTGCCGGTATCACCGTCGGGAACGGGGAAAACGTTCAGACGATTGATTTCATCCTTACGAGCCTCCAACGCTTTCGCTGCAGCAGCAATGGCGTTGACGATGTCGTTAGATGTGTAATTGCTCATAGTAAAGTTGTACTCCTCTAATGACCTATCACTTGCGTGCGCGTGCTAGCGAACCTTGATTCCCTGAACGTGAACCTCGACGCCCTTGAGCGGCGTGCGGACGAATTCCTTCAGAGCGAACGATACCTGTTCGGCAAGGTTGGTAGACACCGCGTTGATGTTCACGCCGTGCTCCAAGATAACGTACAGGCTTACCGTGGTGCCCTCTTCATCAGTGGAAACAACGATACCCCTGCGCAGACGGGACTGAGGAAGGATCTTAGCCAACCCATCGACGGCATTCGGAGCTGCCATGCCCACAACGCCATAGCATTCCAAAGCCGCATGCCCCGCAACATCGGCGATGACATCTTCAGAAACGATGAGGTCTCCTGCGATTTCGTTACCCATTTATCTATCCTTTCATAGACGCTTTGCCACATGAGCGTGCGCCCAATGACGAATGACCAGTTAACCAGTATAGCTGATGGGAACCCTATTCGTCCCTTGACCGGCCTTGCGCACCGAACGCACAAAAATCTTTAGCCAATCGAAGCATCTCTGTTCTTTTTCTTGCGCAAAGCACTTGTCCTCTCGTTTTCTGCGGCAAGGAATGCTATCCTTGCTGCTTGATCACCAATCTTCCAAGTTTTCTCTTGGTCGAAGCGCGTCACTGTGATATAGTGTTCGGGCTATTGGAAATCAGCGGTATTCAGCCGTATCAAAATACGAAGTAAATGGAGTTGATCAAGAATGTCCAAAGTATGCGAGATCTGCGGTAAGGCACCTGTTGCTGGTCGTAGCATCAGCCACTCTCATCGCGTAAGCAACCGCACCTTCCGTCCTAACATCCAGAAGATCACCATCAAGGTTGACGGCAAGGTAAAGCGCGCAAACGTATGCACCAAGTGCATGAAGGCCGGTAAGGTAGAGCGCGCATAACGTAATCTTCCCGATTACCGAGGGCATCAGCTTCTCAACTTTTTAAGCCACCCGAAAGGGTGGCTTTTCTTGGTTTGAGGGGTATTGCTGTATTTCGATATCTCCTTGAAAAATGCGAACGATGCCGGAACACCTAGGTGCTGTCCAGAAAGCCTCGACTCCCCTTTTCGTATACTGCATGCCCTCATGCCTATAAAGAAAGGCGCCCTTACGGACGCCTTAGGAAACGGTGCTCACGACTGCGGTGCCTAAAACCCTTGAAGCTACCGCCAACCTGGTGCATTTAACCAGTAGAGCAGCAAATCACTTGAACTTGAAAAGGCCCTTGATCTCGTTCATGGTGCCGGAGAGTTCGCTTACCACTTCTTTGCCATCGCGGTAAATTCCCGCCATGGTCTTACCCGCATCTTTCAAGTTGTCCTTCATTTCGTCGGAAAGGAAGCTCTTCTCTTCCTTCGACGATGCTTCACCGGGCTTTTCGGCCTCTTCCACCTCATCATCGGATCCAGAGCCCGAACCATCCGATTCGCCGCTCGAGGCAACGTGCTTTTCGATATCCCTCTGAATCAGGTAGAGGGAATCGTCCACCTTGTCCAAACGTTTCGCGTATTCCGGCGCCGCATCTTGCAGAGTATCGACGGCTGCACGCACATCGTCCAAACGTGCATGCAGCGTATCGATCATCTTATAAACGTCTTCGTTCAAAATTGCTCCTAACGGTAGCGTTGCTTCATTGCACGTTCGATTTCGCGTTTCGAGTCGCGCTCTGCCATGGAAGCGCGCTTGTCATACAGCTTTTTACCACGAGCAACAGCCAGTTCCATCTTCACGCGGGAATTCCGATCGAAATAGATCTTAATCGGCACCAGAGCCATTCCCTTTTCCTGTGTTTTGCGCTCAAGGTCGCGGATCTCATTGCGATGAAGCAAAAGCTTGCGTTTCCTGTCAGGGTCGGGATTGCTTAGATTGCCGTGGCTGTAAGGAGCGATATGGAGATTGTTGACCCACACCTCTCCCTTGCGGATGAGCGCAAAACAATCGGTGAGCTGGCAGTTGTTCTCGCGCAACGAGCATACCTCGGTGCCTGTGAGCACCAAGCCCGCCTCGTAGGTTTGTAGGATGTCGTAATCGTGGAACGCGCGGCGATTCTTGGCGATGAGCTTTGTCGTTTCTTTCTTTGGCATACCTACATCCCTGGAACGAACGATGCGTCTTCATCCATATCCAGGATGAAACGCTTCAACAGCAAAACGGTGTCTTCGATATCGGAAAGCTTTACCACTTCCGTTGGCGTGTGCATATAGCGCAGCGGTATGGAAACCAAACCCGTAGCGCACCCAGCACCCTGAACCTGCATCTCGGAGGCATCGGTCCCGGAATCGCCCGGCTCCGCTTCGAACTGAACGCGAATGCCCTCGGCTTCCGCAGCAGCGCACAAACGCTCGAAAACCACTGGGTTGATATTCGGGCCGCGAGCGATTACCGGCCCTTTGCCGCAGGCAACCGAGCCGAACTTGTTGGTATCGATGCCGGGATAATCGGTGGCGTGGGTAACATCGAGCGCGATGGCCACATCAGGCTTCACTTTGAACGCCGACGTGGCAGCCCCGCGCGATCCGATTTCCTCTTGCACCGTTGCGGCGCAAATGTAGTCGCCCAGCGAGCCTTCCGCCTTCTTCAGCTCTTCCATCACGCGCGTGATGACGTACACACCGGCTTTGTCGTCGAATGCACGCGAAACTGCCATGCCCTTGCCGTACTTTTCGAAGCCGACACCATAGGTGATAACATCGCCCACGCGAACAAGTTCCTTTACCTTTCGGGCAGAAAGGCCCAAGTCGATGAAGAGAGAGCCGATAGGGGTTACCTTGGAGCGCTCTTCAGAATCAATGAGATGGATGGGCTTGCGGCCCACAACGCCACGCAGCGTGCCCGTTTCGGTATGCACGTCAACGCGCAACCCCGGCAGAATCGCTGCATCGACCCCGCCAACAGCTGCCACGTGGAGAAAACCCTGCGAATCGATGCTCTTCACCATCAGGCCCACCTCGTCCATATGAGAGGCAATCATGACAGAAGGGGCAGAACCTGTTCCCTTAAGGCATGCATGAACCGATCCCATGACGTCGGTTTCGATAACATCGGCGCACTCGGAAAGTCTGCTGCGCACGAGCTGGGCAACCCTTGCTTCGGTTCCGGTTACGGAAGGGGTTTCAAGCAAGCGCTTCAAAAACGATTTATCGGCGAGTTTAGCCATAAAGCACCTTCATCCTCAGGGCAAAAGCCCTGATATATCAAGCGTACATGCATACTTTCTCGTAATTATACCGCCCTCATCCAGGGCATTACGCAACCTCGGCCTAAACATGCGAAGGAGCAAGCTTGAAACGAAGCTTCCGTTCGCGCGCCTTCGCCGAAACGAGCACAACAGACATCGTTTGCCCCAATCGGTAGCGCACCCCCGTAGAAGAGCCTTGCAACATCTGCTTGTCGGCATCGTAGGAGAAGTACTCGTCGCCTAAATCTTCCACCGAAAGGGACCCGCTTGCCGTGCATTCGAGCCTGACCATAAGGCCGAACGAGGAAACCGAGGAAACGACACCGGTGAACGTCTGCCCCACGAAACGTTCCAAATACTCAATGATCTTGGTAAGTTGCGACTGGCGAGCCGCCTTCTCGGCTTCGCGCTCCATGAACGAGGAGTGCTCGGCCATCCAGCTCATCGAGTTTTTCTGCGCTTCGTAGGTAGCACTGTGCCCGAAAAACGCCTCTTTCAACATGCGATGCACCAGCAAGTCAGGGTAGCGGCGAATCGGACTAGTGAAATGGCAATAGGTTCGAAGCGCAAGACCGTAATGCTCGCTCGGATCGGTGCGATACACCGCCCTTTTCATGGCTCGGAGCAGAAGTACGTTAACCAATTCCTGCTGGGGCGTCCCTTGGACACGGGTAAGCACTTCCTGCAGGGTTTGCGGGTTCCCGTCGCAAAACAGCCGTTTGCTGATATCGCTGAACAACGGAGATTCCTGAAGCACTTCGTAGAGCGCATGCAGCGCTTCCCCGTCGGGAGCGTCATGAATACGGTAGACGCACGGCAACCCCTTTTGGGTAAGCCATTCGGCAACAAGATGGTTTGCCAGGATCATGGACTCTTCAATGAGTTCGGTGGCATCGGTCCTGCGGCGATAGACGATGCCAACTGGGCGACCGTCGTCGTCGAGCTTCGCCTTCGCCTCTACCCTGTCGAAATCCATGCAGCCGTCCTTCTTGCGACGGCCGAACAAGGTCTTTGCAAGGGTATTAAGCTGGGGAATGCGCCTTACAAGCGCGTTGAGCGTTTCGGCGGAAAGCGACGTTGCTCCATGCGGCACATCGCACGTTTCAAGGTGCTTTTCAATCTCCGCAAGAGGCAGCGACCTCTGGGCGCATGAGAGTATCATCTGCGCCTGCTCGTACGACAGGCGCGCTTTCGAGCGGATCACCGAAGGGAACACTTCGCAGGATACAACCGAGCCATTGGGAGCGATTTCCGCTTCCACCGTAATTGCGCAGCGGTCCTGCGCCGGCATAAGCGAACAAAGTCCGTTGCTCAAACGCTCGGGCAACATGGGCAGAACCCTATCCACCAAATAAACCGAGGTAGCACGGCGCCGCGCATCCATATCGAGCGAAGAATCGTAGGTCACGAACCGTGATACATCGGCAATATGAACGCCCAAGACATAGTTGATGCCTTTGCGTTCAAGCGAAACCGCATCATCGAAGTCGCGCGCGTCCACTGGGTCGATAGTGAAAATGAAGCTATTGCGCAAATCGCGATACCCCTGCACTACCGCAAGGTCGGCGTCCAAAACACAACGTTCCGCTTCCTCTTTCGCGGCTTCGGAAAACTCGGTTTCGAATTGATGCTCGGCGATGATAAGGTCGATGGCGATATCCGAATCGCCTTCAGAACCCAACACCCGCACTACCGTACCCGTTGCCGCAGAATTGCGAGTGGGGAACTCGTTGATACGTACTTCGACCAAATCGCCGTCGTTGACGTGGGGAGCGTCGCTTCGTAGCGTGAAGATATCGCATGGCACCGAAGGGTCTTCAGGTACCACCACGCCAAACGGCTCGGCAATTTCATAACGTCCGATCAAGGTATCGCGCGCTCGCATTATCACGCGGGCAACGCGGGCAGAGGGCTTTCGTGCCGTGTCGAAATAATGCTTGTCGGGCGCCTGATTCGAAATACGTGACACTTCAACCAAATCTCCGGGAAATGCCCCGTTCACCTTCGAGGCGGGAACGAAGAACTCGCCCTCGGCTGTTTTCACGAAGCCGAATCCCTGAGCACTGAGCTCAAGGATTCCTTGAGGTTTTGCCTTTGGGCGCCTACGCGCCTTAGAGCTACGTCGTGCCATTACCTTCCTTTATGAGATCTGAGAACGAGCCGAATCGAATGCTACCGAATCCTGCGTTGCAACATGCGATGTTTCCACATTAGGCGTAATGCCGTTGCCATCTATCTGCCTACCGCTAGGAGTCAGATAGTAAGCCGCGGTATAGCGGATGGCGCCACCGAATGAAAGCGGCTGCATTGCCTGGATAGAGCCCTTGCCCTGCGTTTTCTCGCCGACGATTTCTGCGCGGCCTGATTCCTGCAAGGCAGCAGCAAGCACCTCGGCGCAACCGGCGGTGCGCCCGTTGGTGATCACCACCAAGGGTGCATTGGAAACACTGTCGCCAGCAGCACTGCGTGAAGTGGTCCCGCTTACCGTTTCGATTTGAACCACCACACCGTTTTGAATGAAAAGCGATGCGATGTCAACTGCTTGGGTAAGGTAGCCGCCAGGCACATCACGCAAATCGAGCACGAATGCCTGAGCGCCCTTCGACGTGGAATCATTGAGGGCATTCTGAACCATCGAAGCGCTGTCGGAGGTAATCTGCTTCACATCGATCGTGCAGACGCCATCGCGAACGCTCCAGGTAACGTTGTCCTGCGAAGAAGAGGAAAACGTGAGCGTGGTGGAAAACGTGGTACCGTTTTCACCTTGCTTCTGGGAAGGGCGGTTCCAGGTAACGTAGACGCTCTCGCCTTCAGAGCGCGAAAGCGCATCGAGCACTTCGGGAATGCTCCAAGAAGACTTGGAAACGCCGTCGATCGACTGGACGTAGTCGCCTGTTTCGATGCCAGCCGCTGCAGCAGAGGAATCCTCGAAAACATCCGAGGCGAAGCACTTGCCCTCGTTTTCGCCGAACAAAACGCCGATACCCGCTTCGGGGTTTTTGGTGCTGGCCAAGTACGCTCGGTAACTTGTTTCGTCGTAGTACTTGAGGAACGGGTCCCCCGTGCTTTCGGCATACGACGACAGCACCTTTGTGGTTACCTGGCCGAGATCGTAATCGTCCATGCTGCTCTTCTTCAGCACGCCTTCCATTTCGGCAACGCGTGCCGAAAGGGAATCGTACGTGTCACCCGAAACCGTTAAACCAGGATTGGTTTCCGTATCGATGTCAAGCGAGGAAAAGCCCATGGCATTGAGCAAATCGGTATTACCGCGAACCATGAAGCCCGCGCAAAACACCACGCATACGAAAATGCAAGCACCGAGAACTTTCACGATGCTTGCATTTCGTTTGTTCGAAGATTCCACCTTGGTGGTTTTCTTGAAATCGTTCACTAACGTGCCTTCGATTCCTTGAACATAAAAGCCTTTCTTTAGACCTTAAGGTAACGGCGCATTGCGAACATAGAGCCCAGCAAACCAATTACCAAGCCTGCAACTAGCAGCGCCAGGTAAATCAGCAAGAACATACCCAGGTCAACGTTGATGGGCAGCCACGGCAGGGCAACTGCCATCTGGGGAAGAAGCACGTTGCGGGCAACTTCCATAACCAGAATAGCCAAAAGTGAGCCGATGAGGGCGTGCAGCGCACCTTCTGCCAGGAACGGTCCACGAATGAAGCCGTTCGAAGCACCCACCAAACGCATGATGGCAATTTCCTTACGACGGGCAAGAATAGCCAGGCGAATGGTGTTGTTGATGAAGATGAACGCAATGAAGATCAACAGGGCGATAAGCGCAATGCCTGCCGTGCGGATGGCATTGGTAAGCGAGAAGAGCTTATCAACCGTCTTCTGGCCGTACTGAAGCGAATCGGAAGGGTCATCTGCGTTATCGCAAATATCAACGAAATCCTGGTTTGCCAAGATCTGCGCAGCGATATCGGAAACGCTTTGAGCCTTATCGAGCTGAACGTCGATAGAAGCCGGCAGCGGGTTTTCGCCATCAAGCTGGTCGACGATTTCAGGGTTGGAAGTAGACTTGCGGAAGTTCTCCAAAGCCTGATCCTTCGTGGTGAAGGACACGCTTTCAACGCCATCGTAGCCCTGAATGGCCTGCATTACCTTTTCGATGTCGGCATCGCCCGCATCGTCCTTCACATACGCCGTAATGGAAACCTGGTTCTCAACCGAGGCAACCACATTGTTCACCACAGCACCTGCAATGCAGAAGATGCCGATGATCAGCAACGACAGGAAAATCGTGATGATAGAGCCCAGCGTAGTGGATAAGTTGCGCGTAAAGCCCGTAAGCGATTCGCGGAAGAAGTAGAAAAGACTAGACATCGAAACCGTACACTCCCCTGTCCTGGTCGCGCGTCAGAACGCCCTTGTCAAGCGCAATTACGCGACGACGCATGTTGTCGACCATTTCGCGGTCGTGCGTAGCAACAAGAACCGTGGTGCCCGTGCGATTGATTCGCTCGAGCAAGTCCATGATGCCGCGCGAGTTCTGCGGGTCAAGGTTGCCCGTAGGCTCGTCGCAGATAAGCAGCGGAGGACGGTTGACGATAGCGCGCGCGATGGACACACGCTGCTGCTCGCCACCGGAAAGCTGATCAGGGCGCTTGTTCAGCTTGTCCTGCAAGCCAACAAGACGCAGAACCTCGGGAACCTGCGTACGGATAACGTGACGGGACTTGCCGATTACCTCGAGCGCAAACGCAACGTTTTCGAAAACCGTCTTGTTAGGCAGAAGCTTGAAGTCCTGGAACACGCAACCGATGTTGCGGCGCAGGTACGGAACACGCCAGTTGCGCATGGTGGTCAGATCTTCATCAGCAATGTAGATATGACCCTTGGTGGGCTTGATCTGGCGGATGAGCAAGTTGATGAACGTCGACTTGCCCGAGCCGGAATGACCCACCAAGAACACGAACTCGCCCGGATAGATATGAAGCGAAATGTCCTTCAACGCAGGGTTGTTGGGCTGTGCTTCGTATATCTTCGTCACGTGTTCGAGCGTAATAACCGGATTGCCCGTGTATTGAGGAGCTGCTTCCTCAACGTTTACCACAGGAAGCGACTGCGAAAGCTGAGACGCTACCTGATTTACTGGAGGCTGCTGGACATGCTTGCCCACAGGAGCCCCACTCTGTTCGTTCGTCACAGTATGCTCCATTCATTGGGTGTAATTCTGAGACTGCAGATGAGTATATCAGGCATGCTTTCGGGCGCTTACCTTCTTCACAGCTTGCACAAGGGCATCGGAATCCAGGCCGAAATACGTAAGCAATTCGTTGAATTCGCCCGACTTGCCGAAACGGTCGCGCACGCCCACCAATTCAATGGGGCACGGGAACTGCTCGGCAGCAAGCTCGGACACGGCAGAGCCAAGGCCGCCATATACCGAATGCTCTTCAGCGACAACCGCGCAGCCCGTCTTCTTCAGGGAAGCCAGAATAGTATCGGCATCAAGGGGCTTGATGCAGAACGCATCGATAACCTCAGCGGAAATGCCCTCTTCAGCCAATGCGTCGGCAGCCTTCATGGCCTCGGCGATTTCAACACCACAGGCGATGAGGGTAACGTCGGTACCCTCGCGCAGCACGTAAGCGCGACCAACTTCCAGCTCGACATCGGGAGCGTACACGGCAGGAACCGCAGCGCGACCCATGCGGATGTATACCGGACCCGGCGTTTCGGCAGCCAGGCGAATAGCAGCACAGCATGCTGCGTAATCGGCGGGAACAAGAACGCGCATGTTTGGCAGGCCGCGCATCAGCGAGATGTCCTCGAGCATCTGATGCGAACCGCCGTCAGGGCCGACTGAGATGCCGGCATGGGTGGGCGCAACCTTGACGTTGAGGTTCGAGTAGCACACGGTGTTGCGGATCTGATCGTAAGCACGACCCGTGCCGAACACAGCAAACGAGCCCGTGTAGGCAATGTTGCCCGTCAGGGAAAGACCTGCGGCAACATCGATCATGTTCTGTTCTGCAATGCCGACATTGAACAGGCGCTTTGCGTTTTCAGGGCTGGCAGCAGCGAACTTCTTGGTGGTGGTGGAACCGGTAAGGTCGGCGTCTACCGCCACAACTTTCTTGCCCTCTGCGGCAAGCTCGGCAAGCGTTACGCCGTAAGCGGCACGCGTGGCCTTCTTTTCCTGTGCCTGTTCGGGGGTAGCAAGCTTTACCACGTTACTTCACTCCATTCAGTTCAGCGCGTGCAGCAGCCAGTTCGGCCAAAGCGCGTTCGGTCTCTTCATCGTTGGGCGCCTTGCCGTGCCAACCGGCCTGGTCTTCCATGAAGGAAACGCCCTTGCCCTTCACCGTGTGGGCAATGACCATCTTGGGTTCAGGGGTGTCGGAGACCTTGAGCTCGGTAAAGAGCTTGATCAGCGCATCCATGTCATGGCCGTTCACTTCGTGAACTTCCCAGCCGAATGCGGCAAACTTATTGGAAAGCGTGCCGCTTGCGCACACGCCTTCAACATGGCCGTCGATCTGGAGGCCGTTGAGGTCGACGATGCCGATGAGGTTGCCCAGATTCTCGTGAGCGGCGAACGTTGCCGCCTCCCAAACCTGGCCTTCCTCGGTTTCACCGTCGCCCATTACCGTGAACACACGGTTGGGATTGCCGTCCAGCTTGAAGCCGGCAGCCATGCCAGCTGCAATGGAAAGGCCCTGACCCAAAGAGCCCGTGGAAACCTCGATACCGGGGCACAGGTTGGAATCGGGATGGCCCTGAAGGCGCGTGCCGAGCTTGCGCAGCGTCTTCAGCTCTTCCACCGGAAAGTAGCCAGCTTCAGCGAGCGTTGCATAGATGGCAGGAGCGGCGTGGCCCTTTGCCAGAATGAAGCGATCGCGCGATTCGTCATCAGGGTTTTCGGGGTTGTGGTTCAGCACACCGCCGAAATACAGCGCTGCAAGAATATCGGTGCAGGAAAGAGACCCGCCCGGATGTCCGCTGCCCGCTTCGTGCAGCATCTCAATGATGTCCGTGCGAATAGCACAGGCCTTTTCCTTAGCTGCCAGAGAATTCATGGCTTCCTTTCGATCGATACTTTGGCTTTGCACTACAACGATGCTTTCCAACGATGGTATCCGACGACGAATTCGTCGATATCACCATCGAGGGCCGCTTCGACATTGCCGCTTTCGATATTACTACGGGTGTCCTTGATCAGTCGATACGGATACAGCACATAGTTTCGTATCTGACTGCCGAACGAGTTGTCCATCTTTTCGCCCTTCAGCTCGGCGAGCTCGGCTTCGCGCTTCTTTTCCTCCAGTTCATAGAGGCGACCACGCAGAACCCTGAAGGCGGCTTCCTTGTTCTGAAGCTGTGATTTTTCGTTTTGGCAGGTAACCACAATGCCTGTAGGGATGTGAGTAAGGCGAACCGCCGAGTCGGTGGTGTTGACGCACTGGCCGCCGGGACCGCTTGCGCGGTACACGTCGACGCGCACATCGTTCGGGTCGATTTCGATGGAGATGTCGTTGTCGGGCAGAACGGGCACCACTTCCACTGCCGCGAAGGTGGTATGGCGGCGCTTCTTGTCGTCGGTAGGCGAAATGCGCACCAGGCGATGCACGCCCGACTCGCTGCGCAGCATGCCATAGGCATTACGACCTTCAATCTGAATGCTGGCACGATCAAGGCCAATGCCCTCACCGGGTACCAGGTCGAGAACCTTTACTTTCCACCCCTTCGACTCGGCATAGCGCGAGTACATGCGGTAGAGCATTTCCGTCCAGTCCTGCGCTTCAAGGCCGCCGCTGCCTGGATGGATGGAAAGAATGGCATCCGACGAATCGAAACGCCCGTTGAACCACGACTCAACCTCGAAATCGTCGAGCATCTTCGCCAGCTTGGCCATATCGGCCTCGATTTCACCGGCGAATTCCGGGTCCTCTTCGGCAAGCTCGGTTGCCGTCTTGATATCGTCGAGCAAGGAGCAGGCCTTTTCGTAGCGCTCGATAACGTCACGGATGTCAGACGCCTGCTTGCTTACCTGCTGGGCATGCTCCGAATCGTTCCAGAAATCAGGGCTGGCAATCTGGTTGTCCAGGTTGGCAAGCTCTGCCTTCTTTTCATCGATATGAAGAAACGCGCTGGCTTCCTTAGTGCGCTTTTCCGCTTCTTCTATGGTCATCATCAGGTGAAACCTCCTGGTGTAAGGAAAACGAGCTGAACACACGATGCCCCCGCTCGAACGAACAGGGGCATCTGCTTCCGGCGTGATGCCAGAATAGGGAGCAGCTTAGGCTACCCCCTTATCGGTTCAGCGATTGGCGCCGTGGCATTTCTTGAACTTCTTGCCCGACCCGCAAGGACAAGGGTCGTTACGGCCCACATTGGCGTACGGGTCGTCCTTGTCCTTTTCATACGTGTGGGGCTTTGCCGGCTTCGAGGTGTTCGTGCGGGCCTCGTCGGCAGGCGGGCGTCCAATGGGAGTGCCATGAGGAACCGAAGATCCCTCATTCAAAGCCTGCTCGGGGTTGGAGTAGGAAACCTTGCCGTCAAGCGGGCTTGCCTCTTCCTGGGGCGCAGCTTGTACAACAATAGGAGCACGCAACAGGAAGCGCAGATAGTCTTCGTAAATGGAGGAAGTCAGGCTTGCGAACGCGCGATGCGCTTCGTCGCGATATTCCGTAAGAGGATCGCGCTGGCCATAGGCGCGTAGGCCAATGGAAGCCTTGAGATAGTCCATTTCCTGCAAGTGAGACATCCAACGCGTGTCGATGAAGCGCAGCATGACCTGCGACTCGATATCGGCAAAGGGAGCGCCAACTTCCTTCGCCTTGGTGTCGAACAGGTTCTGGAAGTACTCCACCAAACCGTCGATAAGGGCATTCACGTCGTCATCGTGGTCGATAGAATCAACGCTGAAGTCCTCGATGCCCGTCATCTGGATTACCCACTTGTTGAGCGAGTCAAGATCCCAGTCGTCGCTCGCCTGCTTGGCAGGGCACCATTCGAGCACGTGGGATTCTACGATGTCCTCGATGATCTCGGGCATGCGCTCGGTAAGGTCCTTGCCGTCAAGAATGGCGTTGCGCTCGGCATATACCGCCTTACGCTGCAGGTTCATGACGTCGTCATATTCAAGGACGTGCTTACGAGCGGCGAAGTTGGATGCCTCGACCTGGCGCTGCGCCGTTTCGATTGCCTTGGAAACCATGGAAGCCTTGATGGGCATGTCTTCCGGCATATCGGTTTTTTCCATCATCCTGCCGATGGAGTCCATGCGGGACCCGCCGAACAGGCGCATGAGGTCATCTTCGAGCGAAAGGTAGAACTGCGTAGCGCCCGGGTCACCCTGACGGCCTGCACGACCACGGAGCTGGTTGTCAATACGGCGCGACTCATGACGTTCGGTGCCGATAACACACAGGCCGCCCGCGGCGCGAACCTCTTCCGATTCACGCTTGGTGATAGATTCCGCTTCCGCTTCGGCCTGCTTTACCTGTGCAGGAGTGGGCTCGCCGTCTTCGCCGAAGCGCTCTTTCAGGAACGACTGGGCCATAACCTCGGGGTTGCCGCCCAGCAAGATGTCGGTACCACGACCGGCCATGTTCGTTGCGATGGTGACCGCACCCACACGGCCTGCCTGCGCAACGATGGCTGCTTCGCGTTCATGGTTCTTCGCGTTCAAGACCTCGTGCTTGATGCCGCGCTTGGAAAGCAGGCGGCTCAAGCGTTCGGAGCTTTCGATGGAAACGGTGCCCACCAGGCAAGGCTGACCGGCGGCATGACGCTCGGCGATGTCGTCGGCAACAGCATTGAACTTGGCACTGACCGTGCGATAGATAAGGTCATCTTCATCGATACGCTGAACAGGCCTGTTAGGCGGAATTGCCATAACGGGCAGGTTGTAGATCTGACGGAACTCGGAATCTTCCGTCATAGCCGTACCGGTCATGCCGGAGAGCTTGTCGTACAGACGGAAGTAGTTCTGCAGCGTGATGGTTGCCAGCGTCTGGTTTTCCTGACGGACCAGCACGTGTTCCTTGGCTTCAAGTGCCTGATGAAGGCCCTCGGAGTAACGACGGCCTTCCATGATACGGCCCGTGAACTCGTCGACGATCTTAACCTCGCCGTTCACCACAACGTAGTCGACGTCGCGATGGAACAGGAACTGCGCCTTCAACGCCTGCTGCAAGTGGTTGGGCAGCTGGCCGGTAGGATCGCTGTAGATGTCGTCGATGCCCAACTGGAACTCGACCTTTTCAAGGCCGGCTTCCGTGGTGTAGATGGTCTTCTTCGCCTCGTCCATCTCGAAGTCGACGTCGCGCTTCAGGGAAGGCATAACGGCGGCGAAACGCTTGTAGGTATCGGCCGCCTGGGAGCCTGCACCGGAAATGATAAGAGGCGTACGAGCCTCGTCGATGAGGATGGAGTCGACCTCGTCGACGATGGCAAAGGCATGGCCGCGCTGAACGCGCCTGCTTGCGCGGGCAACCATGTTGTCGCGTAGGTAATCGAAGCCGAACTCCGAGTTGGTGCCGTAGGTAACATCAGCCTGGTAAGCGGGAATCTTCTTATCAGGACCCATTCCGTTCTGGATAAGGCCCACTTCCATGCCCATGAAACGGTAGATGCGGCCCATCCACTGGGAGTCGCGCGCTGCGAGGTAATCGTTCACGGTAACGATATGAACGTTGTTGCCAGGCAGGGCGTTGAGATAGCCCGCCAACGTAGAAACGAGCGTTTTACCTTCGCCCGTGCGCATCTCGGCGATCTTGCCGTCATGCAACGCCATAGCGCCGATAAGCTGAACGTCGAAGTGACGCAAACCGATGGTTCGCACGCTCGCCTCACGAACAGCGGCGAATGCCTCGGGAAGCAGATCGTCAAGCTCTTCGCCGTTCGCCAAACGCTCGCGGAACTCTACCGTAAGATGCGCAAGCTCTTCATCGGATTTGGCCTGCATTTGGGGTTCAAGCGCATTGATTTCTGCAACCCTGCGCTGGTAGTTCTTGAGGGGCTTGTTTTCGCCCACACTGAGAAGCTTAGAAAAGAAACCCATGATCTCTCTTTCTTTCGTGTAACTGCTTCACTCTATCACAGGCACGACCGCACGGCGTTGCGCACCCCTGTGCCAGGCACCCAAATACACGCCTTCTACGCTTACGGTAAACCAACCGTTACCTGTGTGGTTACCCCTCAAGGCAGGCAGCCCCACCTCGTGGCGAAGAATCGGCATCGGCGGATGAAACCTCTTCCAGTATTTCTTCGTACAGCTCTTCCAAACGATTAGACCCGTCTATGCCGAAACGGTCTATCAAAGCGCGCCGGCAGCTGACATAGGTTGAGATGGCGCCGCCGAACTGCCCGAGCCGTTGTTGGACCTTCATATATTGGTACACCACGTCTTCTCGCGTTTGGTCGATGCTGAACGCGAATTCGGCATAGTGCTGCGCCGCCCGAAGGTCGTTGCCGTGCATGAGCACGCGCACTCCATCGACCAAAGCGTCGAGCACACGGTTCTGAAACGTGATCCGATAGGCTTCGATCTGATCGTTCTGCACACCCGGAAGAAGCGGACCGCAATAAAGGCGCTCTATTTCCTGAAGTGCCTGGGTGCATTGGTCGGGGTCGGTGCACCCGTTAAGGCGCATACACAGGTTGTTCACCTCAACGACATCGCTTTCGAAGTTCAAGCCCAAGAAAGAAACCGTGTCACGCGAGCGCCTTGAGCCGAAAGGCTCTTCGCCGGGCGGAGTCAGCACGCGCCTGATGTAGCTCCATAAGTTGTAGAAGCTCGAACGAACGCACGCCGGGTCGGAATCCGGCCACACGATGCGCTCTATCCAGGTACGGGGAAGCTCTTTGCCGTTGTTCACCAAAAGCAGCGCAACAACCACTTTCGCCTTGCGACGCAGCTCGCCTTTCTGCAAGACGTTTACGCCATCACGCGTTATCTCGCACCTGCCGAACAGATTGATGCGCACAGGCGGGGCGCCATGGCCGCGCGGCGCCGCCGAATGGGCCACAGAAAGACCAAGCGGTGCCCGTTCGCCCACGGTTTCTTCGCCTTGCTCGTAAAGCCCAAGAGCCTCTTCGCCATGCTTGGCGAAGAACGACTTGCGAAGAGAAAGATAGTCGAGCCCCATCATAAGCAGGGAGCGGTTACCCAAGGAAAGGCACAGCTCGGCACAGGCAAGATTGAAGGAATCCTCCGTTTCGTAGCGGGTGAACGGCGCGATAGAAGCGCAGTGGGCGCACATCAATTCATGCTTGGCGGCATTGGTCAACTCGAAAGCACTGAAAGTGGAAGCGGTACGGCGGATGCCTGCATACGGGAACCGTCGTTCCACCGAAAGAAGATCGGGCTTGCTTTCCTCGTCGAAGAACTCGAGCAGCGAAACCAGATCGCCGCTCCCCGCAAACAGGGCAAGATACGCCAACGATTCCTCGGCAGAAGACGGAACATTTGCCAAAAGCGACTGCAAGAAGCGCTTGGCACCGCCCTCTTTGTCAAGCACAACAGGAGGCATGGTGCGCTTCGGCATCGGGTTGGGCTTTTCTTCAGGGAGCGCAAACCGGGCAGATGGATTGGCACGAGAAGGCAACTCGTCGTGCGCAAGGGCCATTTCGCGCGCATCGAGCACCACCACGGGAAGCTCCACGTCGGAGGCAAGGGTTGAGTCTTCGGCAGTGACCATCACCTCGCAATGCTTGGTATGCAGCTTGCCAACCAGCGAGACCAGATTGGTGCGACGCTTGCCCTTGAGCTTCGAGATGCCGTCGAACACCACGAGCTTTTCGCCTTCAGGCGCGCTTTCGTCAACCGTGCGTTCGAATGTGCCGGAATCGAGGTTGAGCAAAAACTCCGGTTCCGAAGCATGGACCCACGTGACATCGCTTGGAGGAAACGCAAGGCGCGCATACTGGGTTGCCAGCACCGTTTTGCCGTACAGCGGAGGCGCGCAGATCACGCGGACAGCCTCCCTGTCGGACAACAAACTGACAAGAAGGCGCTTGCGATCGAGCAGCGCTTCCCCGGTACCTGGCGATGCAGACGGAGACAGCCGAAGTCGATCATCGGTGTTGGCCAGCATTGGACACCCCTCCCCTATGTGTGGATTATCAGGGTGGATTATAAAGTTTACCTGGCGTTTTACCAGGTAAAAACAGGATATTATGCCCAATTTCGCCCTAAAAGCGCTCCGAGTGAGCGATTAGGACTCCCGAACAGCGGAGTAGCTTTATGGGCGTAGCAAAAACGCACCATGATCTCGGCGAACGGTTCTCGCAACGGCAAAACGACACCTTGCTGGATTTTCGCTCGGCATTTAAGGAATCCTGCGGGCCTTTTCTGCCCAGCCTTTCCGCCCCATGAAAGCAACGATGCAACAGGCATGCCAAGCACGTGGCTTCAAACCGCATGCCGCGCCATGATGCCGTACGCGATATCGCCCTATATTTGGTAGTATTGAAAGGCTAAGAAGTTCATTCGCGCCCCAAATTCGCAGGAATGCTGCGGTTCGGGGCCACCAAGCAGGAGGAACACATGCCAACCACCTCTCCCGACCAGAAGGTCATCGTTCTTGATTTCGGTGCCCAATACGGTCAGCTTATCGCCCGTCGCGTACGCGATTTGGGCGTGTACTCCGAAATCGTTCCCTGCGACGAAGAGGCAGCGAAGATCGCTGCGATGAAGCCGAGCGCCATCATCCTTTCCGGCGGCCCCGCCAGCGTATATGCCGACGACGCGCCGAAGATCGATTCGGGCGTGCTTGAGCTGGGCGTGCCCATCCTGGGCTTCTGCTACGGCCATCAGACCATCGCCGTTGAGTTGGGCGGCACGGTAGGCCACACCGAAAAGGGAGAATACGGCGCTGCAGACCTGCATGTTTCCGGCGGTGCGCTGTTCGAGGGCACTCCTGCCGAGCAGACGGTTTGGATGAGCCACCGCGATGCCGTGACCGAGGTTCCCGCGGGCTTCACCGTTACGGCTTCTACCGATATCTGCCCCGTGGCTGCCATGGAATGCCCCGAGCGCAAGATTTACACCACGCAGTTCCACCCCGAGGTTAAGCACACCAACTTCGGCAACAAGATGCTTTCCAACTTCCTGTTCAACATCGCCGGCTTGAAGGCCGACTGGACCATGGATTCCATCATCGAGGATTCCGTTGCGGCCATCCGCGAAAAGGTTGGCGAAAAACGCGTGATCCTGGGTCTTTCCGGCGGCGTGGATTCTTCCGTTGTTGCGGCGCTGTGCGCCAAGGCCATCGGCAAGCAGCTGGTGTGCGTGTTCGTGAACCACGGCCTTCTGCGCAAGAACGAGCCTGAAGAGGTTGAAGAGGTATTCACCAAGCAGTTCGACGTCGAGTTCATCCACGTTCATGCGGAAGAGCGCTATGCGAAGCTGCTTGACGGCGTGACCGACCCCGAGCAGAAGCGTAAGATCATCGGCACCCAGTTCTGGGAAGAGTTCTTCACCGTTGCAAACGACATTGCCGAAGACGGCAAGCCAGTGCAGTTCATGGCTCAGGGCACTATCTACCCTGACATCATTGAATCGGGCGCGCGCAAGACGGGCGGCAAAGCTTCCACCATCAAGAGCCACCACAACCTGATCCCCTTCCCTGAAGGCGTGCATTTTGACCTGATTGAGCCGCTGGACCACTTCTTCAAGGATGAGGTTCGCGCGCTGGGCACCGCCCTTGGCCTGCCCGACCACATTGTGCATCGCCAGCCTTTCCCCGGCCCTGGCCTGGCAATCCGCATCATCGGTGCGGTAAGCCCCGAGAAGCTGGAGATCCTGAAGAACGCTGACGCCATTGTGCGCGAAGAGCTTGATGCCTACAACGAACGTCTGTTCCAGGAAACCGGCGAGCGCAACTCAGAGCACAGCTGCTGGCAGTACTTTGCGGTTCTGCCCGACATCAAGAGCGTGGGCGTTATGGGCGACGAGCGCACCTACCAGCGTCCCATCATCCTGCGTGCCGTTGAGTCGAGCGACGCTATGACCGCCGACTGGGCGAAGCTCCCCTACGACGTGCTGGCGAAGATTTCCAGCCGCATCGTAGCCGAGGTCCCCGGCGCTAACCGCGTCTGCTACGACATCACCTCGAAGCCCCCCGCCACGATTGAGTGGGAGTAGGCTGATAGGGTTCTGACCTGCATTTTTGAGTGCCGCACTGTGC
>CAJKUH010000024.1 GCA_905203045.1 uncultured Eggerthella sp.
TCGAAGATGGTGGTGGCCGTAGCGGACATGATCACGTTGTTCGCAAGCTCTTCGACCTGCTTGAGCTGTTCGGGCGTTACCGCCTCGAAGTGGGTGAAGTCGAAGCGCAGACGATCGGGGCCGACATAGCTGCCCGCCTGCTTCACATGAGCGCCCAGAACCTGGCGCAGTGCAGCGTGCAAGATGTGGGTGCAGGTGTGGTTGCGGGCGATACGAGCGCGCCGCATGCCGTCTACCTGGGCAGACACTGTCATGCCAACGGAAACGGTGCCTTCTTCAACCTTGACCATATGGCATACCAAGCCCTTTTCGGGAGCCTTGGTGTCGGTTACCTGAAGCTTTGCGCCAGCTGCCGTGATGGTGCCGGTATCGCCAACTTCGCCGCCCATTTCCGCGTAGAACGGGGTGACATCGAGCACAACTTCGCCCTCTTCGCCGCATGCCAACGCATCAACGCGCTCGCCGTTGCGCACCAGAGCACAGACCTTCGCATCGGCAGAAAGGGATTCATAGCCTACGAACTTCGAAGCGCCCAGCTCCTTCAGCAGGTCGGCGTGGATGCCGCCGTAGGTGCTCCATGCAGCCTCGGCATCCTTGACGTTTGCCGCGCGGGCGCGGTTGCGCTGCTCTTCCATGCAACGGGCGAATTCCTCTTCGTCGATGGTAAAGCCGCGCTCTTCGCAGATTTCCTTGGTTACCTCTACCGGGAAGCCGTAGGTGTCATGCAGAACGAACGCGGTGTCGCCGGAGAGCACCGTGCCCTCCATCTTGGAAAGAGCGTCGTCCAAGTATGCCTGGCCCTGACGGAGCGTTGCGCCGAAGCGCTCTTCCTCGGAAAGCACCGCACGCTTGATAAGCTCTTCGTTTTCAACGAGCTCGGGGTACACCGTGCCCATGAGCTCGATGATCTTGTCGATGTAGTTGGCAAGGAATGCGCCTTCGATGCCCAGGGAATGGCCCTTCATAACGGCACGACGGAGCAAACGGCGCAGAACATAGCCACGGCCCTCGTTGGAAGGCAGGATGCCGTCGGCGATCATGAACGTGATGGAGCGGCTGTGGTCGGCGATGATGCGCAGCGCAACGTCTGTTTCCTTTTCCTTGCCGTAAGCCTTGCCGGAAAGCTCTTCGCCAACGCCAACCAGGCTGCGCAGAATGTCGGTGTCGTAGTTGTTGGTCACGCCCTGCATGATGGCCGCAATGCGCTCAAGGCCCATGCCGGTATCGATGTTCTTCGTCTGAAGCGGTGCCAGCGTGCCGTCTTCCTGGCCGTCGTACTGGGTGAACACGCAGTTCCAGAACTCAAGGAAGCGGTCGCAATCGCAACCGGGCTTGCAGTCGGGGCTGCCGCAACCCACTTCAGGACCTTGGTCGAAGTAGATCTCGGAGCAAGGGCCGCACGGGCCGGTGGGGCCGGCGCGCCAGAAGTTGTCCTCTTCGCCCAGCTTGGAGATGTGATCTTCCGGAACGCCCAGGCTCTTCCAGATTTCGATGGTCTCGTCGTCGTCCTCGAACACGGTGAAGTAGAGCTTTTCAGCGGGAAGGCCCAGAACCTCAGTAGAGAACTCGTAGGCCCAAGCGCACATCTCGTTCTTGAAGTACTTGCCGAAGCTGAAGTTGCCCATCATCTCGAAGAAGCTCAGGTGGCGGGCATCGCCGATGTTGTCGATGTCGTTGGTGCGCACGCACTTCTGGGCAGTGGTGGTGCCGATGTACTTGCTGTCGAGTTCCTTCTGATGAAGGAAGTAGGGCTTGAACTGAACCATACCCGCGCTGGTGAGCAGAAGCGAAGGATCATCGGGGATAAGCGAAGAAGAAGGCATGCGCTTGCAGCCCTTTTCCTCGAAGAACGCCAGATACTTCTCGCGAATTTCGGCAGTAGTCATATAGTTCATACGATATTTTTCCTCTTCGAAATGCTAATCGTTTTGTAATTTGCCAAATGCAGATTCTATCATTTCCCGTGCTGCGACCCATGCGAAGTAGCGTGAGTCGCAGAAAACTCACCGGTTGCGTCGGCAACGGGGTTGGCCACGCTGCCCGAAGGCTCGCCCTTGAAGATAACGCCATCAGGGGAAACGATAACGCGCCCCGTGCGTTTCTCGAAGTAGTACACGAACAGCGACTTGATGGCGGCAACGGCGGGAATGGAGGCAAGCATGCCAACGATGTTGCCGACGAACCCACCGACAGCAAAGCCCAAGGCAGAGCCCACCATCAAGGCCATGATCACCAAGGCAGGGTGGATATCCACCGAATTGCCCATGATCTTAGGCGAGACAAACGTGTAGATGATCTGCTGAACGGCAATGGTGTACACCAACGCGATGACCGCGATGAGCGGGCTTGAGAATATGCCGACGATGGCTGCCATGCCACCGCCCAGCCAGGGACCGACAACGGGAATGATGTTCAGAAGGCCGGTGATAACGCCCAGGGCAGCCGCACTGGGAATGCCCATGACCGCAAAACCGATGCCGCAGCCGATGCCGATAAGCACGCATTGGATGAGCGTGCCCTTGATGTAGCCGCCCATCACACGTGTGCCGGTAAGGTAGATGATGTCCAGGTCCTCATGGAAACGCGGGCCGAACACGCGCTTGATCTCGGCACCTAAAGCGGGCAGCTCCATGAGCACCCAGAAGGCAACCACCAAGGAAAAGCCGATCACCATGGCAGAGGTTGCAACGCCCGAGCCGACCGACACCATGCCCTCGGCGCTGGCAGACGCCATGCCCGAGAACCACGTGCCCACCGACGAGAACGCGTCGTTCATCCACGTGCTGATGCGCTCGTCTTGCAATATGTAGGCGTACTGCGCATAGATATCGTTCCAAAGGTTGCGCACCTGCGAGACCTGATCGGCCAGGGTTTGGAGCAAAACCGTGAACTGCTCTCCCACGCCAAGGACCGGCGAGAAGAGCATCCACCCCAAAATGGTAAGCACCACGGCCATCAGGAGATAGGCAACACACGTACCCCACACGCGGGGAACGCCCTTGTTGGCCAGGTAGTTCACCGGACCCTTCAGGCAGAACACGATGATGGTGGTCCAAACAACAATGGCCACAGGTGTGGCCAAGATGTTGAGCACCTGTCCCAGCAGGTACAGAAGCACGCACAGCACGATGATGAACGTGCCCGTGTACAGGCGACGGCGGGATTTCACCGCCTTCAGTTCCTCGGTGCGGAACTCACTGTCTTCAGGATGGACATCGCCATACGTCATATCAGGTTACGCTCTCCTATTAGTTCTGAGCGGATTCGGAATCGCGGGAAATCTGAACCGAGAACGCACCCTTCAGGTTAGAGGACATCTCGTTGGTCTGGGCCTGGGCCTCGTTGCGGGCGGCAACTGCCTCGGCTGCCTTGGCACGCTTCACATCGGCACGGGCCTGAGCACCGGAAACGCAGGTTTCCACATCGTCGAGCTTCTGGTCGAACGCCTGGGCCACCGCACCCATGCGAGTGCCTTCGGCCTTAGCGCCCAAAGGGGCAATGCGGCTGCGAAGACGGGTGGTGACGTTGGAAAGGGCATCGAGCGGAAGCGACGTGATGTTGTCGAGCGATTCGGTTGCCTTAGAAACGTTGCCCGTGATGGTGTTCACGTCTTCCAAGATCTGATCGACCCGCATGATTTCCAGGTTTGCCGCATCAACGGTAAGGGTGATGCGCTCCATCAGCGGCTCGATGCGCTCAAGCGCAGGCTTTGCGGTATCGAGCGCTTCCTTAGCCTCCGTCACCAAAGGATCAACCTTGGCGAAGGTTTCCTTCATGGACTTCGTAAGGGTGATGAAAAGGTAGGCCATGGCACCTAAGGCAACAACGCCGGCAATGCACAGCAGAACAATTCCCACAGGAATCAGCGATTCAAAGACTTCCATCTTTCCTCCTTAAGGTCAGAAACCTCAAATACGCACATGTTGGTTACATTCTATCGGATTGAGGGGCATCAACGCGATACCTCTCCCAACCTCGTTCACCAGGCGTAAAAAACGCCCCATGTTCAAGGCCTTCGGGGAGATACCGCTGCTTGACGTAGCCTTCGGGATAGTCGTGAGGGTACAGGTACTCACCGTATTCTTCCGAACCGGGGCGATGCCTGTCGCGCAGGTAGCTGGGAACAGGACGCAAAGGGCCGTTGCGCACTTCGTCGAGCGCCTTTGCCAAGCCGGCGTACGACGAGCACGACTTCGGCGCCAGGGCCATGTACACGGCTGCCTGCGCAAGGTTGATGCGGCACTCGGGCATGCCTATCACTTCCACTGCCTTGAAGCATGCCTCTGCAACCAGAAGCGCTTGGGGGTCGGCGTTGCCGATGTCCTCGGCGGCCGAGATGAAGATGCGGCGCGCGATGAACTTCGGGTCTTCCCCGCCGTCGATCATGCGAGCAAGCCAATACAGCACCGCATCCGGATCGGATCCGCGCATCGACTTGATGAAGGCGGATATCACGTCGTAGTGCATATCCTGCTTCTTGTCATAGGGCAGCGTGCGATGCGGCACCGCCGTGCGCACCATTTCCTCGGTAATGGCGCTCGCCTTCTGCGCCCGCGCCAAATCCGACGATAGCGCCAACGTGTTCAGTGCGCTGCGCGCATCGCCGCCCGCCATAAGAAGCAGCGCCGCCCGGGCGTCGTCTTCCAGGGAAAACGCCCCCGCCAAGCCCCGCTTGCTTTCCAGGGCATGGTCGAGGATGGCCGAAAGGGCCTCGTTGCTCAAGCGATGCAGCTCGACGATGCGCGAGCGCGAGATGAGCGCCGAGTTCACCTCGAAAAACGGGTTCTCGGTGGTGGCGCCGATCAAGACCACCACCCCGTCTTCGACAGCATGGAGCAGGGCATCTTGCTGGGCACGGTTGAAGCGGTGAATCTCGTCTACGAACAGGATGGTGCGGATGCCGCGGTTCACCAGGCGCTTATCCGCTTCGGCTATCTCACGGCGCAAGTCGGCCACCGTGCCGCCGATGGCGGAAACCTCGACGAAATGGGCATGTGTGGTTTCGGCGATAACGTGTGCGATGGAGGTTTTGCCCGTTCCCGCCGGTCCGTACAGGATCACGGAGGAAAGGGTGTCGGCCTCTATGGCGCTGCGAAGCCACGTGCCTTCGCCAAGGGCATCTTCCTGCCCGATAAGGTCGTCGAGCGTTTGCGGGCGCATGCGCACGGCAAGCGGGGCATTTGCCGTGCGCTTTTCGTTTTCTATGTCAGTGAAAAGTGTGTCCATACCTCGACCTTACCATGGAAGCCAACCGTGATACCCCGCCTGGGGCAAACCCCTACGCATCAAGCAGAAAGGCTTTGAGCGTAGGCGGAAAGCACCGCCTGTTCGAGCACTCCCCGGTCTTCCTGCGTAAAGGAGTACTCCACCGTTTGCGGCTGGGAGCCGTCACGTGCGCTTTCCTGCTCCACGCGCACGAACGTTGCCGTAACGGCAGGCGCGCCCTTCGCCAGAAGGGCAAGCGCGTAGCACTGCGCCTGAAGAAGGTGCTTGCCGTACACCCGCGCCGCCGATTCTTCGGGCGAGCCACCCGTCTTGTAATCAACCAAGAAGGCCGACCCGTCTTCGTCGAACGACACCGCATCGATCTCGCCTTCCAAGTACACCGCACCTGCCGCCATCCCTAAGCACACCATGAAGGGAGCCTCCGCCTGCGGGGCGCCGAACGCTACGAGCCTCTGCGCTACAGCGCTCGCAAACCAGCGATCAAGTGCCGCCTCAAGACGCTGCTGCTGCGAAGGGGTAAGGCCCTGCATGCGAACCTGCGCGGCCAGCGCTTCTTCCCCAGGGCAGCGCAGGCACGTGCCATCGAACTGCGCAATGGCGCGTTGGGCAATTCGGTGGAACGCCGTGCCGAGCGCTGTGGCATTTTCTTCAATAAACTGCTGGTCAACATCAAAAAGCGAAGACTCGTCAGGGGACTCTTCTACAGGGCTTCCGGGCTCTTCGGCGGCAATCGACGAGTACGAGAACACCTCTTCGCGCTCATCGCAGTATGGCTGGCAGTAAGGCGCCGGCGGCAACGGGGTAGCCGGGATGATGAAGGGTTTTTCCTGCACAGGAGGGGTTTCGGGCTGCTCCGCGGGAGAGTCCAGCACGGTGAGCTCGAAATCCATCGGGGCAGAGCCGCCATAGGCGAGCTTCTGCATTGGCGCGCTGGCGCTTGCCTCCCAGTTCAGGGCGCAGTACAGATCTTCCAGAATGCCCTTGCCCGCATATGAGAAGTCCTTGTTGCCCGAATATGCCAGCCCGATGAACAGCGACTTGCTGGCACGGGTCAGGGCAACGTACAGAAGGCGGCGTGCCTCGGCGAGTTCCTGTTCGGAAAGGTAGCCGTTCAAAGAGCGCATCAGATCTTGATAGGTGGAGGCCTCCATGATGTCCTGGCCGTCGGCGTCAGGCACTTCGATAAACTCATGCAAGCCGCGGACGGTTTTCGCCACAGGGCGAAGCGCCACCGAGTCGATGGCGACGTAGGTTTTCCCTGCAATGTTTTCCGCGACAAGGCTCTGTGCCTTGCCGGCAAGGCGCAGTTCTGCCAAGGCAACATGGGGGAACTCCAGGCCTTTGCTGGCATGTACCGTCATGATGCGCACGAAGTTGGAGTTGCTTGCCGAAAGTGTGCCGGGCGTAAGCTTCAACGTTGCCAGGTCGTTGCTGAAGCGGTCGGCGGTTCGCGCCATGCCCAGCCCCAGCTTCTCGGTTTCCTCGAGCATGCGCAGCGCCTTGCCGATGTTACCGACCACCGCTTGGCCCTGCGCGCTTTCCCCCTGCAGGCGAATGAGCCAACCGCTGGCGCGCAGCAACGAGCGCACGCCCACCGCCATGCCGAAGCGCCGTGCCGCCGCAAATGCCCCGTCAAGGCAGATATGGGCGAAATCGAGCTGGTCTTCCTGCTCGGGCGTAAGGCAGGTAAGGCCCTTTTCGTCTTTCCATGCCGAATAGCCCTCGGAAAGGGTTCTGCGAAATTTACGTCCCTGACGGCTGGTCCCCGTCGCCAGATGCAACAGCACATCGTCGCCCAGGGCAAACAGCGGCGAAGTGAGCACCGCATACAGCGCCTCGTTGTCGACGCCGCTGGAAAACAGACGCACCACCGACTCGATCAGCTGCACCTCGGGCGACGAAGAGAACGTGGAACCGCCCGCCACCAAGCACTCGAAACCAGCGTCGCGCAGTGCCTGGGCATAGGTGCCCACATTCGACATGTTGCCCAGAAGCAGCACCATGTCGGAAGGAGAGGCGGGGCTCTTCGCATCGTCGCGAAGGCTGGCAAAGTGTGCGGCAATGCGGCGCGCACAGGCAACGCGGCCCGCATCAAGGCCAGGGCCACCGCGTTTGCAGTCGAACAACGCCATGGAAATACGGGGGCGTTCTTCGAACAGCGCATCGGGCTCGTTGTTCACCGCGCCCTTGGGAGCCAGGGATAGGAACCTGTCGCCGAATACCTGGGGCTGGGAAAACACCTTGTCGACAAAGGAAAGCACATCGGCATGACTTCGGAAGTTGTCAGGCAGGCTCACGAAATGAGCGTCCGGACATTCGCGTTCGAGCGTTTCGCGATAACCGAAGAACACATTCACATCGGCACCGCGGAACCGGTAGATGCTCTGCTGGGCATCGCCCACCGTGCACACGTTGGAAAGCCCCGGCTGCGCAAGCGCGCGAACCAAGGACACTTGCAGCTCGTCGGTGTCTTGGAACTCGTCGATCATGATTATCTTGAACTGGCTGCGGTACGCCTGCGCGATTTCCGGATAATCGGTAAGGGCACGATACGTCATGCGCAGAAGGTCGGTGTTGTCGATGCCCGCCGCACCCTTCAAGCGCTGATACTCGTCTTCCACCGCGCGGGCAATGCGCACAAGCGCCTGCACATCACGCGCGGAAAGGGCCGCTTCCACCTGACCGGCCGCCGATGCATATGCTTCGCGGTACTCGGCGAAAAACGTCGGGTCGCTGTCCTTGACGTGGTACTTGGGCGAGGTTTTGGGGAAAGCGAAGAACGTCCGCACGAAGCGGCGCGCGTCGAAGGCAGGGTCGTCGAACGACGTGCACCCGCCGAAACGGAGCAGGTACTCGTTTGCGCCTTCGAGGGCTGCAACGGCCGCCTCATGGTTCTTGGCATCGGTTTTGCCTGGCTTGGGCAGCCCTTCGATGCAGGCAACGAACGTTTCGCCCAGTTCCACCATTTCGCGCATCAAGGCAGACGGGTCGCCTTCCACCTTGGGTACCACCACTGCATCGAAGCCGTCGGGTAGCGCCAACGCACGGGAAGAGATGAGCTTCACCCACGATTCGATGCTCGAGCCGGCAGGGCCTTGCGCGTGTACGTCGAGCGAACCCACGAAGCTCCTCAAAGCGGCATCTTCGCCTTCCTGGATGCGCTTCATGACAACGTCGAACGCCTCGTCGTAGAAGCGCTTCGACTCGGTTTCCGACACAACGGAAAACGAGGGGTCTATTCCCAGCTCAAGGGCATGTTCGCGTAGCAGGCGCGAGCACATGCCATGGATGGTCGATATCCACGCATCGTCGACTTTCAGGGCCTCTTCCACCAAACCCATGCCCATAAGCTGGCGCTTGATGCGCGATTTCAGCTCGGCAGCCGCCTTCTTGGTGAACGTGATGGCAAGAATCTGGCTTACGCTTTCTATGGGCTTGGCGTCGGGGGTGGTTTCGGAAAGCGCATAGGCAATGCGCTGGGTAAGCGTGAAGGTTTTACCGCTGCCAGCACCGGCGGAAACCATAAGAGGCTCGTTCAGCGTTGTGATGATCTGGCGCTGACCAGGGGTGCAGGTATCAAGATTCACGAGATCCTCTTTTCGCAGTAACGGACAGGACAGTAGGTGCACGACGCCGCGCAAAGCGGATTGGGGGCAATATCGCCCTCAAGAAGGTTGGCAACGCGCTTGGCAACCTCGGCTTCCACCAAATCGAGGTACGACTCGAAGTTCATGTTCACCGCCGAGGCATTGCGGGCAAAGCCGGAAACGTCGAGCATGGCGGAATCGAACGAACCTGCAAGCGAACCGGAAGGCTCGCTTGCGCGGTAGCTCAGGTACAACGCGCCCACCGGCCGTGCATCGCCCAACTGGCCCCGCAGCGCCTGCGCATAGATGAGCGCCTGGATTTTCGAGGGCATGGCGTATTCTTCCGTCTCATCGGGGTCGTAGCCCGCATCATGCCCGGCAACGCCGCCTTTGTAGTCGAGCACCACGTAATGCCCTTGCTGCGCATCCACATCCACGCGGTCCACGCGGCCCAACAAGCGCACGCCGGCATAGTTGATGCCCTGATCAGGCTCAAGGGAAAGCTCGCACTGCTGCGGCACGAAGCGGGAAAGCAGGCGTGCCTGAACCGAAAGGTTGTCGGTCAGTGTGCGCTTCAAGCGATTCGCCTGGGCGCGCTCGGTCGGGGTAAGCGGCAAGTAGCGCACCCCTTCCCCTTGCGGCTGTGCAGCAAGGGTGGCGTCGAACACCTCGGAAAACACGCCCTTCGCTTGATCGAGGTTTTCCGGCGTCACGCGCGCCGCGCCAAGCGTTTCCCCCAAGGAGCGGTAGAACGACTCCCACACCGCATGCACGAAAACGCCCTGTTCAAGCGGACCCACCAGTTCATCGGGCGCATCAGGGCGCAAACGCCGGGTTGTGTACCACCGATACGGGCAGTTCACATACTCTTCTATCGCCGAAGGGGAAAGCACCACGGTATCCGCGTCGTCGGGTGCGCGGAACAGCGAAAGCTGAGGGATGGAAGCGCCAGAAAGCGCACCGGTTGCGAACCCCGGCAGCACAATGGAGGCAGGCTCTTCGCCGTTAGCCTGGTAATTTGCCGCATAGGTATCGCGCTCACCGCCCTCGTCGCGCATGGCAACCGCAGAGCCAAGGCGCAGCGGCACGCCGAACTCGTCTGTTTCCTCGCCTTCCCCACGAAGGCATTCGTAGAACTCGTCGAGCACAAAGGAGGGGTATATGTCCTCGTCGCCGCCCGCATTCAGCACGCGTTCGCAGGCAAAGTACCTGGTAGCGCATGATTTCACCCGTTCGAAGGCAAGGCGCTCGTCCTGCAGTGCGTGGCGGCGAACGTCGATGCCCAGCTTTTCCTCGAGCGTCACCAAGGCGTTGTGAGTCTCGCTTGCCGAAACGTAGCGCGCATCCAGATCGCAACGAACCACCACGTCGAATGTCTTTTCGGCCGCAACGTTGCCCGCCAGGGAAGCCTCCATCACAACAACCTTGCATGCCCCCTTGCCGCACGTGCGGGACGCATCGACTGAAAGCGTGTCCAAAGCGAACAGGAACGCATCAGGACCCACACCCCAGCGACGTGCCGCTTCGTAGACATTGCGCAGGGCGATGATGGCAACCTGCTGTTCGAACACCGATGCCGCGTCAAGGCCTTTCAGCTCTTCCGTGAGGTCGATGAACCGATCGAGCAAAAGCGACGCATCAGAATCGGCAACCAGTTCCTCGAACAGATCGTAGGTCTCGGTAACAAGATGAGCCATAGCGGAAAGTTCCTCAAAGCCCAACAGGCGGTCCCCCCGCACCGAAGCATCGATCTTGGCGGCCGCCTGGGCGGATATCCCCGAAAAAGGAGAGGAAACGAAATCCATCAGCGCGCGCGGATCGTGACGCTCGTCCAAAATGAACTCGCGAATGGCCAGATACGCACGCCCGAACAGGGTCTCCGAAAACGCGCGGCGCGCTTTAAGAACGCATTCGCAACCCAACGGCTCAAGTGCTTCGGAAAGCGAGGCGTATACCGCCTGGGGCCGCGAGGTAACCACCAGCACCTTTCCCGCCCTTCCGCTGTGTGCAAGCGCGCTGCACGCCTGACTTACGTAACTGGATATCAAAGCATTTTCCGAAGAAGGCCCCGAAGCGAAAAGGAACTGCGGCATAACCCCTTCCGGCAAGCCCGTTATGCATGCAGGCTCGGCATCGGCAAACGAGCAGGCAATGCCCGCCTTTTCGATGAACTGGGCAAACACCGGCACAGGTTCAGTGCCCCGTGAAAAGGTGAACGAGATATCCCAGCGATAGTTCAAAAGCTCGGCTAGGGCATCGCCCTCTTCGATGAAGCCGCGCTGTTCGAGCAAAGCGCGATAGGGCCCTGCCAGCGAAAGCAGGTTCTTTTCCTGTTCCGACAAAGATGCCGGCGGCACGGAAATCGCCGCTTCAAGCGAATCGAGGCCAAGCGCCTCGGCGAAAAAGCGGCACACCAGGGAAATTCCGCCATCGGTAAGCTCAAGCCCCTCTTCTGCGGATGATTCTTCGAGCAAGGCCCGCACGGCAAACGACCTGTCAAGGGGGGAAACAAGCGCGCGCCCGTTGCCATAAAGCTCCCAGGCATCGGCAAGCCATGCCGAATAGGTGGTTGCCGCTACCCCAAAACATGCTTCAGGGCTTTTGGAGGCGCACCGCTTGCGGTACGAGAGCGCCTCTTCATGGGTGTTGAATAGGACAATGGTGTTTGCCACGATACGTGTTCCCTTCAAATCGTTGGGGAGTTTTAAACACCTCAACGCAATACGTGTCAAGACTTTTTCTTTTAAACGATACCCCTATACTGAGGTTAGCCGATCCCGTGTCTGCGATGGACCGATGACATTTAATTGGGAGCCTCAGATTGCGTGCGGAATGGAGATTCGTATCCGTCGATGCGAAAGCCAGGAACCAAGCTGCGGGCACCCACCTGGACAGGTGGGTTCATCCAATTAGCGGGGTCGGTCTTTTTTGTTTCGATTTGCCTTTCGGCAAATCGAAAGTTCGTGTGAGACGGCCTGACGCTGCGCGGTCAGCTGACGGCACATCTGCCTTTCAATTGGTCGGCATGGCCAGAAGGCCAATGCCTCCCGCTTTCAAGTCAGCTGCACTCGTCAGCTGACCGCTCGCTGTTTTACTACGCCAACCCGTGAGTTTGTTAACGCCCCATTTGGGGCGTTTTGTTTTGAAATCGCTTCGCTTTTCAAAACAATGGAAGCCTGCTTATGCCGCACACAAATCAGTGCACGGCACCGTATACGTAGCCCCAACCGTGGGACGAAAGCGATGAGTTTATCTGGCCGCACAGCTTTTCGCGGGTGTAGAGCCCCGGGGGCAGAAGGTTGATAACCTCTTGGAGTTCTTTGTTTAAGCCGTACGCTTCGGCTTCCAGCACCACTTCCAAGCGCATATAGTCTTCACGGCCGGCAAAAAGCCTGTCCACGAATTCCTGCAAAACGCCGTAGTCGGCGCTCTTTTCTCGTGCCATGTTCTCCTCTTCCCGAAATAAGCCCTGCCCTGCTGGTTAGTTGGCAGGAACCACCACGTCGCTTCCCCCGATGGTGGCGAGCAATGCCCCCGTGTAGGCCGGCGTGGCGGCACCGGATGCGCGCAGGAACTGAACGCCCTGGGCACGCAGACGCAATGCCAAATCGACCAGCGTATCAGGCGCGGGATAGGGGTTTTCGTCGGTGGGCTCGAACTGACGCCTATCTTTGCGGCGCACTGCGATGTCCACGAGCAATGGCTTTTCCGTGGCAGCGGCCATTTCCTTCGCCAGGCCCACGATGGTATGCGCCGGGGCATCGGAAACCACGCCAATCACATCGGCACCGTATTCGTCGCACAGGGCAACGCCCTGCGCCAACGAGCGTCCATCGCCGAACACGCCTTCGGCGCTTGGCACCAAACTGATGAACAGAGGCCCGTCGTACACAGCGCGAGCACCCATAAGCGCGCACTGCGCATCCGCCAAACTCTTGAAGCCCGTGAAATACAGCGCATCAAACGGATATTCCTTCAAGGCCAGCACCGCATCGTGGTACTGCGCTTTCGACTGCTTCAGGGAAACCGCCGAAGTAGGATCGAGCGGCAACCCGGTAGGTCCAATAGCGGCGATAAGATGCTGCGGCGAATACTGCGCTCCGGTTTCGTAGGCGATACGCGCCATTTCTTCCGAACGACCCTCGAAACGCGCGTAGGCAAGGCGCGCTTCGGTGATGTTTTCCGTCGGAGTCACAAAGCACGGTACGTCAATGGACTTTTCCAGCTTGAAGGCTTCTTCGATAAGCTCAGGTTCGCACAGCGCCACGTACTCGCGGTCGGAGGGCTCAAAACCCTGCGCGGCCAGCTGATAATCCAAGGGAGTGGAAAGAACGAGCATGTCCTTGTTGAAGCGCATTTGAATATCAGGCATGGCATCCCTTTCGCAGCAGATAACGTTTGTCCGAACCATTATATAGGCTTGCGCGTCCTGCGGTGACCAACCGAATACCCACCTGTGCCACGCCAGACGAAAACCCGCTTGTACTACCCATAATTCGAAATCTGTAGAGCAAATGCCTTTGCCAGACAACCTTTGAGCAAAATAACACCCCGAATTCCCCGAAATCAACCCATAAAAGTGAAGAAAATGAGGAGGAAACGCCAGTGAACCCGTTCACCGTACCGTTTTAACACGTTCACGGCGAAAAATCATTCATGAAGGGTTGGCAATAGGGACTAGAAATCCTATTATTTCAGTTAGCAAATGTGGTCCCCTCCCAATTTGCAACTGCTTTTCCCCAAAAAGCAGTCGGTGCTAGATCCCCAAATTTAAAGCACCGAAACTCCCTCCTTGTGGGCCTGCCGAGATCCCCTCTCGCAGGCCCCTCCTCTTTTTATGGGATCTTTTTCGAAACGCCCAACGCAGACAAGCCTTTAATAGGCGCTCATTGCGCATCCTCAAACAGATACCGCAACAAAAAAGCCGCCTTTTCAGGCGGCTTTTCCAATCTTATTGTTTTGCGCTATTAGCCGTGCAGCTTCTTATACAGGCGGTTGTTGGTATCAAGCCAGCTTTCAATGGTGCCCGTGTCGTACCCATCTTCGGGATCGATAACCAAAGCGTACATTTCCTCTTCCTTAAGCAGCGCATCAAGAGCGTCGGTGAGCTGGATCTCGTTGCCAGCGCCCGGCTTCGCATCAGCCAGAAGCTCCATAACACGGGGCGTAAGCAGATAGCGGCCAAATACTGCCAGGTTGGAAGGAGCTTCCTCCACGGCAGGCTTTTCCACCAGGGAGTTCACCTTCCACACGCCCTCGGATACCTCAACGCCGTCGATAACGCCGAAACGGTCGACCTGGTCTTTGGCAACGGGAAGAACGGCAATCACGCTTGCGCCGTTATGAGCGTCGGACACTTCCTTCATCTTGATGAGCATCTGGTTGTCGGGAACGATAACATCACCCAGCAGAACGAAGAACGGCTCGTTGCCCGTAGCCTCCGCGGCGCAGTGCACGGCATGGCCCAAGCCCAGCGGCTCGTCCTGGTACACGTAGCTGACGTTCAGATTGCCAGCATGGGCAACCTTGTCGGCGTACTTGTCCTTACCGCGGCTGCGAAGCTCTGCCTCAAGAGCAGGGTTCGGCGTGAAGTGCTCTTCAATGGACTTCTTGTCGCGGCTGTTGATGATAACAACCTCGTCGGCGGCAGCAAGGCCTTCTTCGACAACGTATTGGATAACCGGACGGTCTACCACAAGAAGCATTTCCTTGGGTTGAGCCTTCGTAGCGGGCAGAAAACGGCTGCCCAAGCCAGCAGCAGGAATGAGTGCCTTCATGAATCCTCCTGATCGATGTTCAAACGTATTGATTCTAGCAAATGAAAAGAAGAAACGGCTGAACACTTAATCGCTCAGCCGTTATCGACAAAATCAGATTCGGGAATCCGGGCATGCGCAAGCAAGTCAATAACCCCAACTATGCACCCAAATTCACAGCTTGCGAGCGTAGCGTCATCACGTCTCATGAGTCTTGCGTTGTTCGGAAGAACGGCGCAACCTACACGAGCAACATAGCCATGGTCGGAATAGTTCCCATCGACATGATGGTGGTAAGGAACGTGCCCTGGCTCATGCTTTCCACGTCGCCGTCGGCATCAATGCACATCATGGTTCCGCTGGAAGCCGCAGGCATAGCGGTAATGAGCACGATGGTGCCCAGAAGCAGCGGATCGTCCAGGAAGAAGCCGAAGACGAAATAGCAGGAAAGAGGCATTACCACCAAGCGCGCGATGCTGGCAACAAGGGCACGCCAGTTCTTAAACGCCTCAAGAATGGGGCGCTTCGCGATAGCGGAGCCCAACACGAACATAGCGCCCGGCAGCGTGAACTGGCCGATGGTGGTAAGGGTATTGGAAGCCACGCCGGAATCGGTGATGTTGCCCAAAACCAGCACCACGGAAACCAAGCAGGAAATCATGCACGGGCTGATAAGGGAAATGCCCAGCTTCTTCAAGCGAGCCTTCAGCGTTACCACTTCCCCATCCTTCTTGTTAGCCAGAAGCATCACGCCGATGGTCCACGTGGCCAGCGTGGAAGGGATGTTGAAGATGGCGCCGTACACCACCGCCTCTGGGCCGAAGATAACGTTGAGCAGCGGGAACCCGATAACCGAAACGTTGCTGAACACCATCAGGTACTCAAGGGTGCCACGCGTACGGTCGTCGGAGCTGACGAAATGGCCGATGACGATGGCAATGAAAGTGACGAACAGATACGTGATGGAGCCCCATTCGATGATCTCGAGCACCATGTCAAGGCTCGGGAATGACGTGCTGTTCAGCACGGCCGCAACGATCATGCAGGGCATGGTGACGTTGAGTACCAGGAAGGAAAGCTTCGAATCGAACTCGTCGTTCATAACGCCCTTCTTGCGGCAGCCGAAGCCTACCGCGATCATCGCAAAGAGAAGAGCCATCTGAGCGGCTGCTGTTTCGAATATTTCCATCGTGCCATCCTTATCGTTTCAGGTATGCCGCCTTGGCGGCCCATTCGTTTACTGCTTGATGAACTATAAGAATCTGCGGCACGCCGCTCAAACGATTTGGGGCCGATTCAGCATTATTGCAGGTACACTTCTGCATGGTTTAGACTGTTTTGTATGCAAAATCTGAATACCTAACGCAAGGCGATCCCGTGAATCTTTCTCATCTGCACTATTTCAGAGAGCTTGCCCGCGTGCAGCACTACACCAAGGCAGCGCACAACCTGTTCATATCGCAACCAACCCTTTCCCACTCCATCGCTTCGTTGGAAGAAGAGCTGGGCGTGAAGCTGTTCACCAAAGAAGGACGCACGATAAAGCTCACCGACGAAGGTGCCCTATTTGCCCAGTATGTAGAAAAATCGCTCGATGCCTTGGAGGACGGCATCGGCGAGTTGGAAAAGCGCAGAGGGTGCCTATCGGGCCGGGTAAGCTTAGGCGCCATTCAGTCGGTGCGCTCGGCATTCCTACCCGAAGCAGTGCTGGCTTATCGCCGCACCCACGGCAACTTGGTTGAACTCAAAATAGACCAAGGATCCACGAAGGAATTGCTGTACAACTTGCGTACCGGCGAAAACGATTTGGCCATCACTTCCGAAGTGAAGACCGACGGTTTCGAGTTCACCCCGCTGTTCCGGCAACGCCTGGTTGCCATCGTGCACGAGGGACACCCTTTGGCAAAGCGTGAGCATATCAGCGTTACCGAGCTGGCCGACATGCCGGTGTACACCTATCGCGAAGGCATTATCGTCGGCGCCGAGGTAAGCGAATTTCTGAAAGCCCACAACCTTGACCCGGAAACGATGGATTTGAACCGCGATAGCGATGACGAGGTTATTCTGGGCGGCATCGTTTCCCGTGCACCCGTTGTGGGGCTGGCGCTTGATTCTTCGGGTTTGTATCCCTTCCGGAATTTGAAGCTCATTCCCCTGGAAGAACCTGAGGCGCAGAGCATCCACCCCATTGGCGTACTGCAGCTGGCAGGCAAACGGTTCAACCCCGCCACGCGCGACTTCATGGAGTTCCTGCTTTCCTTTGCCCACAACTTCTACCATTACGACGATCCGGAAAACGCGAACTTGACATCGCCTGTCGTGTGCGGTTAAATCAATAGCCGCTGGGGATGTAGCTCAGTTGGGAGAGCGCAACGTTCGCAATGTTGAGGTCGTGGGTTCGATCCCCATCATCTCCACCAGTGAAACCGCAGGTCGCAAGGCACTTTGTCTTTGCGACCTTTTTTGTTTTCCAAACCATTATGCCCCCATTGGGGACAATACGGGGACAATGGCTAGCTTGCCTTCCTCTCCCCTATCACTGAGTCCATCAGGTCGGCGGCGCGGCGGGCGCTTCCGTCCGTCTCATGCAGGTACACTCCCATCATCCGCCCGTCGGCGTGCCCTCCGTTGCCCTGGATTGTTCGCTGGTCTACGCCGTTCTTGTTTGCGATGGTTATCCACGTGTGGCGGAAGCAGTGCATGCCCACGCCCTGAAAGCCACGTTCGGCCTTCCAGCCCCTGAACCACCGATCAAAGTTCGCGTAGCCCACGAACCCGCCAGCATCCGAGCAGCACACGGGAACTGTTTGGAAGTCCGTTATCCCGAGCGACCTCAAGCAGGTGAACTGGATAGCCCGCCACGACCCCAGCATGTGCGACAAGGTGGGTGGCGCTTGCACGCTGCGACGGCTCTTCTTCGTCTTAGGCTCCTTCAGGGCGCCGTTCTTGGTGAGTGAGTGCCGTACGTTCAGCGCCGAAAGATCGGCCTCGACGTCGCACCACCGCAAGCCCAGCACCTCGCCCTTTCTCATGCCGGTAAACGCCGCGATGCGAACCGCCGTCAAGTACGAAAGGCGGCTGACCCCGCGCACAGCGGAACGGTCGAACCTCTTCCCCGCCTTGTTCATGCGGGCTTCCTTGCCGCGCATCGCATCAAGTTCGGCAGCCACACTCTCGCTCACGCAGTCGAGCAACCGCAAAAGCTCGGCCTCGCTGAGCGGTTTCTTCTCCTCCGTGTCGATCTTCGGCGGCTTCACCAGGTCGCAGGGGTTGCGCACTATCAGCTCGTCGCGCACGGCGCATTTGAGCACACTGCTCAATGTCGTGAACGTCCTTCTCATGGTGGTTCCGCTCAATCCGTTGCCGTTCGCCCCCGGGTGGCTGTTCTTTATGATCCCCATCGCATCGTCGATTACGGCGGGCTTCAGGTCGCACAGTCTGCAGTCCCCTATCACCTCGCATAGATAGCGCAGGTCCTTCTGGTTCTCCGTGAAAGTTGTCTCCGAAAGCTCGCCGCGAGATACGCGCCTGTCGTGCCATTCCTTCGAGTATTCCGCGAACGTGATGCTCTGGGCATCGAGCCGTATGCCGTATCCGAGCATCGCGTTCAGCTCGTCGCGCCTCTTCCTCGCCTCCGTTTTGGTTCCGTGAAACGTCTCCTTGTGGCGGTTTCTCTTGCCCGTCACGGCGTTGAACCCGTAGGAAATCGTTATGCTCCACCTCTTCGGGCTGTAGCTCCTGCCCGTCTTGGGATCCTTCTTCTCGACAATGCTCCCATCGCCTTTCGCCATGCTTTACATCCTTTCGCTTTCGCCTGATCCCTGGCGGCAAGCACCCAACCGCACACAGTCTCGGCATCGAAGTCGTGGCCCAATGGCGGCCACGGTCGATTCGGAAACGCGCCTACTGGCAGCATGGGCCACGTAACCGCCGCGCCCTGCGGGCCCGAACCGCTGAATGCTTGCCTTGATGCTGCCCTTGGCGGTTGCCATCGGGTGCCTGCTTTTCCTCACTGTTCTCGCTGGTTGGAATGTTCGCATCGCGCGCAAGGGGACGGTAGGCGATAACTGCTTATAACCGAGTTCAGCCATAAAGAAATACCTATAGCTAAAACCAGGCATTGTTGCTTGTTTTGTCTGGTTTTTATTGGGAAGGGTTCCGCAAATCGGAAACAACGGGTTCTTTTGTTTCGGAACCCCCACCCGTTTTTATAGGGTTCGTTTAGTTAACGCAGGGCAAGGAAGCCGTACCCTACAGGCGGCATCCGCCGCACGGCTTCCCTGCCGCTTGATGATCTTCGTTGTTTTTTCTTTCCTTCGCGGGCTATTCGATGAACTCCTTATTCCCGCAATGCGGACACTCGTACATGACTTGCCCTATCGATTCTTGGTACCCGAGGCTTAGAAAGCGGGTGACTTTCCCGCACGTTCCGCAATAGACTTCTTTCGCCCCGTTGCTCGCTTGCCTCTTTAACGGGTTATCCACAACAGGCAAGGGGCTTTCAGGAGGTGTATAGGTACTATCCCCTTCCATGCCCATATATCTATCCTCTAGTAACTCTATACTTGCTACCTTTTGTGCGTGATTTGTACGGGTTAGCCTGTACGAATTGTGCACGTTTTGTACGGGTTGACCCGTACATGGACTTATGTGCTCATTGGCCGTTATCGGCAAGTTATCCACAATGCCGTACAGCCGCATGAAGGCAGGGAACGTGTACACCGTGGCGGAATCGCGCCCGCCTTTGCTGCTCGGGAAATCGACCAGCCCACATAGCTTCAAGTCGTTTCGCGTATAGCGCCTATAGGTCGCTTCGCTTATGGTGCCGTCCCCTCGCTTCGTCAGAACATGGGCGGCAACCTCGGCGCTTGACGCAACGGCTGTAAGGCTCTCGGAGTTCCGCACGGAAACAAGGTACATGTACGCATTCAGTGCCTGAGTTTCCCGTGTCTGTTTCCCGCACGCCACTTCTTTGGCAAGCCGTGCCGCCTCAAGCACCTCTTTTGCCCCTATCGGCGACCACCGCCCATCGCCGGACCGTATCGCGTCCGCTGCGCGGCTCATGGCTTGCCGCCGCTTCGTTTAGGCCGTGCAGTCCGCCAACAATCCGCTGGCTTGCAACGCTCGAGCGAGCTACGAAGCTCCTCGTTGAGGGCCTTCAGGCATTGAAGCGGGAAGCTTTCTTCCTCTTCTTTATTAATAGGATTGGTTAGGTTAGGTAAGGAAAGGATAGGTATTGCTTTAAAGGGATCTTCTTGTTTGCACAAAGCCCCGTTTTTATCATCTGGAAGGGGGCTTTTAACCCCCCTTTTATCATCAACGTTGGCGGCTTTTTTCTTATTGCCCCTACCGCCGTTCCTTCCGTGCTTCGCATAAGCAAGATAGTTGTCGATATCCTCTTTAGCCTCATCGAAGAAAACATCGAGCGGATAATCAAGCTCCGGTTCGATGCCGTATGTTCCAAGCATCGAGCCGATGAAACGGGAATGCGGGTTTACGGTGCATCGAATAGGAGCAAACACTTCCAGCTCTTCGTTAAGCGCCTGCAAGCAAGCTTCGCTGAACGTTTCACGATTCATTCGTTCCCCCGTTCCCAACGATTCCGTCCGATAGGCTCTTGCGCTTCTCGAACCTGCCGCCAAGCCCTTCCGGGTAGTCGGCCTCGAGCATCCGCGCAAGGGCGGCTCGGAGCGTGTTGTTCAGCTTGAACGGCACCTCGTTTCTCTCATGCGGTATGTACGTCGCTCGCACGACTTCGGAAACTGCGGTTATGCTCAACCGCTGCCCCCTTGCCGCCATTTTCAACGCCGCATCGGCAAGCAGCCAATATGCGCGCGGATGCTCAACCTTCCATCTCTGGGCGTACAGCATTGCGTTTGCGCCCGTTACCGGATTACTGCACCGCCGTGGCTTATCGTCAGCCATACGCCCCTCCTACTGCATCAGGGCGCGGCAGTTCGCCGATGCCGCCATTTCGGCGCGGGCAAGCAGCTTCCCGCGATGGATGTATACGCGATGGCCGATATGCACAGCGGGGATGTCCCCACGCTGCGCCAGCTTGCGCACAGTCTGCATGGAGACGTTCAGGAACGCCGCCGCTTCTTTGGTGGTCATAAGCGGGTTCGGCTCGGTTCCGCGAACTGGAACGGCTTTAATGCTAGGTTGCATTCGATACCTCCAACTATCGGTGTTTATTGCTCTGGCGCGTCATTGATTGAGGTTATACATGCACTGAATACGCTGCTCAAATTGAGAATTGTTCTCAATATTTCAATCTTGTTACGCGTTGCTACCTGAAAGTTCCGAAAGTTCCGAAAGCTCGCAACGGAAGCAAAAACGCCACATGCAAAAACACGATTCCTGCACAAATGGCAACGCCCGCTGACCACCGAGCCATGGACAAAAAAGAAGCCGCTTCTTCGGTCAATCGACCTCGGAAACGGCTTATAGGCAAAAGAAAAGCCCCGTTTTTTGGGGCTTTCCATAGGTTGTTCTGTTTTATCGAGTCGAAAAACTACTTCGAAACCAATTCAAGAAAATGCTCGAACGCGGCTTTCGCGCATTCGCTGCTGTAGTCAACCAGCCCGTAGCGTTTGAAATTGTACAGGTCTTCCGAAGTCCAATCGAACCCGCCTCTGGTGTACACGCACATCGCCCCAAGCTGCTCGCCGGTAACCCTATCGTAAGTCTGCGTTGCGGCGACGACGAACGGCGTTTCAGAGAACGGCTCCATGGCAGACGCTATTTCCGCACGCATGAATAGAAGGGCATCGCTTGCTTTCTCGAATTTCTTCCCGTCCTCTACCAATTTTTCACCTCCGGCTCGAACAACTCCATTCTACCATCAGCGTGCAGCCTGTTCCTCTAGCGCAGCACGAACCGTTCTGTCGAATAAAGAAAGCCCCGCTGAGGCTTCCCGAACGACCTAGCCGCATTGCGCCACCAACCAGTTATGCAGAACCCGTGAAAACATGTTATAAGAATCGTTAACACCCAGTTCAGAGCGATGTTTTTTCTTCCGAACCGTTCCTCAACCGCCTTTCTAGCCTGCTCATCGCCTGACGCTCGGCATCGTATATGCGGCGCGTCTGCGGATCGGCCTTCTTGCGTTCTAGCGACTCGAGGTGCCGCCTTCGCTGCTGGAGGTTCTCGATGCGGTCGGCAAGGTTGCAGTCGGGGCATTTGCCGCTGTTGTTGTGCGCGTTCAGCACGGCGCCGCACACCTCGCACTGGCGGTACGACACGCCTTTGCGGCTGGCCCTCATGCGTACGGCCTGTAACGTGCGCTCGGTGCCGCACAGGGCCTTAAGTTCCCGCCTTATCCGATATGCTCCCATGTTCCGGTAGCGGCGGATAACCGCATCTTCCGCCCTGTTCCATCGCTGGCACACAACCAACACCTCCTATCGACTCGTCCATGCTTGCTTCAGGTGCCAGAGACTGCCCCTAACAGCTTTCCTTGCCCTGCTCGGCTACCTGACCGTAAACGAAGCGACCCCTCCCGCAAAGGGCATCCGAGGCACCCGCAATAGCCTTCTGGCATTCCGCGAACTGCTCTTGGGCAACCTCCACGAACTCGAGTATCGCGCACATGTCGTTCTCGGTGGGGACACTTGGGCTGCAAGCGTAGGCGTTGACCACGCTCCAAAGGCGGTCGAGCTTGAGCGCCATCTGCTCTTGGATGTCTGCGATCCTGTATTCGTCTGCTCGGTAGATCATCGGTCATGCTCCTTCCGCACCGCATCCCGAAATCGGGGACAATACGGTGACAATGCAACGAAACATAAGACGCTATCGTTAACGCTAGATAATGTTCCGTCAAATGTTTTTGTATATAAAATAGCCTGTTTACCTGGTGTTTTAGCCAATTCGCAATGTTGAGGTCGTGGGTTCGATCCCCATCATCTCCACCAGCATGTTCAAGGGTTTGCCTACGGCAAACCCTTTTTTCGTATGAGATGCAATGACGCTGCGCGGTCAGCTGACGGCACATCTGACTTTCAATTGGTCGGCATGGCCAGAAGGCAAATCCTGCTCAGCAATGCTGCGCAGGATGCGCCCGCTCGGGCGCATAGATGGGGACCAAACATGCCACTGGTATGTTTGCCTTTCAAGTCGGCTGTGCTCGTCAGCTGACCGCTCGCTGATTTACTACGCCAACCTGGGGGTTTACTAACGCCCTTCGGGCGTTCGACGAAATCGCTTCGCTCTTCGCCACAGCGCCCAAATCCCCGTCCAGAAACGCAACAAGGCCCGCTCGAAAAACGAACGGGCCTTGTTTGATGCGATGGTTTCGTGCTTACAGTTCTGGCTTTGCCTCTGCTGCAGGGGCTACTTCTTCGGGAGTGTCTTCTTCGATGAAGTTGCCGAAGAGGGGCTTGCCGTCCTGGCTGAGTTCCACCATGCCGGTCAGAACATCAACGTACTGGTAGGACTGACGGGCAGAAGCGCCGCGCTTGCGCTTTACCTCCATGATGAACAGCTGCGGATGCACCTGCATGAGCACGCCTTCGCTTTCAACGATTTTCGAGCGGCCCATGTTTGCACGAACGCGCAGCTTCTGGCCAACGTACTGGCTCAGCGTGTCATGGATGTTGCCGATAATCTGTGCTTGCTTTGCTAGATCCATAAAAGGTTGTTCTTTCCACTTTGGACACATTAATACATAGCTAGTCTATCATCGCCGCTTATGCTACGGGGCAATCTTCATCTTGTAACCATAGACACAACGCGGGCTATTCGAGGTATGCGCCTGTTTGGCGGTTCCACAGATGCGCGTATTCCCCGCCGCGCGCAACCAGTTCGTCGTGCGGCCCGTCTTCGACGATCTTGCCGCCGTCGAGCACCACGATCCTGTCCAGATTGGCAACTGTGGAAAGGCGGTGTGCCACCACGATGCAGGTGCGTCCTTCCATCAACGTGGCAAGGGCGTCCTGCACCAGCTTCTCGCTCTCGGAATCAAGAGCACTGGTGGCCTCGTCGAGCACGAGCACCGGACAATCGGCCAGAAGCGCACGCGCGATGGCGATACGCTGACGCTGACCACCCGAAAGCTTCACGCCGCGTTCGCCCGTAACGGTATCGAAACCCTGAGGCAACTTCTCGATAAATTCAAGGGCGTTCGCCTGCTTCGCCGCCGTGCGAATCTGCTCAGGCGTTGCATCGGGTCTGCCGTAGGCGATGTTTTCCGCAATGGTGCGATGGAACAGCAGCGCTTCCTGCGGCACGTAGGCAATCTGACGGCGCAGGCTTTGCTGGGTGGTGTCGGCGATGTTCTGCCCATCGATAAGGATGCGACCTTCCTGGATATCGGACAAGCGCAGCAGCAGTTTGGTGAGCGTGGTTTTGCCCGCACCGCTCATGCCCACCAAGCCAACACGCTGACCAGCGGGAATATGAAGCTCGAATTTGTCAAACACCTGCGTCTTCGCATTGCCGTCGGTATAGAAGAAGTCGATGTCCTGAAAATCGATGGCGCCTTCGGTCACCTTCAAATCGGGCGCACCCGGCTTGTCGGCAACAAGGCGCGGCTCGTCCAAGATGGCCGTCATACCGCTTGCATCGCCGAAAGCGCGGTTGAAACGCTGCAGGCCGTTGTTGATGAAGTTGAACTGGTTCGTGATGGTATAGGTATAGGTGAACATGACCACCAACGTGCCGGGAGTGATGCCGTACCAGGCGTTGCCCCCTGCGATGAACACCGTCACCACCGCCATGATAACCACCGTGATACATGCCGTGATGATGCCGCGGGTAAGCGATGCCCACATGCGCTTCGAGTCGCGAGCAACCACTTCCCTGTTAGCCTGGTCGAAAAGGCCCCGTTCATAATCTTCGCGTCCATAGGTTTTCACCGCCAGGATGTTCGCCACCGAATCGGACAGCTCGCCCGAAAGCTGGTTCTGTGCGCTGGCGGCCTTTTCGTTCAGCGAAAGGATGCGCTTGTACAGGTAGTAAGAAATGCTGGCGTAGATTACCAGCAGCACCATAAGAATGGCAACGTAGAGCGGCACGCGCGGGACCAAGATGGCGCACGTGAAGATAACCGAGCAGACAACCGGCAGAAACGGGAACATGATGGTTTCGATAAGCTGCTGGTAGGCGCTCATGAACTTGGTGGTTTGGCTTACCAGGGTACCGCCGAACCGGTTTGAATGAAACGACATGCTTTGGTTGCACAGGGCATCGAAACTCATGGTTGCCAGGTCATACGATGCTGCAATTTCCAGCTTGTACATGGTATAGTCCTGCAACTTGCTGGCCGCTTGGCCAAACACGTTTATCAGAATCAGCGCCACAATATAGGGACCGAACACTTCCATGACCTGATCGGCACCAACGGGTTCGGCGCTCACCTTGTCAACGATGAGGCTCATGACGTACGGGTTGCCGTAACTGAGCAGGGCCACGAACGTGAAGGTGGAAAGCATCAGCGCCGCGAACATTCCCTTATGCTTGCGCGTTACCTGCCAGTAGTAATGAAGGGTTCTGCGAGTTAAAGAAGGAGTGGCCTTTGCCATCTGGTTCCTTTCGCTGTGAATCGAAATCTTGCGAAGGGCACG
>CAJKUH010000025.1 GCA_905203045.1 uncultured Eggerthella sp.
AACGAAGGCACCGAAGTCCTTGATGCCAACGACTTCGCCGTCATAAACCTCGCCAACCTCGGGAACCTTGACGATGCCCAAGATTGCAGCCTTGGCAGCAGCGCCACCCTCTGCATCGGTGGAAGCGATGCGAACGGTGCCGTCTTCCTCGATTTCGATGGTGGTGTTGGTCTCGTCCTGAAGGCCACGGATAACCTTGCCGCCGGAACCGATGACGTCACGGATCTTATCGGCGGGAATATGGATGGTCTCGATATGGGGAGCGTAGGGAGAAAGCTCGGCACGCGGTGCGTCGATGGCTTCCATCATTGCCTTCATGATGAAGGCACGGCCTTCCTTAGCCTGAGCAAGAGCGCGGGCAAGGATGTCGACGGAAAGGCCCTTGGCCTTGTTGTCCATCTGCAGCGCAGTGATGCCATGCTCGGTACCGCATACCTTGAAGTCCATGTCGCCCAGGAAGTCTTCCAGACCCTGGATGTCGGAGAGGATGACGATGTCGTCGCCTTCCTTGATGAGGCCCATGGCGATGCCCGCAACAGGAGCCTTGATCGGCACGCCAGCATCCATCAGCGCAAGCGTAGAACCGCAGGTGGAAGCCATGGAAGAAGAACCGTTGGATTCCATGATCTCGGAAACCACGCGAATTGCGTAGGGGAATTCCTCTTCATCGGGCAGTACCGGCAGAAGTGCGCGCTCTGCCAAGGCGCCATGACCGATTTCGCGGCGCTTGGGGGCACCCATGCGGCCAACTTCGCCCGTGCAGTACGGCGGGAAGTTGTACTGATGCATGTAGCGCTTGCCTTCGGCGGGATCGATGGTGTCAAGACGCTGCCACTCGTTGAGCATACCCAGGGTTGCAACGGAGAGTGCCTGGGTCTGGCCACGCTGGAACAGGCCGGAACCATGTACGCGAGGCAGGTAACCAGCCTTGATGTACAGCGGGCGGATCTCGGTGCTGGTACGGCCGTCGGCGCGTTCGCCGGTTTCGATGACCATGGCGCGCATTGCGTGCTTTTCCAGCAGCTTCAGGGCAGCTGCGATGTCGGAGCCCCAAGCAGCACGCTCTTCTTCGGTGAAGTCGTTTTCCTTTACGGAGTTCTTCAGCTCTTCAACCTTGGCCATGCGGGACTGCTTGTCTGCGTCCTTGAGAGCAGCAGACATTTCATCGAAGTGAGCGTCAACGCGCTCGGCGATGGAGGGATCGGCAACGTGGATAGGCCATTCCTTGGGCTGCGGGTTCACCTTGGCAAGGAACTCAGCCTGCTTTTCGCAGAAGGCAGCGATGGCTTCCTGGCCGAAGGTCATGGCAGCAAGCATGTCCTCTTCGGTGATTTCCTGAGCGCCGGCCTCTACCATGGAAATGTAATCCTTGGTGCCTGCGATGGTGAGCTCCAGGTCGGAGTTCTCTTCTTCCTCGTAGGTGGGGTTGACGATGAACTCGCCAGTGTCGATGTTGCGGCCGATACGCACGCAAGCGGCTGGGCCGTCAAACGGAGCGCTGGCAACCATCAAAGCCGCAGAAGCGCCGGCAACGGAAATGGTGTCAGGCTGATGCTCGCCGTCTACCACAAGCGTGGTGGCAACAATGTGAACTTCCTGCTTGAAGCCGTCGGCGAAACCGGGGCGGATAGGACGGTCGATCATGCGAGCCGTCAGGATGCCCTTGTCGGAAGGCTTGGCCTCACGCTTCAGATAGCCGCCGGGGATACGGCCCACAGCGTACATCTTTTCCATGAAGTCGACCGTCAGGGGGAAGAAGTCGTAATCCTTTTCCTGCTCGGAGATTACGGCCGTTACCAGCACGGTGGTGTCGCCGCAGGTAACCTTCACCGCACCGGAAGCCTGCTTTGCAAGCTCGCCCGTTTCGAGGGTGTAGTGCTTCCCGTAAAGGTCGAACGATTCGGTAATAATTTCCATTCTTTCTTTCACTTCCCTTGCGCCCTATTGCGCAAAGCCTCTTTGCACCCGCTTTTCAGGTGCGCGAGCAGCAATGGCCTCCACTGCCGACCGCCGTATATACAAAAAGCCCGCTAGCGCGGGCTTAATGCTTAGATGTTGTCGCGAATGCCGAGCTTCTTGATGAGTTCACGGTACTCAATAACGTCACGGTTCTTGATGTAAACCAGAAGACGACGGCGCTTACCTACGAGCATGAGCAGGCCACGACGGGTATGATGATCCTTCGGGTGCTCCTTCAGGTGCTCGGTCAGGTTCTTGATGCGCTCGGACAGGATTGCTACCTGAACCTCTGCGCTACCAGAGTCCTGAGGGTTCTTGCCGAACTCAGCCATGAGCTCTGCGGTGCGTTCTTTGGAGATGCTAAGCTTGCTAGGCATCTTTCCACCTTTCTACATCTAATTCCCTCCAGGCCGAGCAGGCAAGCGGGTGGCGCATGCGAGCTAGGCGTGGAGCCTACCTGTTGCAAATTGCAACTCGAATAGTTTACCCGAGGCTGCTCCCCCACTCAACAGCAATTTCCAGGTTGTGTATGGGGTGTGGAGACGGGCCATCTTGCAAGAAATTATGCTTCTGCGGGATGGGAAACTGCCCAAGGGGTGATCTTCTCCAACTCTGGGTCAAGCTTGCGGTGAGCCACTTCAACATCGTGGGCTACCTGGGCGCGAAGCCAAAACCCTTCAGAAAGGCCAAAGAACTTACAGAGGCGAAGATCGGTATCGGCTGTGATGGAGCGACGCCCCAGAACGATCTGCCCAATACGTTGAGCAGGAATGCCCGTTTCCTTGGCAAGACGATATTGAGATATGCCCATGGGGATAAGGAAATCTTCTTTAAGTATTTCACCTGGAGTAACCGGGTCAAGATACTCGGACACAGCAGCCTCCTTAAGAATGATAATCGACGATTTCTACCTCTTCTGCACCTCTGCTTGTCCATCGAAAGCAGATTCTGAATTGGTCGTTAATGCGGATGCCGCATTGGCCTTTCCTATTGCCTTTAAGTTGCTCCAACCTATTCCCTGGAGGAATACGCAGGTCTTGCAACCAGTTGGCAATTTCAAGATACCGAAGCTTTCGGCGAGCAACCTTTTCAATGAATCGATACCGTTTCACTTTCCTGCCCTTGGCAAGCAGCATCGTCTCATAACTTCTAAACGACACAATCATAGTAACGCTCCTTGTTAATAACGTCAAACGTTATTACCTATGAATTGGTGTCATCGCAACGTGAAAGATGCGAGAAAAATCGCAAAGTTATGCGAAACAGGACAAGGAGCCTTCGCCAGTCGAAATGGCTATTCGATTCAGCGCCCAACCCCTAGAAAGCCAAGACTACCTGGATATTCCGTTGGAAACCAAGTAATCCAGCGACTTGAGCTTTATGCCCAGGTGTTGGCGGATCCACATCTGCAGGAAGCGAAGCTCGGACATGCAGCCGGGCTTGTCCATGTCGAAGTGCTTAATTTCGGCAAAGGTGCTGAACAGCAGCGCTTGCGCCCACACAACGGTATCGCGCGATAGGCTTATCGTTTCGCAAGTACTGCGACAAGCACCACACACCAAGCCGCCGTCTACCAGCGAAAAGGAAACGCGCTGCGGCAGCTGGTCGAATGCTATGGGAGCACCGCATCCAACGCATACATCGAAACGAGGGCGGAAGCCCAAAACGGCGAGCGCCTTCAGAAGGTGCGCTGATGTAAACACGACAGCACTTGCTATTTGCTCAGCATGGGGATCATCAGAGACCGCAGGGTTATTCTCGCTGCAACCCTTCAAAGCCTGCAGCGCTGCGCACACCATGGGAAACAGGCGCGCATCCTCCAGCCCAACCTGCGTTGTCTTATCTAAAAGCTCCACCATCGGAGCTGCCGCTTCCATCAAATCGATATCGCTTCGCAGATGCGCGTTCGCCTCCACCAAGCGAGCTTCCTTCACGATGTCGAGCGATTTGCCCTCTACAAGGAGCAGATCGCACACCGAATACACCTCTAACCTTGAGGCAAAAGAAGAAGAGGGCTTACGAGCCCCCTTCGCAACAGCGCGTATTTGCGATCCGTCGGAAGAAAGCAACGTGCATATCACATCGCTTTCCCCCAGCTTGGTACGGCGAAGCACCAAAGCGCGCACCGGATACGTACGGGAAGCCACGCTTACGCGCCTTCTCCGTATCCGAAACGCCTGATCTGGTTCAGGTCGCGCCTCCAGTTTTTGCGGACCTTCACGTTAAGGTCCAAGAACACCTTCTTGCCAAGCAAAACCTCGAGGTCTTCGCGCGCCTGCGTGCCGACTTCCTTGATGGCACGACCACCCTTGCCAATGACGATGCCCTTCTGGCTGTCGCGTTCCACATAAACCGTGGCGTAGATCTTCTGCAGGTTCTTGCGGCGGTTGTATTCCATGGCGTCAACCACCACACCCACCGCATGAGGCACCTCGTCATGTGCGGTAAGCAGGATCTTCTCGCGGATGAACTCCGCGATGATAACCTCGATAGGCTGGTCGGTTTCCATATCCGCTGGGAACCACAACGGTCCTACCGGCAAGCGACGCACAACGGCATCGATGAAGCTGTCAAGGCCCGCACCTGTGAGCGAAGACACCTCAACCACTTCATCCCAGTTGCCAAGCGATACTGCCTTATGGCGCTGCTCGTCCAAGGCTTCATCGTCGACCAAGTCGATCTTGGAAAGCACCAGGATCTTGGGCACCTTGCTCTTGGCAAGCTCGGAGATCACCCATTCGTCACCGCGGCCGAACGGTGCCGAGGCATCAAGCAGAAACGCCGCCACATCGATGCCATCAAGCGATTTCAATGCCGTGGTGTTCAGCTCTTCGCCCAGAGCATCATGGGGCTTGTGCACGCCAGGCGTGTCGACGATAACCATCTGATGATCCTCGGTGGTATGCACCGCGCGGAAACGATGGCGCGTGGTTTGCGCGGTAGGCGAAGCGATGGCCAGCTTCTTGCCCATAAGAGCATTCAACAGCGTGGACTTGCCCGCGCTCGGACGACCGATAAGCGTGACGAAACCCGACTTAAACGTACTCGGGTCGATGGTGTTCTGGTCAATTACCATGAAGCTCCTTTTCTCAAAACCGCTACGCTAAGCCAAGAAGGCCCAGAATACGCGGCACAAAAATGATCAAACCGACAACGAATGAGGCAACCGAAAACAGCAGAACCCCACCCGCTGCGGCATCTTTCGATTTGCGGGCAAGCTCGTGGAATTCGGGGCTTGCCAAGTCAACGATGGCCTCAATCGACGAGTTAAGGCATTCGCCGCCAAGAACCAAACCGAAGCACACCACCACAGCAAGCCACTCAAAGGCACTGATGCCGAATGCAAAGCCCATCGCAATGCACAACACCATGAAGCACAGCTCGATATGGAAATTGCGCTCACGGGCGGTGTCGATAATCCCCTGCGCTGCGCAACGAAAAGCAGCGAACAGGGAAAAGCCCTTGCGCGTCATGCGCGACTCTCATTCCAAGCTTTGATGAGCTTTTCCTCAAGCGCATGCATGACCTTGTAATCCTCATCTTCGATATGGTCATAGCCGCACAAATGAAGCAGGCTATGCACGGTAAGCAGCGTCACCTCTTCTTCGAAGGTAGTGCCGTACTCTTCGGTCTGCGCAAGCGCAACATCAGTGGCGATGATGGTATCGCCTAACTCGAATTCCTCGACACCATCGAGCACCTCGTCTTCGAAAGGCACGTTGTCGCATTCGAAAGAAAGCACATCGGTAGGACGGTCGATGCCGCGATAGTCGCGATTGAGCTCATGAATACGTTCATTGGTAACGAAGGTCACCGTTACGTCGGTACATTCGGGAAGCTTCATCTCGTGCATCACGAATTGGCAGAGCTCTTCCATGGGAAGGTCCTTCACCAAATCCTCGCCATGTTCTACAAGTACGTTGACCTGCATATTCAACCTCTTTACAGTCGAAGGTTCATCTCTTCAGCACGCGCATAGGCGGCAACGATCTTGGCAACCAGGGAATGACGCACCACATCGGCGTTCTTGAACTCACAGAAGGAAATGTCTTCCACGCCATCAAGAACCTGACGTACCGTCTTCAACCCCGAAATGCCCTTCGGCAAGTCGGCCTGGGTAATATCGCCCGTGATTACCATTTTCGATCCCCTGCCCAAGCGGGTAAGGAACATCTTCATCTGTCCCGGCGTGGTGTTCTGCGCTTCGTCGAGAACGATGAAGGCATCGTTGAGCGTACGGCCACGCATGAATGCCAACGGCGCAATTTCGATAACGCCCTCGGCCAGATACTTGTTGGCACGGCCCGGCTCCATCATTTCGAACAGAGCGTCGTAAAGGGGGCGGATATAGGGATCGATCTTCTCGGTAAGGGAGCCGGGAAGAAAGCCCAGGTTCTCACCAGCCTCTACAACAGGACGCGTCAGAATGATGCGGTTCACCTGCTTGCTGTTGAACGCGGCAACCGCCATCGCCATCGCAAGGTAGGTTTTGCCGGTGCCGGCAGGACCAATGCCGAACGTAACGGTATTCGTCCTGATGGCATCAACGTACTTCTTCTGCGTCGGGGTTTTCGGACGAATAGCGCGCCCTCGATACGAAAGGATAACGTCGTTCTTCATGGGCGGTGGTGAAAGCTCGCCCGTTTTCATGAGGTTAAGCGAGCGCTTTACCTCGTCGCGCGTAAGCACTTCCCCCGCTTCCAGCGTCTTGAAAAGACCGGAAAACAGCGTGGTGAGCGACTGCACCTCCAAGGCGTTTCCCTGAATACGCAGGGCATTCCCTTGCACGGAAATACGTGCGGATGTCGAATCTTCGATTAAATGAAGGAACTCGTCTTGAGGCCCCAGCAATGCCGTTGGCTCTGCTGAGGACGGAATAGCGAGCGTGATGTTCTCTTGTTCGTTCATACGCTCATGATACCAGCATCATCAACGCCCGTTAAGCGGGCCTGAACCAAGCTCCCCGGCGCATATTCGCCACCCAAACGCACTTTGTAGTACGACTCGGTCATGCCCCAGCCGTCCTGCTCAACGGCAATGCGCTCCTCTGCCCCGATATGCCGCTGTGCGTACTCGATGCGCAAAGCGTCACCTAGGGCACTGAGCTCATGGGCGCGGCGCTCTTTGACCTCGGGCGGAACTTGGTCGGTACGCGCTGCTGCAGGCGTGCCCTCACGGCGCGAATAGCGAAATACATGGATCTTCGTGAAACCGACCTCACGTGCCAGATTGCAGGTATCGACAAAGTCCTGCTCCGTTTCGCCGGGAAAGCCCACGATGATATCAGTGGTAAGGGAGATATCGCCCACTTCACGCTTCAACCGCGCAACAAGATCGGCGAAATCGCGGGACGTATACGGGCGGCTCATCTCCTTCAACACCTTATCCGAGCCCGATTGCAGGGGAAGATGCAAGTGACGGCACACGCGCCCATCAGATTCCGCAAGCACCTTGATGAATTCGGCGTCAAGCGAACGAGGCTCAATCGAGCCGATGCGCAACCGCACATCGCCATGACCTGCCTTATCGAGAGCTTCGAGCAAAAGGCGCACCAAGGAACCTAGGCGAATGCGACCCGTATCGGAGGCGTACGAGTAGGAGCCCAGATCGATTCCGGTAAGCACCAGTTCCTTCGCACCGGCATCGGCCAAGGCAAGGGTTTCCTCCACAACGGCGGAAACGGGACGAGACCACGCCTTGCCACGGGCAACATGCACAATGCAGTAGGTGCACGAGTGGTTGCACCCATCCTGCACCTTCACCGAAACACGCGTAGGGAACTCGTCACCGACACGAACCAAGCTTGCCGCCGAAGCGGCTGCGCCATCGCCCATTTCTTCAAGCAGGTCCATCTTGTCAACAACGCAAATTCGGGCATCGAGGGAACGATAGAACTCCGGTTCGATGGCAGCAGCGCACCCCGTAACCACCACCTGGGCTTGGTCGTTTTGCCGCAGAACGCGCCTGATGCTTTTGCGGGTTTTCTTGTCGGCCTCTTCGGTTACCGTGCAGGTGTTCACTACCACGATGTCTGCTTCGGGAACATCGCAAAGCTCGGCGCCGCGGTTCTCGTACGCCTTGGCGATGGTGTCGGACTCAACCCTGTTGACTTTGCAGCCAAGGTTCACAACTGAAACCTTCATTGGCGCACCTCAAGCTCGTAAAGCGCCAAAGCGGGAGCCACAATACCCGCGGTTTCGGTACGGAGGATCGTAGGGCCAAGGCTTACCGAATAGGCATGCGCAGCTGCGGCCTTGAAAGCATCGACTTCCGAGGCTTCCAAGCCGCCTTCTGGGCCAATCACCAAGGCGATACGAAGCTGACCTGGCTCTTTGCCAGTCGCTTTCAGGCAAGACGAAACTGCTTCTTCCACGGTGTCGGAAAGCTCGGCTTCCTCCCAGCACACCAAAACGGCATCGCATGCGGAAACAATTTGCGCAGCCTGGGCAACCGAGCAGGGCATATGCACCTGTGGCATGGAATGCCTGCCGCTTTGCATGGCCGCACTCTTGGCGATGGTCTCCCATCTGCCGCGGCGCGCTGCCGCTTTCTTAGCGTCGAGCTTCACCACACTGCGCGAACTCGCCATAGGAATGAAGCCGGCAATGCCCACTTCAGTGGCATGGCGCACGATGGTGTCCATTTTGTCACCCTTGGCAAGCCCTTGGACCAGCACCACTTCAGGGCGCTTATGGGAAGTAAGCTTCTGCGCAATGGAAACGCACAGCTCACCCGCATCGAAGGAAACCACTTCGCACTCGAAGTAGTCCGAAGCGGCATCGACCACGGCAATGTGCTCGCCTGCTTGAAGGCGCAGCACCTTTGCATGTTTCACATCATCTGAATCAAGCTGGAGCGCAAAAACAGGCACCGGCGTTTCCGCCAGCACCTGTTCACGCAAAAAGAAATGGGGAAGCGACATATCTCTCCGTTTTAGTTGTTGAACGCGTCACGAAGCTTCTGCAGGGGGCTGCGCTGCTCAGAAACGTTTTCGCCCATCTCGTCGGCCAAGCGCTCCAAAATGGCACGCTCGCCCTTCGAAACACGCGTCGGGATCTTTACCTCGACGTGAACATGCAGATCGCCGCGCGATTCGCTGCGGAATTTCGGCATGCCGGCGCCCTTCACGCGAATCACCTGGCCATACTGGCAACCCTCGGGAATGGTAACGGTGACTTTCTCACCTTCGAAAATGCCATCGAGCTCGATCTTGGCACCCAACGCTGCCTGCACCATGCTGATAGCTGCAGAGCAATGTAGGTCATCGCCCTGGCGTTCGAAGAACTCATGGTCCTCAATACGGCAGGTAACGATCAAGTCACCCGCTTCAGCGCCGCGGATACCGGCTTCGCCGTAGCCGGAAAGGCGCAGCTGCTGGCCGTCTCGAATGCCAACAGGGATATCAACGGAAATGCGCTGACGATCGGGGACGCGGCCCTGGCCTTCGCACTCAGGACACGGGTTCTCGATGATTTTGCCGGAACCGGAGCAACGGGGGCAGGTCGACGCCGCCTGCATATCGCCCAAGAACGTATGCTGCACCGTAACAACGCGGCCCTGGCCATTGCAATCGGGGCAGGTAACCTCGCTGCCGCCTTCGGCTAAGCCGGAACCTTCGCAATCGGGGCACGGAGCCAGGCGGTCGTAGACGATTTCCTTCTTAACGCCTGAAGCCGCTTCTTCGAGCGTGATGCGCAAGCCAACGCCCATGTCGCGGCCTTCTTTGCGAACGTTGGCACGTCCGCCGCCGTTGCCGCCGAAGAACGAGCTGAAGATATCGCCCATTCCTCCGAAGCCGCCGCCGAACAGATCCTCGAGGTCAACGTACTGGGATCCACCACCACCGGAAGCGCCAGGAATGGTACCGAAACGGTCGTACTGAGCACGCTTGTTGGGGTCGCTCAGCACATCATAGGCTTCGTTCAATTCCTTGAAGCGGTCTTCCGCGTCGGGCTCTTTGTTCACATCAGGGTGAAGCTGGCGAGCCTTCTTGCGGAACGCCTTCTTGATCTCGTCGTCGCTTGCCGTCTTGTCGACGCCAAGAACCTCGTACAAATCGTTGGCCATAGGTTACAAAACTCCTTTTTAAGGACTAAAGATCTTTCAAAACGTTGCGGGCAGCGCGAACCGCCTTCAGCACCTGGGAATAATCCATGCGGGTAGGACCGACAATCAGAATCAGGCCGCTGTGCTCGGCTTCGCCGAAACGGTTGGCGATAAGCGAAACGCTGGAAAGCGCCTCTGAATCATTCTCGTGCCCAATGCGCACCACAGGCTCTTCCGAGCCAACGGCATCATTGAACATGCGAAGAAGCATCGTATCACCTTCGAGCTCTTCCAAAACAGGCATAAGGCAGGAAGAATCGCTGAACTCGGGCTTCCCCAACAGGTGCGATATACCCAGCGGATGAGCCTTGATGGCATTCTGGTCTTTCAAGCAAGCCAGGATTTCAGCCATAACCAGCCTGAACAGATCGTCGTGGATCGCATCCATGTCAAGCGGCGGTACCGATGAAGTGGAGGAAAGGGATTTGCCGGCCAGAACCTTGTTCAGCAGGCTCTGAGTTTTTTCCACCTCCTCCTGCGAGTACTCGCGGGAAAGATCCATCTGGCGATTGAACACCTGGCCGTCGTCGGTGACGATAACCGCCAAAAGGCGCTGCGGGGTAAGCAACACCAAGTTGATAAGGCGGATATCCACGGTCAGAAACCGTGGAGGAACGAGCAACGTCATGCAGTCAGTGAAGCGCGCCAACGCCTGGGAAGTACGCTCCATCAGGTCATCCAGGTCACGAGCGCTTTCGCGGAGCTCCTTCGCCAAAGGATCGTCTTCGTCGACGCCCTCTTCGTCTTCGCGGGAAAGCAGGTCGTCGACAAACGCACGATAGCCGAAATCAGTGGGAACACGACCGGCTGACGTATGCGGTTGGGCCAAGTACCCCATTTCCTCTAGTAGGGAAAGCTCGTTTCGCACCGTTGCCGAGCTAATACCTAAGTTGTAGCGTTCAACCAAGGTACGCGACCCAACAGGAAGCGCACGAGCAATGTATTCTTCGATGAGCGCCCGAAGCACAATCTGGCGCCTATCCGACAGCATCGCTTGCCTCCTTTGCTTGATACAACTTTTACGCAGGAAAGCATTTTAGCAGCGCAGCCGCCAGAGTGCTAACCAACTATCTCAAGATACGCTTCCACAGGCGCATAAAACGCCAAGACTCCTGCACGTATCCCAACTGTTACGGAGCCATCTCATAGAGCTTGCCGTACAGCCGGTTACCGAACAGCCATCCCCTTTCAGTGGGAACCCAAGCTCCCTCACGATGGCTCACCAGGCCTTCGTCCTGCAGTTCCGCGAAAGCGTCAGGCGCTTCGGGAAGCAGGATGGAGCGCTCTTCCAAGAAAGCGTCGGTAACACCACGGCTCATACGCATGCCGAGCATAAGGTCTTCTGCGGCCATTTCGAAGGGGTCAAGCGCTTCAACCACTTCCCCGTCCTTCACGCGCTGCCGCTCAAGGGCATTCTGGCGCATGGACACCGCACCAGGGCCCAGGCCAAGGTAGGGTTTTCCCGTCCAGTAGGCCGTATTGTGCCTGGATTCAAAGCCCTCGAAAGCATAACTTGCCACCTCATAGCGATGCATGCCCGCATCGGCGAGAACCTCCGAGGCAACCTGCATCAAATCGGCGCCCAGATCTTCATCCACTCCTACTTCGCCGCGCTCCACACGGCCGTAGAGCGGTGTTCCCTCTTCAACCATAAGAGGATAGATGCTCACATGCTTGACACCCAGCGAAAGTGCGCACGTCACATCGGCACGAAAGCCTTCCTCTGTTTGCCCCGGCAAGCCGCACATAAGATCGATACTTACGTTGTCAAAACGGGTTTGCGCGGTTTCGATGGCTCGTTTTGCCTGATCAGATGAATGAACGCGCCCTAGAAAGGAGAGCAAGTCGTCTTCGAAGCTCTGCACACCCAAAGAAAGACGCGTAGCACCCAAGGCATACAGGTCTTTTACCATAGGCAGCGTAAGGCTGTCGGGGTTTGCCTCTACCGTGCATTCAACCTCAGGAGTCAGATGCATGGAAAGGGAAAGGGTGTACAGCAAGTTCGAAAGATGCTTGTTGCCCAAAAACGTTGGCGTGCCTCCGCCGAAGTACACCGTTTCAATGGCGCCCAGCTCATCGGCGCGCGAGGCTTTGCGTATGGCGGCAACCATGTTCTCTACGTATTCGCCAATCCGAGGGCTGTCTGGCGCAACAGCACAGGTTGAAAAATCGCAGTAGGCGCAACGGCGTTTGCAAAACGGCACATGAAGGTACAGCGCCTGGTACGGCTCCCATTCCATGGCGCCTACTCGTCTTCTTCCGTATGACGGCGCGCCTCTTCGAAAAGCGCCGCGAAGTCTTCAAACGTAACGGCATCGTTGATTTGACGGCGGATGACGGCCGCATCTTTCATACCGGCAACGTACCACATGGCATGTTTGCGCATTCGGACGATGTTCTTGCCCGATCGTTCAGACAAGAGCTTTGCATGGCGCGTTGCCATTGCCATCTTCTCTGCCGGCGTGGGGCCGGAATACCCAGAACCGCCGCCGAGACGTGAGGCAATATCGCGAAACACCCAAAGATTTCCCTGGGCGCCACGACCCACCATGACAGCATCGCAACCCGTTTCGGCAAACAAGGACAAGGCGCTCTTGCCATCGATAACATCGCCATTGCCGATAACGGGAATGGAAACAGCCTGCTTTACGCGAGCGATGATGCTCCAATCGGCGCTTCCGCGATAGAACTGCTGGGCATAGCGACCGTGAACCGCAACGGCATCGGCACCGGACCCTTCTGCCATTCGGGCAAACTCAACTGCCGTTTCGTTTCCCTCTTCATACCCGCGACGGAACTTTACCGTAACGGGGCACTGCACCGCTTTGGAAACCGACTCAATAATCTGCGAAGCGAGCCTCGGATCGCGCATCAAGGCAGAACCGTCACCCTTGCCGGCAATCTTGCGAGCAGGGCAGCCCATGTTAATGTCGATGGCGAAAAGCCTTTCAGCCACCGTATCTTCCACCCATTTTGCCTGCTCGGCCATGGTATCGGGCTCATGCCCGAACAACTGAACGGAAACCTTGTCCTCGTTCGGGGCCAAATCGAGCAGATGGGCAGTTTTTTCGTTGGCGTAGCTTAAAGCCTTGGCGGAGACCATTTCCGTATAGGTAAGCTGAGCACCCTGTTCCCGGCACAGCTGGCGAAACACCTCATCGCCCACGCCCGCCATGGGAGCGAGAATGATCTTGCGGTCTTTGAACATGCTTTCACCCATGGAAAGCCCTTACGCGGACAAGATGGAAACGAACTGCATGCCCGCAACCACGAACATCACAACGAAAACGATTACCACCAGGAGGCAACCGCACCCAAGCGCCGCCTTGGAGCCGCCCGACATCTCCGCGCGTTCGCGTTCACGTGCCGATTTCTTCTCGTCGAAGGGGTCGTTGAGCCAATCGTATTCTTCTTCCTTACGGCCGAATGCCATTGTTTCTACCTCCCCTATTCGTCAACTTTCAGAATTGCCATGAACGCTTCTTGGGGAACCTCGACGTTGCCGATGTTCTTCATGCGCTTCTTGCCCTTCTTCTGCTTTTCCAAGAGCTTGCGCTTACGCGAGATGTCGCCACCGTAGCACTTGGCCAAAACATCCTTGCGCAAGGCGCGGACCGTCTGACGCGAAAGCACACGGGAGCCAACGGCTGCCTGGATGGGAACCTCGAACATCTGACGCGGGATGATCTCTTTAAGCTTTTCGGTGAGCACACGACCTCGGTCGTAGGCCTTATCGGTATGCACGATGAACGAAAGAGCATCGATGGGCTTCCCGGAAAGCAAAATATCGAGCTTCACGAGTTTCGAGGGCTTGTAGGTATCGAAGTCGTAGTCGAGCGACGCATATCCCTTGGTGCGGCTCTTCAGCTGGTCGAAGTAATCCATGATCAGCTCGGAAAGCGGCATTTCCCACAGCATTTCAACCGTGTTGGTATTCAGGTAGTTCATGGTTTTAAACTCGCCGCGGCGTGCCACGGTAAGCTCCATCACCGCACCGACGTAGTCGGGCGGAATGAGGATCTTCGCCTTAAGGAACGGCTCTTCGATGTGGTCGATCTCGCTGGCGTCGGGCATGTCCTGAGGCGAATGGAGGGAGATCATCTCCCCGTCGGTCTTGAACACGTGGTACTCAACCGAAGGCGCCGTTGCCAAAAGGTCAAGGCCGAACTCGCGTTCCAAGCGCTCCTTGACTACTTCCATGTGAAGCAAGCCCAAAAAGCCTACGCGAAAGCCAAAGCCCAATGCATGGCTGTTCTCTGCTTCGTATACCAGAGCAGGGTCGTTCAGGGAAAGCTTCGCCAACGCATCCTTCAGCTCTTCGTATTGGTCGGCTTCGATGGGGAACAAGCCCGTGTACACCATGGGCTTCACATCGCGGTAACCGGGCAAAGGCTCAGCGCAGCCGCCTTCCACCAGCGTTACCGTATCGCCCACCTTAACCTTCGATGGGTCCTTAAGGCCGGTGACCAAGTAGCCGACTTCGCCCACACCCAGCTCATCGCGGGGAATCTCGGTAGGACGGCGAACACCGACCTCTTCCACCAGGGCATGGGTGTCGGTAGCCATCATGCGGATGTTCTGCCCCTTCTTCATGGAGCCGTTAACGATGCGCACCAAGGCAACAACACCGCGGTACGCATCGAAGTAGGAATCGAAAATCAGTGCGGAAAGGGGCGCATCGGGATCGCCCTCCGGATGCGGGATGTTGTACACGATGGATTCGAGCAAATCGTGCACGCCGACGCCGGTCTTGCCGCTGGCCAGGACCGCATCGTCGGCGGGGATGGCAAGGCCGTCCTCGATTTCTGCACGTACGCGCTCAGGCTCGGCAGCGGGAAGGTCGATCTTGTTGATAAGCGGAACGATTTCCAGGTTGGCGTTCATCGCCATCATCGCATTCGCCACGGTTTGCGCTTCGATGCCCTGTGTGGCGTCTACCACCAGCACCGCGCCTTCGCATGCCGCAAGCGAGCGCGAAACCTCGTAAGTGAAGTCAACATGACCCGGCGTGTCGATGAGGTTGAAATGGTACAGCTGGCCGTCGTCGGCACGATAGTCAACGCGCACCGCCTGGCTTTTGATGGTGATGCCGCGTTCGCGCTCGATGTCCATCGAGTCGAGCACCTGTTCCTTCATGTCTCGCTTGGAAACCGTATCCGTCATTTCAAGGATGCGGTCCGAAAGCGTGGACTTGCCATGGTCGATATGGGCAATAATGGAGAAATTTCGAATGTAGCGCGGATCGAGTGCCATAGTTTCCTATCCAATGTGCGCAAATGCGCTCATAAAACGTAAAATACCAGTACTGCAGAAGTGCAGCATTGCAATGATTCTACCTTACCTGTTGCATTGCGGAGATTTCTTCGCAATAATAAGGCAACTACCGTATGGGCATGTGTTATGTCTTGTGGTAAGATTCTAGAGTTTTCGTCTACAGAAAAATATTTATACGGAGGATAAAACGTGGCGAACATTAAAAGTCAGAAGAAGCGAATCATCACCAACGAAAAGGCACGCATGCGCAATCGCGCCATTCGTTCTGAGCTTAAGACTGCCATCCGCGTTGTCCGTGAGGCCGTAGAGGCCAAGGACGGTGCTAAGGCTTATGCGGCAGCTCTGTATGCATGCCGTCTGCTCGACAAGGCTGCATCCAAGGGCATCATCCACAAGCGCCAGGCAGCTAACCGCAAGAGCGGCGTTATGAAGCTTGCCAACACGGTTGTTACCGCTGAAGACATCGCAGCTTACAAGCCTGCTGAAAAGAAGGCACCTGCTACTACCGGCAACAAGAAGGCTGCTGCTAAGGCTGCCCGCAAGGAAGCAATGGCTGCTGCATCCGCAGAAAAGGCTAAGCGTCGCGAGGCTACCCTGAAGGCTGAAAAGGCTGCTGCTGAAAAGAAGGCTGCTGAAGCTGCTGCTGCCGCAGAGGCCGAAGAAGCTGAAGAGGCTGCTGAATAACCTCAGCGTTTCTTGGAATCCAGCTCGGATCCCATTCGCATATCAAGAGAAAAGAACCCGCCACGGCGGGTTCTTTTTTTCGGAACTAACATACTGCATACAGCCAACAGCAAAGAGAAATTCGAAAGGGCTCGGCACGAAAGCAGAGCCATGAGGGCAAGGCTACCCTCTGTCCTTCTTGCACACCGACAGGAACCAGAAAGTAAACGTTTGCTCTTGGCTGGCTCCACTTTTCATTTCCTGTTCCGCATCGCGGGCGGAGCGAAGCGCATCAATAAGCTCGGGCATGCTGAATCCCCTAGCCCAAACACGATGGTTCTTCAAGCGCCAATCAGGCATCTTCAGCACCTTGGCAGCTGAAGCCTGCTGCCCACGGTCGGCCAAGGCCTTCACGGTAATAAGCTCGCGAATACGCGTAGTGCACATGGCAAGCAGGGCAAAGGGCGAAACATCCATACGGTTCATCAGGTAAATGCAACGTTTGCCGTTACGGGCGGCAAACGCATCGACGAATTCCCACGGCTTGATTTCGGCAGTACGTGAAACAAGGGAGAGCACTTCGCTTTCGTTGACGGCATCGGTTCCCCGATGAGAAAGCGCAAGTTTCTTCAGCTCTCCATCGAGGGCAACGGTGTTGGTACCCACCAAATCGATTAAGGTTGCTGCAGCCCCCTGGGTAAGCGTCACGCCATGACCTACTGCCATGGAACGAACAGCACTGCTCAAATCCTTGCGTGCGAAAGGAGCACAATCGATAACAGCACTTTTGCCGAAGGCGGCAACCGCTTTGTATAAACGGGTGTTCTTGGCAACCTTCTGACCCTCAAGCGCCAACACGGTGGTTTCGCAAGGAGACTTAAGGTACTCGATAACGAGCTCAGAATCGGCCTTCTTCAGCTTTTCAACATCGTGCACTTCGACCAAACGAACTTCACTGGCAAAAGGAAGCGTGTTGGCAGCCGTAACGATTTCCTCGCCGGTACAGGTCAGACCAGAAAACGTTTCAGAGTTGAACGAAAGATCTCCCATTTTAGATAAACGGGCGTGAAGACGCTTCATTACCGTTTCGCGTTTCAGCTCATCCTCACCTGCAATAAGATACACGGGCAAAAGAGCTGGTTTTTTAGATGAAGTAGCCATGCTGCAATTCTACTTCATAGCTGTAACGGCAATGTTATCCATCGTCAAACTACACACCACATCCCCTTGTGCGTCGCTCCGGAATACCTGAACATCGGAGTCGGCAAGCAAGTTAAGGGTGTTTGGAGCGGGATGCCCATAGCGATTTCGTTCGCCAACGCTTATCAAGGCAATTTCGGGTTTCATCGCGCCCAGAACCTTATCGTCAAGCGAAGCTTTTGAGCCATGGTGACTTACTTTCAGGATATCTATGTCGTTCAAAACGTTCATGTTTGCCAGCTTGTCCAAGACATTGGTTTCGGCATCACCGGCAAAAAGCATTCGCCATTCCGTCTTTCCGTCTCTGTTCAGGTCAGACTCCCCTATCAGACAGAGACTGTCTTCGTTTTCCCCTTCATCTTCCAAGACAGAAGGCGAAAGCACTGTGAAAGAAACAGCACCAAGGGAAATCGAATCTCCAGCGGAAAGCTCTTTTACCTCGTCTTCGCGTACAACCGATTTGGCATCCTTGATAAGCCCCTGAGATTTACCGGTACCCAATTCATCCATACCGCGCGCAACGTAAACCTCTTCAACATCCACAACGCCGCGCAAGTCGGCTAAGCAGCCGCAATGATCGTCGTCAGCATGGCTTATGACCACGGCATCGAGATGTTGCACGCCATGGCGGGCGAGGCCAGCATAAAGCTTCTTTGGCTGGTTTCCAGTATCGATAAGCATGGTTGTGCCTTCGCTCTTCACCAGGAAGGCATCGCCTTGGCCCACGTCAAGCATGGTAACCGAAGTAGACCTCGCATCGGCAATCCGCAACCCGGCACCCAACAGCAACACGACAAGAAGCAAACAACCGATCGTTTTGCAAGGCAAGGTTTTCGGCCAAACACCCCACAGCACCACGCATAGTGCCACTGAGCAAAATGCCATTGGAATGAAAGGAAGATCAAGAGGAACCGAGGCATAAGGGACCGAAGCAAGAAGTTGCACGACTTTGGTGAACCCAGCAGCGCAGCCATAGGAGCAGAACAAAAGCACAGAGCACAAAGGGGCAAAAGGCATTGCCATGAACGACAGAACCCCCAAAGCGCACGTTGCGGTAATCAACGGCGCTGCAAGGACATTGCTGATGGGGGACACCAGGGAAAACTGCGAAAACGAAGATACGCTCAAGGGAAACGTTACCAGAATCGCGGCGCAGGTCATGGCAAGGGGCTCAAAAACAAAGGACTCAACCCATTTCCCCGTATTCGGCAACCAACTGCAAAACTTAGGGGTGAACAGGACTATTCCCAAAGTAGAAAGCGCGGATAAAGCAAACGAAACAGAAAAAGCCGCACTTGCATCAAGCACCAAGAGGACAAGTATTGTTGCGCCAAGCGAGCCCAAAGCATAGGAACGACGCGAAAACGCAAGGGAAAACAGCCCGATCATCGACATGATGGCGGCACGAATGCACGATATAGGAAATCCCACCATGACAAGATATCCCGCAAGGAACGCAAACTGTACCGCACATGCTGTTCGACGAGGGGCGCGAAGCACTTTAAGAGCGCATCCTACGAGACCCGTTACAATGACCAAATGGGCTCCTGAAACTGCGACAAGATGAGCCAAACCGGCAACTTTCACATCGCCGTAGACATCCCCATCGAAAAGCGCACGGCGATCCCCCACCACCAACGCCTTAAGTACAGCAGAACCGTTGCCATCGACCCAAGGGGCATCAAGAAGAGCATCAACAGTCGAAGTGTACTGATCCCGAATATCGGTCAGCATTCCAAGGTTGGAGGGATCAACCCGTTGTGTATGAGACAGTTTGCACCGAACAGCCAATCCCTGCTGATCGAAGTAAGGCAACGATGCCTCGTCGGCGTCGGAAAATACAACTTCAGTTTGGAATTCATCCCCAAACCCCAACTCATCGTCGTTGAAAAGAATCTGCACCTTGAATGAAGCAGCCGTACGGTCGATGACGTTCAAATTGCTTTTCCATGCCAACGCTGTTGCACGATAACCAAATTGCCCCTTCGCAGGGTCATCAAGAACACGCATGGTGTAAGAAGCTGGGTCTGAGTTCATGAGAGCTGCCCGTTTCGTGTGCAATGATTGGAATTGTGCCGCTACAAGCAGCATCCCCAAACCTACAAACACCAACCTGGCTGCCACATTTCTGATGAAAGGGGCGGTACGATTGGAAAACAGCAACAATACGCAGATCAGAAGAACGCCCGCCGACCCAAGAGCAACAACCACCGTTGATGACAATCCGCAGAAGTGCCCCGAAAGCAAACAACCCGCCCAAAGGCAAAAAGAGCATTGGAGCAAGAGGGGGATGCTGGGACGAGCCTGTATTCTTTCGGAGGTTTTCGCCATACCTACACCGTGATACGGTCTTTCAGCGCTTCGAATTTCTTGTCACCGATGCCAGAGACTTTCTTTATCTCTTCGATCGAAGAAAAAGAACCGTTTGCTTGACGATATGCAATGATCTTCGCCGCCGTGGCATTCCCCACACCATCAAGCGAAGTAAGCTCAGCAGCGGAAGCCGTGTTGATGTTCACTTTTCCCATTACGGAAGAGGGGTTTGCTCCCGATGCAGCGCCCGAGCGGGTTCCCTGTACATCAGATGGCAAGGAAGCCGCCGCCGAAACATCGGACGAAGCCTTCGACGAAACAACGACTTGCTCACCGTCAGAGAGCTGACGCGCTAGGTTGATGGATAGTTGGTCGGCACCTCCGAGCATCCCTCCTGCAGCATCGATGCCATCGGATACGCGAGCCCCCTCTTCAAGCTCGTACATACCGGGCTTGGCAACCTCACCCACAACATGAACGCAGATCTTCTTCGGTTCCGCTTGCTCGGCAGTATCGACAGACGAAGTTTCCTCTTTATGCCCAACAACCACGCCAGGTGATGTAAAACCGCTCCATAGCGCAGCACCGATGACAAAGGCAATAGCAACAACAACCACCACAACACCCACAAGGACAAGAGGGTTTGTAGCGGTAATTCCTATCTTCGCCTTAAGGCTATCAACTTCATCCAAAAACGACATACGCACTCCCTTCAGCAAAGTGAAGCGTAGCGCGGGCCCCTGTTTTTCATGCGAAAGTAAGAAGAAGCATTAAAGAAAGACCGACTCACTCGCAAACAAAAAGCGGGCCGCATAAGCGACCCGCTCGAATAACTACTCGGATTCCTGTTCCGT
>CAJKUH010000026.1 GCA_905203045.1 uncultured Eggerthella sp.
GGTGCATTACACCATCGGTCAGCGCAAGGGCTTGGGCATTGCCGCCGGCGAGCCCCTGTTCGTCCTGAAGAAGGACGTATCCACCAATTCGCTTGTTGTGGGGCCGGCTTCTTCTGCAGGGTTTACCGAGGTAAGGGCGGGGGATGTGAACCTGATTTCGGTCGAACGCATCGATGGGCCGATGGAGGTCAGCGCCAAAGTGAACTACCGCGCCACGCCCCGCAAGGCGCTGGTGCGCATGGAAGGCAACGAGCTGATTGCCCAGTTCGAAGAGCCGCTGCGTGCTGTTGCTCCAGGTCAGGCACTTGTTCTGTATCAAGGCGATGTAGTAGTCGGCGGCGGTACCATCGAGTCGGCACGGTAAGGCCTGATGCCGATTATGCGAAATCAGGAAATCTGCTATCTAGATAATGCGGCAACCACCAAGATGCACCCCCGGGTGTTTCAGGCAATGGAGCCCTATCTTGCCGAAGAGTTCTTCAACCCTTCGGCGCTCTATTATCCGGCTCAGCGCGAAAAGGCCGTGCTTGAAGGGGCTCGCAAATACCTGGCACGCTCTATCGGCGCACGTTCGAACGAGATCCGCTTTACCTCTGGGGGCAGCGAAGCCGACAATGCCGCGTTGAAGGGCATTGCGTTTGCCAACCAGCACAAGGGCTACCACATCGTGGTTTCCTCTATCGAGCACCACGCTGTGCTTGAATCGGCTCATTGGCTCGAGCGAAGGGGGTTTCGCGTAACGTATCTCCCCGTTAACGGGGATGGCATGGTTTCGCCCGAGAGCTTGGAGCATGCGCTCACGCCTGAAACCGTAGTGGTTTCAATAATGACGGCCAACAACGAAGTGGGCACCATCCAACCCATTGCAGCGTTGAGCGCCGTCTGCCGCAAGCACGGAGTTCCTTTCCACACCGATGCTGTTCAGGCGTATGGGCATATCCCCCTTGATGTTTCCGCTTTAGGGGTGGACGCCCTCTCTGTTTCGGCCCATAAGTTCCATGGTCCTAAGGGCGTTGGGTTTTTGTATTGTAGGAAGGGTCTTGCAACCGAGCCTCTTATCAGCGGCGGCGCGCAGGAACGCGGCTATCGTGCGGGTACGGAAAACCTTGCCGGCATCGTGGGAATGGAGGCTGCAGCGCGTTTGGCGTTTGGCGGCAACGCGGCGGATTCTTCTTGCGAAGAACAGGCTTTTTCCATGGCACAAGCCAGGGTGTATGCTGCGAGCCTGCGCAACTACATGGCTCGTGATATCGAAAATGAAATTCCCGATATCCGCATCAACGGCAGCGGCACCCAGCATCTGCCGGGTATCCTCAGCGTTTCGTTTCAAGGCGTTTCGGGCGAGGCGTTGCTGGGTTTGCTCGACCAGCAAGGCGTGTGCGCATCGGCGGGTTCTGCCTGTGCTTCCGGCTCGCTTGAGCCCAGCCATGTGCTTACTGCCATGGGCATACCCGCCGAATGGGCGCAAGGAACCATTCGCTTTTCGTTTTCTGCGTTCACTGAGCAGCGCGAAGTGGAACGCGCCTGCCAGGTTCTGCGCGATGCAGTACATCATTTGAGGAATGTGTAGCAGGCTATACCGCCTGTTGGAAAGCAACTGTCGAAGGAAATATGGAAGAATCCAGCGAACAAGGCCTCAGCCGTAAGCAAATCGAAGATGCCCGCAACAATCGCAGCTCTTTGCAGGTTTCGACCGGCACCGGACACCTGCCCTCTGAGCCGCTTCGCCTCCATGTGCTGGCAAGCGGAAGTAAGGGGAACGCCTCAATCGTGGAAAACGCCCAAACGGGGGAGGGTATTCTTATCGATTGCGGCATTTGCAAGCGCGATGTGCTGTCTCGATGCGATGAAGCAGGCTTTGCTTTGGAAAATCTGAAGGCAGTGCTTATCACCCACGAGCATTCCGACCACACCAAGGGTCTGAAGGTGCTCTACCGCGAATTGGCAAAGCGCGGTATCGAAGTGCCGATGTATGCCAACGAGGCAACGGCATCGAACAGCAAGCCCATTCAGGAAACCCTTGATTACACCGAGCTTGTTCCCTTGAGTGCCGACGACCAGCTTTCGCTTGCGGGGATGCAAGTCATTCCGTTCGCAACTTCGCATGATACTGCTTCCTCGTTCGGCTTCAGGTTCTGGGTGGGCGAAGATACATTGGGCTTTATGACCGACACGGGTGTGGTAACGGGTGCTGCGCACGAGGCGTTGCAGGGTTGCCGTATTCTGGCCATCGAGGCGAACCACGACCCTGCCATGTTGAAAAACGGTCCGTACCCTCGTTCGCTTCAAGAGCGCGTTGCCTCCGATGTGGGTCATTTGAGCAATCAGCAGTCAGCAGAAGAGCTTGCTTCGCTTCTGCATCCAGGATTGCGGGAAGTGATTGCCATGCACATCTCCGAGAACAACAACACCTACCGTTTGCCGGTGGAGTGCTTGCGTGAGGTGCTAGCCAAGGAAGATCACAGCGCTACGGCGGTATGCTCCTATCGGCAGCGGCTTGTTTCGCGTTAAATGCCGCACCGCTGGTTAATGCTTTGCCAAATCTGCCAGCGTATGCCCGTCAACGTACTCTTCGATAACGCGGTCGAGACCTGCCCAAAAACGCACTGCGTTGCACTCGAAGCCACGTTCGCAGCCCGATTCCAGCGCACTGCAGGCAACGGGAACCGTGGTGCCTTCGACGGCGCGGAGCACATCGCCCGCTTTTATCTGCTCAGTCGGTTTGGCAAGGCAGTATCCGCCGTTCTTGCCGCGTATGCCTTTGATAAGCCCTGCTTGGGTAAGGGGACGCACCAGCTGTTCGAGGTATTTCAGCGATATACCTTCGAATTCGGCGATTTCCCTCAGCGAAACCAAGTCGCCCTCTTCACGTTGCGCTAGATCGATCATGAAGCGCATGGCGTAGCGGCCTTTGGTGGAAATCAGCATGTGAGTCCTTTCGGCGATCGGCAACACCGCAGAACGGCAATTCTTCTGCGTTTATTGCAAAAGGGGCGCAACTCCTTGACATTGCCCCCGAAGCGATTATTTTAATCCTAGCAAACTAGTATGATTAACGAAAGGCGAACATGATGACAGACGCGAATTCACTTCTTGCTGTGCAGGGGATTACGGTCTCGGTGGACGAAAAGCCCATCCTTCGTGGCGTCGATCTTTCTGTAGGCGCAGGGGAAACCCATGTTGTCATGGGTCCGAACGGTGCCGGCAAATCTACCCTTGGTCGCGTTATCATGGGCGACCCTGCCTATACCGTCGATTCCGGTTCCATCACCTTTGATGGGCAGGATATCACCGAGCTTTCGCCCGACAAGCGCTCTCGCGCTGGGCTGTTCCTGAGCTTTCAGGCTCCTACGGAAATTCCCGGTGTTCCGGTGTCGAGCTTCTTGCGCGCTATGGTTGCCGACCGTGAAGGCTTCGATATGAAGGGTAAGCAGTTCCGTAAGCACGTACGTGCTTTGGCGAAGGAACTGAGCTTCGACAATTCCTACCTCGATCGCGAGTTGGGCGTGGGCTTTTCCGGTGGCGAGAAGAAAAAGCTCGAAATGCTGCAGCTTCTGTTGCTTGAGCCCAAGCTCGCCATCCTTGACGAAACCGATTCCGGTCTTGACGTCGATGCTTTGGGCGTGGTTTCCCGCGGCATCGAGACGTACAAGAAGAATACGGGCGGTGCCCTTGTCGTGATCACGCACAACACGCGCATCCTTGAGCATTTGCAGGTCGATCGCGTGCACGTTGTGGTTGGCGGCAAGGTGGTAACCGAAGGCGACGCATCCCTTATCGAACAGATCAACGAGCAGGGCTTCGAGCGCTTCGAGCGCGAGGCTGCTGCAGCTGAATAGGGGGTTTCCGTGACGAAGAATCGCACAGAAGTAGCAGATGTAGACAGGAGCCTGTACGACTTCCGTTTCAGCGATGCTGACGCGGAAAAGCTGGCAGCCGGTCTGACGCCCGAAATCGTTCGGGAAATCTCGGCGAAGAAGGACGAGCCCGAGTGGATGCTCGAGTTCCGCCTTAAGTCGCTTGAAACGTATCATCGTATGGCGAAGCCCGATTGGGGCCCTTCCATTGACGGCCTAGACATGGACAACATCGTCACGTACGTGAAGCCTGCCACCGATCAGAAAAGCGATTGGGACAGCCTTCCCGACGATGTGAAAAGCACCTTCGATCGCTTGGGTATTCCCGAAGCCGAACGTTCGTATTTGGCCGGTGTCGGCGCCCAGTACGATTCCGAGCTGGTGTACCACAACATGCAGGACACCGCCGCGAAGATGGGCATCGTGTATTCCGGCATCGAGGAAGCGCTGAAAGAGCCCAAATGGGAAAAGCTCATCCACGAGAAGTTCATGACGCTCATCCCGCCCACCGACCATAAGTTCGCTGCCTTGCACGGTGCGGTTTGGTCGGGCGGCAGTTTCGTGTACGTTCCCAAGGGAACCAAGCTCGATTTTCCCTTGCAGAGCTATTTTCGTTTGAATGCAAAGGGCGCTGGCCAGTTCGAGCACACGCTCATTATTGTGGAAGACGACGCCGACCTGCATTTCATCGAAGGATGCAGTGCCCCGAAGTACAACGTCGCCAACTTGCATGCCGGCGCTGTGGAACTGTTCGTGGGCAAACGTGCGAAGCTGCGTTACTCGACCATCGAAAATTGGTCGAAGAACATGTACAACCTGAACACCAAGCGCGCTATCGTCGACGAGGGCGGCGCTATCGAGTGGGTCAGCGGTTCGTTTGGCAGCCATGTGGGCTATCTGTACCCCATGTCTATCCTGTCGGGTCGCAAGGGCACGTGTACGTTTACCGGCATTACGTTTGCCGGTGCGGGGCAGAATCTCGACACCGGATGCAAGGTGGTGCTGAACGCGCCGGAAACCTCGGCCGCCATCGAAACGAAGTCCATTTCCAAGGGCGGCGGTATCTCGACGTTCCGCAGCTCGGTTGTTGCTACCGAAAAGGCCGAAGGCTCTGCGGCAAGCGTTTCCTGCCAGTCGCTTATGCTCGACGATCGAAGCCGCTCCGACACCATCCCTACGATGGACATCCGCTGCAAGAATGTCGACATCGGACACGAGGCTACCATCGGCCGCATCGGAGACGACAAGGTGTTCTACCTGATGAGCCGTGGCATTTCCGAGGAAGAAGCCCGCGGCATGATCGTTAACGGCTTTGCCGATCCGGTATCCAAAGAGCTTCCTTTGGAATATGCCGTTGAAATGAACAATCTGATCAAACTTGAAATGGAAGGGGCGATTGGCTAATGAACGCTTCGAACATCGAAACTTTCAGCGCGGTTGCCGTTCCATCGGTGAACGCCATGCCGGCTCCTACGTGGCATCGCCTTCGCGTCAACAGCGAAGCCGCTCCTTTGCCCGAAGGTCTTGAGCTGTGCTCCGAATCCGAACTGGAGCTTGAGGGCATTTCGCTTGGCGAAGAGGGCGCCTTCGACTCCGCGTTGGCTGCGTTCCAGCAAAAAATCGACGAACGTGCCGCAGGGAAAGCGGACACGCGTGTCGTAGTGACGGCGGCGAAAGGCCAAGCTGAAGCAGGCGACCTTGACGTTCCCGCACTTTCTGCCTACCAGAAGAGGGCGGTGTTGGAAGAGGTTTCCAGCAACGTGGCGGAAGCATTCGAAACCGGCATGGGATCTGAGGCTTACGGCTTTTTGGAGTCCGCTGCCGATGGACATGTGGTGCTTGTTGCCGAAGAGGGCAAAGCGGGTTCTGCGATTATCCGCCTTGGCGGGCAGGCCGGCTTTGCCAATGCAGCTTGCGTTGACGTCATCGCAATGGCGGGCTCCCATGCTTCGATAACCCTTTCTTACGAGGGCGCCCAGGATGCATCGGGCTTCGTTGGCTGCGGCATCCGCGTTTTCGCAGGCGTTGGAGCCGAAGTTGAAGTGGATTCCATTCAGCCCCTTGGCTCATCCTGGACGGTGTTCGACGATTCGGGCTATGTCCTGGACGATAACGCCCATGTGGTGGTAAGCCATCGCGTATTGGGAGCCGAGGCAGCTTACACGGGCCTTTCCGCTGATCTGCGTGGCAACGAATCGCGCATCGATGTGACCACCCGTTACCTTGGCGCGGAACAGCAGAAGCGCGACTTCAACTACTCCATCAAACAGCGTGGCCTGGCAACGGAAAGCACCTTGGACGCCAACGGCGTGCTTGCCGGCGCTTCGAAGAAGACGCTGCGCGGAACCATCGATTTCGTGTACGGCTGCAAAGGCTCAACCGGCAACGAACGCGAAACGGTGCTGCTTGCCGACGAAGGGGTAGAGAACAAGACCGTTCCCGTTATCCTGTGCGATGAAGACGACGTCATGGGCAACCACGGTGCCACCATCGGCCACGTTCGTCCTGAGCAGCATTTCTACCTGGCATGTCGCGGTTTGTCCGATACGGCCATCGAATCGCTGTTCTCGGTTGCTGCCCTTGAGGAGGCTCATATGGCGTTTTCCGATGAGCGTATCAAGCAGGGCATTGCCGAGCTTGCCAAGTCGAAGGGTATCGACCCCGATGATTTCGACGTCGCGAAAGGGGATGAGTAAGCATGGCACCTGAAGCGCTGCAAGCCATCAAGGAAAATCCTTATAAAGCCGATTTCCCGCTGCTTAAGGCCAACCCCGACCTTGCCTTCCTCGACAGTGCGGCTACCGCACAGCGCCCTGCCTGCGTGCTCGATGCGCAACGTTCGTTTTACGAGACCATGAACGCCAATGCCTTGCGTGGACTGTATCGCTTGTCGGTAGAGGCGACGGAGGCTATTAACGAGGCGCGTCAGACCGTGGCATCGTTCATTGGCGCTCCCGATGCACAGGACATCGTGTTCTGCCGCAACACCAGTGAAGCGTTGAACGTCGCTGCGAAGTCGTTCGGTGGCTTGGTTCTTAAGCCGGGCGACGAGGTGTGCATTTCCATCATGGAGCACCACTCGAACCTCATTCCCTGGCAGCAGGTGTGCCGCACCACAGGTGCGAAGCTGGTATACCTTCGCCCGGACAAGAACGGCGTTATCTCGTCAGAGGAAATGGATGCGAAGGTCACCAGCCGCACGAAGGTCGTTTCGATCACCCACGTTTCCAATGTTCTGGGCATCCAGAACCCTGTTGCCGAATTGGGAAAGCGCGTGCACGAGCACGGCGGCTACTTGGTGGTCGACGGTGCGCAGAGCGTTCCGCATATTCCTGTGAATGTGCAGGAATTAGGCTGCGATTTCTTCGCGTTTTCCGGGCATAAGGTTTTCGGACCCTTCGGTATCGGCGTTTTGTGGGGCAAGCACGAGCTTCTTGAAGAAATGCCGCCCTTCCTTACCGGTGGCGAGATGATCGACAGCGTCACCGAAATGGATGCTGTGTGGGCGCCGGTGCCCGAGAAGTTCGAAGCCGGTACACAAGATGCGGCGGGCATCTACGCAACGGCCAAGGCCATCGACTACGTGCAGAACCTGGGCATGGAAACGCTCGAGGAGCGCGAAGGCCTTTTGATGGAATACCTGATGGAGCGTATGCGCACGCTGCCTTTCGTTGAGATCATCGGCCATCCCGAGGCATCGCGTCATCATGGTGCGTTGAGCTTCAACGTGAAGGGCATTCATCCCCATGATGTTTCCAGCATTCTTGACGGATGCAATGTCGCTATCCGCGCCGGGCACCATTGCGCGCAGCCGCTGCTTACCTGGCTCGGCGTGGAATCGTGCTGCCGCGCATCCGTTGCGTTCTACAACGATGCGGCAGACATCGATGCTTTGATTGACGGTCTTACTACGGTTTGGAGCATGTTCAATGGCTAACGCCCCTGTTGGAAATATCTACACTGCTGCATTGATGCAGCACAACGCCCATCCCGACTACAAGTACGAGATGGAAAACTGCACCTGCTCCCATGAAGGAGTGAACCCAAGCTGCGGTGACGAGCTCACCTTGCAGCTTCGCATCGAGGACGGCGTCATCGAAGAGGCATCGTTCGTTGGCAGCGGGTGCGCGGTTTCCCAGGCATCGGCCGACATGATGGCCGACCTTATCACCGGTGAAACCGTCGAAGAGGCAAAGCGCTTGGTGGGGCTTTTCCTTGGCATGATCAAGGGCGAGCCGCTTACCGACGAGGACAGGGAAGATTTGGACGAGGCGGCCGAGCTCGAGTCCATTTCCCGCATGCCCGCTCGTGTGAAGTGCGCGGAGCTGGCATGGCGCACGCTCGAAAAACTCCTTGCGGAAAAGTAGAGCGAACCCGCTTACCGAGCACTTCGACAAGTAAGGCGAAGCCCCGGCTTCGCCTTACTTTTTTGTTTTAGAGTTATTGCATCGCGACGCATGAGTCGCCTTTTGTTTATTGGATCCCAGAAGAGGGGGATGCCCATGGAGATGATAGGATTCCTGATACTGTTCCCGCTTGTGATAGCGGGATTGCTGGTGGTAATCCGCAAGACGAAGCCTCGCAACGTTATCGTGTGCGTTGGCTCTGCGGCCATTGCCATTGCGTCTATTGCCCTGGTGGCAATGAACATTGGAACCACCGGTACGTATTACACGTTCCAGTCAAACATCGTTGATTACGCATGTCTGGCCATAAGCGTCGTTATCGGCATTGTCATCATCTGCTTTGGCGTCAAATACAAGAACATCCCCGCTATTGTTCTGGCGGTTATCCAGCTTGCGGGAACCCTGTTCTACGAGTTCGGCTTCGCGCACGGCCTTACATGCTATAAAGCGCTTTACCTTGATTCGCTCTCGCTCATCATGGCGTTGATCATCGGCATCATCGGCACGGGCATCTGCGTGTACTCCATCGGCTACATGCACGATTTCTACTTCGGCATCCATCACCCCGATACCGAGCAGCCCGACCGCAGGCCCACGTTTTTCGCGTTGATGTTCGTGTTCCTCTCCGCCATGTACGGCATCATCTTCTTCAACAACCTGGTGTGGCTGTTCACCGCCTGGGAAGTAACCACGTTGTGCTCGTTTTTGCTCATCGGCTTCACGAAAACCGATGAAGCCATCCACAACTCGTTCCGCCAGATCATCATGAACCTGGTGGGCGGCATCGCATTCCTGGGCGCGTTGTATTACTTGGCCATCAACTTCCAGTGCATCGACTTCACCGACTTCATCGTGTTCGGCACGGTTGCCCCCGCGCTGGTGGTCCTTCCTCTTACCTGCTTCAGCTTGGCGGGCATCACGAAGGCCGCTCAGATGCCGTTCCATACGTGGCTGCTGGGTGCCATGGTTGCGCCTACGCCCACCTCTGCTTTGCTGCATTCTTCCACCATGGTTAAGGCGGGCGTGTTCATGCTCATCAAATGCGCGCCTATCTACGCGGTTTCGTTTGCTCCCTCGCTTCTGGTTATCCTGGTTGGCGGTCTGACGTTCCTGCTGTGCTCGTTCATGGCAATCTCGCAGACAAACGGCAAGCGCGTGCTGGCGTACTCCACTATCGCGAACCTCGGCCTGATCACGGCTTGCGCAGGCGTCGGCACGGCGGAAGCCATCTGGGCGGCAATCTTTTTGGTCATCTTCCACGCTATCGCCAAGAGCCTTTTGTTCCTGTGCGTTGGCACGGCGGAGCATCACATCGGTTCGCGTGACATCGAGGACATGGATCTTCTGTTCGAGCGCATGCCGCGCCTTTCCCGCATGATGATCGTGGGCATCATGATCATGTTCTTGGCTCCGTTCGGCATGCTGGTGGCAAAGTGGGCAACGCTGGTTTCGTTCGTCGACACCCGCCAGTTCGCGTTGTTGTTGATGCTTGCATTCGGCTCTGGCGCAACGTTCATGTTCTGGGCAAAGTGGCTGGGCAAGCTCGCCGGTATCACCGGCACACCCGAATCCATCGAACAGACGGTTCACTGGTCGGAATGGGTTGCCACCATGTCGTTCACGGTTATGGCGCTTGTGGCCTGCGCCACCATTCCGCTTATCTCCGATTACCTGGTTGAGCCCTACATCGGTTCGGTGCTCGGAATCGCCATCCAGCCCGTACTCGACGACAACCTCTACCTTTCTTCGGTTATCGTGGTGGTCCTTTCCGTGGTGCTGTTGGGCGGAATGCGCAAGTTCCGCAAGAACATGCGCAAGCAGGATGTTTACCTTTCGGGCGTTTCTGCCAACAACGAGCAGCGCGTGTTCATCAACTCGCTTTCGCAGCCGCAAGAAGCAACGGCGCGCAATTGGTACCTTGAACCGATTTTCGGTGAGGCGAAGATCAAGCCCATCGGCACCATCGCCTGCTACTTGCTGCTTATCGCAGCATTCGGCTGGGCAACCTATTCCACGCTTGTCGTATCCGGAATCCTGTAAGAGAAGGGAAGCATTGAATGGACACCATCATCACCATCGTCACCACCCTTCTTGCCTCGGCAATCTTCGCAATCGTTGCCTCGGTTCTGGGGTGCTTGCTTGCCGGCCTTGACCGCAAGATCACAGCGCGTATGCAGGGCAGGGTAGGACCTCCCATCTTGCAGCCCTACTACGATGTGCGCAAGCTGTTCTCGAAGGAAAACGCAGGCGTCAACTCCGCCATTGGAACGTACGTGTTCTGGGCATTGATCTTCACGTTCGTTGCAGGCGGCGTGTTCTTCAGCGGCGGGAACCTACTCATGTGCATTTTCGTCATCACGCTTGCCGAAATGCTCTTCATCATGGCAGCGTACGCGGCTCGCTCGCCTTTTGCCGAGGTCGGCGCGCATCGTGAAACGCTGCAGGTTATGGCTTACGAGCCCATGGTGCTGCTTTTGGCCGTAGGCTATTTTCTGGCAACGGGCAGCTTCGACGTCAATGCGATTCTGCACGTGCCCACGCCCATCATCGGCTCGTGCATCGGCGTGTTCATCGGCATGCTGTTCATACTCACCATCAAGCTGCGTAAATCGCCGTTCGACCTTTCATATTCCCACCATGCTCATCAAGACCTGGTGAAGGGCGTTACCACAGAGATGTCGGGCAAGGTGCTTGGTCAGGTTGAAATCATGCACTGGTGCGAAAACGTGCTGTTCTTGGCATGGATTGCCCTATTCTTCGTGTGGAACAGCCCTGTGTGCATCATTGCCGTTGTTGCCGCACTGGTACTGGTCTACTTCCTGGAAATCTGGATCGACAACAATTTTGCTCGTGTGAAGTGGCAGTTGCTCCTTAAGTCGGCTTGGATCGTAACCTTGGTTTTCGCCGGCATCAACATTGCCCTTCTTGTGTACCTGTAAGGAGAATCAATGTCTCATATCTCGAAATCTCCTTGGATCATTCACTACGATGCCTCAAGCTGCAATGGCTGCGACATCGAGGTTTTGGCCGCATTGACGCCCCTGTTCGATGCAGAGCGCTTTGGCGTTATCAACACCGGCAACCCTAAGCATGCCGACATCTTCTTGGTAACCGGCAGCGTCAATGAACGCAACATCGATGTTGTGAAGGAAATCTACGACCAGATGGTTGAGCCGAAGGTTGTTGTGGCGTGCGGCATCTGCGCTTGCTCCGGTGGCATTTTCCGCGATTGCTACAACGTGATCGGCGGTGTGGACAAAGCTATCCCCGTTGATGTGTACGCTCCGGGTTGCGCGGTGCGCCCCGAGGCCATCATCGACGCTGTGGTGGAAGGCGTTGCCGTTCTTGAGGAAAAGGCAAAGAAGCTTAAAGAGCAGAAAAGGGGTGCATAGCGCATGATCAAACAGGATTTTCGTCCGCTTGCTCTCGATAAGCTCATCGAAACAAGCCAAGAGTACAAGGACAAGGGCTATCGATTGGTCCAGCTGTGCCCGAAGCTCGAGCGCGATGATTCCATCACGCTTATCTACACCTTCGTAAAGGGTGCCGACGTGGTGAATTTCAAGGTATCCGGAATTCAAAAGGGTGTCACGGAAGTGCCTTCGGTGACTGAGCTGTTCATCGCGGCCTTTGTCTTCGAAAATGAAGCTCATGATTTATTCGGGGTAAACGTCGTTGGCAACGTCCTCGATTTCCAGGGCAAGTTCTACGCCTTCGCCGAAGGGGTAGAAGCGCCTATGACCATCATCAGCCCTGCTCAGCTTGCCGCCCGCGAAAAAGCCGCAAAGCTTGCCGCGGCAAAGGCGGCACGCGCTGCGAAGGCGAAAGAGCAGAAAGCCGCCCATGCCGCCCCTAGCGAAGACGAGCTTGAAGCCAAGCTTGCCGGCATGGATCCAGAAAAAGCCGCTAAGGTTCGCGCCGCTATGAAGGCGAAAGCCGCTAAGGCGGCGAAGGAAGCGGCGTCAGCCAAGGACGCCGAGCTTGAGAAGAAGCTTGCCGGCATGGATCCGGAAAAAGCCGCCAAGGTCCGCGCGGCCATGGAAGCCAAGGCAAAACGTCAGGCTGAAGCATCAGCCAAGAAAGGGGAGTAGCAATGGGTAAGGCTCAAGTAATTCCCTTCGGACCCCAGCATCCCGTTCTGCCAGAACCGCTGCACCTCGACCTTGTCGTGCAAGACGAAACCGTAGTGGATGTTCTTCCTCAAATCGGCTTCGTTCATAGGGGCCTGGAAAAGCTCGTCGAAACGCGCGACATCCACCAGTACATTTACGTTGCCGAGCGTATTTGCGGCATCTGCGCATTTGGACACAGCTACGGTTATGCCCAAACCGTTGAAATGATGATGAACGTTGAGGTGCCCGAGCGCGCTGAGTACCTGCGTACCATCATGCACGAGCTTTCGCGTATCCATTCCCACTTACTGTGGATGGGCCTTGCAGCAGACGCATTTGGCTATGAAGCCCTGTTCATGCATTGCTGGCGCTTGCGCGAGCGTATTCTTGACATCTTCGAGTCGGTAGCAGGTGGCCGCGTTATCCTTTCCTATACGTTGCTTGGCGGCGTAACGAAAGATATCGAGGCGCCAACGCTTGTAGCCATCAAAGACACCCTTAACTCTTTGAAGAAGGAATACAGCGAGATTTGCAATGCGTTCTTGAAGGATTCCTCGGTGAAGAACCGCACAGTTGGTGTCGGGTTCATCGATGAGGCCCATGCTCGTGAATACGGTATGGTCGGTCCTTTTGCCCGCGCCAGCAACGTGAACAACGATGTGCGGTGCCTTGGCATCGGCGGCTACGGCAAGCTTTCCTCCTTCGAGCCCATCATGGATACTCAGGGCGACTGCTATGCACGCATCAAAGTGCGTGCCAAGGAAGTGCTACAGTCCATCGACATCGTCAATGAACTCATCGACAAGATTCCCGATGGGCCCATCCTCAACCCCGTGAAGGGCGCACCGGCGGATGGCGCCGAAGCTGCCTGCATCCTTGAGCAGCCGCGTGGCGAGGTGTACTACTACACGGCAGGAAACGGCACGAAGTATCTTGAGCGTATGCGCATCAGAACACCAACCTCCCAAAACCTTGCTGGTATGACCATGGCGCTTAAGGGCTGCGATATCTCTGATGTCAACATGATCATACTCACCATCGACCCCTGCATCAGTTGCACAGAAAGGTAGGACCATGGGTAGCTTCAAACTTGGCAAAATGACCCTCCGGTCCCTTTTTGGAAAACCGGAAACGGTTCGGTATCCTCTTGAGGAACCGGAACATCCTGCTGCGCTCAGGGGCAAGGTGTCGTTCAGCAACGAGCATTGCATCTACTGCGGCATTTGCGAAAAGCGTTGCCCTACGGGCGCTATCAAGGTCGATAAAAAGGAAGGCACCTGGTCAATCGACCATTTCAACTGCATCCAGTGCGATACCTGCGTGCGTGAATGCCCCAAAGGCTGCCTTGCCATGGAGCCGGTGCTCGTTCATCCCAGCACTCAGAAAACCACTGAGGTATTCAGAAAGCCTGAACCCACTGAAGAGGAAAAGGCTGAGCTGGCGCGTAAAGAAGCGGAGAAAGCTGCTAGAATCAAAGCAGCCAAAGAGGCCAAGGCTGCAAAACAGAAAGCAGCACAGGACGCAGCTGAATAAGCGCATCTAAAAAGCGATACGGTACATTTGGAACCGGGTCCTTGGGACCCGGTTCTTGTGTGGGGGACAACTTTATGGGAAAAAGCACCGAAGAATACGAAGTAAGCGACAAGATCCTTACGATCCCAAACCTGCTTTCCACTATCCGTTTGTGCATGATCCCAGTATTCCTGTACCTCTTGTTCAACGATTTCAATCTTGCTGCCACCATTGTTTTCGCGGTTGCCGCATCTACCGACTGGGTGGACGGCCAAGTTGCCCGCCGCACGAACTCGGTGTCGAAACTAGGTCAGTTGCTTGATCCATTCGTCGATCGCCTGCTTATGATTTCAGGCGTGCTCGGCTTGTTCTTGGTAGGGCGCCTTCCGCTGTGGATCATCGTGTTCGTAGTTGCACGCGACCTGCTCATGCTCGTAGGCGGCAGTTATCTTCTTTCCCGTTGGAAGGTTCGCGTCCCTGTAATCTATTTGGGCAAATTCTCAACCACGTTCCTGTATGTGGGATTTGCCGGCATTCTGCTCAACATGCCCCTTCTTGAAGGCTTGGGCGTTGTTGATGCCGCATGGCTTCCTGGACTATGTGCCGGTCTATACTCCTGGGGCTTCTGGTTTGCGTACCTTGGCCTGATTCTGTGCGTGATTACCACCACGTACTACATCGTTAAGGGCATCAGCGGCATGCGTGCTGCCATGAAACGTGAAAAAGAAGGCGTGCCTTCTGAGAACCTTTCCGCTTAGCATATGCCTGAGCAACGCAGAAATACCCAGCGAAGAGCACATTCCCAGCAGTGCCCCGATCGTGCACGCGCAAACACATCTGGCGCCCATCGTTCGTACGATCAGCGCAGCCAAACCAGACCTGTGCCGCATCGCCCCGCTACGCCGGCACCATCGCCTGCTGAACGGACTTTACGTTCTTCCGAGCAGATAAACCGTATTCGCGAGCAGGGTGCGAAGCGAACTCAGGTCGAAGCCCCCAAGCAACCCGTGCATGAAGCCCCCAAGAAACGGGCAACGAAGTCGTCGGCTTCCGAGCTTTCGCGTGCGGGCAGCAAGCGCATTCCCGTTTCACATGCCGCAGATTCTCGCCACACTGCAAAACAGGGCACTGTCGAGCGGGATGGGCGGAAAACGAAACAACGCCAGTCTGCGGCAAGGTCGTCCCATCCAAGCAACCGCGGGTCGCTTTCTTCTTCGAAAAGGCCGCCGAAGCCTAAAGGAAAGGGGCGCTCGGCGGGGCAGAAGAATTTGGTGGACGGAATATACGCCGACACCCCTCAAATAGAATCCCGTTCCGCTTCGCATCGGAATTCCCATACGCAAAATGCAAAGGGAAGAACGTATTCCGCCCCTAAAAGGCAAGAGCATGGCTTTGGAGCACGGAAACTTGCCGTGGCGGCTGTCGTGCTGCTTGCAATAGTGGTGGGAATCGGAACCGATAGTTTCGTAAACGGCAACAAGATCTATTCTGGCGTCTCGATCGGCGATGTCGACGTGTCGGGTCTTACCGAAGACGAGGCAGTCGATCGGGTTTCCAGTGAGTACTCCCAACGTGTTGCCACGAACGTGGCAACGTTCTTCACCTCGCAGGAGAACTTGGAGAACCCGAAGTCTTCCGATTCCGACTCGAACATCGAAGAGCAGATCTCCTATGAGGAGTCGCTTTCCAATCGCACGCAATGGACGGTTCCCGGAAGTGCCGTGGAGGCAACGCTCGATGTTGACAACCTGGTTGGCCAGGCGTTTGAGGCCGGTAGGGAAGACGGCGGTGTTTTCGGCAGGCTCAAAGCGGCGCTCTTCGGCTGGAACGTCGAGCTGGCATGTTCGTACAACGACACCGAACTTGGAGAGCTTGCCGACGAAATGACCGCCACCATGGGCGAAAAGCGCGTCAACTACGATATTTCGGTCAACAACGGCGTGGCGTCCGTTACCGACGGGCATGACGGCAACGAGGTCACCGTTGATTGGCTTACCGACCACCTCAACGATACGTACCTAGGTACCGACAAAGACACTAAAACGGTTCTTGAAACGCAATACCTGCCGCTTCAGGTTTCCGAGCGCGATGCGCAAAGCGTGGCTGATACCGTGAACGCCTCCATCGCTGCCGGTGCCACATTCTCCTATGAAGACCAAACCTGGAACGCCTCTTCGTCCGACTTGGGCGGCCTGATAGCTACCGAGCTGAAGGGCGATGGCGGTCATTGGACCTTAACGCCGAAGTTCGACGAGTCGAAAACCAAGAACGCCCTGCTTTCTTCCTTGCATTCCAACGTCGATGCGAATGGCTTGCAGGTTACCTTCAGCAAAGATGATGAGGGGCAGATATCCGTTTCGTCTAATGCCAAGGGTTCCGCTCCGGTCGCAGACGACGTGCTCGATCAGCTGAACAGCACGTTCTTCATAGGTGAAACGCGTACCCAGGCGCCGCAGATAAGCGTTCCCTCGGCCGATATCCCCTCATCGCTTTCCTTCGACGACGCGAAGTCGTTTGGCCTGATCACCGAGATCTCGTCTTTCACGACGCAGTATTCGTCGGGCAATGAGGCACGTGTCAACAATATTCACACGGCGGCCGACCTGCTTTCCAATTCCATTGCGAAGGCGAACGGCGGCACGTGGTCGTTCAACGATACTGCCGGCGAGGCAACGCCCGATAAGGGGTATCAGTCGGCTGGCGCCATAGTGGGCGGCGAATACTCGGATGCGATCGGCGGAGGAATCTGCCAAGTTGCCACCACGGTGTTCAACTCGGTGTACTGCGCGGGTTACCCGGTGGAAAAGCGCTACAACCATTCGCTTTACATCGAGAGCTATCCGAAAGGGCGCGATGCCGCCATCGCATATCCCGATCTCGACCTGGTCTGGAAGAACGATACCGCTTCCGATGTTTTGCTCGTGATGTCATACACGTCAACATCGGTAACCGCTACACTATGGGGAGTCAGTCCTGGCTATCAGGTTTCGACGGAGTACGGCGACTGGCAAAAGGGCCAAGCGTATTCCACCGTATACAAAACCGACAATACCGTTGCCTCAGGTACCGAGTATGTTGAGACAACCGGGGTTGACGGGAGCAGCATCACTATCGTTCGCACGGTGAAAGACCGCGATGGCAAAATTCTGCATCAGGACAGCTTCACCTCGAATTATGCTCCCAAGAACAAAGTTATCGTCAAAGGCACAGCTTGATGGCACGGAAGGAGCCTTTAGTGTACTATCAGCCAGAAATCGAGACCATGCCTCGTGAAGAGCTCGAAGCTCTTCAGCTCGAGCGTTTGCAGGCATTGGTAAAGCGCGTCTACGAGAAGATTCCCTTCTACAAGGAATCGTTCGACAAGGCGGGCGTGAGCCCCGAAGACATCAAGTCGCTCGACGATTTGACCAAGCTTCCCTTCACCGTCAAGCAGGATATGCGCGATGCCTATCCCTTCGGCCTGTTTGCCGTGCCGCGCAAAGACGTGGTACGCATCCATTGCTCTTCAGGCACCACAGGCACTGCAACGGTTGTCGGCTACACTCAGGCTGACCTTGAGCGCTGGGGCGACTGCTTCGCACGCTTCCTCTATGCTGCCGATTGTGGTCCGGAATCCACTTTGCAGGTTTCCTACGGCTACGGTCTGTTCACCGGCGGCCTTGGCGCCCACAACGGCGGCGAACGTGCTGGCTGCACGGTTCTGCCCATGTCTACCGGCAATACCAAGCGCCAGGTTCGTCTGATGAAGGACTTCGACGTAGATTGCCTGTGTTGCACGCCTTCCTACGCCCTCAACATTGCCGAGGTTGCCGAAGAAGAGGGCTACGACCCCCGCACGTTCCCGATCCATGCCGGTATTCTCGGTGCCGAGCCCTGCTCTGAAGCAACGCGCAAGGAAATCGAGGAAAAACTTGGTATTCAGGTATTCGATATCTACGGTCTTTCCGAGGTAATGGGCCCTGGCGTTGCTTGCGAATGCGAAAAGCAGCATGGTCTGCACGTCTGCGAAGACCAGTTCATCATTGAGATCGTCGACCCCAAGACCTTGAAGCCCGTGCCCGACGGCGAATGGGGCGAAGTAGTGTTCACCACGCTGTGCAAGGATTGCTCGCCGCTGGTTCGCTACCGCACACGTGACATTTCCCGCATCATCGTTGGCGAATGCGAATGCGGCCGCACGTTCCGTCGCATGGATCGTATCGCCGGCCGTACCGACGACATGATGATTCTGCGCGGCGTCAACGTGTTCCCGTCCCAGATCGAAGAGGAAATCGTTTCGTTCCCCGAGATCGCTGCCCAGTACCAGCTCATCCTCACCACGAAGGGCACGCTCGACCACGCAGAGCTTCGCGTTGAGACGGTACCCGACTTCCCCTTCGATGAGGTTCGTCGTCTTGAGAAATTGAAGAAGGATCTTCAGAAGGCCCTGAAGGAAAACCTCCAGATTGCCGTCGACGTGAAGATCGTTGAGCCGAAGACCATCGAGCGCAGCGAAGGCAAAGCAAAGCGCATTATCGACTTGAGGGAGAATCTGCACTAATGATTTCACAGCTGACTGTTTTTCTTGAAAACGAAGAAGGTCGCCTGGCAAGCGCCGTGCGCACCATTTCCGATGCAAACATCAACATGCAGGCACTGTTCTTGGCCGACACCGCCGACTTCGGCATCCTGCGCATCTTCTGCGATACTCCGCAGAAAGCATGCGATGCGTTGACCAAGGCGGGTTATCGCGCCAAGCTCATCGACGTTGTTGCCATCAAGGTTGCCAACAAGCCCGGTGAGCTTGCAAACCTGATGGATTACCTGAACGATACCAACGTGAACGTCGAATACGCCCACTGCTTTATCGTGGGCGACCATGCCTATGACGTGCTCAAGGTATCCGACCCGTCGCTTGACGTGAAGCTTTCCGCAGCTGGTTTCGACGTGTGCAAGCCGGAAGATATCTATGCCGTTGACTAAGCATCCATTGCTGACAACCAAGCCATTTGGCAAGCGATGTGCCGCCGCGCTGCTTTCCGCAGCGCTTGCGGCATCGCTGTTTCCTGGAGTCGCATTTGCCGATGTACGCACATCCGATATCGTAGCGGGCCTCAGCGTACAGGATCGTGGCCTCACCGCTTCCAGCTGTCCGAACATCGTTGCCGAGCATTCCATCGTGGTTGACGAAGACGGCACGGTATACTTCGAACGCGATGCCGACACGCAGGTTCATATCGCTTCGGTCACCAAAACCATGACGGCAATTGTGGCGCTTGAATACGGCGATCTGCAGAACACCACCATCACAGTTAGTCAGAATGCCGCATCTATCGGCGAGTCTTCGGCAATGCTGCAGGCCGGCGACAGTATGAATCTCGAATCGGCGCTGAAGGCCATGATGATCTGCTCGGGCAACGATGCGGCAACGGCAATCGCCGAGTCGATGGGCTCTTCCATCAAGCAAGCCCTCAACGACAAAGGAGACCCGAATGTTCCCGACGGAGCATTCGACGCGTTTGTGTATGCCATGAACAAAAAGGCGAAGAACCTTGGCATGGACGATGCCCTGTTCGCCAACCCGCATGGCCTCGACTTCGATCAGTATTCTGCCGACATGCATTGCTCTGCGCGTGACGTTGCCAAGATGTGCACGGAGGCAATGAAGAACGAAACGTTCCGCAACATCGTTTCCACCGATGCAACCACCATCCAAGTGCAGCGCAACGGCCAGTCGGCCGATGTCAAGCTGCAGTCGACCGACATCTTGCTCGGCAACTACGATGGTGCCTGCGGCATCAAAACGGGCTACACGGAAAAGGCGGGGGAGTGCTTCGCCGGCGCAGTCATGCGCAACGGCAAGCGCCTGTACGCCATCGTATTGGGCTCGAGCACCGAGGCTCAGCGCTTCACCGATGCCACCACGTTGGACGACTGGGTCTATGGCAACACCATCGACTATCCTTTGGTGCACTCTAACGAAACTACGACCTACACTACCAGCACCGGCACGAGCGCTACGGTTCCCGTGGTTGCCAACGTGAGCCATTCGGGATGGATGGACAAGACGTTCAAGG
>CAJKUH010000027.1 GCA_905203045.1 uncultured Eggerthella sp.
CTTCCGGCGTGGAAAGGTCGAACCGCGCAAGCCTGCGATCGATGCCGAAACGGATAAGCGGGATTGCCCCTTCCAGCACCTGTTTGAACGCCTCGGAGCCCTTTGCCGCAATGAATTCCGCCGGGTCAAGGTTGTCGGGCAACGTCACCGCGCACAGATCAACGCGCGAAACGCCTGCTTCCGGGGTGATGGACGAATCGATGAACTGCAGTGCGCGGTCGGCCGCGCGCTGGCCTGCCTCGTCGCCATCGAACAGGTAAATGATGCGCGACTTCGCATGATGGGAAAGAAGACGGATGTGCTGACGCGTGAGCGAGGTTCCCAACGTGGCAACCACATTGGTGAAACCCGACTCGTGCAGGGCGATTACATCGGTGTAGCCTTCTACCACAATGGCATCACCGGTGCTGGTCATGCGCGCTTTCGCTTTATCGAGCGCAAAAAGAACCTCAGACTTATGGAAGATAGGGGTATCTCCCGTGTTCAGGTACTTCGGTTCGCCCTTACCGATAACGCGCCCACCGAACGCGATGCAATCGCCGCGCACGTCGTTGATGGGAAACATGACGCGGTTGAAGAAACGGTCGTTAACCCCTTGCGAGCCACGCACCGCAACGTTGGCATCGATCATTTCCTTGTCGGTGTAGCCCAGGGAGCGAAGATGCGTTACCAGCTGTCTTCTGCCGGGAGCATACCCAAGGTTCCATGAAGTTGGAACGGAGCCACCAAGATCGCGGCCCGACAAGTAGGCGCGCGCCGATGCCGCGCCCTCGTCGGACGAGCGCATCAGCAGCATATGGTAGTAGGAGGCCGTCTCCGCACATACCGCCTTCAAGCGCGCCTTCAGGCTATGCGCCTTTGTGGCCTGGGCCGATTCGGTAAGTTCAATATTGGCTCGACGGGCAAGGAAGCGCACCGCATCGACGAAATCGACGTCATCGAGCTTGCGAACATACGAGATGATATCGCCGCCTTCGCCGCAGCCGAAGCAATGCCAGGTTTGCGACACGGAATCAACTTTGCAGGAAGGCGTTTTTTCCTGATGGAACGGACAGCAGCACCAGAAGTCCTTGCCGCGCTGGCGCATAACCGAGCGTTCAGCGAAAAGCTCCACCAAATCGTTGGCCTCGCGTACTTTACGTATGTCCTCATCGGAGAAAATGGTGCTCACCCGCCTTTCTTCAGACCCGCATAGCTAAAAACATCGAGCAAGCCAAAGCCTGCTCGATGACGTCAAACCTTACTTGTTGCCGCTCGTTACAAAGGAAGCTTGCGGCAATACTCGATATTGCCCATTACCGTACGGATAAGCTCCTCGGTGGAATCGAACTTGATCATCGGGCGTAGGAACTCAACGAACTCGACCTCGATGTACTCGCCATAGATATCCTTGTTGAAATCAAGGATATGCACTTCGCACGTTGCGTCGGTCTCGTCCTTGAACACCGGTGAAACGCCCATCGAAACCGCCGCACGATAACGCTGGCCGTCAACAATCGCGTAAGCAGCGTACACGCCTTCGCCCAAAACACGACGTTCGGGTTCGATGTAGAGGTTGGCGGTGGAAAAGCCCATGTCAGCACCCTCGCCACGACCGGGACGAACCTTTTCCACCAGCGAGAACCGACGTCCCAGAAGCTTGGTCGCCTCGACTAAATCGTGCTTGCCCAGCAACTTGCGAATGCGCGTTGCGGTAATTGGGGCACCATCGGTGCTTTTCAGGTTATGGGCATCGATGTGCGTACCGGTAAGCGCGCCCCATTCGCCCAAATCGGCAACAGAGCCTGCCGCCCTGGAACCGAAGTGGAAGTCAAGGCCCACATGCAAGTGCGCAGGCGCATGGCCGTTGAACGTTTCCCTCAAGAACGCCTCTGGCGTAAGGCTGGCGAACTCGCGGGTGAAGTGCAGCGCAACAACGGCATCCACCCCACTTTCGCAGAGCATTTGCAGGCGGCGCTCGTTGCTCAAGAGCTTGCGAAGACGATCGGGGTGGAAAATCTCATCGGGATCGATGTCGAAGGTGAGCGCAATGGACTGCCCACCGGTTTCCTTCGCCGTTTCCTGAGCGCAGGAAAGCAGATAACGATGGCCCATGTGCACGCCATCGAACACACCAAATGCGCACGAAGAGTTTTCAAACAATGTGTGATCGAACGATTCGTCGACCCTATAAAGCTGTACCACGTTCAACACCTATCGGAAACACGCATCGCGAACGATAGCGATGCTCGGACTCATGATATTCATACAACGCTTTCAAGTGGTTCCGCACGACAATGCCCACCACTTCCCCATCTTCAGGAGGCGTCGACGATGCAAACACGCTGGTTGTGCAGTAACACGGCGCGAAGACATCGATCGAAATAGGCTCGTTAAGGGAAACGCACGATTCCGGCAGCGGAGACCCATTTGCAACCTTTTCGGCTTCTTCACGAATGAACGCATAACGAACGCCCAAAGCACGAAGAGGGTCGATGGTGCCGCAGTTCGGATCTTCTTCCAACATTTCGAGCGTTGCGCATTCCTCTAACACCACCGTGCCGGAAATGGTGCGCTCAAGCGAGCTTACGTGCGCAGCGGTATTGAGATTGCGGCCCATGTCGCGCGCAATGGCACGCATGTAGGTGCCCTTCGAAACGCTCATTTCCACAATCCACTCGACGGCGCTTCTGCCCTCTTCGTCGGTAAATTCGCGAAGCTCGACGAACTTGGCATCGTATATCTCGAACTCACGGGGCTCCAGGTTGATGACCGTTCCCTTGCGAGCCGCATCGTAGGACTTCCGACCATTCACCTTGATGGCGGAGTACACGGGCGGGATCTGGGTGCCCTTGCCCACCATACCCTCAACGTACGTGCGAGCATATTCCCCTTCGTACACTTCGGAAGGGATAGGACATTGCTTGGTAACGGCGCCTTCGGAATCATCGGTTTCGGTGCCGATGCCGAAGCGGACGCCCATGCGATAGCGCTTGCCGTGGCCAACCATGTACGCATCAAGACGGGTTGCTGGGCCGACGCATATGACCAATACCCCTGAAGCCAAAGGGTCAAGTGTGCCCGTATGGCCAACACGACGCTCGCCGAAAATCTTCCTGCAGCGATTCACCACATCATGGGAAGACATACCAACCGGCTTGTTCACCGCAACGAGCCTGCTCAGGCCCGATTCGCCGCGCTTAGCCATCAAGCGCCTCTTTTCCCTTTGCACAAAAGCACTGCTTCAGAACTTCAGCGGGAACAGCCCGAAGCGCCTCGGAAAGCGTTCCCTTGAACGTAAGCCCTGCAGCAGCTTTGTGACCGCCACCGCCAAATACGCGCGCAACAGAGGCAACATCGGTGTTCTCATCTTTGGCACGAAGGCTGCTTCGTACCTCTCCGGCAACGGTTTGCTTCAAGATGAGCGCAACCCTAACGCCATGGATACAGCGCAACGTATCGATGAGCGCTTCAGCATCGGCTTTGATGGCGTTGCAGGCCTCGAAATCGGCCTGGTCAAGGTATGAATACACGAACGCCCCATCGCGTTCGAACTTCATACGCTCTAAAACGATGCTTTCAAGCTCCATACTGGCAAGCGAGCGATTCTGGAAGAACTCGCGGTTGATCTGAACCGGGTCGGCTCCCGCTTCCATCATCTCGGCAGCGCAGGAAAACGCTTGGGCATTGGTGTTCTGATACGAGAACCTTCCCGTATCCGTTACCAAGCCCGTTAAGGCGCATTGAGCAACTTCAGGTGTTACGGCCCCCAGGTATTTGCATACCTGCCACACCAGCATGCTTGCAGAAGGCGAGTCGGCATCAACGTAGTTGTAGTCGGCCATCGAAACATCCGCTGCATGGTGGTCGATGGTGAAACGCACCGAAGCCGCAGCTTGAAGCGGCACTGCAGTACCAATGCGCTCAACCGTAGGAACATCGACCGCAACGAAAACCGATGCGGGGCCATGATAGTCGCATCCAGCGACCATCTCTTCGACTCCAGGAAGAAACAGCAAGTTCTGTTCTATCGGGTCGGGCTTCGCAAGCACGCAATGGGCATTCTTCCCCAAAGCTCGCAGAGCATGGCACAGGGCAAGTTGGGAACCGAGGCAGTCGCCATCGGGATTAACATGACCGCATATCACAAAATCGTCGAGCGCACTGAGGCGCTCGGCGATTTCGGACAGCGTGGTATTCGTCTGAGGGGTAGGCACTTATTCCTCTTCGCTTGATGAGTTCCTTGCTGCATCGCGAGCCAAAGCATTCGCAATGCGTTCAGCTTCGTCAACGCTTGAATCAAGCATAAAACGAAGCTCAGGCGCTACACGCCAGGAAAGCTTCTTGGCCATAAGGGACCGAATCCTGCCACCTGCTGCCTGGAAGGCAGAGGCAACCTCGATATAGCGCGAAGGTTCCGTGGTGTAGTACACGTTGGCAACGCTTCTGTCGAAGCTCACCTCGCAAGAAGTGATGGTAACCATGTTCAAACGAGGATCACTGATATCGAAGAGCAGGATGCTCGCGATTACCTCGCGAGCCTGCTCGTTGACCTTACGGCTGGAAGAACCTTGTTTCATTATTCGGTCCTTTCAACTTCTACCGTACGATAACCTTCGATGGTGTCGCCGACCTTGATGTCCTGGTAGCCTTCGATGCCGATGCCGCACTCGTAGCCGCGAGCAACGCTCTTAACATCGTCCTTGAAGCGGCGCAGGCTTCCGATGTTGCCCTCGTAGATAACGGTGCCGTCACGTACGATGCGTACCTTGTCGTCACGGTTGAGCTCGCCTTCGGTGATGTAGCAACCGGCGATGGTGCCAGCCTTCGGAACCTTGAAGGTGTCGCGAACCTCGGCGATGCCGGTGTCCTTCTCAACGATATCGGGCGAAAGAAGGCCAACGCGTGCAGCATTGATGTCCTCGATTGCCTGGTAGATAACGCGATACAACCTGATATCGACCTTTTCGCGTTCAGCAACCTCGCGGGTCTTGCCGGTCGGGCGAACGTTGAAGCCGATGATGATTGCATCAGATGCCGCAGCCAACGTAACGTCGGTTTCGGTGATGCCGCCAACGGCAGCATGGATGATGTTGATCTTGACCTCGGACTGGTCCATCTTCGAGAACGCATCGCGCAGTGCCTCGATGGAGCCCTGGACGTCGGCCTTGACAACCAAGTTCAGATCAGTGGTCTTGCCCTCTTCGATGCGCGAGAACAGGTCATCGAGGTTCATGTGCGAACGAGCCTCCTGCTTGGCCAAACGGGCACGCAGCGCACGCTCTTCAGCCAAACGGCGGGCATCGCGCTCGTCATCGAACACGCGGAATTCGTCACCAGCGGTGGGAACGGAGTTCAGGCCAAGAATCTCTACCGGGTCTGCAGGCTTGGCGGAATCAACATGGTTGCCGCGCGGGTCGATCAGGGCACGAACCTTGCCGTAGGAAGTGCCCGCAACCACCACATCGCCAGGATGCAGCGTACCGCGGTTGATGAGCATCGTGGCAACCGGACCACGGCCCTTGTCGAGGTTTGCCTCGATAACGAAGCCGGATGCAGGAGCATCGGGGTTAGCCTTGAGCTCGAGCACGTCAGCCTGAAGCAGGATGGTTTCCAGAAGGTCGTCGATATGCAGGCGCTTCTTAGCCGAGATATCGACGAACATGTTCTGGCCGCCCCACTCTTCAGGGATGATGCCGTATTCGGTGAGCTCCTGGCGAACACGCTCGGGCGTAGCACCGGGCTTATCGATCTTGTTGACGGCAACGACGATAGGCACGTCTGCCGCCTTAGCGTGGTTGATCGCCTCAACCGTCTGGGGCATTACGCCGTCGTCTGCGGCGACAACCAAAACGATAACGTCGGTTACCTGGGCACCACGGGCACGCATTGCGGTAAATGCCTCATGGCCAGGGGTATCGATGAAGGTGATCTGACGACCGTTGATGTTAACCACCGACGCACCGATGTGCTGGGTAATGCCGCCGGCCTCGCTCTGGGCAACGCCGGTCTGACGGATGGCATCGAGCAACGAAGTCTTGCCGTGGTCGACATGGCCCATAACGGTAACGATAGGCGGACGAGGCTTAAGGTCTTCCTCGGAATCGTGGTACACAACCGCGAATTCTTCCTCAGGAGAAACAACGCGAACCTTGCGGCCCATATCGTCGGCGATGAGCTCGATCAAGTCATCGCTCATGGTCTGGGTAAGGGTAAGGGGCGAGCCCAACAGGAACAGACGCTTGATGACGTCGTTCGGGGAAGCCTCAACCAGCTCTGCGAACTGGGCAACCGTGGAGCCCTGCGGAATCTCGACAACGGAATCGTCGAGAACCAGCGAAGGATCCAAGCCCTTTTCCAATGCCTCCTGCTCGGCGCGCTCGCGAGCTTCGGCCTCGCGCTTTTCCTTGCGCTTCTTACGACGGCCCTGGCCATTGTGGCTTGCCGCCTCTACAGCAGCACGGGCTTCTGCCAGAACCTTGTCACGCTGAAGCTTTTCAGCCTGAACGGCCATCTGGGCGTAACGATCTTCCGCGGGAGCCTCGGTATTGTTCATCTCGAGCTCGGGCACGGAAGGCTCAAAGCCCTTGCGATGGTTCTTCTTGCCCTTGCGGTTGTTGTCGCGGTTGTTCTTCTTCGCCTGGGCGGCTTCCTGCTTCTGATGCTGAAGACGCTCGCGCTCGTTGTTGATCTGATCGAGCAGCGAAGAGAAGTTGGAGCCCGAGGAAACCGGAGCCGCCTTAGGCGCATGCTTCTTGGCAGGTGCCGCAGTCTTGCCGTGCTTGCGGTTGTTGCGGTTGTGCAGCGCTTCCTCGACAGCCTGCTTCTTGGCCACCTCGGCGGCACGCGCAGCTGCAGCGGCGCGCTCACGAGCCTCAGCGGCCTCGCGCTCTACGCGCTGACGTTCGCGCTCGATCTGGGATGCCAGACTCTCGAACGGAGAAGAGGAGATCTTGCGCTTTGCATGGGTGTCGCCCTCTGCCTTATGGGACTTGGCCTCACGGCGGGCACGCTCTGCCTCGCGCGACTCGCGTTCCTTTTCCACGGCAGCACGACGCTCGGCCTTTTCCTCGGCCTTGCGCTCGGCTTCCTTAGCCTTTTCCTGAGCAAGCTTCTTGGCTTCCTCATCTTCGAGCTTGCCCGCACGCTGCTTGATCTCAGGCTCAAGGTTCTTGCGAACCTTCTGCACATAGGCGTCCTGGAGAATGCTGGCATGACTCTTGGCGGGGATCTTCATCTCCGCCAAGCGATCGAGCAGCTCCTTGCTGGTCATATCAAATTCCTTAGCCAATTCATGTACACGCATGCCAGGCATATGGTCTCCTCGTCTACTTATCCTCGTTCGAGAGCGCCTCACGCAGCTGTTGGGCGATACGCTCGCAATCTTCTTCTGTCAACTTCGTTCTTAGCGCCGAATCGAGGCGCTTGGTTTTCATGGCCTTTTCGAGGCAGGCAACGCTGCACACGTAGGCGCCGCGACCGTTCATGCGACCCGTGGGGTCGAAGACGAGCGCGCCTTCAGGCGTGCGGACAATGCGAAGAAGGTCGCTCTTCGCATTGCTTTCCCTGCACACAATGCAGGTACGCTGGCGTGTCTTTCCGGCCACGTTAGCCAAGCTACTCCCCTTCCTCCAGGTCTGCGTGGATGCCGCAATAGCGATATCCCGGACGTGCATGGTTGCGGCAACGGGTGCCGTCTTCGGCCTCGTATGCACACAAGCCGTCCTCGGATTCCTCTTCAAGAGGCTCATCGATCAGGGACGTATCTGCAACAAGCGGCTCACCAGCGAAGGAAGCGGACTTGATATCGATATGCCAGCCGGTAAGGCGTGCGGCAAGACGGGCGTTCTGGCCTTCCTTGCCGATGGCAAGCGAAAGCTGATCGTCAGGCACGATAACTGTAGCGTAATTGTTTTCCTCGTCGATGTCGACACGCGTAACGCGAGCAGGCGAAAGAGCGTTGGCAACGTAAACCGCCGGGTCCTCGTTCCACTGGATTACGTCAACGCGTTCGTTGCGCAAACCTTCAACGACCATGCGCACACGGGAACCCTTCGGGCCAACGCAAGCGCCTACCGGATCGAGGTTGGGCTCGCGGGACGCAACGGCAACCTTGGAACGCTCGCCGGGCTCACGGGCGATAGACTTGATTTCCACCAGACCGTCGTAAATCTCGGGAACCTCGATCTCGAAGAGGCGGCGGATCAAGTCGGGATGGGTACGCGAAACCACGATGGAAGGACGCGTATGCTCGCCGCGCATCTTGGGAAGATCGGAGCTGGGGTCGCGAACTTCGACGATAAGCGTCTTAATACGCTGGTTGTGACGGTAATGCTCGTTGCGAGGACGCTCGTTGCGCTCATCGGGATAGCGCTTCAAGTCGTAATGGGGAAGCTCGGCCTCAACGCCATCGCGGATCTTGATGATGGTGAAGTCAGGCGTTCCCTGCAGAACGGTACCCGTTACCAAATCGCCGACACGGCTGGAGAACTCCTCGTAAATGGACTGGCGACCGGCATCGCGCACAATGGAGCCGATAACGTTCTTGGCGTTAAGGGCGGCGATGCGGCTTACGTCGTCGGGAGTTACGTCGCGTTCCTCGAACTCGGTGTACTCGCCGGTTTCCTCGTCGGGCTCGCCGACTGGAACAAGCTCGTAAACGTAGATCTTGCCCGTGTTGCGGTCGATGGTAACGCGAGCATCGTATTCAAGGTCAAGAATATGCTGATAGCTCTTTGCCAAGGACGCTTCCAAGCGCTCGATAAGATAGAATTCGTCGATCTTGCGTTCATGGGCCAAAGCCTGCAAGGCTTCGATCAATTCAGATGCTGCCATGGTAAAAGGTCCTTTCTACCCGCTGAAATCAATAGTGCCGATAACATGCGCCTTTTTGATATGCGCATAGGGCAAAGCTTCCTCGATGCCGTCGACTTCGACCAACACGTCGTCGTCGCGCATGCCGCATAGCTTGCCCGTCCACTTTGCCCTGCCCTGGTGCGGCTGCGTGAGCATAATCTGCACCTTTTCGCCGGCAAAGCGGTTAAAATGCTCGGGCGTCCGAAGGGGACGATCGATACCGGGCGAAGAAACCTCGAGCGTGTAAGCACCCGGGAACGGGTCAAGCTCGTCCATAAGCTCGTTCACCCATTTCTGCGAGGCAGCCAGCTCATCGAAGCCGATGCCCCCTTCGCAATCAAGGTAAACGCGAATCGTGGGAGCCTTGCGAGACCCGACCACCTCAACGGTGACGATCTCTACGTTATGGGCTGCCGCCTTGGGCTCTAAAGCCTCGAGCAGCTTGCGCTCCTTTGCGCTTAACACGTGCATCCCTCCTTCAAAACCCCGAACAAACAAAAGAAGCGGGCACAAACCCACTTCCTCCAAACATCGAAAGCAATCATGTTTTCACATGCGTACATTTTTATATCACAGAAACGAAAAGGACGCCACCCCCTTTACGGTTTAAGGAGATGACGCCCTGGAAAGTACGTTATTTCGTTGGGTCTGCCGACGGATACAACGTATCGAACGAAGACTCGGAAACCGAGTTGCCGCCCTTCAAATCGCTTTTAAGGGGAGCCAGGATCTCGGAATCATGGCTCTTGGGGTTGTCGTAGCTTAAGCTTACTTGCCAGCATTTGTATACCGCATCAAGTCGGTCAAGCAGATATCCATAGAGCTTGTCGATCTTCTGATACTTCGCATACGTTGCATTCTGCGAGTCGAGGCCAGCCTTTTCGCACGAAGCCGCCAACTCGGAACGCGATTTGGTAAGCGTGTCGATCAGATTCTTGCAGCTATCGGCGTAGTTAGAACGCGTCTGGCTGCTGGAAACACGGTAATACCCTTCCAGACCCTCGACTTCCTTGTCGACATCGGTACGCCACGAAGCCAAGTCTTGATAAGCGCCCGTCAAATCAGCGAGGAAATCAGTTTCGGTGTAGGTGTCCTGCACCGGTTCAGCGTTTTGCTGCCCGTCCGTCTGCGCCGTAGGAACGCTGGTCTTCGTCTGAGAAGAAACAAGCCCTTGAACCGTTTCCTGGATTTCGGGAGCGTAGTTCCAAACGCACGCCAAGGCAATTATCACAACAATAATGGTGATAATGACGCCAACAGGCGCCTTTCGACGCTTGGGATCCTGACGATACGTCTTCGGGTGACGGTCGACGTCGGCAACCACCTGCCCGCCATCGGCCACGATGCGCTGCATCGGCTTGGTGATGAAAGGGTCTTCATCACCAATGGTCGGAATGGCATTGAGGTCGTCCGCCGAGCGCGTGAGGTTCGATGCATCCACCTCGTTGCTCGGATCAAGGGGATTGCCGAACACGTCTTGATAAGAGCGCTCCGAAACCAACGGCAGCTTCGAGGTTTGCGAAGGCGACACCGCATCGGTATATACGATTTTTTCTTCCGCGGCAGCAATACGCGCTTTCATATCAACGACAAGCGAGCCGCAGTGAGGACACTGCAGCTCGCCATCTTTGATTTTTGTCCCGCAATCGAGGCAATACAAATTATTTTGCCTTTTCCTGCTTGTGGGAGATCAGGCGATTGAGCGCATTGATATAAGCCTTCGCAGAGGAAACGATGATATCGCCGTCTGCACCGCGGCCCGTGAACACCTCGCCATCTGCTGCGGTAACGCGAATGGTAACCTCGCCCAGGGCATCGATGCCGCGGGTAACACTCTGAACAGCGAACTCGGAAAGCTCGTTTTCGATGTCAACGATTTCGTTGACTGCCTTGTACAGAGCGTCAACAGGACCCGTGCCCACCGAGCAGGCAACGAAGTCGCGACCCTCGGAATCGGTAAGGGTGATGGTAGCGGTAGGCGTAAGGGGCTTGCCGCAGGAAATCTGAACGGACTTCAGGGTGTAGTGGGCAACCTGGTTGCGGCCCTGTTCGCCCAGAAGGGATTCCAGGTCCTCGTCGTAGACTTCCTTCTTCTTGTCGGCCAAGTCGAGGAATGCGTTGTACAGATCCTCGAATGCCTGACCCTCGATGTGATATCCCAGTGCCTCAACACGATGGCGAAGGGCAGCACGGCCGGAACGAGCGGAAAGGATGATGGAGCTCTGGCCAGCGCCTACCTCGCGAGGATCGATGATCTCGTAGGTATCGCGTGCCTTGATAACGCCGTCCTGGTGAATGCCAGAGGAATGCGCAAAGGCGTTTGCGCCGACGATTGCCTTGTTCGGCTGAACGATGAAGCCCGTGATGGAGGAAACCAGACGGGAAGCGCGCACGAATTCACGGGTGTTGATGTCGGTATGGGCGTTAAGCTCCTTGCCGTGCATCTTGATGCCCATGACAACTTCTTCCATAGCGGTGTTGCCAGCGCGCTCGCCCAAGCCGTTGATGGTGCATTCGATCTGACCAGCGCCGTTTTCGATACCAGCGAGCGAAAGGGCGGTAGCCATGCCAAGGTCGTTGTGGCAGTGAACGGAAAGCGTTGCCTTGTCCATGTTGGAAACGTTTTCCATCAGGAACTTGATGCGACGGCCGAATTCGTCAGGCAGAGAGTAGCCGGTGGTGTCGGGGATGTTGATTACCGTAGCGCCAGCGGAAATTGCTGCCTCTACAACCTTTGCCAGGAACTCGTAGTCGGCACGACCTGCGTCCTCTGCGTAGAACTCAACGTCTTCGACGTACTTCTTGGCGTACTTAACGGCGTTGATAGAGCGCTCGATGATCTTTTCGGGCGTGGTGCGCAGCTTTTCGTAGATGTGGCTGTGGGAAACGCCGATGCCCGTGTGGATACGGGGGCGCTTGCACTCGGCCAGAGCGCGAGCAGCGGAATCGATGTCCTTTTCAACGGCACGGGACAGGGCGCATACGACGGCGCGGTCCCCTACCTCAGCGGCGATCTGCTGAACCGACTTGAAGTCACCAGGGGAAGACACAGGAAAGCCCGCCTCGATAACATCGACATTCAGGCGCAGTAGCTGACGCGTGATAACCAGTTTCTCCTCGGAGTTCATGGACGCGCCCGGCGACTGCTCACCGTCGCGCAAGGTTGTATCGAAGATAGCGATCTTGCGAGTCATCTTGCGATCCTTTCTTATGTCTGTACTTGCATCGATAGAACTATAGCGCATTTTTCGGTGAACGGTACCGATCATCATGCAGTTCAACGTAACTTAACGATAACGAATGAAAGCGCGCGTAAACCATTCATCACCACGCGCAACGCCTCACATGCCGCATGAAAAGCAGAAGGGCCCCAGCCTGTTGTGGCCAGGGCCCATCCTCTATGACTTAGCAGCGTGTGAGAGGTGTTGAGTTTCCTTTGCAGGAGAGGTTAAACCGCTGCTTCGTCTTTTTCTCCAGTGCGGACGCGGATGACGCTTTCGATATCGGAGATGAAGATCTTGCCGTCTCCTACTTCTCCGGTACGGGCAACGTCTACGATCACGTCCACAATCTCATCGACGCGGGAATCCTCGACGATGATCTCGAACTTGACCTTGGGAATCATGTTCAGGAACACTTCGCTGCCGCGGAAATACTCTTTCCAGCCATGCTGGTTGCCGCAGCCGTGCACTTGATAGATGGTCATGCCGGAAATCTTCGCCTGAAAAAGGGCTTCCTTCAAAGGCTCAAGCTTTTCGGGACGAACCACTGCTGCAATGCGCTTCATTGATCAAACACTTCCTTCCTGTTAGTCCAAGCCGATGAATGCGGGGTAAGCAGATTCACTGTGGGCAGCCATGTCCATGCCAGCTGCCTCCTGTTCCTTGGTGACGCGCAGGCCACCGAAGATCGCCTTCACGATAAGGCCGATGATAAGCGAGCCGACGGCAACGAATACCACAGTAACCAGGATGCCCAAGCACTGAGCGCCCAGAAGCGTCGGGTCGCCGGTGTAGATGAGGCCGCCGAAATCGGTCCACGAAAGCTCGGGGACGCAGAAGATGCCGGTAAGGATGCCGCCGACGATGCCGCCGACGCAGTGGCAACCGAAGGCGTCAAGGGCGTCGTCGTAGCCGATCTTCGCCTTGCAGAAGGAAATGGCGAAGTAGCAGATAGGCGAAACGATAAGGCCCATGACGATTGCGGCCCACGGCTCTACGAAGCCAGCTGCAGGGGTGATAACGACCAAGCCCGCTACCAGGCCGGTTGCCGCACCTACCAAGGTGGGCTTGCCCGTCTTGATGGTCTCAACGATCATCCACGAGATCATGGCGGCGCCGGAGGCCACGAAGGTGTTCAGCAGCGCCAGGGCGGCAATGCCGTCGGAAGCGAATGCGGAACCGCCGTTGAAGCCGAACCAACCGAACCACAGAAGGGTTGCACCGAGCACTACGAAGGGAACGTTGTGCGGGCGATGGTTTACCGCACCGAAGATGCGGCGCTTGCCCAGAAGCAGGCACAGCACCAAACCGGTAAGGCCGGAGCTGATGTGCACAACGTCGCCGCCGGCGAAGTCGAGTGCACCGATCTGGTCGCCGATGAAGCTACCGTCACCGCCCCATACCATGTGGGCCAAAGGCGCGTAGATAACAACGATCCAAACGGTAATGAAGGCGATGAACGCACCGAACTTCATGCGTCCGGCAAGGGCGCCGCCGACGATTGCGGCCGTGATGCAAGCGAATGCAGCCTGGAAGGCAATGTCGACCATATGGGGATAGGTCGCATCGCCGGGGTCGGTTGCCTCGGCAAGCATCTCGCTTACTGCACCGAAGCAGCCCAACTGGTCGAAGCCGCCGATGAAGGGGTTAGAGCCATCACCACCATAGGCCAAGCTCCACCCTACCAAGATCCAAACGATTGCCACCACTCCGATGATCACGAACGACATGAACATGGTGTTGACGACGTTTTTACGACGCGCAAGTCCGCCGTAAAAAAATGCAACGCCCGGAGTCATAAGAAATACCAGCATCGCGCTTACCAGCATGAATGCGGTTGCTCCTGTGTCAAGCATTGTGCGTACCTCCTAAACCTTTTCGCTAACGAGCACATTTTCGACAACTCGATCTTTGCACTCGGAACGTGTTCAGAAAGTGAGGCACACGTTTGTTAACGATGACGGAAAAGCCTCGAAACATCGAAGAATCACATGCGTTACCTTGCCGAAACAAACGGGCCTGCATGCCCACGCACGCAACAAAGCGGAAACATTTCCCAGGTCAGCACGAAGTTGCTCCCGAACATAAAAGCCCCCGGGCAAAGCCCAGGGGCAGAAACGCTCAAAGGTGAAGCGAATTACGCCATGATCTTGCGGAACAGCGCCACAACCTCTTCATGCGTAGCATCACGCGGATTGCCCGGGAAGCATGCATCGGCCATGGCATCGGTTGCCAACTGCTCCAAGTCTTCTTCCACCAAGCTCTTGCAGGTCTTCGGGATCTCAACATCGGCAGAAAGCGTGCGCACGGCGGCGATGGCAGCGTCTGCCGCCTCTTCGGTGCTCATGCCTGCCGTGTCAACGCCCATGGCCACCGCAACATCGGCCAAACGCTGCGTTACCACCGGCTTGTTGAATTCCATGGCAATGGGCAGAAGCATCGCGCACGCAACGCCATGAGGCGTGTCGTAGTGGGCGGAAAGCGTATGCGCCATGGCATGGTCGACGCCCAAGCCGACATTCGAAAAGCCCATGCCGGCGATGTACTGGCCCAAGGCCATGCCCTCGCGTCCCGAACCGGGCTTGCCGCTTTTAGCTTCGGCAACCGAATCGCGCAAGTGCTTCGAGATGATCTCGATGGCCTTCAAGTGGAACATGTCGGAAAGTTCCCAAGCGCCCTTGGTGGTGTAACCTTCGATGGCATGGGTCAGGGCGTCCATGCCGGTTGCCGCGGTAAGCCCCGCCGGCATCGAGGCCATCATGTCGGGGTCGACCACCGCAACATCGGGAATGTCGTTCACATCAACGCACACGAACTTACGTACCTTTTCCGGGTCGGTAACCACATAGTTGATGGTTACTTCGGCCGCCGTGCCCGCCGTGGTGGGAACCGCGATGGTGAACGTTGCATGGTTCTTGGTATCGGCGACGCCTTCAAGCGAAACCACATCGGCAAATTCGGGGTTCTCGACGATGATGCCGATGCCCTTGGCCGTATCCATCGAAGACCCGCCGCCAATGGCAACGATCATGTCGGCGCCCGATTCCTTGAATGCCGTAACACCGTCCTTCACGTTCTGGATGGTGGGATTCGGCTTGATCTCGTCGTAAAGCGACCAGGCGATGCCCGCCGCATCAAGTTCGTCGGTCACCTTGGCGGTTACCCCAAAGCCCACCAAGTCGGGGTCAGAGCACACAAATGCCTTCTTGAACCCCCTGCGCTGAATCTCGCCGGGAATTTCCTTGATTGCGCCCGAACCGTGATACGAGATGTTGTTCAGAACAAAACGATTAACAGCCATGATATGCCCCTCTCCTTGCAATTTGGCTTTACAGCCAGTGTAGCGCCTCAGGTCGGCAAATGCGAACACGTTCATATTCTGTTTCCCCACATAAAAAGGAATTTCATGGCGTACAGAAGGAAACACGCTGAAAACGCACCTGCTCTGCCGCACTCATCGCCCTTCATTAATAAGTAGAATAGGAGCAACGAACCAAACCCCTTAGGAGGTATCTGATGGCACACGCACAAGAGCGTTACCTGGGGCTCCTTTCTCAGCTGTTCCCCACGCCCGAGGAAACGGCCATGGAAATCATTGCCGAGCGCGAAGAGCTGGGCTTCCCGAAGCCAGCCGAGCTGTTCATTTCCGATGTGCACGGCGAATACGAGGAATTCTCCCACATCCTAAAAAACGGAAGCGGGCTTCTGCGCAAGCGCATCGACTCACTGTTCGCGGAATCCTTGAGCGAGGAAGAACGCGCCACGCTGGCAACCCTTGCGTATTACCCCGAAGAGGCAGCCGAGTCGCTTGACGATGACGAGCTGCGCACGGCGCTGGCCCACCTGTCCGAATTGTGTGCATTGCTGGCAAAGGACCATCCCACCGAGGAAGTATTCGATGCATGCCCCGAGCCGTACGGCCCCATCGTGGAAAAGCTGATTGCCGCCTGCAACGACGAAACGCGTCTGGAATTGCTCCTTGACGCTGCCTTCGATACGGTAACGGCGCAAGACCTTGCCTGGGCCCTTGCCCTTACGGCACAAGGACTCACCGTGGCGCAGGTTCACGTTGTGGGCGACGTGTACGACCGTGGCCCCAACCCCGATTTGATCATGGACGAAATCGCCGAGCATCCCGCCATCGACATCCAATGGGGCAATCACGATGTGGTGTGGATGGGCGCAGCCTTGGGCCAGCGCGGCTGCATTGCGCATGTGGTGCGAAACTGCGCACGCTACGGCAACCTTTCCATCCTGAGCGATGCCTACGGCATCAACATCCTTCCGCTGGCGAACTTCGCTGCGAAGGCGTATATGGACGACCCTTGCGTTGCCTTCAAGCTGAAGGGCGATCCGGGCCTTACTCCCGAGGAATACGACCTGAACGTCAAGATCCAGAAGGCCATGGCAATCATCCAGTTCAAGGTCGAAGCGCAGCTGATCGACGAGAACCCCTCCTTCGAGCTGGAAGATCGCAAGCTGCTGCACCGCATCAACCGTGAAACGAACACGGTTGTGGTCGACGGGACCGAGTACGCCCTTACCGACACGGTGTTCCCCACCGTCGACTGGAGCGACCCGTATCGCTTGACCGATGAAGAGGAATCCGTGATGCAGAGCCTGGTTGAGGCCTTCGTCGGCTGCGAGAAGCTTCAACGTCACATGGCCTTGTTCTTGGAGAAAGGCAGCCTGTACAGAATTCAGAACAACACGCTCATGTTCCACGCCTGCGTTCCCCTGAACAGCGACGGCAGTTTGCGTGAAACCAACCTTTACGGCGAAACGCTGAAAGGGCGTGCGCTCTTCGACGCGGTAGACCATTACGTGCGCGCAGCATTTACCGACGACGACCCTGAAACGCAGAAAAAAGGTGCCGATCTGTTATGGTACCTGTGGCTGGGCGTAGGTTCCCCCCTTTTCGCAAAGAGCAAGATGGCAACCTTCGAGCTGTACCTTATCGCCGAGAAAGAGGCCCGTAAGGAAGCGAAGAACGCCTTCTACCAACTCTACGAAGACGAATCGGTGGTAAACGGCATCTTCGGGGACTTCGGCATGGACGCCGAAAACGCCCGTATTGTCTGTGGGCACGTTCCCGTGAAGGTGAAGGACGGCGAAGACCCGGTGAAGTGCAATGGCAAGGTAGTGGTCATCGACGGCGGCATGTCGGCGGCCTACCGCAAAAGCACCGGCATTGCGGGCTTCACGCTTATCTCCAACGAAGAGGGCGTAACCCTCGCCACCCACCAGCCGTTCGTCGGCACCCAAACTGCAATTGACGCCCATGCTGACTTGGAAAGCGCCTTCCGCCCCATCTACCAAGCAGATCACGCTGTCCTGGTAGCAGAAACCGATGAAGGCGAAGACCTGATCGAGCGCATCGGCGATCTTGAAGAGCTGTTGGCTATACAACGCAACGCGTAAAGCATATAAGGAGCATTTATGGAACGAATTGCAAGTTTCTCGGTAGATCACACGGTGCTCGAACCCGGTGTGTACGTGTCTCGCAGCGATGCCGATGAGGCAACGGGGTGCATCACCACCACGTTCGACCTGCGCATGACCGCGCCGAATCGCGAGCCCGTAATGGACACGGCGGCCGTACACGCCCTCGAGCACCTTGGCGCCACCTTTCTACGCAACGACGAAGAATGGAAGGACCGTGTTATCTACTTCGGTCCTATGGGCTGCCGAACCGGGTTTTACCTGGTGGTATTCGGCGCCTGCGAACCATGCGACGTTGCCGGCCTGGTGACGCGCCTGTTCGAGTTCGCCCGCGATTTCGAAGGGGAAATCCCTGGAGCCAAGCCCGAAGAATGCGGCAACTACCACGACTCCGACTTGGCACAGGCAAAATGGTGGGCGCGCCGCTACGTAGCCAACACGCTTTCCTACTTGGATGAAGCGCACACCACCTACCCTGCTCTTTTGGATTAGGAGGAACTCATGCAAAGCGAATTTGCCCATGCGCGTATCGGCATCATCGGCGCTATGCAAGTTGAAGTCGATCTGCTCAAGGAAGCAATGGAAAAGCACGGGGCGGTATCCGTGGAAACCGTTTCAGGCAGGGATTTCTACGAAGGCGTCATCAACGACATGCCAGTAGTAGTGGTGCAATGCGGCGTAGGCATGGTAAATGCCTCACTGTGCGCCCAAGCGCTCATCAACACGTTTTCCGTTGCTGCCGTGGTAAACACGGGAATCGCCGGCTCGCTCGATTCTTCAATCGACATCGGCGACGTAGTAGTGGCAAACGATGCCGTGAACCACATCATGGATGTGCAGAACCTCGGGTACAAGCCCGGGCAAACCCCCGGCATCGACACCGTTGCCTTCCCCGCGTCACCGGTGTTGCGCAAAGCGGCCATTCAGGCAGCAGAAGAGCTGGGCATCACCGTTCATGAGGGACGCGTTGCCTCGGGCGACCGCTTCGTCCGTGAAGAGGCAGAAAAGGCGCGCATCGTAGACATGTTCCAGGCAAGTTGTTGCGAAATGGAAGGCGCCGCCATTGCCCAGGCCTGCTACTTGTCGGAAACGCCGTACTTGATCGTTCGTGCGATATCCGACAAGGCCGACGGGTCGGCAAGCGTCGACTACCCCACCTTCGAGGCAAAGGCAGCGCGCGATTGCGCCCTGCTTACCATGCATTTGCTATCGGCATTGGCCTAGAAAACCTTACCCCATACCCGTTATAGAAAGAGCTTCCATCAAAACGATGGAAGCTCTTTTTTTGCACCTGACAGAACTAGTGGCGTTCAGGCTTCGAGGTAAGATGCCACCCGTTGCAATAGGGGCATCGATAGGTATGAAGGCCGGTGGTACCCCACTCGGCACACGATGCGATAGCTGCCTCAGCATCCGATTTGCAGCTATAGCGGTTTTTCGACTCGCATGCTTTCTTGCGCAAGACGGCTTCCTTTTCGGCGCTCGTATGCCTTCTTCGGTTATCCTCCCGGGCAAAGATATCGTCCATACCGCCAAGGCTGGCATTGAACTCCGCTTTCTGCTTCGCCCAGGCAGATCGCTTTTTGCTTCCCACGAAGCCCCCTTTCGCATGGTTTTGCGATGAATGAATTATAAACAGCGAACCGCAAACGAAAAAGCGCCGTATTCCTACGGCGCATCATATATGAAGAAGGGCTCCCCCTAGAGCCCTTCTTCGATTCAGGAAAACCTGAAGTATGTTGCTGTTTCGACTAGTCGTCGAGCAGACCCTTGGTGATGTCCTCGAGGGTGCGGCCGCGAGTCTCAACACCGAATA
>CAJKUH010000028.1 GCA_905203045.1 uncultured Eggerthella sp.
AACCGCGCCACGGCCCTTCCGTGGAACATCTACGGCGACCAGCGCGATTCGCTTGCCTTGCTCGACCATGGCTGGATTCAGGCGTATGCCGACACCAATCAGGAAGCGCTTGACATGGCCCTGATGGCCTATGCGATTGCCGAGGATCCTGCCGTTATGACGCCTTTCATGGTGAACATCGATGGCTTCGCCCTTACCCACACCTATGAAATGGTCGATATTCCCGATGCAGAACAGGCGGATGCCTTCCTGCCTCCGTATAAAACCACGAACCGCTTCGACTTCGAAAACCCGGTGAACATCGGGTATTCGGCGGGGCCTGAATACAACCGCTACTTCAAGTATTACGCTCATCACGATATGGAAGATGCCGCCGAAGTGGTGGAAAAGGTCGAGGCTCGCTTCGCCGAAATCATGGGTCGATCCTATCCGGGAATGGTTGAAGCGTACCAATGCGACGATGCCGATATCGTGCTGGTAACGTTGGGATCGATTGCCGGGTTGGCTCGCAGCACGGTCGACGCCCTTCGTGCCCAGGGCGTGAAGGCGGGCATGCTGCGCATTCGCTATGTGCGCCCCATGCCCTATAAGCAGATTGCGCAGGCGCTTGAAGGCGCTAAGGCGATTGCCGTGTTGGAGAAAGACGTGTCGTTCGGTGCGGAGGGCACGGTGTTCACCAATGTGAATTCTGCCTTGCAGCAAGCGGGCATTTTGGTGCCGGCGCTCAACTTCGTTGGAGGCTTGGGCGGCGACGACATCTCCGTTGCCCAGATGAACGGAATGTATCGGTGCCTGGCAAAGCTTGCCGTTGGGGAATACTCCGGCCCGCGTGTGTCGTTTCTTGGCGTGGACTCTCCCGCCGATGAGCTGGGCAAGGAAGGGGTTGCGTAATGGCTATCAACGCAAAGAACATTACCGACGACGAATTCTTCTTCGGGCATAAGGCATGTGCTGGCTGTGGTGGCTCTTTGGTGGTCCGTCATGCCTTGAAAGTGCTGGGTCCTAACGCGGTTGCGGCGCTTCCGGCTGGCTGCATGAGCGCAACCGGCTTCAACTTCCCGCAGCTGAGCTTTTCGAACAATGCGATGATCACGCCGTTCGCGGCAACCTCGTCGGTCATTTCCGGTATCGAGGTTGGCTTGAGGGCGCAAGGCAAAGACCCAAGCGAATACACGGTTGTCGGTTTCGCGGGCGATGGCGGCACGGCGGATATCGGCTTGCAGGCGCTTTCCGGCACCATCGACCGCAACGACAACGTGATTTACATCTGCTACGACAACGAGGCGTACATGAACACGGGCATCCAGAAAAGCTCGCTTACCCCGTTCGGCGCCAAAACCACCACCACACCGGTAGCGGGCACCACGCGTGGTTGTCTTACGCAGAAGAAGAACATGTTTGAAATCGTGGCGGCTCATGGCATTCCCTATGCGGCAACGGCATCGGTTGGCTATCTGAACGATTTCATCCGCAAGGTGGAAAAGGCCGCCAGCATCAAGGGTACCAAGTACCTCCACGTTATCGCTCCGTGCCCGACCGGGTGGGGCTGCGGTGTCGACGAGACGATCGATGTTGCGAAGGACATCGTCGATTGCGGTCTGTGGTATTTGGCGGAATACGAGAACGGCGCGTTCAAACTGAACCGCAACCCGAAGGAATTCACCTCAGTGCATGATTATTTGAAGCACCAAGGCCGATTCAAGGCGCTTACCGATGAGGATATTGCCCAGATCGAAGCGGAGCGCGACAAGAAGTGGGCGTACATGCGCGAGAACTGGGTGTAAGCCCCAAAAGCGGCATTTCGCGGAAAGCGGTTGCTGCTTATTGCGCGGTTTTACGATTCGGGAATCAGCCTCAGTTAATACCGCGGCACTCGGTTGATTCTGCCGAAGAAAACAGAAAGCGAGAGGACGGGTTTTAACCGTCCTCTCGCTTTATACCCTGCATTACAGGTATTGCCCGCGCACTTCCCAGAAGGCTACGGCGCTGGCGGCGGCAACGTTGAGCGAGTCGACATGGTGCGCCATGGGGATTTTCACGGTGTAGTTGCAGCTGGCGATGGTCGCAGGCGCCAAGCCATCGCCCTCGGTGCCCAATACCAAGGCGAGCTTTTCCGCTTGCGAAACACGGGGGTCTTGCAGGGTTACGGAATCGTCTTCCAATGCCAGTGCGGCAACGGTGAAGCCAAGCTTGTTCAGCAGTGGCACGCCCTCGGCTGCCCAATCGTGTTCGGTGCCGATGCGCGTCCAGGGCACCTGAAACACCGTGCCCATGGAAACACGGTTGGCGCGGCGGTAGAACGGGTCGTGGCAACCGGGGGTAACTAGCACGGCGTCCATGCCCAGTGCGGCGGCGCTGCGGAAGATGGCCCCGATGTTGGTGAAGTTCGTCACATCTTCCAGGATGGCAACGCGCGTTGTGCCTGCCAGCAGGCTCTCTACGCTCGGAAGGGCGGGGCGGTGAAACGCCGCCAAGGGCCCACGCGTGCGTTCGTAGCCGGTAAGCTCTTGCACTTGTTGGCGCGTGCCCACGAAGAGGGGAGTACCGGGGTTGGCGCATTCGATGCGCTCGAAAAGCTCCGCGCTCGGTTCGGCCCAGCGCCTATCGGTAAGCAAGGCGAAGGGAACGAGCCCCGCATCCATGGCACGGTCGATCACGTTGCGCGACTCGGCGATGAACAGCCCGTCGTCCGATATCTCGGTTCCACACGCAAGGCGCAAGCCAACCAGCTGTTTTGGGTCGCGCAGCTCGGAGTCGGTCATGCGGGAAAACACCTGAAGGCGTGCATCTTCCAAGGTTTCAAGTTCGATGAGGGCCATGGGATTCCTTTGAATTCTGGGGGTCGGATTCTTCGATTATACGTTGAAAAGGAGCAGGGCGATTTGGCTTGTCAAGCACCATTTTGGCAAGTGTGCTAAAATATCGGGTCGGATTATCACCCACGGAAAGGTATACATATGTCAGGGCATTCTAAATGGGCAACCACCAAGCATCGCAAGGCAGCTCAGGACGCTAAGCGCTCCGCACTGTTCTCCAAGCTTTCCCGTAACATCACCGTTGCGGCTAAGGAAGGCGGCGACCCGAACCCTGAAAACAACGCTTCCCTGGCAGCCGCTATCGACAAGGCGAAGAGCTACTCTCTGCCTAAGGACAAGATCAAGACCGCTATCGACAAGGCATTTGGTTCCGGTAAAGATGCCGCCAACTACGAAACGGTTGTATACGAGGGTTACGGCCCCTGCGGCGTTGCCATCTACTGCGACGCTCTGACCGACAACCGCAACCGCACCGCTGCCGATGTTCGCGCTGCCTTCAACCATCATGGCGGCAACCTGGGCACTTCCGGTTCCGTTGCCTTCCAGTTCGAAAAGAAGGGCCAGATCCTCGTAGAGAAGGTTATCAAGTCCGAGCAGAAGAAGGTAGCCGACAAGGAAAACGCCGTTGACGAAGACGAATTCATGATGGCGGTTGCCGAAGCAGGCGGCTCCGACTACGAAGATGCCGGCGACGAGTGGATCGTATACACCGCTCCTTCCGATCTTATGACGGTTAAGAAGGGCCTGGAAGAGCAGGGCATCGAGGTTAAGGGCGCCGAGTTCATCATGGAGCCCACCACGCCTACCCAGGTAACCGTTGCCGATGCAAAGAAGGTTATGCGCCTGGTCGATCGTCTGGAAGAGCTCGAAGACCTTCAGAACGTATATCACACCATGGATATCACCGAGGAAATCGCCGCTGCACTCGAGGAAGAGGAATAGGCTTTCCACAAGGTTTCCAAATAGGGACCTCTATAGTTTCATTTTCGTTGCTGAACTGGGATTTTTCTGTTGCGCAACGGTTACGGGAAAGGCTGCGTTATGCAGCCTTTCTTTCTTTTAATCAACCCTCCTTTTGAAGCATTTTGCTGTGGTATAGTGGTTGAGCTTCAAAGCATTACTCGCACTACTCAATCACACTACGATGCTTAAAGGGGTCTTCTTTTCGTGACGCAACAAGCGAACATTCTTTCGTTCGACGAGGTAAAAGCCCGCGAGGGTTCTTTGCCGCGTACCGTTGCGCCCTCATCGGCTTCCCGCAGGGCTTATGCCGCCCTTGGCAAAGAGCGCCAGGAAGGCGCTCCGCAGCATGCCCCCCGGTCGAACACGCCACGCGTTTCCAGCGCTCGCGCTTATCGCAGCGCCTCTGCTTCCCGCTTTACGGAAGAAAACTATGCGTACCTGCATGGCTCCCTTCAAGAGCAGGGCCCCTCTGGTCGTTCCGCTCGCGCTTATCGCAGCGATGCTCCACGAGCAGGAAGAGGGTATACTTCATCTGTTTCCGCAGGTGAAAGGCGCTATTCCGATGCACGCGCGCAGGCGCGTCGTGGCTATGCCGCGCAAAGCGATGCCCCTTACCGAAACAGACGTTCCCAGGCAGAGCAAGCCTCCAGCCGCCGCCGTTTCGACGATGTGCCGGAAGGCGAAGAAGAACAGGCATCGCGCAGGCATGCTCAACGCAAGCAAAGCGAAAGCCTCTCAAACGAAATTCGCAAGCGATTCCGTACCGCCAAAGCCGACAGGGAATTCGATCGCACCATCGGCGCACGCGAACGCGCCCGTGCCCGCATGGAGGAACAGGAGCAGGGCAGCCGCGCTGCGGTGTACGACATGCGCATGGGGGCAAGCCAGCGCAAGTCGGTACGCGCCATGGCCGAAGGAGACAAGAAGCGCAGCAAGGGCTTTTCGCTGCCCTTCGCGCTGCCGTTCAACGGATCGCTTTCCGCTTGGGCGACGCGTACCGTTGTCGCTTTCGTCGCCGTAGCCTTTGCCGTGGTGATGCTGTACCCTTCGTGCCAGAACTACTACAACGAAACGCGTCAGTTGCAGCAGCTTCAGGCTGAGTACGACGCGTTGCAGGAATACAACACGCAGATGCAAAACCAGGTGGATTACCTGAATACCGATGCGGGCATCGAAGACTACGCCCGTTCCGAGCTTGGGTGGATACGCCCCGGCGAGCATGTTGTTTCGGTCGAGGGTGTCACCTCTTCAACCGATAGCACCCGTTCCAATAGCCGTGTGTATTCCATCCCTGCGGGAAGCGTAGCTGCCCCTGATACGTGGTATTCAGGCATATTGGATGTGATTTTCGGCTATGGCCACTAAGACACAACGTATTGCAGCTTTCGACATCGGCACGGTTACGTGCCGATTGTTGTTGGCGGAGGTTCGAAACGGCGCGCTGGTTGAACTGGAGCGCCGTTGCGCTATCACCAACCTCGGTGTTGGCGTAGATAAAACGGGCATTTTGCAGGAAGACGCCATCGGGCGTGTGGTGGCGAAGATCGGCGAGTACGTCGATATCGTCAACAGCTACAAGACCGACGAGCACCCTGCCATCCCCATTGTTGCGGTGGCAACGAGCGCCTCGCGCGATGCCCGCAATTCGGCAGAGCTGGTGGAAAAGCTGCGCGAGCTGGGCGTGGAACTTTCGGTTATCGAGGGCAGCAGGGAAGCGGCTCTTTCGTTTCGCGGTGCCGCGCGCGGCTACGAAGGGGAAAACCTTCTGGTTGCCGACATCGGCGGCGGTTCCACGGAAGTGGTGATAGGTGTTGGCGGTAAGGAGCCTGCCCGTTCCCATTCCTTCAATATCGGATGCCGTCGTGTAACCGAGCGCTTCTACGTTTCCGATCCGCCTTCAGAAGAGGAATGCGCTGCTGCCCGAGCTTGGGCGCGTGAGCAATTCGCCCCGTATTTCGAGGGTGCGCGCAACAGCGGCATCGCCATCGATCGCATTGTTGCCGTTGCCGGTACTGCGACCAGTGTGGTTTCCATGCACAAGAAGATGAAGGTGTACGACTCTTCCGAAATTGACGGCTCTACCGTTTCGCTTGAAACCTTGCAGGAGCTCTACGACCGCCTTCGCGCGCTGCCTCTGGCCGAGCGCAAGCAGGTGGTTGGCTTGCAGCCCGAGCGCGCTTCGGTAATCGTTGCCGGTTTGGGCATTTTGTTGGAGGTTTTGGCGGCTGCTGGGTGCAAAAGCTTCACGGTCAGCGAATCCGACATTTTGCAAGGGCTGATTCTTGATGCCTATGAGCAGGGGATATAGCACAAGACGGTAGCATGGGCATGCGCCCTTTGAAAAGAGTTTTTTGGTGAACAGCCCTCAACCGTGCGTTGGGGGTTATTTTTGCTATGATGGTAGCGCTTGCCCTTAGGGGTACCATGGGAGCGTGGTGGAATTGGCATACACAGCGGACTTAAAATCCGCCACCTTCGGGTTTGTGGGTTCGAGTCCCACCGCTCCTACCAGTTCTGAGTTTATTGGCCTTGGCGTATGCCAAGGCGTTGCATAGAAAGCGTCAAGCGGAAAGCGTTGAAGATGACTGACATCGCACCTTACATGCAGGATCCCCAAATCGTGAAAGACATCGAGGATTTCGAGGCTTACTGCAAAACGGAAGACGCTTCTGTCGAGCCTGGCTCTCCTGCTTTGTTCGAGTCGTACTTGAACCGCTATGCGGGCAAGGTCGGCACCATTATCAACACGTTCATTCCTACGGGTAGCCATCCCGATATGGACAAGTACCTGTACACTCCGCTTACCAAGTACAGCGAAAACGGCGGCAAGCGCCATCGTCCGCTTATTTGCGTGGCGGCATGTGCGGCAGTGGGCGGCGATATCCGTCAGGCATTTTCCGCATCGGCGGCAATCGAGCATTTCCACACGGCTGCCCTTATCCACGACGACATTGCCGACGAGGCAAGCCTGCGCCGCGGCGAGCCCTGCATGCATCTTACCCAGGGCGAGGGTTTGGCTATCAATGCCGGCGACTTGGCGCTTTCCATCGTCAACGGCATCGTTATGCGCGACCCGCTGCTTTCCGATTCCATGAAGGTTCGTGTTGCAATCGAGCTGGTTTCCATGGCGCAGAGCACGGTGGAAGGCCAGGCGCTTGATATCGGTTGGGCACGTGACGGCCGCTACGACATCACGCCTGAAGACTATCTGGTTATGGCAACGCATAAAACCGCGCATTATTCCGGCGCAGTGCCCCTGGCAGTAGGCGCCATGGTTGGCGGCGGCACCGAGGAGCAGATCGAAGGCCTTCGCGCCTATGGCCTGGATACTGGCCTTGCCTTCCAGATTCAGGATGACCTGCTTAACCTGGTTGGTACCAAGGAAGCAAAAGAAAAAGACTATCGCAGCGACATCACCGAAGGCAAGCGCACGCTTGTGGTGGTTCATGCGCTGCAGAACACCCCGAAGCGGGACCGTTTGGTAGAGATCCTTTCCTCGAAGGAAACGGATCCGGCGGTTTTGGAGGAAGCGGTTTCCATCATGCGCGAAGCGGGCAGCATCGACTATGCCCGTGCTTATGCGGAAAAGCTTACCGCCAACGCTGAAGAACGCCTTGCGAAGATCCTGCCCGAATCGAAGATGCGCGACCTTTTGGTGTCGATGGCAGATTGGTTCGTTGACCGACTTAAGTAGTGAAGCATATGAATCCCATTAAGAAAAACGACACCGGTGCTGCCGTTGAAGACGTGCAGCGCAGGCTCGTAAAAGCTGGATATCTCTCTGAAAATCAGGTAACAGGCACCTTCGACGATGCAACGGTAGCCGCCGTTGCTGCGTTGTGCCACGCGTGCGACATCGAAGTACGCGAAGAGGTGGACAAATCCGTTTGGACGAAGCTCGTCGATGCATCGTTCGAGCTGGGCGACCGTAACCTGTTTCTGCGCGTTCCGTTTTTCCACGGCGCCGATGTGCGCACGCTGCAGGAAGCCCTTTCGGCTCTGGGCTTTGCCTGCGGTGTATGCGACGGCATTTTCGGCGTGCACACCGAAGACGCTCTGCGCCGTTTCCAGGTGAACATGGGCCTGCCCAACGACGGCATTGCCGGCGCTTTCACGTTCCGCGCCCTGATGCACTTGCAGCATTCGTGGAGGGGCAAGGATTCCTTCAGCCCAGTACCGCGCTTGGGCTTTGCCCGCGCTGCCCAGGTTCTGGAATCGAACCTCATCTGCCTGTTCGGTACTTCCGAGTTCACGCGTTCGGTTGCTGCCCGTATGTCCAACTTGGCGCTTGCCACCACGCCGGCCTCGAAGGTTACCAGCGCTGATTCGCTGCTGGTTGCTCCCGATGAAAGCATGTACTTCGTGCAGATTCTTGTTGGAGACGAAAAGCCTTCTTCCACGGTTCCCACGGTAGATTTCGTTGACGAGGAAAGCTTGCCCGACCGCATTGGCCAGGCATTCACGGCAACAAAGGGCCACCAGCGCCGCATTGCCGTTCGCCTACCCGAAGAGGGCTGGGAAGATGCCGGTGAAGACCGTTCCGCACAGCATTACGCAATTGTGTTGCTTGACGCCCTTTGTTCTGGGCTGGTTATGGCGGAACAGCGATAGCATTGGCTGGCTTTGCTATACTGAGGACGCATTAGGCAATTGAGCAGAAAGGCGTCCATGGAAGCATCAGCTCTTATTCTTGCTGCGGGTGCAGGTACCCGCATGAAATCATCTAAACCCAAGGTGGCTCACGAAATCTTCGGCAAGCCCCTTGTTCGTTGGGTTGTCGATGCTGCACATGCTGCAGGCATCGATTCCGTTGTTGGCGTTGTCGGTCATGGACGCGAGCAGGTTGAGCCGCTCCTGACCGATGTAACCACGGTTGTTCAGGAAGAACAGCTGGGAACGGCCCATGCTGTGCTGGCTGCGCGCAAAGCACTTGAGGGCCGCACGGGTTCCCTTGTAGTTCTTACGGGCGATTCGCCCCTGGTTCGTGCTGAGACCATCGCCGAGCTTGTTCGCACGCGCGAAGAGGCAAATGCTGCTGTGGTGGTGCTTACCATGGAAGCGGAAGACCCCACCGGCTATGGCCGCATCATCCGCGATGATGCAGGCGATGTTCAGGAAATCGTCGAGCAGAAGGACTGCACGCCTGAGCAGGCTGCGGTTACCGAATGCAATTCCGGTTTCTACTGCTTCGATATCGAAACCCTGTTTGCTGCGTTGGAAGAAGTTTCCACCGACAACGCACAGGGCGAGTACTACCTTACCGACGTTTTGGGCATTGCCCGCAACCAGGGCAAGCGCGTTCTTGGCCTGAAGGCTGAAGACGCATCCGAGTGCCTGGGCGTCAATTCCCGCCGCCAGCTGGCAGAGGCCACCAAGGTGCTGCAGCAGCGCATCAACGGCATGCATATGGACAACGGCGTGGCTATCATGGACCCTGCCACCACGTGGATCGGCCCCGACGTAACCATTGAAGCCGATGCCGAGATTCTTCCCATGACGTTCCTCATGGGCAACACCTCTATCGCCACGGGCAGCGTTATCGGCCCCAATTCCCGCCTTACCGACACCACGGTTGGCACGGGCTGCACGGTAGAGGAAACCGTTGCTATCGAAACCGTGCTCGACGCCGACGTTACCTGCGGCCCGCGCGCGTACTTGCGCCCCGGCACGCATATGTGCGACGGCTCCAAGGCGGGCACGCACGTGGAAATCAAGAAATCCACTATTGGCAAGGGCAGCAAGGTGCCTCACCTGAGCTATATCGGCGACACCACCATGGGCGAAGGCGTCAACATCGGCGCTGGCAGCATCACCTGCAACTACGATGGCGAAAAGAAATGGCCCACCACCATTGGCGACAACTGTTTCGTGGGCAGCGACGTAATGATGGTTGCTCCGGTAACTTTGGGGGAGAACTCCCTTATCGGCGCCGGTTCTGTTATCACTAAAGACGTTTCAGCGGGGGCCCTTGGCTTGGGTCGTGCCCGTCAGACGGAAATCGAGCATTGGAACGAGAGGAAGAAGAACTAATGAGCAACATGACCAAGACCATGGCGATTTTCGCCGGGTCAACCTGCCCCAAGCTGGCAGAGGATATCGCTACGGCGCTGGGCACTTCGCTCGGTAACGTGAAGCTCGAGAAGTTCTCGAACGGCGAAATCTACGCACGTTACTTGGAAAGCGTTCGCGGCGCCGATGTGTTCATCGTGCAGTCCACCTCTACGCCCAATGTTAACGAAGCGGTTATGGAGCTGCTGATCATGGCTGATGCTGCAAAGCGCGCTTCCGCCCGCACCATCAACGCTGTTGTTCCGTGCTATGGCTATGCCCGCCAGGACCGCAAGGCTGCAGCTCGTGAGCCCATCACGGCAAAGCTGGTTGCCAACCTCATGACGGCTGCCGGCATCGACCGCACCATCACCATCGATTTGCACCAGGGCCAGATTCAGGGCTTCTTCGACACCCCGGTTGATCACCTTACCGCGTTGCCCATCTTCGCCGATTACTTCCGCAAGAAGGATATCGACACCGAAAAGCTGTGCGTGGTAAGCCCTGATGTGGGCCGTGCAAAGGCAGCTAAGAAGCTTTCCGACATGCTCCATTCCGACCTGGCCATCATGCATAAGGGCCGTCCTGGCCACAACAAGGCCGAGATCACAGCGCTTATCGGCGATGTTAAGGGCAAGATCTGTATCGTGAATGACGACATGATCGACACGGCAGGCACCCTGTGCGCTGCAGTTGCAACCCTGAAGGAAAAGGGCGCTGAAAAGGTGTATGTTTGCGCAACGCATCCTATCTTCAGCGGTCCGGCTTACGAGCGTATCGAGAATTCCCAGATCGACGAGTTGGTAGTGTGCAACACCGTTGCTGTTCCCGCTGAAAAGCAGACGGGCAAGATCAACGTTATTTCCGTTGCTCCGCTTCTGGCAAGCGCCATCAACAATGTATACGACAACAAGTCGGTTGCTGCGCTGTTCGACCCCGAGTTCGCTCTGTAAAGCATGCGTGTAGTTGTTGGCCTGGGCAACCCAGGGGAAGAATACGCGCACACGCGTCACAATGCCGGGTTCGAGGTAATCGACATTCTGGCAAACGAGTGGGGCGTTACGTACTGGAAGAACACCTGCGGCGCGCTGGTGGGCGAAGGCAAGATGCGCCACGGCAATGGTGACGTCGAAAAGGTGATTTTGGCGAAGCCCCAAAGCTTCATGAACCTTTCCGGCGGTCCCGCCTCGAAGCTGTGCCGTGAATATGATTGCCCGGTGGAAGAGCTTATCGTGGTATATGATGAGCTTGATATCGATCCTGGCACCGTAAAGGTGAAGAAGGGCGGCGGGCATGCGGGCCACAACGGCCTGAAGTCCATCATCGAGAAGTGCGGCTCGCGCGACTTCCTGCGCGTGCGCACGGGCATCGGCCGCCCGCCCGGAAGGATGAGCGTGGTCGACTTCGTGCTGGGCACCCCGAAGAAGGAGGCCAAGGAAGACTTCGACCAAGCCTGCCAAAGGGCCGCAGAGGCGGTTGAATCGCTCCTGGAAAAGGGCCTGGCCCGAACCCAGGATGTGTTCAACCAACATTAACAGCAAAGGCTGTCCGTGAAAGCGGGCAGCCTTTTTGTTTGCATAAGGGATGGTATGGGGATGCTGCTCTTAGTTGGATTGCTTTTGTTGGGATATGGGCATAGAAAGTCCAACAGAGTGCGCTAGCACATTCCAAGTTTTTGCGTGGGTAGTTTCTTGGACACGTAAAAACTAACAAAGGAATACGCTGATTTCAAACCTGCAAAACCGCAGATTAATGGGCTGATTCATTGGAATTGGAGAACCGTTTAACGGGGAGGTATTTGCATTGGCCGCCTTAGCCCACAGCTAAGGCGCATTGAGCAGCAAGCGAGTTAGTATTAGAGAAACAAAAAAAGAGCCTCCAACGAGGCTCTTTATCAAGTCAAAAGATTTGTCCCCTACGGGACGTCGCTCATGAGAGAGACATTTTTGGCTAGGCCGTATTTTGACTCGCAGTGTCGTCCTGACTGGTAATCATTGGGACAAGCTCACTGTAACACACCGCAAGGGGGATTCAAGTGGCTAATTTAAGGAACTACAAAGGCGAATACAATATCGGCCTGGATATGGGCACTGGGTCGGTTGGCTGGGCAGTAACCGACGAAGACGGGCGATTGCTCCATTTCAAGAAGCAGCCTACGTGGGGTAGCCGATTGTTCGATACAGCAGAAACAGCTGCCTCTGCCCGAATTCCCCGTGGGCAGCGCAGGCGGTATGTTCGTCGTCGTTGGCGCTTGGATTTGCTGCAAAGCCTTTTCGATGAGGAGGTCTCGAAGGTCGATCCCGAATTCTTCATCAGGCTTCGTCAGGCGCGGTTGCTGAAAGAAGATAGGGAAGAGGGTCATCGTGAATACGGCCATCCCTTGTTCAATGATTCGGATTTCGCGGAAGCGGATTACTACAAGAAATTTCCCACCATTTACCACCTTCGCAAGTGGCTTATGGAAACGGATGAAAAGGCCGACATTCGTCTTATCTATCTGGCGGCACACAACATCGTGAAGCATCGTGGCAATTTCCTTCGTCAGGAAAGCACGAACCTGAGCGCCAAAAACGCTCAGCCCCTTGATGCTCTGAGGTCGTTGTGGCTGGCGTTGGCGGATTGGTGCGCTGAGCTTGGCTATGAATTTGATCCTGGTGCGCAGGATGAAAAGCCGAAGAAGATCCTTTCTATTCTCGAGGAAGGGCACACTGCCAATTCTGATAAAAAGAAGCGAATTGCATCCCTTATTGGGGTTGCTATGAACGAAGGCGCAAAGGAAAGCAAGGCATGCAACGATGCTCTGGCAGGAGCCATGGTTGGCTTGAAAGCCGAGTTCAAGAATGTGTTTGGTGAAATGGCAGCAGAGCAAACCTCTATCTACCTTTCCAACGATGAAGCGGTAGATGCTTTGCGCGAAGCGATTCCCGACGAGGGCGCAGAGCTGTTCAGCGCGCTTTGCGGGGTGTACTCGGCTTATGTGCTGCAGGGGCTTTTGTCGTATGCGCCGGGCGAAACCATTTCGTCGAATATGGTTGCTAAATACCGTAAGTACGGTGAAGATCTTAAAACGCTTAAGGCACTTGTTCGTGAATATGCTCCGAGTGAATACGATTCTTTTTTCAGAGGCGAATTCTACCGTGATGCAGATGGGCAAGTGCTGAACATCTATAACGCTTCAAAAGCTAAGGGCTACACGAAGTACAACTTAGGCACTTCCAAGATGGCATACGAAGACTTTGAAAAGGCAGTGAAGAAGCTGTTTGCAGGAAGTGCGGCAGAAGATGACCCGCGCTATCAGCGTATGGTGGCTGATTTCGGAGAACAACGGTTCTTGCGCAGGTTGAAGACCAGTGACAATGGGAGTATTTACTATCAGCTGCATCTTGAAGAGCTGAGCGCCATTATCGAAAATCAAGGCAAGCACTATCCCTTCCTTGTGGAGAACGCCAGCAAAATCAAATCTCTTGTATCGTTCCGTATTCCCTATTATGTTGGCCCGCTTACCAGCAAGAATGCGCGTAAAGATAAGCATGGTCAGAACCGTTTTGCCTGGTCTGCGCGCAAGCCTGGCATGGAAGGCGTTGCTATTACCCCATGGAATTGGGACGAGGTTATTGACAAGGGCAAAAGCGCCGAAGCATTTATCACGCGCATGACGGGCATGTGCTCATATCTTCAAGGCGAAGACGTGCTGCCGAAGTGTTCTTTGTTATATGAAGAGTACTGCGTGCTCAATGAACTCAACGGCTCTAAGTGGAGCATGGATGGCGATAAGGAATACCGATTCGATGCAGCCGATAGAGAAGCCATTATCGAAGAGCTGTTCAAGAAAAAGAAGACCATTAAGTACAAAGACGTTGCGAACTTTCTTGAGCGTGAGCTTGGTCATATGAACGTTCATGTTCGTGGTGGCCAAGGTGAAAGCGGCTACGAGTCGAAGCTCTCATCGTATTTCTTCTTCCGAAAGGATATCTTCGACGTTGATGTAATTGACCCTGCCGATTACCCAATGATTGAGCAGATTATCCTGTGGAATACGTTGTTCGAGGATAGGAAGATCCTTAAGGAAAAGCTTGAGGAAACCTATGGTTCCAAGGGAAATGGCCGTTTGAATGACGAGCAGATTAGGAAGATCTGCCGTAAGCGTTTCACTGGGTGGGGCAGGCTTTCCCAGAAGTTCCTGACCGGTATCAAGGTAGATACTGATTGCGGACCCCGTTCTATCATGGACGTGCTTCGCGAAGGTGATCCAAATGCGGGCAGCAAGGGCCGCACTATGGTGATGATGGAAATCCTTCGCGATGAAGACCTGGGCTTCCAAAAGAAGGTCGATGAATTCAATCAGAATTACTTCGGTAAAAAGGGAAAATCTCTTGAAGTGAACGAACTGCCCGGCTCTCCCGCTATTCGCAGGAGCTTGAACCAGGCCATCCGCATTGTGGACGAGATTGCCAAGATTGCCGGCAAAGATCCCAAAAACGTATTCATAGAGGTTACCCGCGATGACGAATTGGACAAGCGCGGGAAAAGGACCAAGCGCCGCTATGATGCGCTGAAGGAAGCGCTGGCAGTGTTTAAAAAGGAATACCCAGAGTATTGCAAGGGAGGGAATGAAGCCTTAGGAGAGCTGAAAGGCATTTCACCTGCAGAGCTTGATGAAAGGTTGACATTGTATTTCATGCAATGCGGCAAATGCCTGTATTCCGGTGAGCCCATCGACATCAATAGACTGTCGAGTGGCGACTACGAGGTGGACCACATCATCCCTCGTTCGTACATCAAAGACGATAGCCTGGAAAATAAGGCTTTGGTGTTAAGGGAATTCAACCAAAGCAAAACCGATGCGATGCTTCTTCCTCAGGGGATTCGTCACAAGATGAAGTCGTATTGGGATGCGCTTCTTGACGCGAAGCTTATTGGCCCGAAGAAGCATCGCAATCTGTTGCGCGGCCGTATTGATGAAAAGGCAATGAAAGGTTTTGTTGCTCGTCAGTTGGTGGAAACCAGCCAAAGCGTTAAGCTCGCCGGATCGTTGCTTTCGGTTCGTTACCCCGAAACGCAAATCATTCCCGTGAAAGCAAGCATGTCGCACGATCTTCGCGAGGCTGCAGGTTTTGTGAAGTGCCGTGAGGCGAACGATTTTCATCATGCGCACGATGCCTATTTGGCATGCCGCATGGGCCTGTTCATTCAAATGCGCCATCCGAAGGTATACGAGAACCCTATTGCTATGACGCGTGCGATGGAACAATATGTCCGTCAGCAGTCGAAGTTGTTCAATCGCGACCATCATGCGCCAGGCACAAGCGGCTTTATCGTGAACAGCTTCATGAGTTCGGGCTTCGATAAAGAAACGGGCGAGATATTCAAGGATGCTTGGGATGCCGACGCTGAGGTTGAGGGCATTCGCAAAGCACTGAATTACAGGCAATGCTATATCTCTCGTATGCCTGTTGAGGATACGGGAACGTTCTGGAAGGCGACTATCTACTCTCCGCGAGATCCGAAAATGGGTCCGAAGCTTGCTCTTCCTTTGAAGAAGGGGCTTGATTCGAAGAAGTATGGTGGTTTCTCGAGCCAGCAGTTTGCCTACTTTTTCGTATACGAAGCACGAGACAAGAAAGACAAGCGAGTGTTCCGTTTTGCAGAAGTCCCCGTATGGTTGGCGTCTCAAATAGAAGGGGATAAGAGCGCCTTGGAGCGCTATGCGATGGAGCTTGCTGAAGCCGAGAAACTTACATTCGTTCGCATTGAGAGGGCGAAGATTCTCAAGAAGCAGCTGATCGAGATTGATGGGGATCGCCTGATTATTACCGGAGCAAAAGAAGTGAGAAGTGGAAGGGAAATTGCTCTTTCTCAGTTGGAGATGGAAATTGTAGAGAGGTTTAATTCCTCGAATTCTATTTCGATCGAATCCGCAAATCTACTGCTGACGAATCTGTTTAACCGTTGCCCTTCATGCTGTATGAGGCTTGCTAAACAGCTTGATATTGATAAATTGCAAATTCTTTGTTCTTCCGCGGATGCTTCTTCAAGGTTGAAGATTGCAACTGAATTAATTGCAATCTTCAACGGAAACAATCGAGTTGCCGACTTTAGCTCCGTAGGCGGTTTATCTAAAGCCGGCGCAATGAGGGTTTCTTCCTCTAAGTTGATTAGTGATCCCAAATCGGCATACTGCATCATCGATCAGTCCGTAACGGGTATGTTCGAGAGGCGGACTCGAATTGGGCTTTAGGAACGTCATAATCGAGAGTCCCTGTAAGTGCACCTATAAAGGCGGATATATGGTTATCCGGAAGGAGGACGACACTGCCAAGATTCATCTTGACGATCTTTCCTCGGTGGTTTTGCAGACTAGCCAGGCATTCATAAGTGCCTATCTTTTATCGGAGCTTGCAAAGAAGAAAGTGCCGCTTGTGATTTCCGATGAGAAGCGAAACCCGATTGGCCAGTATTTGCCTTTATATGGTGCGCACAACACCAGTAAAAGGATTGGTGAACAGCTTGAATGGGGCGAGCCAATCAAGAAACGGGTATGGCAGCGCGTGGTTCAGGACAAAATTTCCCATCAAGCAGCTGTCCTCGAAGCTCGTGCTGAAGAAGGGTGGGGCGCTCGCTTGCGCGAGCTCGTTCCTGAGGTCCGCTCGGGCGACCCAACCCAAAGAGAAGCCCATGCTGCCAGGATTTACTTTCAAGCGTTGTTCGGTAATGGCTTTTCTCGGGATCAAGGCATCCCGACGAATGCTGCCCTCAATTACGGATATTCAATCTTGCTTTCTTCGGTTAACCGGGAGATTGTGGCAAGGGGCTATTTGACCCAAATCGGCATCTGCCACAGGAATGAATACAACCAATACAATTTGAGCTGCGATCTTATGGAGCCGTTTCGTCCTATTGTCGACAAGCTGGTTTACGACAATGTCGAGGGCGAGTTTTCTAAGAATATCAGGCGGTTATTGGTCGATATGTTGAATACCGCAATTCCCTATCGCGGGGGCTCTTATCGTTTGAGTTCGGTGATCTCCCTCTATGTTCAAGACTGCCTAAGCGTTCTTGGGAGAAAACTCTCTTTGAGCGAAATTGAGCCTTTCGAGGTCGCATGAGTGGAACAGATCGGATTCGCTACATGAGGTTAATGGTATTTTTCGATTTGCCGGTAAAAACTGCTAAGCAGCGGAAAGATTATCGGCTTTTTCGTAAGTTCTTATTGAAAGATGGGTACCTCCAACTGCAGGAATCCGTTTACGCAAAGCTCGTGGTCAATGAAGGCGCGGCGGGTGCAGCTATAGGAAGATTAAGGAAGAATAAACCTCCTGCTGGCCTTGTTCAGGTTCTGAAAGTGTCCGAAGCAGCGTATGCCACTATGGAGTTCATCACGGGAAGTCGCCCTGCATATGATGAGGTTGATACTATGGAAGAATTGCTGATCCTATGAAACTCGTATTCGAAGGGCTAGAGCAGGCTCTGGAGATTGATTCTGGTTTCCCCTCTGTTTTTCAGGTTGAAAACCAGGCTTTGTTTTCTAGATTGGTGGGTTCTCTCGTTTCCCAAGAGGGGAGATATGCCAAAGAAGCATATTCTCTTTGGGAAAATGAGGAAGAGGTATCGCCGAAAGGCTCTTTCCTTTTTGTCTCCGATGTTTTCAATCTGCCGTGGGACGATCGTTCTCTTTTAAGCGAGGTTGTTAAGCGCATTGAAAAGGACCTTGTCGATGACGAAGATGCAAGGGCAAACCTTGAAAAAGTGGAACAGGTTTTTGCTTCAAGATTGATGGAGCTGAGCGGTGGGCTGTCTGCCGACTATGCTTTTGGAATAGAATGGGATTTGCCCAAGTGTTTGAAGATGCTGGGGTTCGGGGTCGATACGATGCCTGAAGAAAAGCTCATTGATAGCTTGATATCGTTTCTCTCTTTAGCTCTTGACGCAAAGTGTAGTAAGGTCTTGATGTTCGTGAATCTCAAAACTTTTTTGACGAAAAACGAGCTGAAAAGGCTTTACGAGCACATTTTTTATACGAAAACCAAGGTGCTTATGTTAGAAAATAAGCACGATGCTGAATCTTATCAGTATGAGAGAAAACAAGTAATTGACCTGGACTTTCTTGAATACTGATGAGCTTGCTGGTCTTGTTCGGACGTCCCTATGCAGAAGGGATTTTGCCCCAATGGTTTTGGAGCAGTGTCGAACTGACTGGTAATCAAACTCCGGCTATGCTCAAATCAACCACCGTTCGTTTTGGAGCAGTGTG
>CAJKUH010000029.1 GCA_905203045.1 uncultured Eggerthella sp.
AATCCACTCGTCGAACGGCAGATCCTTTTCCACTTCAAGCACCCGGTCGAGCTTTGCATGGGTTTCTGGATTTCGCGGCATGAAGAGCGTGCAACAGTCTGGGGCATCCTGCGAAGAAATCTCGAAGGTTCCCAGCTTCTCTGCTTCCGCAATGATCTCCAGTTTGTCAAAACCAACCAAAGGTCGGTACACCGGCAGCGAAACTGCTGCATTCGTAACCAGCATATTGTCCATGGTCTGCGAGGCAACTTGACCCAAGCTTTCACCTGTTACCAGGGCTTTTGCGCCCTCCTTGCGAGCAATGGATTCGGCGATCTTGAACATCAGGCGACGGTACATGATTACGCGAAGCTCAGGAGGCACGGCGGCGGCAATCTCACGCTGATAGGTGCCAATAGGCACAACGTACAAGCGGGCAAAGCAGCCCGTACGTTCCAGAACCTCGGCAATGTCCTCAAGCAGATACTCGCTCGTAGCCGATGTTTCGGGGCGACCAGAGAAATGAACACCAATGCACGTGGCACCGCGACGGGCAATGCGCCACGTGGCAACAGGAGAATCGATACCTGCAGAAAGAAGGCAAACGGCCTTACCAGCGCTGCCAACCGGCAGGCCGCCAATACCGGGAATGCTTCGTCCGTAAATGTAGGTATAGCCCTGGATTACCTCAACGCGAACTTCGACATCGGGATTCTTCATCCGTACCGTCTTCTCGGGAAAAGCACGACACAGCGCAGCGCCAACCAACTGGTTGAGCTGCATGGAATCGATGGGGAAATCGGTATGGTTACGACGCGCAGAGACTTTGAACGTCTCGAACTCCCCTGCATCCGACAGCGCCTTGATAGCCGTGTCGTACATACACTCGAGATCTTGAGCACATCGGTATCCGCTGGAGACACGGGCGATGCCGGGAACGCCGGCAATCTGGTCGGCAATCCGACATGCGTCATCAAACGTAGCCTCTTCATCCAAGAACAGCGCGATACGACCGGAGATACGCTTGATTTTGACCCCATCATTCAAAAGCGCCTTGATGTTGGAAACAAGGCGCTTTTCGAATTGGGCTCGGTTGTGGCCTTTCAGGCCGATTTCATGATAATGAACCAAGCAAACGCGACGAAGTGCTTGCTTTTCTTCGAGCTCGGTATTTTGCATAGGGCTTAGTGGTTGTGGATATCGATGGTATCGGGGCTGTAGGAAACATCGCCCTTGGCGATCTCATCGAAAGCGATGGAAAGAGGACGACGATTAGCCGCACGAGCGATATCGACAGCGGTCTGAAGCTGGATGGCGCGATTGCGCTGACCACGCATCATGTCGTTGATGTCGTGCGCGCGCTTGGAAGCGAGGGCGCACAGCAGGAAACGATCATTGTCGGTCTGGTCAAGCAGCACATCGATCTTAGGATCAATAAGACTCATTGTTCGGTAGTTCCTCTCGTATCATCTGCAAACGAGCCGATATAGGAGACAAGCTCATCGGTTGCACGTTCAAGTTCGTCATTGACAACCTGAACATCATACTCCATTTTTTGCGCAAGCTCCACCTCTGCGGTTTTCATTCGCTTGCAGATGACCTCTTCAGTTTCGGTTCCGCGCCCGCGAAGGCGACGTTCCAACTCTTCCAACGAAGGGGGCTCGATGAAGATCAAATGAGCTTCAGGCATGGCCTTCTTAACCTGGAAAGCCCCCTGAACGTCGATTTCCAGAATCACCTGACCGCCGGCGTTCATATGATCTTGCACCCGTGAACGCAACGTGCCGTACGAATTGCCGTGAACGCACGCCCATTCCAAGAAACCGTTCTGCGAAACAAGCTCGTCAAAGCGAGGCTGATCGAGGAAGTAGTAATCCTTCCCGTCAACCTCGCCAGGACGAGGTTTTCTCGTAGTAGCGGAAACCGAGACCCATGCATCGGGAATGCGCTGAAGCACCCGCTTCACCAGAGTGCCCTTGCCCGCTCCCGAAGGACCGGAAAGAACAAACAAATTACCCTTCCGCATGTTATTAGCTAAGGCGCTCAAGAAGCGCCTTCTGCTGACGCTCGCCAAGGCCCTTCAGACGACGGGACTCGGCAATGTCGAGCTCCTTCATGATCTTCTCGGCCTTCGCCTTGCCATAGCCGGGAAGCGTTTCGATAAGCGTGGAAGCTTTCATGCGGCCTACAACGGGATCGTCCTTCATAGCAAGAACGTCCTTCAGCGTAAGTGCGCCGCTTTTAAGGTCGTCACGGACCTGGGCCCTTTTGATACGTGCAGCCTTCGCCTTTTCCAGTGCCTGCTGTCGCTCTTCAGGCGTCAACTCGGGAACTGCCATTGTTGCTCCTTTTCCTCTTATACAACACAAGCTAAGCGCTTGCCTCAAAGCCAGGTGCATCAAATACGATGCAGATGAGCAATTTTACCCACTTTTTCGTATTTGTCCGATAACATTGAAGAAACCCTACAACGTTTTGAACAGCATTAATACTACGAAATAGTGCGATTCTAACCTAGTCTAGTCACAAAATGCGCGCTATTTTCAAATACCCTTTGAAAACAATGGATCAAAAAAGATGGCCGCCCAAGCGGACGGCCACGAACAAAGGTTTGTTAGCTACAGAAGGCTATGGAACGCACAGCCGTGATCGGCATGGCTGCCCGACCCGTTCAAAGCCAGAACGGCAACGACCTTGGCTCCTTCTTCCTCGGCAAGGGAAACCAAAGCCTTGGCCGCTTCATCGGAATACTCGTCGAGAACGAGGATGGCTTTCTCGTTCTTCTTGACCTCGGTGCCTTGCGGCAAAGAGAAGCTGCCGTCTTCCGCCTTATGGGCGCACAAGAAGCGCATCCAGGCGGCCAGGGCAACCGAATAGCCGAAATACGACTCGATGCCCTCGGGCGCAATGACAAGTTCGGGCTTGCTATCGCGGTCAACCTGCTGAAGAAGCTCGACGGCAAGGCGGTTCAAAACGATAGGATCCTGCATCAAAGCCACCGAATCGATGCTTTCGGTATCTTCGGCAAGCGCGTTCATCTTATTGAGGAGATCTTTGATCTCGGTGATTTCCATAGGTTAAAGCTCCTTTGAAATTGCTTCGAAAGCGGATACCGGGTCGTCGCTTTCGGTGATGGGGCGACCGACAACAATGTGGGAAGCGCCGTTCTCAAATGCCTGACGCGGCGTTGTCACACGCGTCTGGTCGCCCAAAGCCGCACCCGCGGGACGAACACCTGGGGTAACGATGTAGGCTTCAGGGCCCAGGATCTCACGAAGCATGGCAGCTTCCTGAGGCGAGGCGACTACACCGGAAAGCCCTGCTTGCTTTGCCTGGCGGGCAAGCTCGGCAACCTGTTCCACAACGGGACGCTGCACGCCTGTTGCGACCAGATCGTCCGCACTCATGCTGGTGAGCACGGTAATGCCAAGCGAAATGGGCTCTTCGGGGGTCCAACGAGCCTCGGTGAGGCCCTGTTTGCCGGCCTGCATCATCTTGATGCCGCCAACGGCATGCATGGTAACCATATCGGCACCTGCCTCTGCAGCGGCTTTGGCTGCACCCCTAACCTGGTGCGGGATATCGTGGAACTTCAGATCGAGAAACACCTTGAAACCACGCTTTTGCAGTGCGGAGATAAAGTACGGGCCTTCCTGGTAGAACAGTGTCATGCCGATCTTCAGCCATGAAGCCTTGCCGGCAAGCATGTCGGCAAGCTCGATGGCACGCGAGCGATCGCAGTCAAGTGCAACGATTACACGGTCTTTGCGCGGTACGGAATTGAAATCTAACATTCAAGGGCTCCAATCAGCTCGTTGACGTCGGAAACGCCCATCTCTTCACAGTACGACTCGATACCGCGAGCAACTTCGAGCGTTGCACGGGGATTCATGAAGTTGCCTGTGCCCACGGCAACTGCCGTAGCGCCTGCCAGCATGAATTCAACGGCATCGGTGCCGTTGACGATACCGCCCATGCCAAGAATGGGAACGGATACCGCCTGGTGCACCTGCCACACCATGCGCAGAGCAACCGGCTTGACGGCCGGGCCGGAAAGGCCGCCTACCACGCGGGCAAGAACGGGCTTCTTACGGCGGGCATCGATCGCCATACCCAGCAGCGTGTTGATGAGCGAGATGGCATCGGCGCCTGCGCCCTCTGCCGCCTTGGCTATCTCGGTGATGTCGGTGACGTTGGGGGTGAGTTTCACGAACATCGGGCGTTTGGTGCGCTTGCGACACTCACCCACCACCTGCTGCACCATGGAAACGTCAGTGCCGAACGTAAGGCCGCCGCTGTCAACGTTAGGACACGAGATGTTGACCTCGTAGGCATCGACATCGGTCGATGCCTCCAAAGACTCGATAACCGCAACGTACTCGTCGATGCTATGGCCCGAAACGTTGACAATGACAGTAGCGTTCTGTTCGCGCAGCCATGGCAAGTCGCGGCTCTTCAGAACCTCAACGCCAGGGTTCTGAAGACCGATGGAATTGAGCATGCCACTTGGCGTTTCGGCAATGCGCGGCGCATCGTTGCCGGCCCAGCCATGGAGAGACACGCCTTTCGTGGTTACCGCACCAAGCAGGGCGGGATCGACGAAGGCAGAATACTCACGACCAGAGGCATAGGTGCCCGAAGCCGTGGTAACCGGGTTCTTCATTTCAAGCCCGCCAAGGTTGACGTTCAAGGACACGGCCATTACCACATCACCTCGCTTGCATCGAATATGGGGCCATCGACGCAGGATCGCTTGCGCCCCTGCTTCGTTTCCACAATGCAGGAAAGGCAGGCACCGATGCCGCACGCCATACGCTTTTCCAGCGAAATGAACGTCGGGATGCCCGCATCAAGCGTAATGCCCGAAACGATCTTCATCATGGGCTCAGGACCGCAGCAGGCAACGTAGTCGAACTGCTTTTCGGCAATGCGCTGGGAAACAAGGTCGGTGCAGAACCCTGCATAACCACGCGACCCATCGTCGGTGGCAATATGCGGCTCATGGCCCAGAAGCGCCGTATAGCGCGGCTCGACCACCAATGCATCGGCGTTCTGGGCACCCAGGATCACTTCGACATCGATGCCCTGCTCCACCAGCTCCTTCGCATGGAGGAACAGCGGTGCCCCGCCAACGCCGCCGGCAACCAGCAACGCATGCGTGACGCCTTTGGGAATGCGCCAACCGTGGCCAACGGGGCCCATGAGGCTCACCTCGGTGCCAGGCTTGATGGTGGTGAGGTGGGCGCTGCCGAACCCTACCACCTGGTACAGGATGGTGATGACGCTGCCATCTTCGCTTGTGTAGAACACCGAGAAGGGACGGCGCAGGATATGGCCCTCCATTCCGGGAATCTGCAGGTGAACGAATTGACCGGGCTCAAGCTGCGCACCCAGGGACTCAACCTGGATGTCGACGAGCCAGAGCCTATCGGTCAACCGTTTGTTGGCAAGCACCTTCCCCTTTTCTTCGAGAATGACGCTCATCGGGGCTTACCTTTCCTCCCACTGGTCAAGATCCTGCAATGCGATAACCGGAAGGGTCTGCTCGCGCAGGTTCTCGATAGCGGAAACGAAGGCCTGGGCACCTGCCAGCGTAGTTACATAGCAGAGGTTCTGACGGACGCACATGGTACGCAGCTGATAGCCGTCACCGCGCGTTTCCTGACCGAACGGCGTGTTGATGACCAGGTCGATCTCACCGTCCATGATCTTCGTGCCGATGTTCGGCTCTTCGTCGCCAATGCGGCCGATAACCGTGCAGGGGATGCTCGCCGAGGTAAGGGCGCGCGCCGTGCCTTCGGTGCACAAAAGCTTAAAGCCCATTCGTGCCAGATCGCGTGCCAGGGGCAGAATCGGACGCTTGTCACGGTCGCACACGGAAACGAATGCGGTGCCGCTGGTGGGAAGCTCCATGGAAGCTGCCGCCTGGGTCTTCGCATAAGCAGAGGGGAAGTTGTTGGCAATGCCCATGACCTCGCCCGTGGACTTCATCTCAGGGCCAAGGATCACATCGGCGCCCGGGAAGCGGCCGAAGGGCATTACGGCTTCCTTGACGCAGAAATGCTGCTGGCGACGCTCGTCGTCGGGCAAACCGAACGAAGCGATCTTCTCACCCGACATGATGCGGGCGGCAAGCTTCGCCAGGGGCACGCCGGTTGCCTTGGAAACGAACGGCACCGTGCGCGATGCGCGGGGGTTCGCCTCGATGACGTATACGACGGCATCCTTGATGGCGAACTGGATGTTGATAAGGCCCACAACGCCCAGGCGCTTGGCCAAGCGACGCGTGATGCTGCGCACCTGCGACACCTGTGCCTCGGAAAGCGTGAAGGGCGGGATGCAGCAAGCGGAGTCACCCGAGTGAACGCCCGCTTCCTCGATATGCTCGAGCACACCGCCTATGTAAACCTCATCGCCGTCGCACAGAGCGTCGACGTCGCATTCGATGGCACCTTCCAAGAATCGGTCAAGGTACACCGGATGGTCAGGCGTGATGCGTGCCGCTTCAGCCATGTACTTTTCCAGGTACTTCGCATCGTAGGCGATGACCATGCCGCGGCCACCCAGAACATAGCTGGGACGAACCAGCAGCGGGAAGCCGATGCGGTCGGCAACCTGACAGGCTTCCTCGAAGGAAGATGCCATGCCGGCTGCAGGATAGGTGATGGAAAGCTCGTCCAAAATGGCTGAGAAACGGTCACGGTCTTCCGCCAGGTCGATTGCCTCAGGCTTGGTACCCATGATGTGCACGCCAGCCTCTTGCAGGGAACGGGCAAGCTTCAGCGGGGTCTGGCCGCCGAGTGTTACCACTACCCCATCGGGCTGCTCAACGTCGATGATGTCCATCACGTCTTCGTACGTCAAAGGCTCGAAGTACAGGCGGTCGGACGTGTCGTAGTCGGTGGAAACCGTTTCAGGGTTGCAGTTGACCATGATGGTTTCGTAGCCGGCATCATGCAGTGCATAGCTGGCATGGACGCAGCAGTAGTCGAATTCGATGCCCTGACCGATGCGGTTGGGGCCCGCGCCCAAGATCATGGCGCGCTTCTTGGTTACCGGGCGAATTTCGCTGTTGCCCAGCTCGTAGGTCTTGTAATGGTACTCGGTACGGCTTTCGAATTCAGCAGCACAGGTGTCTACCGTCTTGAACACCGGAACAACGCCCAACTCCTTGCGGCGCGCGCGGACGGTGAGCTCGTCAGAGCCGGTAAGGTAGGCAATCTGGTCGTCGGAAAGGCCATAACGCTTAGCGGTGAGCATGTCCTCGGCGGAAAGGTCGTCCAGGGAGCACTCGGCAACGGCGCGCTCCACCATCACGATGTCACGCAGACGCGTAAGGAACCAGCGGTCGATCTTGTTCGCCTCGAATACCTGATCAACCGTCCAGCCGCGGCGGAATGCCTCGGCAACGTAGAACACACGGTCTTCCGTGGGGCGCGCAACGCCTTCAGCGAAGTGCTCTTCATCGAAGGAATCCTTGCCGTCGCCGCCCAGGCCGTAACGGCCGTTTTCAAGCGAGCGCATTGCCTTGCCGAACGCCTCTTCGAAGGTGCGTCCGATTGCCATGATCTCGCCAACTGCCTTCATGCGGGTGGAAAGCGTGGTGTCGGTGCCCTTGAACTTCTCGAATGCGAAACGGGGAACCTTAACCACGCAGTAGTCGATCGTAGGCTCGAAGCAAGCAGGCGTAGCCTTGGTGATGTCGTTGGTGATTTCGTCAAGCGTGTAGCCGACAGCAAGCTTTGCCGCCGCCTTGGCAATCGGGAAGCCGGTTGCCTTGGAGGCAAGCGCCGAAGAGCGGGAAACGCGGGGGTTCATCTCGATGACGATCAGGCGACCGTCCTTCGGGTTAACCGCGAACTGCACGTTCGAGCCGCCGGTCTCGACGCCGATCTTTTCCAGAATGGCCAGCGAGGCCACGCGCATACGCTGATACTCAACGTCGGAAAGCGTCTGAGCAGGCGCAACGGTAATGGAGTCGCCCGTATGAACGCCCATCGGATCAAGGTTTTCGATAGAGCAGATGATGATGCCGTTGCCAGCGCGGTCGCGCATGACCTCCATCTCGTACTCTTTCCAGCCCTCGATGCTCTCTTCAACCAAAACCTCGGTTACCGGGGAAAGGTCAAGGCCCTGGGACACGATGAGCTCGAGCTCTTCTTTGTTGTGGGCAATGCCGCCGCCTGCGCCGCCCAAGGTAAAGGACGGGCGGATTACCAGCGGGAAGCCCAGCTTCTCGGAAAGCTCGAAAGCATCTTCGACCGAGTAGGCATAGCCGCTGCGGGCAACCTCGAGGCCGATTTCCGCCATGGCCTCGTTGAACTGCTTACGGTCCTCGCCGCGCTCGATGGCAGCCAAATCGCAGCCGATCATCTCGACGCCGTACTTGTCGAGGATGCCTGCCTTGGCAAGCTCAACGGCAGCGTTCAGCGCCGTCTGGCCGCCCAAGGTGGGAAGCAACGCGTCGGGGCGCTCTTTTTCGATGATCTTCTCGATGAATTCCTTGGTGATGGGCTCAACGTAGGTGCGATCGACCAGCTGCGGGTCGGTCATGATGGTTGCGGGGTTGGAGTTGACCAGAACAACCTCGTAGCCGTCTTCCTTAAGCACCTTACACGCCTGGGCGCCGGAATAGTCGAACTCGCATGCCTGGCCGATAACGATCGGGCCCGACCCAATAACGAGAATGCGCTTGATGTCGGTACGCTTAGGCATGTGCCTCTCCTTCCTCTGCGCCGAATACCCAACCGGAAAGACGGTCGGAGGCGATATCGATGTTCAAGTAGTCGGCATCGCCGTCCATCAGACGCGTGAATGCCGTGAAAAGGTAATGGGCATCGGTCGGTCCCGGGCTTGCCTCGGGGTGGTACTGGACCGAGAACACGGGCTGGTCAAGGAAAGCGATGCCTTCGGCAGTGCCGTCGTTCAAGTTCACATGGGTAAGCTGGATCTTGCCGAAGCGCTCGTTCTGCACAACGGGAGCAACCTTTTGCTCAGCCCAGAAGCGCAGATCGGACTTGTGCTCGGCAATGCCGCCGGAAAGCTCGGGAACAAGCGGGCCCAGCGTGTCGAACAGCAAGCCGAAACCGTGGTTCTGAGCCGTGATCTCAACACGACCGGTACGCAGGTTCATAACCGGCTGGTTGCCGCCGCGATGACCGAACTTGAGCTTTTCCATCTGCGCGCCGCTTGCAAGGGAGATCATCTGATGACCAAGGCAGATGCCGAAAATCGGCACCTTGCCGATGAGCTTTTCCACCTGCTGATAGGTTTCGCTTACCGCCTCCGGGTCTCCAGGGCCGTTGCTCAGGAACACACCGTCAGGGTTCATGGCAAGAACGTCTTCGGCAGGCGTGTTCCACGGCACCACCGTAAGCTTGCAGCCAACGCGCACCAAGCCTTGAAGGATAGACTTCTTCACACCGCAGTCGTAGGCAACGACGTTGTAGCGCTCTTCTGCGGGAGCAGCTACGGCAAACGCCTGACTTGCAGGAAGCTCGTTGAAGCCTTCTGCCGCATCGCGGCTTACCGTCTTGGCAAGGTTGACGCCCACGATGCTCTCGGACTCGCGAACCTTGGCAAGCAGGCTGGCGGCATCAAGGTCGGTCGTGGAAATCACACCGCGCTGAGCGCCTTCATCGCGCAGATGCGAGGTAAGGGCACGCGTATCGATGCCGAAAATGGCAACAACGCCCTGCTCCTTCAGGAACTCAGGCAAGCTCTGCGTGCTGCGCCAATTGGAGGGGGTAAAACACATCTCGTGCACTACCAGGCCGCGCAGTGCCAGCGAATCGGACTGCAGATCGTCGGGATTGACGCCATAGTTGCCTATTTGCGGGTAGGTCATGGTAATGATCTGGCCGGCATACGAAGGGTCGGAGATGATTTCAAGGTAGCCTTCGAGCGAAGTGTTGAAGCAAACCTCGCCGTATACCTCGCCTTCGGCTGCGCACGAGAAGCCCTCGAATACCGAGCCATCTTCCAAAACGAGCAGAGCCTTGGGCCGCGTGCCCACGCTGGTGTTGTCCAGGAGCTTACTCAACGATGTCACCATCCTTACAAGTCAAAGTGCCGCCGACGAACACGTCGCTGGCACGTCCAATCAATTCATAGCCCATAAACCCGCTGTTCTTGGATTTAGAGCACATATCGTCTGCGCTGACGACCCACTTCTTCTCGGGATCGAAAACGGTCAAATCGGCAATGCCGCCTTCCTTGATCTGCACCTGATCGACGCGAAGGATCTCGCGGGGGCGAATGGCCATCAGCTCAACCATGCGGTTGTAGTCGATATGGCCAGGGCGCACCAGGTACGTAAGCACTACGCCAAGCGAGGTTTCCAGACCCGTCATGCCGAAGGGAGCCAGCTCGAACTCACGGGCTTTCTCGTGTGCGGCATGGGGCGCATGATCGGTGACGATGCAGTCGATCGTGCCGTCCTTGATGCCCTCGATGATGGCTGCGTTATCTGCCTTCGTGCGAAGAGGCGGGTTCATCTTCAGGTTCGTGTTGTACGTGGAGGTAAGGTCGTCTTCGTTCAACACGATGTGGTGCGGCGTGGCCTCGCAGGTAACCTCGATGCCACGCGCCTTGCCCTCACGGACGATGTCAACGCCGCGCGCCGTGGTGATGTGCTGGATGTGAATGGGGCAACCGGTAAGATAGGAGAGCGAGATATCGCGCTGAATCTGAAGCTCTTCGCCGGCGCCAGGCCAACCAGCCATGCCCAAACGCGTGGAAACCACGCCTTCGTTCACCTGACCAGGGCCAACCAGCTCTTCGTCCTGGCAGTGGCTCATTACCACACGGCCGAACATCTTGGCGTAGTCCATAACGCAGCGCATCATGCCCGCGCTCTGAACGCCGCGCCCGTCATCGGTGAAGGCAACCGCACCGTGCGCTGCCATATCGCCGATTTCAGCAAGTGATTCGCCTTTGAGCCCCATGGTGCATGCGCCGGAAGGGTGAACACGGCAGTGACCTGCCTTTTCTGCTTGATCGAGCACGTAATCGACGGTAGCGGCGTTGTCGGTTGTGGGTGTGGTGTTGGGCATCGAGCAGATTGCCGTGAAGCCACCATGGGCAGCCGCTGCCGTGCCCGTTTCGATGGTTTCCTTGTACTCTTGGCCGGGATCGCGCAGGTGAACATGGATATCGACCAAACCGGGAACCGCAATGCAGCCAAATCGGTCGAGCACCTGCGCGCCATCGGCGTTCAAGCCTTTGCCGATTTCAGCAATGTGATCGCCATCGATGAGGATGTCGCATACCTCGTCAAGGCCAACGGCAGGATCGATAGCGCGGACGTTTTTAACGAGCGTTTTCATCGGAGCCTCCTAGCAGAAGATAGATAAGCGCCATGCGAACGCACACGCCCGAGAATACCTGGTCAACGATAACCGAATATGAGCCATCGGCCATGTAGCTGTCAAGCTCGACACCGCGGTTGATGGGGCCGGGATGGCAGATGATGGCGTCTTCCTTCATAAGACGCTCGCGCTCGCGCGTAAGCCCGTACAAAAGGTTGTACTCGCGCAAGCTGGGGAACGGCGCGCTTTCAAGACGCTCCATCTGGATGCGCAGCATGTACACCACGTCGAGCTCGGGAAGCGCTTCGTCCAGATAAGGCGTAACCGCATCGGCGCCCAGCACATCGGGGCGCGCCGGCAGAAGCGTTGCTGGAGCGATAAGGGTGACATGGGCACCCATGCGATGCAGGGCGGGAACCAACGACCCGCAAACGCGGGAATGGGAAACATCGCCCACGATGCCCACCCTCAAGCCCTCGAACGTGCCCTTTTCCTTCCAGATGGTGTAAAGGTCGAGCAGGGCCTGCGTAGGATGCTGGTGCTTGCCGTCACCGGCATCGATCACTGCCGCGTTCGTGTTCTGGGAAACCAGATACGGTGTCCCCGCGCATTTATGGCGCACCACGAACATATCGACTTTCATGGAATCAAGCGTGCGCACGGTGTCGACAAGGCTTTCGCCCTTGACCGTGGAAGACGCGCTGCCGCCTGCGTTCAGCGAATCGCAGGAAAGACGTTTTTCAGCAAGTTCGAAGGAGCCGCGCGTTCGCGTGGAAGGCTCCAGGAACAGATTGCAAACCGTTTTGCCGCGCAAAGCGGGAACCTTCTTGATGGGTCGCTCGTTCACCTCTTCGAAGGTACGAGCCTGCTTCAAGATGGTCATGATGTCTTCGCGGGAAAGATCGTCAATGGAAAGCAGATGCTTATGAGCGAACATTCACCTCTCCTTTCAGGGGCGCAGAGCCAACATGCTGACCAGGAGCCACGCGCGAAATGCGCACGCACGACTCGTCGTCGACTTCCTTCAAGAACAACCGAACGCTTTCGTTGGAAGCGGATGGCACGTTCTTGCCGACGAAGTCGGCCCTGATGGGAAGCTCGCGATGGCCGCGATCGACCAAGCAGGCCAGTTGAATGCGAGAGGGACGGCCGAAGTCCATCAATGCGTCGAGCGCAGCACGAATCGTGCGGCCGGTGTAGAGCACGTCGTCTACCAGCACAATGGTTTTACCGTCAAGGGAGAAAAGGATGTCCGTACCTTGGACAACCGGAGCGATGTTCAAAATGGAATCATCGCGATAGAAGCTGATGTCAAGCGAGCCAACGGGAAGCTGCGTTCCCTCGATCTGCTCGATCAGCTTTGCCAAGCGATGCGCCAGGATGTCCCCGCGCGTCACAATGCCAACAAGCGCCAGATTCTGGCACCCTTTGTTCTGTTCGAGAATCTGATGGGCCATGCGAACGAGCGTCCGATCGATCTCGGACTCGTCCATAACCACCGATTCCTCATGTTCCGTTTCTTGCATGCACGCTCCTTTCGTTCAATCGAAGTGCGTACAGCAGAAGCCGTGCTATCGATTCGCGCACATGATGCACCGAACCGACGCTCCCCCACCCGTATACAAAAAATGCCCGAGCAAGAGAGGGGCAATCAGTCAGACTTCGCGCTGTGAACGCGAAACGTATGTTTGCACCTTATCGGTCTCTCTGTACCGCCATTAAAGGTCTGTTTGATTATACGGCGAGTTGAGCAGCAGGTCTAGAAAAAAGAAGCGGGTTGCATCGTGGCAACCCGCTTTGCTCTCTTTTTACTTGACACGTTTCAGAACGCAGGCGAAATGGGCATCGTAAATCGGCCCAGTGACCTTTTCGCGATACAGCGCATCGGTTGCGAAGGTGCGAACCACCTCGAATCCCTTTCCTGCATCGCTTTCCAAGAAGGAATCGATAACGTCCTGGTTCTCCTCCTTTAGAACCGTGCACGTTGCAAAGGTGAGCTGCCCACCCACTTTGACCAGACGCGCTGCCTGGGCAAGCATCTTCGAGCCAACGCCCGCAAGCGAGGAAACGTCTTCGGCGGTCATGCGCCAACGGATGTCCGGGTGGCGACGCAGGGTGCCGATGCCCGAGCACGGCGCATCGACGAATACTGCATCATACGTTTCCGCCTCGAAGGCGGAAAGGTTCGTGGCATCTTTCACGAACACTTCGTTCTGCAGGATGTTCGCCTGCTCAAGATGCTTCTTGCGCTCTTCGGTGCGCTGCACGTCCATATCAAGCGTGTCGATGGCAAGCTGCTTATGGAAGCGGGAAAGCGCCGCGTTCTGAAGCAAGATAGTCTTCGTGCCACGGCCTGCGCCGATCTCCAGGAAGCGCTCAGGCTTTTCCTCGGGCATGGCAAGCGCGGCGATGCACTGCGCCGCAACATCGGTAACCACCAGGCCGCCTTCGGAAAGCAGCTTCGAAACGTACTCGTCGGCAACGGCCTTGCGCTCAGCGAAGCCGAAAGCCGGGAAAACCAGCGGGATATCGACCGATTTGGAAACGGGAACAACCTTGATATGGCGCTGCACCATTTCCTGAAGCGTCTTAGCACCGTCAACGCAGGCCAGGTTCAGCATGAAGAACAACGGCGCAGCATTGTTGGAGCGCTGCAGGAAGCGAACGGCCTGCTCGTGGCCCAACTCATTGACAAGGCGCTCGGTGAGCCACAGCGGATAGCCTTCGGCCATGGCAAGTGCCTTCGGCGAGGTTTCCACATCGCCGAACGGGAACTGCTCTTTGAGCTCGACGGCACGATGCAGCGCGAAGTTCGCAAGGCCCTTGGCCTGCGGCGCGAAGGAGCGAACCACTTCAACGCCCTGGTCAATGGCCACATGATCGGGCTTGTTCAGATAGAACACTTCGCAGAACGACATGCGAAGCGCATCGCGGACATCGGGTTCGATGTCTTCGGGGTTGTCCAGGACAGAATCGATGAGCTCGTCAAGCGCGCCCTTGCGGGCAACCACTTCCGTTGCCAACAGACGGGCAAACGCGCGTTCGGGACCGGGTTTGTCGGAATACGTGATGAACTTGTCTACCCCTTCGCTGAGGTAGCAGCCTTCTTCGCGGATATAGACCAACACCTCGTGGGCAAGAAGGCGAGCCGGCGTTGCCTTGGTGAAGGAGCGCTTCTTCTTGCCCTGGCCAGCGCGGTAGCCCAAGCTCTTGGTGCCGCCGAGGCTATCGTGTCGGTCGAAACCGGCAAAGCCGTTGGGCCTGCGCTTTTCCGCGCCCTCTGCATTCTGATCACGGGGTGCACGACGGCGGTCGTCGAACGAACGCGACCCGCGGTCGTCCTTGAAGCCGCGGCCGGTACGCGTGTCGCCGTCGAAGGAACGCTTGGGCTTACGGTTCCTGTCGCCACCGCGGTAAGAACCCTTGTAGCCGCCGTCGGATGTGCGGTCGCTCTTCGACTGCCTCTCGTCATCGAAGCGACGATCGGGACGCTTGCCCTTGTCGTCGAAGCGCTTATCAGAGCGCTTGAAATCACGCGAACCAGACTTGTCGTAGCGTGGCTTGCCGGGTTTCCCATCGCGCTTCGGGTAGCCTTTGCCACCGCGCGAATCGCCGTTGCCGGAAAAGCCCGGCTTGCCGCCTCGGCCCTTGCCCGCGGGTTTGCCGCCGCGGTAGCCGCCCTTGCCACTGCCGCCGGGCTTTCCGCCGCGGTAACCGCCCTTTCCAGCCGGCCTACCGCTTCGTGCGGCACTGCCGTTCTGTTTGTATCCGCCTTTGTTGTTATCCATGGATCTCCTGCCATTCAATGCCGCCCTGCTTGATACCCTGGATGCCCGCTGCGAATGCCTTCGCTTCCATGGGCTTCTTTCCATCGGGCTTGACGGACGTCAATTCCAAAATCGAGTTTTCGCACCCCAAGAACAGGCGCTTTGCCGCAAAGGCAACCTGCCCCTTTCCAAGAGAAACCGGGCACGTGTCGGTTGCCACCTCATGTGCGGCCAGCACGGCAAGCGGTTTTCCACCCACCATGCATCGGCACGTGTGGCTCTCTGAAGAGGCCAGCACCCGCACTTCTGCCTGATGCGCGCTCAGCTGCGGAGAAATGTCAAGCTCGCCCTTGGCGATTTTCTGAGCATAGGTTGCCTCAGCTTCAGACTGCTCGGTCCAGGCAACTTCTTCGCCCGCTTCGAGAGCATCCAACACGGTAATCAACGCATCCGACCCCAATAAAGCCAGTTCGCCGGTAAGCTCGGTAGCGCTTTTACCGCAAACAGAAGTAGAACGCACTTCTGCAGTAGCGCCGGTGTCCAGGCCTTCCTCCATGCGCATGATGCCGATGCCCGTTTGCTCATCGTCCGCCAAAATAGCGCGCTCGATGGGAGCAGCGCCCCTCCAACGGGGAAGCAGCGAGCCATGCACATTCAGGCAGCCGAAACGGGGAAGCTCCAACACGCGCTTGGGAAGAATGGCACCATAAGCGGCAACGCAGGCAACATCGGGATTCAACGAGGAAAACGCCTCAAACGCTTCATCGCTTTTCATCGAGGAAAACTCGTAAACGGGAACTCCTGCCTTGACGGCGACCTCTTTCACCGGCGAGGGAACGAGTTTCCTGCCACGCCCGCGAACCGCATCGGGACGCGTGAAGCATCCGACCACCTCGTGTTTCGAGGCAACAAGGGCGTTCAGAATGCTTGCGGCAAATTCCGGTGTGCCCATGAAAACAACGCGCATGCTATTCCGTCTCCCCGGGTTTGGCACCGTTGGCGAGCGCGATGTTGTAGTCATGCAGCGCCTTCACCCTGTCCATCGGCGCACACGACTCGAACAGCGTGATGCCATCAAGGTGATCGATCTCGTGCTGGAAGCAGCGACCCAGCAGGCCATCGCTTTCCAATTCGCACAGCGTGCCGTCAAGGTCATAGAAGCGAACACGGGAAATCTCGTGGCGGGTGATGGGCACCGAAATACCCGGAATGGAAAGGCATCCTTCGTCTGCCGTTACCAGTTCCCCTTTGCGCTCAATGACTTCAGGGTTGATAAGAACAAGCGGGTTGGACGTTTCATTGGGGCCGTCATAGCAGTCGATAACCACCATACGCTTGTTAAGGCCAACCTGCGGTGCGGCAAGGCCACATCCGTTGTTGGCGTACATGGTGTTGAGCATCTGCTTTGCCAGCTTCTTCAACGACTTATCGCCAACCTGGCACGGCTCGCACACCTGACGCAAACCCGGGTCGGGCGAAAGAACGATATTCATGGTCCT
>CAJKUH010000030.1 GCA_905203045.1 uncultured Eggerthella sp.
GTAGAGAACAGGTCGTCGGCAATACCGTGCGCCACCTTCGCCATCACGTTCGCCGTGCAGGGGGCAAGCACCACAGCATCTGCTTCCTCTGCCAGGGAAATGTGGTGAATGGGGTCAGACGGGTCGTCGAACAAGCCTACGGCTACCGGTTCATGCGTAAGCGAACGGAAGGTAAGCGGGTCGACGAAATGAGTGGCGTGCTCGGTCATCATGACCTTCACGCGCACGCCGGCTTTCTGTAGGCCGCGCAGCACCTCGCACGATTTGTAGGCGGCAATTCCGCCGCTTACTCCTATAAGAACGGTTTTCTGCTCCGTTGTTTGCATCTGATTCGCTCCTTTAGCGTAAGTAAGTACAAAAAAGCGCTGCCGCTATTGTACGGCAGCGCAGGTAGTTGCACAGGTTGGTATTCGGCGGCGTTAGCTTTGCGGGGATTCGGGCGGTGTTTCCTTGAATTCGCCCGCGCCTTCGTTTCGGCCGTTGTCCACAACCAGCGGGCCTTCCACGGTTTTGTCTTTCGGAAGAGCGAACGAAAGAATCACTGCGGAAAGGAACGTAAGCGCCACGCTGTTGCCCACGAAGATGTTCTGCAAAAGCTCGGGGAAGTAGGTGAAGATGTCGCCTACTTGCGTAAAGCCAATGCCCAAGGCAAGGGAAATGGCGGCGATGGTGATGTTGCGCTGCGAAAAGCCCGCACTGGCAATCATCTGGAAGCCGCTCAGGATGATGTTGCCGAACATCATGATAGTGCAGCCGCCCAAAACGGCATCGGGAAGCGAACTGAACACAGCACTGATTGCAGGGATGAAACCTGCCAGCACCAACACGGCGGCACCGCATGCGATGGCGCGGCGGTTAACGACCTTGGTCATGGCAACCAGGCCGATGTTCTGGGCGAACGTGGTAAGCGGTGAGCAGCCGAAGCAGCCGGCGATGGTGCTGGTGAAGCCGTCGGCGGTAACGGCGCCACTGAACTCGCGCTCGGTGGGAACGCGCTTGAAACCGATGGCGGCAAGCGCTGCGGTATCGCCCAAGGTTTCCGCTGCGCTAACCAAGTACAGAAGCGCCACGGCGATGATGGCGCCGGGCTGGAATTCGGGCGTGAAGGGCATGAACTGCGGCACGCTGAACAGGCCCATGCCGTCGAACGCCGAAAAGTCGACCTTACCCATGGCAAGTGCCAGGATATAGCCCACGAACAGGCCGAACAGCACCGAAAGCTGCTTGGCGCTGCCCTTTACCAAGCCTTGGAACACCAAGCAGGAAACAAGCGAGACAAAGCCCAAAGTAAGGTTCTCGGGCGAGCCGAAGTCAGCTGCCCCCGAGCCGCCGCCGAACGACTGCGCGCCGACGGAAAGCAGCGAGAAACCGATGGAGGTAACTACCACGGCGGAAACGATGGGAGTGATGAACTTGCGCCAGTACTTGGCGAACAGGCCCAGCACGCCTTCCAGCAGGCCGCCCACGATGACGGCGCCAACTGCGGCGGGGTAGCCGTAGTTCACGGCGATGCCGCACAAGACGGTGACGAAGGTGAAGCTTACTCCCATGACGATGGGCATGCGGGCGCCGGCGCGCCAAATAGGGAACAGCTGAACGAACGTGCCGATGCCGGCAACGATCATGGCGTTCTGAATTAGTATTGCCGTGGTTGCGTCGTCGAAGCCGGCGGCAGAGGCGATGATGGCGATAGGGGCCAGGTTCGCAACGAACATGGCAAGCACATGCTGCAAGCCATAGGGGAATGCTCGTGCGATAGAGATCTTCTCGTCGAACTGCTGAAGCCCGGCTTCGAATTCAGCATCGACTTTGGAAGAGGCGGGGGAGTCCTTCTTTTTCATCATCGGAAGGTGATTTCACCCGTTTCGGGGTCCATAGCGTCTACGATGGCGAGCGATTCGAGCTGATAACCGCGCTTGCGGAGCTTTTCGCCGCCTTCCTGGAAGCCCTTTTCGATTGCGATGCCGATGCCTTCGATGGTGGCGCCTGCGTCTTCGCACAGCTGGATAAGGCCGTTCATGGCGCAGCCGTTTGCCATGAAGTCGTCGATGAGCAGCAGATGGTCTTCGGGGCCTACGAACTTCTTCGAAACGATAACGTCGAACACCTTGCCGTGGGTGAAGCTCTGCACGCGGGTGGCGTACAGCGTGCCGTCGAGGTTGATGCTCTGCGCCTTCTTCGCGAATACCACGGGGACGTTGAACACGCGGGCCACGATGGCGGCAATGCCGATGCCGGAAGCTTCGATGGTCAGGATCTTGTTGATGGGCTTGCCGGCGAAGGCGCGCTTCCATTCCTGAGCCATTTCCTCGAACAGAGCCACGTCCATTTGGTGGTTGAGGAAAGAGTCTACTTTGAGCACGTCGCCGCTTTTTACGATGCCATCGCGCTGGATTCGCTCTTCGAGCAGACGCATAGGGCGTCATCCTTTCTGCTGCCAGTGGGGACCGGCTATTTGGCTTGGGTATAAAGATGTCGTTAGTCTAACGCACTTTTAACGTTTGCGGCGCTTGCGCCGGTCATTTTGGCGTGATATGAAGCCTAATTTCTTGCCATTGGAAAACGAAAGGCATGGTTTGCGTGTGGCTTTGCTATAGTCACATCCATATGAGTGTAAAGACGAAGCAACATACCCAAAACGAAGAGAGCCTGCTTCCTGCCAAGGTAGACGCTGCGGCGGCCCTGCGCCGTGCCGATGCAAGCGAGGGCGGAAGCGGGAAGAACCCCGAGCCTGCCAAGCGTATCCGTTCGCTGCGTGATTTGGCCGATTGGTTCTTCGACTCCACGCTTGTGCGCTCGTTCCGTGCGCAGCTTGCGCCGGGATACTTGGACATGAGCTTTCTTCTGCTGTTTTGGATCTTCATCACGGCATCCATCCTGGGCCTGGCGCTGGAAGACATCTTCCATGTGCTGGTTTACGGCGGATACGAAAGCCGCGCTGGGTTTGTGTGGGGGCCGTTTTCGCCCATCTACGGTGTGGGCGCGGTGGTGCTGACACTGTTCCTTAACCGGTTCTACTACACGCATGACCTGGTTATTTTTCTGGTTGCCATGGTATTGGGCGCTATGCTCGAATACGGCGCCAGTTGGATGATGGAAACGTTTTGGCATGCCATTGCCTGGGATTACACGGGCACGTTCGGCTCCATCAACGGCCGTACCAACTTCTTCTTCGGCGTTATGTGGGGCACGTTGGGCTTGTTCTGGGTTCGGTTCGTGCTGCCTGTTATCAAGGCGGTGCAGCAACGCTTTACCGGCAAAGGCGGCAAGCTGTTCAAGATCGTCAGCTGGCTTTTAGTGGTGTTCATTGCGGTGGACGCTGTTATGACGGTGCTCGCGCTGCATCGTGAAGGCCAGCGTGCCGAGAACATCCCGCCGGCAACCCAGATAGATGTGATGCTTGACGAGGCATTCCCCGATTGGTGGCTGCAGGAGCGCTTCCACAACATGACCGTTTCGGCCGACGTGGGTAAGCAGGCGCAGGAACAGAACCAGTAGCGTGTGGTTGGCAGACGCTGATTGGGCAAGCGCCCGCTCAGGTCGGGCGCCAGATGTTCGCAGGATGTCGGTCGATGCATCGAAAAGCAAGCAGGGAAGGGTTTCGCAATGGCGAAGCAAGCGGAAAAGAAGACCAACGCAATGCGCGAGCTTGAGCGTGCAGGGCAGCCCTACGAGGCGCACACGTTCGAGTGCCCCGAGGCAATTTCGGGCGTGGAAGTGGCGCACGTTCTGGGCGAAGACCCCGATTGCGTGTTCAAGACGTTGGTTACCGTGGGCAAAAGCGGCGACCATTACGTGTTCATGGTGCCCGTCGCCATGGAGCTCGACCTGAAAAAGGCCGCAGCAGCTGTGGGCGAAAAATCAGTGCACATGGTTAAGTCGAAAGAGCTTCTGGGCCTGACCGGCTATGTGCATGGGGGATGTTCGCCGTTGGGCATGAAGAAGTTCTTCACCACCACAGTCGATGAAACGGCGGCGCTCTACGACCGCATTTATTTTTCGGGTGGCAAAATCGGCTGCCAGATTGAAACCAGTCTTGATTCCCTGAAAGCGGCTATTCCGCTGCAGGAAGCCGACATCACGGCGTAGAATGCCGCTTCGTAAACTTTCCGTTACTTTTGCCGCAAGTAGGGTACCCTAAACAAGTTGTGCCCAGGCTGTGTGCGCGGCAAGGCGTTTGCGCGGTTGCGGGCGAAGTTCGAAAAAGAGAATAGAAAGCTGGTTTTTATGTCTCAGCAAACTCAGGGCGGCATGCCCCAAGTGAATGACGTAAATGGGTTGTCGCTGCCCCATTTGGTAGCGGCGGTTATCACCGCGGTTATCGGCGGCGGTGTGTTTACCATGGCAGGCGACATGGCTGCCGCAGGCTCCAATACCGGCGGCGTGCTGATTGGCTGGCTGGTTAGCGGCTTCGGCGTGTTCTGCCTGATGATGTGCTTCTTCGCCCTTTCCCGCTACAAACCGGAACTGGTGGGCGGCATCTACTCGTACGCGCGTGCGGGCTTCGGCAAGTACATGGGCTTCCTTTCGGCCTACGGCTACTGGATCAGCGCCCTTATGGCCACGGTTTCCTATACCACGCTTCTGTTCGCAAGCCTTTCGTACTTTTTCCCGATTTTCGGCGAGGGCAACAACACCGCTTCGGTTGTGGGCGCTTCCATCATCGTGTGGGTGTGCTGGTTCTTGGTAAGCCGAGGCGTGAAGGAAGCGGCAAGCATCAACATCCTTACCACCATTGCCAAGATCATCCCGCTGTTCGTGGCCATCGTTGCCATCATCTTCTCGATGCATTTCGATCCTGCCATCTTCATGGACAACTTCTGGGGCGAGCCCGATGGTCCCAGCCTGTTCGACCAGGTTGTGGGCATGGTTGGCGTAAGCGTGTGGATCTTCTTGGGCATTGAAGGCGCCGTGGTAATTTCCGGCCGCGCGCGTTTCTCCAAGGACGTTGGCCGCGCCACCGTTATCGCGTTTGTGGGCATTCTTTCCATCTACCTGCTGGTTTCCATCCTTTCCATGGGCGTTATGCCGCGCGCGGAACTGGCCGAGCTTTCCAACCCTTCCATGGCTGGCGTGCTTGAGGCGGTTGTGGGCCCCTGGGGCGCTGCGCTGGTGAACCTGGGCGTTGCCCTTTCGCTTTTGGGTGCCATGCTGGGCTACACCATCATTTCCTCCGAGTGCCCGCATGAAGCAGCCTGCCAGGGCGTGTTCCCCAAGTCGTTCGCAAGGAAGAACAAGAACGGTGCTCCTATCGTTACGCTGACGGTCACCTGCCTTATCGTTCAGGTGTTCCTGATCCTGGTGGTTGTTTCCGAGCAGACCTACCAGTTCTTCTACAGCGTTTCGGTTTCCATGATCTTGGTTCCGTACTTCTTCAGCACCCTGTACATGCTGGTGTGCGTGGTTAAGAAAGACGGCTTCGAAAACGTTTCGAAGAAGATGCTCACGTTCTATCGCGTTATCGCCGTGCTGGGCTTCTTCTACAGCGTGTTCCTGATTTACGCCGGCGGCCTGACGGGCATGATGATCACCGCCATCCTGTATGCGCCGGGCATCCTGCTGTACCTGTACGGCCAGAAGGAACGCGGCGAGGCGATGCTCTCCAAACCCATCGAGCAGGTGGTTACGGCGGCAATCGTCATCTTCTTCGTGGTAAGCATCTACAGCATTGCTACGGGATCCATCGTTCTTTCGTAGCGTTTTACCGTGCAGCCTGGTCAGGCACCCCTTTTCGGATGGTTTGCGAGCTTGCGGAGCGTTAGTGCGTTCCGATTGCGAACCCTACGAGCCTGGGGTGCTTGGCTGGGCTGCAGGCGCTTACTGGCGCATCCCTTTGCAAAGAATTAGAATAATAAAGTTTTGAGAACGCGCTTTGCGGCGCGGGATTTGAGTAAGAGAAAGGTTTTATCGTGGCTAAGTTTTCCCACGTTATCGTTCGCCGTCCGGGCAAGTCTCTGTGCGATGGCATCACCAGCGCTCCCGAACTGGGCAAGCCCATCTACGAAAAGGCAATCAAGCAGCACGACGCCTACATCGAGGCTCTGAAGCAGTGCGGCGTAGAGGTTACCGTTCTTCCTGCACTGGAAGAGTACCCTGACGCTTGCTTCGTTGAGGATACTGCGGTAATCACCCGCTGCGGCGCTATCATTGACAACCCCGGCGCTGGTTCGCGCAACGGCGAGGCTAAGGAAATGGAGCCCACCATCCGTCAGTTCTTCGACGACGACCATATCGCCCACATCACCGCTCCTGGCACCCTTGAAGGCGGCGACGTTATGATGGTTGGCGACCACTTCTACGTAGGCCGTTCTGCCCGCACCAACGAAGAGGGCATTCGCCAGTTCATCGAGATCCTGGAAGGCTGGGGCCTTTCCGGCAGTGAGGTTCCGCTGGAGTACGTTCTTCACCTGAAGACCGGCGTTAACTACCTCGAAGACAACAACATGCTGGTTTCCGGCGAGTTCAAGACCAAGCCCGATTTCGAGAAGTACAACAAGGTCGAAATCCCCGAGGAAGAGGCATACGCCGCAAACTGCATCTGGGTTAACGGCACGGTTATCGTTCCCGAGGGCTATCCTGCCGTTCTGAAGGCTGTGCAGGATCTGGGCTACAAGACGCTTGTGGTTGACACTTCCGAGTATCGCAAGATCGATGGCGGCCTGAGCTGCCTTTCCCTGCGCTTCTAATTCAAGCGCTGCATACACGCAAAAGCGCCTTCGGGAACCATCCCGAAGGCGCTTTTTTTAACAAAAAGGGGACAGTCCCCATTTTGTTACAGCATCAGTGCGGGTACCAGGTACATTGCGGCGATGATTGCGATGCCGGCAACTACGACGCCGATCCAAATGTGGTATTCGCGGTCCATCTTCTTCTGCTCGGCGGTGTTGGGGTCGTCTGTTTCGGGGATGCGGTAGTCCGCTTTTGCCGGAACGCCGTAATGCAGACGGCAGCCCAGGTAGATTGCCAGGCCCAGCACGCACCAGATAACGCCCGTCACGATGGCGTCGGTGCCCAGTTGGGTAAGCATCACCACATAGATGACCATGCTAACCGGCGCGCCTACCGCGATGCCCTTCACCTTGAAGGGGCGCTTCATATCGGGCAGCTTCTTGCGTAGGCCCATGGCGGCGGCAATGCCGATTACGTAGTAGAACAAGTCGGCGAACAGGCTTACCTCGGCAATGTAATCAAGAGACGAAGTGGCCACCAACGCAATGGTGATAACGCCCAGCACGATGATGGAAACGTATGGCGTTTGGTAGCGTGGGTGCAGCTTCGCGAACACCTTCGGTAGGGCACCGTCGCGTGCCATGGTGTACAGGTAGCGCGGCGGCACGGCGATGCTGGCGTTTAGGGTGGAAAAGTCGCCGCCGAAGGCAACGCCCAGGGCCAGCAAAGCCAGTGGCACACCCAGGATGCCGGCGGTCATCATCGCTTCGGCGTACGGGGCGGTGGATTCCGCGATAGCATCAAGCCCCTCGGCAGGAACGATGCCCAGCAAGAACCACTGGAAGGCCGCGTTCACGATGAAGATCACGAAGGGTGAAAGGATAAGCGCACGGGGGATGTTGATATGCGGGAACTTGATTTCCTCGCCCATGGCGCAGCAGGTTTCGAAGCCTGCGAAGCACCACCAGATCATGGCAACGGCAGCGATGAACCCACCTGCGCCTATGTCGGTAAGGAAGCTGGGCGTTTGCACGAAGTTGGGAAGCTGCACGCTGGGAATCATGGTAAGGAACCACAGGATGGCAACGCCCCAGAAGAAGAACATGAAGCCGTTTTGCAGGCGGCCCGTCATCTGCACGCCGCGCACGTTCGTGATGATGAACACCACCAACGCAAGGCACGCCAGCACCACATCGTCGATGGGAAGCTCTATCCCGAATGCCAGGAACACCGTTTTGAAGTAATAGCTGAACGCTAACGCTTCGCCGCCGGTAACGGCGATGAGCGACATAACGAAGTTCCAGCCTGCCAGGAAGCCGAAGGGGCGGCTTAACCCCAGCGAGGCGTACATGTAGGTTCCGCCGGCGTAAGGCAGGGCAGCGCCCATTTCTGCATACAGCAGGGCGGGGAAGATGCTGATGGCCATGGCAAGGAACGTGGCGAATATGACGCCTGATCCCATTTCGCCCACTACATTGCCGCCGGTGGTGAACAGCCCAACGCCGATAACTGTGCCCGCAGTAACGGTGATTGCCTCACGCATGCCGAAGGCACGCTTCAATTCGGTGGTTTGCGGTTGTGAAGCCACGATCCCTCGTTTCTTTTCGCTGATAAAACGTTGTGTACTTTAGCACTCTACTGAACTAAAGCAAGGAGTATTTGGTGTGGAAACCGTGATTGGTGCACGTGCAGTGCGCACCTGTGGCAAGGTAATTAATGTGTTCGAAACAAAACGGGTTTCGCAAGAGAGGTGTGTATGCTCCCGTACTTAATGATCTGCGTGTCGGTGGTGTTCGAAGTGTTTGCCGACACGATGATGAAAGTCTCCGACGGCTTCCGGCGCAAGCTGCCCATCATCGGCGTGGTTGTTGGCTACGCGGTTTCGTTCTGGATGATGTCGCACGTGCTGCTGGAACTTCCTTTGGGCCCGGTGTACGCCGCATGGACGGGCCTGGGCATTGCCCTTACCGCCGTGGTGGGCCACATGCTGTGGAATGAAGGGTTCAACACGAAGAAGATTATCGGGCTTATTGCCATCATCGTGGGCGTGGCCCTTTTGAAGTTGGGGGTGTAGGCCATGAGCGTTGCGGAAGAGGAAAAGCAGCTTATCAAGGAAAAGGCCAAGTCGAAGCGCTTTGCGTTCGTGCTGCTGGGCATTGCCATCGTTGCCGAGGTTACCGGCGCTATCTGCTTGAAGGCATCGGAGGGCTTAACGGTGCCGCTGCCTACGGTGGTAACGATTATCGGCTACGTTACTTCGTTCACCTTGCTGGTTAAGATCCTGCAGAACCTGCCACTGGGCCTGGTGTACGGCATTTGGGGCGGCATCGGTTCGGCAGTCACTATGCTGGTTGGCGTGGTGGTATGGCACGATCCGTTCACCGTGTTCACGGGTTTGGGCGTGCTGTTGGTTATTGCGGGCGTGTACCTGCTGAACAAAGGCACCGATGAAATCGAGGCGGCGAAGGCTCAGCAGCGGTAAAGCTCAAGCGGTGTGTTGGTCCGTCAACCGCTTTCAAACGACCTTTGTAGCCGCTGGTTTATCGCCTGATGGCTTTGCGACTGTTTCTTTTGGCTGGTAGTTTAATCTGCCAGCCTTTTTGTTTGATTCGGTAGGGCAAGCTGTTCCCTCAGAAAGGTTCGCAGCTGAGGCTCTTTGCTCGCTTCGACCTGTTATAGTGCCGCTTCCCAATGCGTTCTTGCGCTTAGGCGTAAAGCGCTGCACAATACGAAATTACAGATTCGATGCAGGGGTGCCTGTTGCCGCATGTGCGGCGGCATGGCTGAGAGGGCGCATGCGCCTAACCCTTTGAACCTGTCAGTTAGTGCTGGCGTAGGGAGCATCTCAGGTTCATTCTGGGGCGCCCGCTATGGCTGGCGTCCCTTTATATTTGCGTGAAAGGAACTGCGCATGACAGAGATGGACCAGTTGAAGAGCGGCATCATTGAAGCAGTGGAAACCGTAAGGGCGCAAAACCCTTTGGCGGGATCGGTAACTAACGGCGTGACAATGGATTTCGTTGCCAACGCCCAGCTTGCCGTAGGTGGCAGCGCGGCCATGGTGTACCTGCCCGACGAAGGCGAGTGCCTGGTGGCGGCCGGCGGTGCCGTGTACCTGAACATGGGCACGCTTTTGCCGGTGTACGAGGAAACGCTGCCCCGCACCGCAGCTGCCGCGTTCAATGCGAGCAAGCCCTGGGTACTCGACCCGGTAGGCATCGGCATTGGCAAGCTGCGCACCGACCTGCTACTTCAGCTGAAGCAGTACAAGCCCGCCATTGTGCGCGGCAATGCTTCCGAGATCATTGCCCTGGCAAGCTTGTGGGAACTGGAAACGAACGCCAGCGAAGCTTCGCGTCCGCGTGGTGTCGATAGCACCGACACGGTAGATGCTGCGCGTGATGCCGCGGTAGCCCTTGCCCGTTACACCGGCGGCGCCGTTGCAGTTTCCGGTGAAGTAGACCTGGTTACCGACGGCAAGACGGTGGCGAAGTCGCACGGTGGTTCGGCGCTGATGGAAAAGGTTACGGGTTTCGGCTGCTCGCAGGGCGGGGTGCTGGCGGTGTATGCCACGGCTACCGACCCGTTCACGGCTGCACTGGCGGGTGTTGCCCACTACAACGTTGCGGGCGCCCGTGCCGCGCAGGCCGCCGATGCTCCCGCCAGCTTCAAGGTTGCCTTCATCGATGAGCTGTACCGCGCAACAGCGCAGGATATTGCCAACAACGCCCTTGAAGTTCAGGAGGCATAACCCATGAACGCGCTGGTTGCCGTGGCTATTGCCCCGTTCGGTGTTGGCGATGAGCTTGCGCCCGAGGTTGCCGAAGTGGTGAAGGTCATTCGCGAATCGGGCCTGCCGAACCACACCTATTCCATGTTCACCGAAATCGAAGGCGAATGGGATGATGTCATGCAGGTGGTGAAGGACGCCACGTTCGTGCTTGCCGAAAAGGGCATTCGCACCGAAGTGGTGTTGAAGGCCGATATCCGCCCTGGTCGCACGGGCATGATGAACCGCAAGGTGAAGGCGGTTGACGAGATTCTGGAAGGCGAGGCACAGCATGAGGAATAAGCTCGACATTTCTGCGTACCTGGTAATAGGCCCCGAGAACACGTTGGGCCGCCCGGTAGCCGACGTGATTGCCCAAGCGCTTGCTGCTGGGTTCACCTGCGTACAAATCCGTTCGAAGGAATGCTCGGCGCGCGACCTGATTCGCTATACCGCCGAAGCTGCCGATGTGATTGCCTCGGCAGGCAAGAGCGATTCAGTGGCGCTTTTGGTGGACGATCGTTTGGACGTGGTGCTTGCTGCGCGTGAGGCGGGCGTGAAGGTTGACGGTATCCATGTGGGCCAGACCGACATTCCCGTAGAGGTTTGTCGCAAGCTTTTAGGCCCTGATTCCATTGTGGGGCTTTCCGCCCGTGCCGATGAAATGCTGGAATACGTGAAGACCGCTGACATGAGCTTGGTGGACTACCTGGGCGTGGGCCCCTTGCATGAAACGCCTACTAAAACCGACTGTGGTTTGGCGGCCGACGGCACCATTATCACCAAGAGCATCGAGGACTTGAAAGATCTTGCTCAGGCAAGCCCGGTTCCCATCGTGGTGGGAGGCGGCGTGAAGCTTGCCGATATCCCGCTGGTGAAGAGCACGGGCGTTGACGGGTTCTTCGTTGTTTCTGCGGTTTGCGGAGCGGAGGACCCTGAGGCTGCTGCTCGGGAGTTGGTGGAAGCCTGGGAGGGGTAACGAATTCATCCGCTTTGGCGCCAGGGGTGCGCCGTATGGCTGCCCAAGCCACCCATTCCGCTGTTCAAAAAGCCGTTCACTTTGGTGAACGGCTTTTTTCATGCGCTGCATTGCTTCATGCAAATAAAGAAAGCACCCTTGCGGGTGCCTAACAGGAATGGTGCTCAGAGTGGCATTCGCAGCCATACGGCGCACCCCTGGCGCCAAAGCTGCATTTGTTTGTGCTGGGGAGAAGAGCTTGTCTGACGATGCCGAAAGAATTACAGCATCCCCCAGAAGTTGCCGGTGGCTGCCAACAAGGCGAACCAGATTGGGGGGATGAAGAGGGCGGGGAGGAGGTTCATGGTGGAAATCTCTTTGAGCTTCAGCAGGTTTATGCCGCTGGCTAGGATCAGCAGGCCGCCGATGATGGCGATTTCCGTCATCATGCCTTCGCCCATGAGGGGTGCAAGCACGCCTGCAAGCAGGTAGATGCCGCCCTGCCAGCAGAACAGCACTACGGCGGCGAACGCGATGCCGATGCCGAAGGTGGCACCGAACACCATGGAGGAAACGAAGTCGAGCGTCGCGTTGGTAAGCAGGTACGTTTCATCGCCGTACAGCGCACTGTTGATAGGGCCCAGGATGGAAAGCGTGCCCACGCAGAACAGCATGATGGCGGTGGAAAGCCCCTGGGCGAATTCGCTGCCATTCTTTGAGCGCTTGGAAACAGCCTTCTTGAAGCGCTTTTCCAGGTCGAGCGCAGTGCCGATTACCGCCCCGATTGCCATGCTGGCAATGAACAGGACGGGGTACGAGCTGTGCGGCATGTTCTGCACCACCGCGTTTAGCCCCATGCCCACGGTCGCAATACCCAGGGCGGTGAAGATGGCTTCCTGGTACTTCGGTTTCAAGCCCTTTTTGGCAATGCTGCCTATGGTGCTGCCCAACAGAATGCAGCAGGTGTTGACGATGGTGCCTAGCATGTACGCTCCTAAACGAATTGCCATTCAACGGTATAGGCTGCGCAAACTTCGCGCAAGGGCGAGCTGTTGAACGGTGGTCGTGTTGGCTCGTTAGCGTGAGAGGGCGGGGTAATGTCTCGGTTCCTGCTTTTAGCGCTTAATAAGCTCGTTGCTGTCTAGCCAGATGGTGAAGGGGCCGTTGTTGGTAAGCTGCACATCCATCATGGCGCCGAACCAGCCGGTTTGAAGGGCAATGCCGTCGTTGCGAACAAGACTGGCGAAGTACTCGTACAAACGGTTAGCTTCATCGGGCGCTGCACCTTTGGTGAATGAAGGGCGGTTGCCCTTGCGGCAGTCGGCGTACAGCGTGAATTGGGAAACCAGAAGCACTTCGCCGTGCACATCGCGCAGGGAAAGGTTGGTTTTGCCGTTTTCATCCTCGAAGATGCGCAGTTTTGAAATCTTGTTCCATAGCTTTTCGGCCACTTCTTCGGTGTCATCGGGGCCTACGCCCAGAAGAATGCAGAAGCCGGTGCCGATGGTATGGGCGTCTTCGCCTTCGGTGGAAACCGAGGCAGACGTTACGCGTTGGATGAGTGCTCGCATGGCGTTCCTTTCGTGTTATGACAATATGGGAGCATAAAACATAGAGGTATCACAGCAGCTTTAGCTATGATACAAGAGTAGAAAAAGCAGGTAAAAGGAGGGTACCATGCTCGATTCGAAGATTCGCGCCTATTGCGAGGAAGACATCACCGATATCCGTGGGTTCGACCGTTCGGAACTTGTTTCGGTGGAAGAGGGCCGCTTTGTTATGCGTGCGTATCCGGGGCCCGACTGCGGTAACAACATCGGCACCGTGCACGGCGGCTTCCTGCTTGCGTTGGCCGACACGGCGGGCACCGGCGCCATCGATACGCTGGGGCGGGAAAACGCCACCATGTCACTGAACTCGAATTTCCTGCGTCCCGCCTATACCACCGACGAGTACCTGGAGGTTACGGGAACGGTGCTGAAGCGGGGCAAGCGTGCGGTAGTGGCCGAAGTGGAAATCACGCGCCCCAATGGCGAGCTGTGCATGAAGGCCACCGTTACCTCTGCCCTGTTCGATTCGCTGATTGTCGAGCTGCCGCGGTTGGCAAACGCCTAGCAAAACGCTTAGTTTCCGCTTCGAAATACATTGGACATATTGCGCTTTTAGAATGGTCTGGTTGAGTGATAGGCGCGCCGTTTTGTGCGGCCGCACTGTTGGGTAAGGAGATTGTTCGTGGCTAAAGTCAACGAGAATTACGCTAAGTTGCCAGGCAGCTATTTGTTCGCGGAAATCGCACGTCGCACGGCGGAATACACCGCTACGCACCCTGAAGCGAAGATGATCAAGATGGGCATTGGCGACGTTACGCGTCCGTTGGCTCCTGCGGTTATCGAGGCTATGCATGCTGCCGTGGAAGACATGGCAAGCGTCGAGCATTTCCATGGATACGGCCCCGAACAGGGCTACGACTTCCTGCGCGAGGCTATTGCCGAAAACGATTTCCGTGCTCGCGGCGTCGAAATCGATGTGGACGAAATCTTCGTTTCCGACGGCGCCAAGAGCGACTGCGGCAACATCGGCGACATCCTTTCCATCGACAACGTTGTTGCCGTGTGCGACCCGGTATACCCCGTATACGTTGACACCAACGCCATGGCAGGCCGTGCCGGCGAATACGACGAAAAGGCACAGGGCTGGACGAACATCATCTACATGCCCACTACGGCTGAAAACGGCTTTGTGCCGGCACTCCCCGAAAAGGTCGCCGACGTGATTTACCTGTGCAGCCCGAACAACCCCACGGGCACGGTGCTGAACGCCGACCAGCTGAAGGTGTGGGTCGACTACGCCAACGAGCACAACTCCATCATCATGTTCGATGCCGCTTACGAGCGCTTCATCACCGAAGAGGGCGTGCCTCACTCCATTTACGAGGTGGAAGGCGCCAAGACCTGCGCCATCGAGTTCCGCTCGTTCTCGAAGACGGCAGGGTTTACCGGTGCGCGCTGCGGATACACGGTGGTGCCTAAGGAACTCGAGCGCGACGGCCAGAGCCTGAACGCCATGTGGAACCGCCGCCAGTGCACGAAGTTCAACGGCGCGAGCTACATCATCCAGCGCGGCGCCGCGGCCATCTACACCGAGGAAGGCGAGCGCCAGGTCGAGGAGACGCTTGCGTACTACCGCAACAACGCACGCGTGATCAAAGAGGGCCTCGAAGCCGCCGGGTTCACCGTGTACGGTGCTGTGAACAGTCCTTACGTCTGGTGCAAGACGCCTGAAGGGATAGGAAGCTGGGAGTTTTTCGACAAGCTGCTCACCGAGGCGAACATCATCACCACGCCGGGCGCGGGCTTCGGCCCCTCGGGCGAGGGCTATGTGCGCCTGACCGCCTTCGGCGACGCCGACGCCACCGTGGAGGCGATGGAGCGCATCAAGAAGCTCATGGCGTAGCGAACGTCGAGCGGCGTAGCGAGCCTCCTGCGAAGACCTAGGAGCGAAACTAAAAGGAGCCTCGAGCATTGTGCCCGAGGCTCCTTCCATCTTATGCGGCAGATCGCGCAGGCTGCAGCGCTAACCCTAGAACCCGCCTTGGCTTGCGCGCTCGGGGACAAGCGTGCGACGCTTTCCCTTCGCCCAGTTCATGCAGCGGAATTCTTTCACCTCGTGGAAGTTGTAGTTCTCGGCCCACATGAAGCAGAAGCCGCGCAGCTCGTCGAGCAGCTCCTCGGGCGTGCCCGCGTGCTCGTCCTCGATGTAGGTCTTGAACACGGAATACGTCTCACTCTTATCGTGGATGCGCACCTTGGGGAAGCGGATGGAAAGCCACGTGCGGATGGCAGCGTTGAGCTTCTCGGCGCCGGGGTCGTCGCCGAACATGACCTCGATCGGCTCCCAGTATTCCTTGTACAGGCGCGTCTGCTCATCGTGGTCCATCGCAATGAGCAGGTAGTTTCGCACCAGGTCGGCCGTCGTCAGCGGCACACCGCGCGCGTTCAGGCTCTCGAAGATGAGCTGCGGGTTGTCGCCGCGGTCGAGCTCCGCGTCGATCACCGTGAGCACCTTCATACCCGCCCACAGCACGTCGGCATCGAAGTCGCTCTTCTCCATCTCGCCGTAGAAGTAGTCGAGGTTCTCGGTGATGCGCTCGGAGGGACGCTCGGGCATCGGCGCGCCGTTCACCACAGCCTCAAGCGTCGGGCAGT
>CAJKUH010000031.1 GCA_905203045.1 uncultured Eggerthella sp.
TACGGCGTTTCACAGCAATGCGAACGGAAAGGGGACGCCATCAGGCGTCCCCCAACCTATACACAAGCGCAAACTCATTCTTGTAAAAGAAGAGTTCGACGCTTCCTCTTTTGGTGGAGGCGCGGAGAATCGAACTCCGGTCCATACTAAATCATCAACGAGGCTCTACAAGCTTATTCAATGTTCAGGCTTCAAGTGAGCAAGACCCATTGACAGGTCCGCGCGCACTCTAGCGGGTTCAGTCTTTTGCTTGGCCATACCGGCTACGTGCCAAACAGCATCCCTCTAAAAATGATAACGAAAGTGAAGGCGAAGGAAATCTTCACGTCGTCACGCTGCGATTAAATTAAGCAGCGAGGGCCAGCTGGCCCTGAGTGTTGTTTTTGCCAATTAACTTGACGGTACCCCTGTTTTACGTGGCGAGGAGACCACGACCTGCTCCTCGGATCCGACTTACCATGTCGAAACCAGTCGCCCCCGAATGGGGTTATTCCCCTGTAAAAGTGCCCAATCAGTATACCAGATGCACCCTACCGCCGCAGCGCAACACGCATGCCGACCGAAATAACAGAATGGGGACCGTCCCCTTTTTGTTAAAAAAGAAGGAGCCCCGTATGGGGCCCCTTCGAACGCGCAATCGGAAGTTCGATTACTTGTCTGCCAGGGCAGCATGTGCTGCAGCAAGGCGAGCCAGCGGCACACGATAAGGAGAGCAGCTGACGTAGTCAAGGCCGATGCCGTAGAACGTCTTGATGGAGTCGGGATCGCCACCGTGCTCACCGCAAACACCGCAAACGATGTCGGGGTTACCCTGATGACCCAGCTCAACGCCCATCTTAACGAGCTTGGCAACACCCGGATCAACCGTAGCGAACGGGTTGTAAGGCAGGATGCGCTCAGCCAAGTACTGATGGATGAACTCAGCCTCAACGTCGTCGCGGGAGAAGCCGAAGGTGGTCTGCGTAAGGTCGTTGGTGCCGAAGCTGAAGAAGTCTGCCGTGGTGGCAATCTCATCAGCGGTAACAGCAGCACGAGGAAGCTCGATCATGGTACCGATCTTAATGTCGAGCTCTACGCCCTCTTCCTCGGCAACCTGAGCGATAACGCCTTCTGCCTGCTCGCGGAGCTTAGCAAGCTCGGGGACAACGGATACCAGAGGAATCATGATCTCGGGCTGAGGATCAAGGCCTTCCTTCTTCAGCTGAGCAGCTGCGGTTGCGATAGCGCGAACCTGCATTTCAGCGAGGATAGGATACTTGATAGCCAGACGGCAACCGCGAAGGCCGAGCATCGGGTTGGCCTCAGCGAAGCTGTCGATCTTTTCCATGAGGGAGCGCTTCTGCTCGATTACGGCAGGGTCGCCGCCGGTTGCCTCGAGGCGGGCAATCTCGACGTCGAGTGCGCGAGCGGATTCCAGGAACTCATGCAGCGGCGGGTCGAGCAAACGAACGATAACGGGCAGGCCGTCCATTGCGCGGAACATACCCAGGAAGTCGCCGGTCTGAGCCTTGAACAGGTCGGCGCATGCCTTTTCGCGGATAGCGTCGTCGTCGTTCAAGATGAACGTCTGGATGATCTGCTTGCGCTCGCCGAGGAACATATGCTCGGTGCGGCACAGACCGATGCCCTGAGCACCGAAGTCACGTGCGAGCTGGGCATCTTCGGGGTTGTCGGCGTTTGCGCGAACACCCATGGTGCGGAATTCGTCGGCCCATTCGAGGATGGTGTCAAGGTCGCCGGCGAGTTCAGGCTGAACCAGCTCTACCGCGCCCAGAACAACGATACCGGTGGTACCGTCGAGCGAGATAACGTCGCCTTCCTTGATAACGATGTCGGTGCCGGCGATAGCAGCCTGCTTGGCATCGGCGTCGATCTTCAGAGCGTCTACGCCGCATACGCAGGGAGCGCCCATGCCACGTGCGATAACGGCAGCGTGGGAAGTCTTGCCGCCGTGGGAGGTAAGAACACCTTCAGCAGCGATCATGCCAGCAAGGTCGTCAGGGGTGGTTTCCCAACGTACCAGAACGGTCTTGCGACCTTCCTTGGCAGCCTCAACAGCGTCTTCAGCGGAGAACACTGCTTCGCCAACGGCAGCACCAGGAGAAGCGTTCAGGCCCTTGGCAACTACGTCGTAGTCTGCCTTTGCGTCGAACTGCGGGTGCAGCAGCTGGTCGAGCTGTTCGGGGTCTACGCGCTGAACAGCCTCTTCCTTGGTGATGAGGCCTTCCTGCTCCATCTCGATGGCGATGTGCAGAGCCGCAGCAGCGGTGCGCTTGCCAACGCGGGTCTGGAGCATCCAGAGCTTGCCCTGCTCGATGGTGAACTCGATGTCGCACATATCGCGGAAGTGGTTCTCGAGGATGGTGAATACCTCTTCGAGCTCACGGCCAGCCTCTTCAAGGCCAGGGGTGTTCTTCAAGTCAGCGATGGGGCTGGTGTTGCGGATACCGGCAACAACGTCTTCGCCCTGAGCGTTGACGAGGTAGTCGCCGTAGAATTCCTTTTCACCGTTTGCAGGGTTACGGGTGAAGGCAACGCCGGTAGCGGACGTGTTGCCCTTGTTGCCGAAGATCATGGACTGAACGTTTACTGCCGTCCCCAGATCGTCGGAGATCTTGTTCTGCTTGCGGTACAGGATTGCGCGGGGGTTGTTCCAGCTGCCGAATACTGCCTCGATTGCAAGCTGAAGCTGCACGTCAGGGCTCTGAGGGAACTGAACCGTGCCGTCAACTACGAGGGAGGGATATTCCTCAGCGCTTACATTCTCGGAGAAGATCTTCTTGAACTCTGCAACGAGCTCTTCAAGATCGGCTGCCGTAAGGTCGGTGTCGGAGTCGACGCCGCGGGAACGCTTCATGATGTTGATGGCGTTCTCGAACAGGTCACCGTCAAGGCCCATAACAACGTTGGAGAACATCTGGATGAAACGACGGTAGGAGTCCCATGCGAAACGGGGGTTCTCGGTCTGCTTGATCAGGCCATGGATGGACTGATCGTTCAGGCCGAGGTTCAAAACGGTGTCCATCATGCCGGGCATGGACATCGGAGCGCCGGAGCGAACGGATACCAGCAGAGGATCTTCTGCGTCGCCGATCTTCTTGCCGATGCGCTCTTCGAGATCGAGGCGATATTCCTGGATGGTGTCCAAAACGCCTTCAGGCCAGGTGTTGTTGGAGTTTGCGTACTCCATGCAGGTCTGGCAGGAAATAGTGAATCCCGGAGGTACCGGCAGTCCGATGTTGGCCATCTCGGCAAGGTTTGCGCCCTTGCCGCCAAGGATGGCCTTCATGTTGGTGTTGCCCTCCGTAACGTTCTTCCCGTTTGCGTCTTTGCCGAAAGCGTAGACGCGCTTAAGTTGGTCTGTCACCATCTTCTCCTTAGACTAAACGTTTCTCTCTCATTTCCCAGGCCCGAAGACTTGGGGGTGAGCGCTTTCATAATACCGTAAGATTTCCTGCGCCGTTTCTTCGATAGCCCTGTTGTCGGTGCGCACAACGATGCATCCGAGCTTGCGCATGAGGGCGCGCGCAGACTCCAAATCTTGGTAGATACACTCCAAATCTGCATATGAAGCAGCCACATTGCTGGCATTTCCCAGGCGGCGCTTGCGAATTCCAGAGAGGATTTCAGGCGAGATAATCAGACCGAAAAGGCGCGTAGGATCAACTTTGAAGATTTCCTTAGGCGGCTCGCTTTGGGGGTCGAGCGGCACATTGGCCACACGATAGCCCAGCTGAGAGAGGTAAATCGAAAGCGGCGTCTTCGAAGAGCGAGACACGCCGATAAGCACGATGTCGGCCTCGGTAAGGTCTTGCGGGTTGCGGCCGTCGTCGTGCGAGATGGTGAATTCCATGGCATCGATGCGGCGGAAATAGTACTCGTTCACCGAATGCAGGCGCCCCGGCTCCTGCAGCGGCTCCTTGCCCGTTGCCTGCATCAGGGCGGCAAGGGCATTGCTCATCAAGTCGACGCCGACAACCTCGCCTTCGTGCGCGGCCAGAAAGCTTTCCATGGCATGGCGCAAATCGGCGCGAATCAGGGTGAAGAACACCACGAAGGGAACGCGCCCCAGCGCGCGGTGACGCTCCAAGTGGGCCTCGAGCTCTTCGGTCATGTTCTCGCACGATTCCACACGCGGCAGGATCTCGATTGCCGGATCGTACACCTCGAAGCACGACGAGGCGGCACGTACCATCGTCTGCGCGGTGGTTCCCACCGAGTCGGAAACCACATGGATCACGGGAAACGTGTCGGACGCCTTGCCCTGCGTTATCCATCTTTGCATGGGATTAGAACCCTCCTTAAAAGAAAAGCGGCCCCGCAGGGCCGCTTAAAGCGTATCGGCTTTCTGCCCATATGCATGAGCAGGCCTTTTCAAGCTCACATGCTTGAAAGCTATTTTACCTTGGAAAGAAGCGCGAAATCGGCGACGTTGGCGAATACGGCAACGAAACGGTTCAGCAAGCGCAGGCGGTTTTCACGCAGCGCCTGGTCTTCGTCCATGACCATGGTGCTCTCGAAGAACAGGTCGATGGGCTTGCGCAGGCCGGCAAGCTTCGCCAGAGCAGCAGCGTAGTCGTTCGCCTCAAGTGATGCGGCAACGTTGCCCTCCGCTTCGGCAATCGCACTGACCAAAGCGCTTTCTACCTCGGAAAGCAGGCTCTCTTCCACTTCGCAGCCGAGCTTCACATCACGCAGGTTGTTGGCGCGAGCGTACGCCGTTGCCAGGTCCTCGAACGTTTCGGGCTGTTCCTTGCGGGCGGCCTCAAGCGCAGATACGCGGTTGATAAGCTCGACAGGCTCCTGCACGTCTGCGGCAAGAACGGCGTCGATGGCGTCGATGCTGTGGCCAGCGTCGCGCAGCATCACCTTGGTGCGCGTGATGAAGAAATCGATGACCTCGGCGCGCACCGCATCGGCGTCGAACTCGATGCCCTGATCGGCGTAGGAGGCAAGGGCTGCATCGATGGCGGAAACCAACGAAACGTCTACGGCGTCTTCGCCGGAGAGCATGGCAACGATGCCGATGGCGCTACGACGCAATGCGAACGGGTCGGAAGAGCCCGTGGGGCCCTGCCCCACCGAGAACAGGCCGCATACGGTATCGAGCTTGTCGGCGATGGCAACCAGCTTGCCCACCACCGTTTCCGGCGTGGCGTCGCCCGCGAAGCGCGGACGGTAGTGCTGCTCGATGGCCTTGGCAACCTGAGCGGTTTCACCGCTTGCTGCCGCATAGTAGCTGCCCATGATGCCCTGAACACTGGTGAACTCGACCACAGCGCTGGTAACCAGGTCGGCCTTGCACAGGTGCGCTGCGCGCTCCACATCGCTCAGATCTTGGCCGTCAAGCTGCGCGTCGGCAGCCAAGTGATCGGCCAAACGCTCGATGCGGGCCGTCTTTTCCAGCATGGTGCCCAGCTTCTCCTGGAACACCACTTCGCCCAGGCGCGGCACGTAGGCTTCCAGAGGCTGCTTCAAGTCTTCGTCGTAGAAGAACTTCGCATCGTAGAGACGGGCGCGCACCACGCGCTCGTTGCCGTCGGTGATGGTAGCGGCGCAAGCAGGGTCGCCGTTGCTTACCACGATGAAGCGGTTGGTGAGCTTACCCTGCGCATCGTAGAGCGGGAAATAGCGCTGATGCACCAGCATGGCGTCGACGATGATTTCCTCGGGAACCTTCAGGAATTCCTCGTCGAACGTGCCTACCAGAACCGTGGGGTACTCGGTAAGGTTCACTACCTCTACAAGCGTCTTGGGATGCAGTACGGCTGTGAAGCCCGTTTCAGCTTCGACCTTGGCAACGCCGTCGCGGATGACCTGCTCGCGTTCGGCTTCGGTGGGAACCACGTAGGCCTTGCGCACTACGTCAACCAGCGAATCGGCATCGGCAACCTCGAAGGGGCCAGGAGCCAGGAAGCGGTGGCCGCGCGTCATACGGCCTGCGGTAAGGCCGGCGAAGGAAAAGTCGATGACCTCTTCGCCGAACAGGGCAACCAGCCAACGCACCGGGCGGGAGAAGTACTCGTTCTGCGTGCCCCAACGCTGGGAGCGGGGCCAGGAAAGGCCGCGGATGATCTTGTCGAGCACCGACGAAAGCAGCGTGGCAACGTTTACGGAAGGCGTATGCGTACGAGCGTAGACGTAGCCGTCTTCCACCACCAGGCTGGAAGGATCGACGCCCTTGCCGCGGGCAAAGCCCTGAGCAGCCTTGGTGGGGTTGCCGTCGGCGTCGAAGGCGATCTTGGCAGAGGGGCCCTTGAATACTTCGTTCTTTTCCTCGGTGGCAGCCGGGATATCGTGTGCGATGACGATAAGGCGACGGGGAGAGCAGTAGATCTGCACATCGCCATGGGGAATGGCGGCCTCGTTGAGCAGCTTGGGAACCATGGTGTTCAGCTGCTTGACGGCATTGGCCAAGTCGAAAGCAGGGATTTCCTCGGTGCCGATTTCAAAAGCAAGCGTACGGTTTTCCATCGGTTACTCCCCCTTCTTCTCAGAGTTCTCGGACTCCGGAGCCTGACCAACAACGTGTTCCAGATACGATGCGCAGCATGCCTTGGCAATCGTGCGCACACGAAGGATATAGCCCATGCGCTCGGTAGCGCTGATAACGCCGCGTGCATCGAGCAGGTTGAACGCATGCGAGCACTTCAGCACGTAATCGTATGCCGCAAGGGGAAGGCCCGCTTCCAAGGTGCGGTTGCATTCCGCCTCGTAACGGTCGAACTCGCCGAACAGCAGGTCGGTGTCGGCCACCTCGAAGTTGTAGGCGGAAAACTCGCGCTCGTTTTCCAGAAACACGTCGCCATAGGTGAACACGGTGCCGTCTTCGCTGCGCGCCCATACCAGGTCGTACACGGAGTCGACGCCCTGGATGTACATAGCCAAGCGCTCAAGGCCGTAGGTGACTTCGGAGGGAACCGGACGGCACTCGAAGCCGCCCACCTGCTGGAAGTAGGTGAACTGGGTTACCTCCATGCCGTTGAGCCATACTTCCCAACCAAGGCCCCAGGCACCGAGCGTCGGGCTTTCCCAGTCGTCTTCAACGAAGCGGATGTCGTGCTTTTCCACTTCAATGCCGATGGCACGCAAAGAGCCCAGGTACAAATCCTGGATGTTGTCAGGAGAAGGCTTCATAAGAACCTGGAACTGATAGTAATGCTGCAGGCGGTTCGGGTTTTCACCGTAGCGGCCGTCGGCGGGACGGCGGCACGGCTGGACGTAAGCCGCTTTCCACGTTGCAGGACCAAGGCTGCGCAGCGTCGTGGCGGTATGGAACGTGCCCGCGCCCACCTCGTTGTCGTAAGGCTGCATGATTACGCAGCCCAAGTCTGCCCAGTAGCGCTGAAGGCGCAGGATCATGTCCTGGAACGTCAGCACCTGAGAGGTATCGGCCTTCGCCTTACCTGCTTCGTGGTTAGTCATAATGCTCCTTTATCGATACACGATGGATATGAACTAGTTCAAAAGCCCAATGCGGTTCAAGGGCCAGTAGGTTACCAGCGCCTTGCCGAAAATCGAGTTTGCGTCGATTGGGCCGAAATAACGGGAGTCGGAAGAGTTTTCGCGATTGTCGCCCATCACCCACACCTCGCCTGCCGGCACGGTATAGGGATAGCTTATCGAAACATTGCTTGCCGTTTTGGAAAGCGGGTACGAGCTGCCCTGCGTGTAGGGCTCGTTTTGCTTCACGCCGTCAACGTAAACAAAGCCATTCACCAGGTTAACGGTTTGCCCTTCCGTGGCGATAACACGCTTCACTAGAACGCGCGAGGGAAGCTGCGGGTCGGAAAACACCACGATATCGCCCGCTTTGGGCTGCGAGAAATGGTAAGTGATCTTTTCGGCAAACAAGCGGTCGCCGGTCATGATGGTGGTTTCCATCGATGCGGAAGGCACTTCAAAAGGCTCGATGACGAAGGTTCTGATTCCCCACGCTGCCGCCAACACGATGGCAACGCAAATAACCACGTTCAGGAATCGCCGAATAATGCCGGGGCGATGCTCACCGGCGTGACGTCCGGAGTCCAAACCTATCCCATCCCTTCAAGGGTGATGCAAAAGCTAACAGTCGAATGCTCCCATGATAGAGCAAACGATGCCGCAGTGCCACATTCAACGCCTATTCCACGGAATCGAGGAAGGCGCGCTCCTTATCAGACAAGTTGGCTTCTTCCAGCAAGTCGGGGCGCCAACGCTTGGTACGTATAAGGCTTTGCTTGCGTCGCCAGTCGGCGATCTTGGCATGATGGCCGGAAAGCAGGATGTCGGGCACTTCCATGCCACGGTAGTTCGCAGGACGCGTGTACTGAGGGTATTCCAGCAACCCATCGTAGAAGCTTTCGTCTACCGCACTGCCCTCGTCGCCCAGAACGCCATCGATACGGCGAACCACCGCATCGATTACCACCATCGAGGCAAGCTCGCCGCTCGTAAGCACGTAATCGCCCAGCGATATTACCTTGTCTGCCAAGGTGTAGGCGCGCTCGTCGATGCCCTCGTAGTGCCCGCAGATGAAGAACAAGTGGTCCTGCTGGGCAAGCTCGAGCGTCATAGCATCATCGAAGCGCTCGCCGGTTGGCGAAAGGAAAATAACATAGGGTTTCTCCGGCGCGGCAGCGAACAATTCGTCGGTCGCCTCGAAAATCGGCTCGCACTTCATAACAAGCCCCTGACCACCGCCATAGGGCTCATCGTCGGTTGTGCGGTGTTTGTCGTGCGTCCAGTTGCGAAGGTCGTGTGCCTTGAAGTCGAGGAAGCCCTTTTCCTGCGCGATGCGCATAATCGACTCGTTCATCACCGAGTCGTAGCACTGGGGAAACACCGAAAGCGTTTCAATCTTCACATGAGCTCCTATAAGTCAAGCAAGCCTTCAGGCAGGGATACGCGTATCTCCCTCGCCTCCTCTTCGACGGCTACCAAGAACTCGTCTACTAGAGGAATAAGCACCTCGTCCTGGGCGCCTTCGTCAGACGAATTGGCACGTTTCACCACCAGCAGCGCATGAGCAGGGTTTTCTTCCAAACCCTGCACCGTACCGATGAGCTGCCCCGCTTCATCGACCACCGAAAAGCCGACTAGATCGAGGGAGCCCTGTTCGGCAAACCCTTCGGGAAGCAGCGAGGTACGCACCAGGCAGAAATGCCCTTCGAGTTTTTCGGCATCGGTTCGGTTGTCGATGCAATCGAACCACACCATATAGCGGCCTTCACCCACTTCTTCGAGGGCAGAGACCTTACCGCTGCGCGGAATGCGCAGCACAGGAGGGACGAAGGTTACCTCCATCCCCTCTTCAAGCAAAAAAGGAAGACCTTCCGTCGGAACGACGGAAAGCCCTCCTTCATTTGTTTTAGCTCGCAAAAGAGCCGCAACGTTCGTCCAGGATTCCATGAACGAACCTATTCGTCGATAAGCTCGACTTCGACATCGAGCCCATGACGCGAACCCGCTGCGCGAGCAAGCGTGCGGATTGCTTTGATAACGCGACCCTGACGGCCGATTACTTTGCCAGCATCTGCCTGGGCAACGCGTACTTCGATGAGCACGGAACCCATTTCGGTAGTGGACGTCTCGATGCTTACCGCATCGGCGTCGTCAACCAAAGGCATAACCAGGGCTTCGACCAAACCCGAAATATCTTCGCGGGATTCCGCCATCACTAAGCGTTCTTACGCTCTGCCTCGATGAGGCTTGCAACGGTATCGGTGGGCTTTGCGCCGTTAGCGATCCACTTGTCAACCTTTTCGAGGTCGATCTTTACAGCCTTAGGGGTGGTGCAGGGGTTGTAGGTGCCAACCTGCTCAATATAGCGGCCGTCGCGGCGTGCGCGAGAGTCAGCTACAACGATACGATAATAAGGTGCCTTTTTAGCGCCGTGACGGGCGAGACGAATCTTGACTGCCATCGAGTTGTACTCCTTCTAAACTTTTAAGAGCGACCCGAAAAGACCGAAGCAAAGCGGGTCGCAAAACAGCGATTATTGATATTACCTCTTAAACGCGGAATCATCAAGACCGCTCATCATCTCTTGCATCTTCTTCACATCGGCCATGGACATACCGCCGGGAAGCCCCATGCGGCGCTTGTTGTTCTTGCGCTTGCCCTTCTTGCCTTTACCCTTACCCTTACGGTTCATCTGGGCTTCCTGGGCATTCATCATCGAACGCACCATCTTCTTGGTTTCGGTGAACTGCTTTAAGAGCTGGTTCACCTGGAACACCTTCACGCCGGCGCCCGCTGCAACACGTGCCTTGCGGGATCCGTTCAAGATCTCGGGGTGCTCGCGCTCGGCCTTCGTCATGGAGCCGATGATAACGGCCATCTCGTCTAAGGCGTGCTCGTTTACCTGGCCTTCGCGCATGGCCTTGTCGCCACCGGGAAGCGCGCTGATGAGCTTCTGGATGCCGCCCATCTTGCCAATTTGCTGTTTCATGAGCAGGAAGTCGTTCAAGGTAAGGTTGCCGCGCGCCATACGCTCGGCTTCTTCCTGCTCGATTTCCTCGGCACGCAGCTTCGAAGCGGATTCGATGATGCTTACCACATCGCCCATGCCCAAGATGCGCTTGGCCATGCGGTCGGGGTGGAAACGCTCCAGCGAATCTGGCTTTTCGCCCTGGGAGATGAACAGGATGGGCTTGCCGGTAACCTGCTTGATGGAAAGCGCACCGCCGCCGCGGGCATCGCCGTCCATCTTGGACATGATCACGCCGTCGAAATCGACGCGGTCGGCGAACGCCTTGGCAACGTTGACGGCATCTTGGCCGGTCATCGCGTCAACCACCATGTAAATCTGGTCGGGCTCAACGGCAGATTTGATGGCCTCGGCTTCGGCCATCATGTCCTCGTCGACATGCAAACGGCCCGCCGTGTCGACGATCACCACATCGCGCAGCGAGTCGATGGCATCGCGCACGCCTTCCTGAGCGATCTTGACGGGGTCTTTGCCCTCGCCGCGGTACACGCGCACGCCGATCTCCTCGCCCAAGGTTTGCAGCTGGTCGGCTGCAGCAGGGCGGTACACGTCGCACGCGCACAGAAGCGGGTTGTGGTTCTGTTGCTTCAGCAGGTACGCAAGCTTGGCAGCTGCTGTGGTTTTACCGGAACCCTGCAAGCCCACCAGCATGATGACGTTGGGGATGCGGCTGGAAAGCTGCAACGGCTTGCTTTCCTCGCCCATGAGCGCCGTGAGCTCGTCAAGGACGATCTTCACCACGTTCTGCGCGGGAGTCAACGAATCCAGAACCTCTGCGGTAAGGCAGCGTTCCTTGGTGCGCTTGGTGAATTCCTTCACCACTTTGAAGTTGACGTCCGCCTCGAGCAGTGCCATGCGAATCTCGCGCATGGCGGTGTCGATATCTTCTTCGGTAAGGCGACCCTTGCCGCGCAACCCCGAGAAGATGGACTGGAGCTTGTCGGAAAGATTATCGAACATCGGCCATATCTCCAATCAGCGCACGGGCAAAATCATGCGCATCGAAATCCTGCAAATCGTCAATGCCCTCGCCTACCCCGATCTTGAAGATGGGAAGCTCAAGCTCGTGCGAAACCGCCAAGGCGATGCCGCCCTTTGCGGTGCCGTCGAGCTTCGTGACGATAACGCCATCCAAGTCAAGGGCATCGTTGAACTTCTGCGCCTGCTGCAGGCCGTTCTGACCCGTGGTGGCGTCGATCACCAAAACCGTGTGAACGGGCATGTTCGCGCGCTTGCGCACTACGTTGACCACTTTCTGCAGCTCACGCATAAGGTCGTCGGAAGTGTGCAGGCGCCCTGCCGTGTCGATAAGCACCAAATCGGACCCGTCGGCTTCGGCTCGTTCAATGGTCTCGTAGCACACGCTTGCCGGGTCGCTGCCGCGCTCGCGGGAAACGATGGTCACGTCGGCGCGGTTCGCCCACACCTCAAGCTGCTCGATGGCGGCGGCGCGGAACGTGTCGGCACTGCCCAGCAGCACCTTCCTGCCCTGCTCATGGTAGGCGGCGGCGAGCTTGCCAACCGTGGTGGTTTTGCCTGCACCGTTGATGCCGACGAACAGCACCAGCGAAGGATTCTCGTCGAAAATGTCGGTTTCCGCTTCGGTGAACGTTGCCGCCATCTGATCGGTGAGCATATCGAACACGGCATAGGCGTCGGGCAGCGCCTTGCGTTTTGCCTGGTCGCGCAGCTCTTCGATGATGTTATCGGCTGCCGAAGCGCCGATGTCGGCCAGAATAAGCGTTTCCTCAAGATCGTCCCAGAAATCGTCGTCGACATCAGGGCCACGATCGAGCAGAACGTTCATCTGCTCTTTAAGGCGGGTACGCGAGCGATGCAGTCCTTCGTTGATCTTGCTGAAGAATCCCATTTAACCCTCCTTGCGGGTAGCGTTATCGAGTTTCTGGCTGATGACCTTGGTAATGCCATCAGCTTGCATTGAGACACCATACAATATGTCAGCCGATTCCATGGTGCGACGTTGGTGCGTGATCATAATGAATTGGGTCTGGTCGCGCACTACGTTGATGTAGGCAATAAGGCGGCGGAGGTTGGTGTCGTCGAGCGCCGCCTCCACTTCGTCCAGGATGTAGAACGGCGTTTGTCTGATGCGGTACACCGCAAACAGCAGGGCCATTGCCGTCATGGACTTTTCGCCGCCGGAAAGAAGCGACATCTTCTTAACGCGCTTGCCCACCGGTTGCGCGTTCACATCGACGCCCGTGTTCTCCAAGTCTTCCGGATCGACCAGGGAAAGGTGCGCCTGACCGCCTGGGAACAGCGTGGAGAAGATTTCGGAGAAGTTGGCGTTTACCTGCTCGAACGTTGCCACGAAATCGTCACGCATGCGCTCGTCGATCACGTTCACGATGCGGGCGAGCGTCTTACGCGCCAAGCGCATGTCTTCCAACTGCGCGCTGAGGTAGGTATGGCGCTCGTTCACCTGCTCAAATTCTTCGGCCGCATCGGGGTTGATGGCACCCATGTTCTTGATACGTCGCTCAAGCGAAGCGGCTTGGGCAACCGCTTCTTCACGGTTTTCCAGAACCTCTCCGGCAAGCGCAACCTCAAGCGGGGTGTCGCAGTCGCGCACGATAACGTTCACCCCGGCATCAACCTGCACTTCAAGCCTGCCCTTTTCGATGCGAACATCGGCAAGCTTCGAGCCCAAGGCCTCGAAGCGCTCGCGCACTTCGCGCGATTCCTTCGTTGCCTCGGCAATTTTGTCATGCAAACCGCGTGAATGCTCCTGCTCGCTCTTCGATTCTTCCTCTAGGCGTGCAGACACCAACGAAGCGGCATCTGAGAGCGAATGCAGCGTGGAAAGCAGGGCATCGGCCCTGTTCGCCGCCGTGCGCGCAACATGGATACGTTGCTGAGAGCTGGCGTCTTCGCGCGAAGAGGCAGCGATTTCCTGCCTGCGCGTTGCCACCATGCGATCGGCGTAGGCCAAGCGCTCCGACAAACGTGCCGTTTCAAGGCGCGCATCGCTTAGGCGCTCGGAAAGGGAAACGATTTCCTTGCGCATGGGGGAAAGCGTTTCCTCTAAGTGCGCTACCTTTTCCTTGTTCAATTCCAGATCGGCGCATGCCTGCGAAAGAGAACGGTCCAATTCGTCGGAATCAGGCTGGGCTTTCTCGAAGAACGCCTTGTTCTCTTCCTGCTCCTTCAAAAGGCGCTGATGCTCTGCTTCAAGCTGCTGCAGCGTGCGAGCGGAAGCATCGGCATCCCTGCGAGCCGACTCGCTTTGGCCTTTGAGTGCGGCAAGCGTTTCGGAAAGCTTGAGCGAAGCCGTCTGCGCCTCGCGCAAGCGCGCCTCAACCGTCGAATCCTCCGCTTGGGCAGCCTCGTACGCCTTGGCAGCTTCTTCTTCAACAGCGCGCGCTTCCCCCAGCGCACGACGGCGGGCAAGCGCATTGTTCTGTTTGTCGGCCTCGGTGAAGCGGATGAAGGAGACTTTGCCCGAAGAAGAGGCGATGCACCCGTCAAGGGAAGCGAAACGCACGTTGGATGCGCTTCTCTTGCCCGCCTGCTCAATGGCCTCGCTGTACGTATTTACCAGGAACACGTCTCCGATCAGGTGGTTTACCTGACTT
>CAJKUH010000032.1 GCA_905203045.1 uncultured Eggerthella sp.
GTCGAACTTATAGAAGCGCATAAGCCAGTCGGCCTGGTACAGGCGATGCTCGCGGTTCAGCTGCACACCTGCAGAAGGCAAGCGCTTGTCGGCGTTCACCGGCAGGTAGGCGCTGAAAAACACGCGCTTCAGGGAAAGCGTGCGGTACAGGGCGCTGGAAAGCGTGAGTATCTGGTAGTCGGATTCGGGCGTGGCCCCGATAATCATCTGCGTTGATTGCCCAGCAGGGGCGAATGCACGTGTTTTGCGCGCAATGGGCGCCTGCGAATAATAGGTGGTGTTGCGTCGCATCAGGGCACGGGTATCGCGGTCTTCGGCGATGGAGCTTTTGATTTGGCGCATGGGTGCCACGATGTTCTGCTTCGATTTGTCGGGCGCCAGCAGGGCCAGGCTCTGATGCGAGGGCAGTTCCATGTTCACGCTCATGCGGTCAGCCAAATGCCCTAGCTGCTCTACCAGTTCAGGAGAGGTGCCGGGCACGGCTTTGGCATGGATGTAGCCGCGGAACTTGTATTCGTTTCGCAGGATGGAAAGCGTGCTGATCATAAGCTCGGTGGTGTAATCGGGGCTTTTGACAACGCCTGAGCTCAAAAACAATCCTTCTATATAGTTGCGGCGGTAGAAGCCGATGGTGAGGTCGGCCAATTCGCGGGGCTTGAACAGAGCGCGCCGCACCTCGTTTTCAGCACGGTTTACACAGTAGGCGCAGTTGTAGACACATGCGTTGGTCATAAGCACTTTGAGCAGCGTGATGCAGCGCCCGTCGGGCGTGAAGCTGTGGCAAATGCCTGCATCGAGCGTGTTTCCCAGTTTGCCTTTCTCCGCAGAACGGTTGATGCCCGAAGAAGTGCAGGCAACATCGTATTTTGCCGCATCGGCCAGTATTTCCAGCTTAGTTGCAATATCCATACGTACATCCGTTCGCCAACTTGGAATTCAAGAATATGCGAACATCTGTACGTTGTCAAACAACAGGCTTTGGGGCTGGCTGTACCTGGCTGCTGGATGGCTCCCCAATGCGCAAAGACGACCGATTGCAACGAAAAGGAGGCTTGCAAGCGCGAACTTGCAAGCCTCCTTGGTTCCCGAAAATCTTTGTTCCGAGGCCCTTATTCCTCTTCGGCTTCGGGGAGGAACTTTCGAGAATTGTAGGCGGAAATGCCGATGGTCCCCGAGTTGTGCAGTAAAGAAGATATCTGTGGCGTGATGATGCCGCCGATTCCCAGTGCCAACAGCAGTGAGTTGAACCCAATGGTGAAACGGTATCCTTGCTTCATGCGCTTTTCCAAGATGCAGGAAAGCTGACGCAATTCCACGAGCGAATGCAGGTTATCGGACACCAGTGAAATGTCGGCGGCTTCGCGCGCCACGGCACTGCCGGCGCTCATGGCGATGCTGACGTGTGCCGCCGCCAGTGCGGGCGAGTCGTTCACGCCGTCGCCCACCATGACAACGCGGTGGCCTTCGGCTTGCAGCTGCTCCACAATCTCATGCTTGTGCTCGGGCAAAAGGTCGGCCTTGAATTCCGTGATGCCGGTTTTCGCGGCAATGCGGCGGGCGGAACGCTCGTTGTCGCCGGTGAGCATGATCACGCGTTTGAAGCCCTCGTTGCGCAGCTCCTGTACTACCTCGGCCACGTTTTCCTTCAGCGGGTCCTCGATGTACAGAACGCCCCACAGCGTGTTGTCAACCGCGAGGAACAGCGGTGAGGTGCCGGCGGCCTTTTCATGGATGGCTTCCAGCTCTTCAGCTGGGATGGCAACTTTCTCGTCTTCCACCACGAAGTGCTCGGATCCGATGACGCAGCGTTTGCCGTTGATGCTGGAAGCAATGCCGTGGGCAACCACGTACTCCACTTCCGCATGGCGCTCGCGGTGCTCAAGCCCTTGCTTCAGGGCCTCGTTCACCACGGCACGCGCCACAGGGTGGGGGAAGTGTTCTTCCAGGCAGGCCGCCAGACGAAGCACCTCTTCAGCGGGCATTTCGTTGTAACTGGTCACCTCGCGCACCGAAGGCGTAGCCTGGGTGAGCGTGCCCGTTTTGTCGAACACGATAACGTCGGCTTCGGCCATGTTGCTGAAGTAGCGCGAGCCCTTCACCGTGAAGCCGCGCTTGGCGCTTTCGCTTTGCGCCGCCATAACGGCGATGGAACCGGAAAGGCGCAGCGCACACGAGTAGTCCACCATCAGTGCGGCTGCGGTCTTCGTGAGGTTGCGCGTGGTTGCCGCCACGATGCCCGCCAGCAGGAAGTTCCACGGCACTAGTCTGTCGGCCATGGCCTCGATGTGCTTCTGATCTGCGGATTTAAGCGCTTCCGATTGCTCGACCATCGAAACGATGGAACGCAGCTTGCTTTCCTCGGGGTTGCCCGAAACGTGGATGAAGATTTCGCCTTCCTCCACGGCGGTGCCGGCGTAGACGGTGTCGCCCGCCTTGCGCACAATGGCCAGAGGCTCGCCGGTAAGCGAGCTTTGGTTTACGCCTGCCTCGCCGGAAATCACCTCGCCGTCGGCGGGAATCTGGCAGCCCAGGCGCACCACGATGGTGTCGCCGCGCTTCAGCTCGGAAATTCCCACTTCACGCTCGATGTCACCTTCCACCACGGTAGCGGTGCTGGGGATATCCAGAAGCGAACGAACCAGGCTGCTTTCGCTGCGACGTTGGGTGTAATCCTCCAGGATCTCGCCCACCTTCAGAAGGAAGATGGTGCTGCCAGCGGTTGCCGGCTTGCCCTGGATGAAGCCCATGGCAATGGCGGCGCCGTCCAAAACGGGCACGTCAAGACGGCCATGGCGCAGCGAATCGAATGCGGCCTTCCAGAACGGGATGGCCGATATGATGGTCCAGGCGGTGCGCAGCGGTGCCGGCAAGAACCAGCGTCGCAGGGCGCGGAACACGATCATGTTGGCAATCTGGGTGAACAGATGACGCGGACGCGGTGCCAGCATCAGCGAGTTTTCGGGTTCCCAAGCTTTGATTTCCTGGTACGTAAGCGCTTCGAGCTTGCTCACTACAGAGACGCGCGCCGTGGCAAGCTCAGCCTTGCTGTTTGCCTCGAAGGTAACAGCAAGGCTGCCTGCCTTCGGGTAGGCAACGCATTTGGTTACGCAGGGAAGAGCCAAAAACGTTTCTTCGAGCGCGATCGCATCAGGTTCGGGAATCTTCCCCTGAAGGTCGAAGCGGATCCTTCCGGGGATCTCATGTTTGATCGCGAATCGCATGGGGTCTACTTGCCCTCGGCTTCCTGAGCTTCTTCGAGTTCCTCGGCTGCTTCTTCCTCAACGTCTTCCTCGGCCTTGTCGTAGCCTGCTTCGGCAAGGATATCGTCGAATTCGGCCTTGGCTTCGTCAACCAGCGATTCAGCGCCTTCCTTGAGCTTCAAACCCTGGGCAATGGTGGCAACGGCGGCCTTGTGGGCGGGCTCGCTCTTCAGTGCCTTAACACCAAGGGTGCCCAGCAGAAAGCCTGCGCCTACGAGAATTCCATGGTTCATTGTGTCCTCCTTAGAATGTTTCTAATCCTTGATTCAGTATATAGCGTTTTACGATGTTGTTAACCAAGAGAAACTTATTGGTAATCTAATATTCTCCATGCGTTTGCCCAGGTTAACCGTGGTTTTTCATATGTGCAGATGAACAGGTGTTGCGTAATGCCTGGTCAAGAACGCAGGGCATGAGAAGCAATTTTTGCCTTATGTGCGTTAGTGATGGAGTTCGCGCCATTCGGTAGGCGATATGCCGTGGGCCTGTTTGAACGCGTGGGAAAAGGCGCTCTGACGCGTAAATCCCAGTTTTATTGCAATCTGCGTGATGCTGAGCGTCTGGTTTTCCAACAGCTTTTCGGCTCGTTCGATGCGCTTTTGACGGGTGAATGCACCGATGCTTATGCCCGTTTCCTGTTTGAAGGCGGCGCACAGCGCCGAGCGGCTGCAAAACAGTTGTTCGGCAAGCGCTTCGATGGAGGGCACCTTGCCTTCTGCCAGCAACGCTTCGATACGCGCTTTTGCCTGCAAGGCCACCTGCGCTCGTTTCGTTTCGCCTGCTTCGGCGTGGGCATGCTGCACGGTGCTGCGGTCGGCGGCTAGCTCGGCGACCATGGCGTTGATGACCGATTTTGCAAAGAGATGCGCGCCTGGGGCCAAAGAGCGCTCGGCGCGCAGACTATGCAAGGTGTTGCAGATGACGTGTGATGCCCCTTCGCTCCAGTCTTTTGAAAACGCATCGAAAAGGCGGGAGAACTGTCCTGGATAAGCGCGCTCCAGCTCTTCGAAAAACCCTCGTTCGAACAGGATGGAACGCGAGTAGTACAGGCAGCCTTCTTTCAACGGGCTGTACTCTTCGCCGCAGTTGTTCTGCACAAAAGTGCATACCGGGTTGTTCTGTGGCGCCCGCGTCGATGGGAAGACGTTGGCGGGGTTGATGTGCGCTTTGGGCATGCACTCGACGGTATGGGCGCTTACCTCGCTTACGCATGCGTACGGTTCGGGCGTGATTTCCAGCAACTGCATGTCGCGCTTGGGGACGATGCGGTGCTCCAACACCATGCAATGGGGACTTATCGGCATGACCCACGCGCTGCCGCTCCCCGTTTCGGACGAAACGACGCCCATAAGACCCGCCCCTTTGTTTTCCAGCGAAAAGCCGAACTGTTGGTACTGGGGAAGGTAACGCTTTGTCATGGTTTCGCTGAGCGCTCCAAACATGTGCTGAATCGTCTCCTTCTTGTTCGAATTCGTCTTCACTATGCGGTTGGACCGGCGAGCGGTGCTTTGCTGCCTGTAAGTTTACTACGGTTAACAAATGAGTGCACGTCTTTGAGGGCGGGCACCGTGCCGGAGGCGCGGTCTTACTTTCGGTACCTGGGAAAGAAGGAGAGTATGGCTAAGGAAAGGAAGAGGAGCGATATTGCGGCGATCCTTGATTTTGCGGGCTCTCGCAAATGGCTTACCTATCTGGGTATGTTTCTTTCGGCGGTGTCTCAGCTGTTGAGCTTCGGGCCCTATGTGTGCATTTGGTTCGTTGCTCGCGACCTTATCGCGGTGGCGCCCAATTGGGCGGCGGCAGGCGACATTGCCCAATACGGTTGGTGGGCGGTTGGGTTTGCCCTGGCTGGCATCGTGCTGTATTTTGCGGGCCTTATGTGCACGCATATGGCGGCGTTCCGCACCGCATCGAACATGCGCAAGCGCACTACCGAACATCTGCTGAAGCTTCCCTTGGGCTATTTCGACACGCACGCCTCGGGAGAGCTGCGCCGTGTGGTTGACGGCTGCGCTTCCTCGACCGAAACGCTGTTGGCCCATATGCTGCCCGATGTGGCGGGGTCGGTTGCCATGGTGCTGGGCATGCTAGTGCTGCTGGCGGTGTTCGATTGGCGTTTGGGGCTTGCCTGCTTGGTTGCCGTGGTCGTGTCTATCGGCGCCCTTATGGCCATGATGAGCGGCAAGGGCATGGAATTCATGAAGCAGTACATGGGCGCCCTTACCCGCATGAACAAGACGGGCACTGAATACGTGCGCGGCATCCCGGTGGTGAAGGTGTTCCAACAAACGGTGCACTCGTTCAAGGCGTTTCATGATTCCATCACCGACTATGCTCGTATGGCGCAGGATTATGCGGGCACGTTCTGCCGCGGTCCGCAGGTGCTGAACCTCACGGTATTGAACGGTTTGGTGGTGTTTTTGGTCCCCGTGGCGTTGTTGTTGGCGCCGGGTGAAGCCGATTTCGCCCATTTCGTTACCAATTTCGCGTTCTACGCCATTTTCTCGGCGGTTATCCCTACCGCCATGGCAAAGCTGATGTTCGTAAGCGAGGCTTCGCAGATGTCAGCTGACTCGCTGGCGCGGGTGAACAGCATCCTCGAGGCTAAGCCCTTGCCGGTTTCGCAGAACCCCCGGCATCCACGTGGCAATGACGTGCGATTCGAAAACGTCTCTTTTACGTATGAAGGAGCAGACGCTCCCGCTGTATCGCATGTGAGCTTTACGGTTCCCGCCGGTTCCACAGTGGCGCTGGTGGGCCCTTCGGGCGGAGGGAAAAGCACCTGCGCCAGTTTGGTGCCGCGTTTCTGGGACGTGACGGAGGGCAGTGTGAAAGTCGGTGGCGTGGATGTGCGCGATATGGCCCCGCATGAGCTGATGGACCAGGTTGCCTTCGTGTTCCAATCCAACCGGCTGTTCCGCCAGACGCTGGCCGAAAACGTGCGTGCCGTACGCCCCGATGCTACCGATGAAGAAGTGCTGGCCGCCCTTTCTGCAGCGCAGTGCGATGACATTGTGGCAAAACTGCCTGACGGCCTGGACACCGTGCTCGGTGCAGGCGGTGCCTATCTTTCCGGCGGCGAGGTGCAGCGCGTTGCCTTGGCGCGCGCCATTTTGAAGGATGCTCCCATCGTGGTGCTGGACGAGGCTACGGCCTTCGCCGATCCCGAAAACGAGGCGCTTATCCAGCGTGCTTTCGTTCGCTTGGCCGAAGGTCGCACGGTGATCATGATTGCCCATCGCCTTTCTACCGTGGTGGATGCTGACAACATTGTGGTGCTGAACCAGGGCAGTGTTGCCGAGCAGGGAACGCACGCCGGGCTGTTGGCGAAAGACGGGTTGTACGCGCGCATGTGGGCCGATTACGAGAAGGCGGCAAGCTGGAAGATCTCTTCGGATTCTAGAGCAATTTCGGAGCAGGCCCCTTCGGCAGGCTTTGCCGTGGAAGGAGGTGAGGCATAATGTTCGCCTCATTCCAAAAGAAGTACTTCCTGTCTGACAAGGGCATGGCCGGCGTGAAGCGCGGCATTCTGTGGACCACCATCACCAATTTGGTGGTGATGGCCGGGATGTTCTTCCTGTTCATGACCATGGCTGGTTTCATCTCTTACCTGACGGGTGCAGGCGAGCTTCCCAGTGCGGTGCCCTATATTGTGGGGCTGGTGGTGTTCTTTGTAGTACTGTTCGCCTCGAACTGGCAGCAGTACAACAATACGTACTGCGTGTTCTATGAGGAATGCGGCAACCAGCGCATCGAGATCGCCGAGCGCCTGCGCAAGCTGCCCCTCTCGTTTTTCGGCCGTCGCGATCTGGCCGACCTTACTGAAACCATTTTGGGCGATGTGCAAACCATGGAACATGCTTACAGTCATGTACTGGGCGAGTTGTGGGGTGCGGTTCTTTCTTCGGCGGTTGTGTTCGTCGTGGCGCTTTTCTTCTGCTGGCCTCTTGCCGTTGCGGCATTTTGGAGCGTGCCGGTGGCGTTCTTGATTCTGTTTGCCACGCGAAAGCCCATGCAGCCGGTGTTCGATCGCAACCGTGCGGCAAAAGTGCGCGTAACCGAAGGCGTGCAGGAAACGCTTGACTGTGTGCGCGAGATTCGCGCCACCAACCAGGAGGCGCATTATCTGGAAGGCCTGAATCGCACAATCGATGCGCAGGAAAAGGAGACTACCAAAGGCGAGCTGCTGAACGGCCTTTTAGTGAACTCCGCTTTCGCGGTCATGCGCTTGGGCATTGCCACCACGCTTATCGCGGGTGCCGCCATGGTTGCCGCAGGGCAGGTTCATTTCATGGTGATGTTCGCGTTTCTGCTGGTGGTAAGCCGCATCTACGCTCCTTTCGACCAGGCGCTTATGCTGGTATCGGAGCTGTTCGCCTCCGAGGCTTCCGCCAAGCGCATGCGCAGCATTGCCGAAGAGCCTATTGCCGGGGGCTCTACCGAGTTCTGTCCTGCAGGGCATGATGTGGTGTTCGACCATGTGGCATTCAGCTACGGTGCAGGACCTGATGGCCGTGCGGGCGAAAAGGTGTTGGAGGATGTGAGCTTCACGGCGAAGGAAGGCGAGGTTACGGCATTGGTCGGGCCTTCCGGCTCGGGAAAATCGACGGTAAGCCGCCTGGCTGCGCGTTTTTGGAACGCCACGGCAGGTACGGTAGCTGTGGGGGACGTGGACGTTTCCACGGTGGATTCCGAAACCCTTCTGCGCGATTATGCCATTGTGTTCCAGGACGTTCTGCTGTTCGACGACACGGTTATGGGCAATATCCGTTTGGGTCGCCACGATGCAACCGATGAGGAAGTGCTGGCCGCAGCGAAAGCGGCAAACTGCGATGAGTTCGTAAGCCGCATGCCCGAAGGCTATAACACTATGATCGGCGAAAACGGCAGCAAGCTTTCCGGCGGCGAGCGCCAGCGCATTTCCATTGCGCGTGCACTGTTGAAGGACGCGCCCATCGTGCTGTTGGACGAAGCCACCGCCTCGCTTGACGTGGAAAACGAAACCAAGGTGCAGCAGGCCCTTTCCCGTTTGCTGGCGGGAAAGACAGTTATCGTTATCGCGCATCGTATGCGCACCATCGAAAATGCCGACAAAGTCGTGGTGTTGGCCGACGGAACGGTGGCCGAGCAGGGCTCGCCTGCCGAGCTGCTGATGAAGGGTGGCATGTTTGCCAGGATGGTTGCCCTGCAAAAAGAGAGCAATTCGTGGTCGGTAGGCTCCTTCGCCGGTTAGCCCAACGTTTGGCTGGGCCTTGCTGGTCCATTGCCACCTGTTCGAGCTCGCTAGATTAGAGAGTAATGGAGGACGCCTTGGGCGTCCTCTTCTCGTTCCAGGGCGCCTTCGTCGGCCAAATATTCCAGATAGGAAAACGTCATGGCGAAGCGGCGTACGCGCATGCCGAATTCAAGGTTCTCGAACGCGCCGTGCGAGCGCTGCGCCGCCTTTGCAACCTCGAAAACGGTCGCGCTGCCCAGCTGCCCTACGATGGCAAGGCGCTTTGCCAGGGGCTTTTCGAATTTCGCCGCCATGTAGTCGTAGAAGGCGTTGATGGCTGCGGCTCCCTGCAAAGGCTCGTGGTGCGACATGTACACGGTTTCGAAACCCATTTTCTTCAGCTGGGGGAAGGTCTCCATAAAGCGCTTCAGCAGATGGTCGTCTTTCCCAAATTGCATGAGCGACGGTGCGGCATCGACGATGTGGTCGCCGCTGAACAGCACTTTTTTCTGCACGTCGCCAAAGCAAAGGTGCTCAGGTGCGTGCCCGGGCGTTTCGATGGCCTCAAGGTTCCAGTCGCCGATTCTCAGGGTATCACCTTGGCTTAGGGTTTCGGTATTGGGCGTGGCGGGCTGCCTGACCTGCATGATGTACAGCAGCGTGTCGCGGAATTCCTCCCAGCAGGTATCCAGCGCTTCGGGCCAGCCGATGACGCGTGCGAAGGTGCGGCAGAACTCGTCGTCTACCTGCGGAAGCGCGCCGTGGTACACATGGCGCCCGCCCCGCTTCACGAAAAAGGGCAGGTTGCCCACATGGTCGGCGTGGAAGTGCGTTATGGCAACATCGGTTTTGCTCCACGGCACGTTTGCGCGCTGCAGCATTTCGTCGAGGTGGGCGCTGCCTGTAAGGGCGGGGTGCCCTAGGTCGATGAACAGCGCCTGCTTGCCGCGCTCGAACAGCAGATAGCGGTCGATGCGGTCGGCGAAATAAAAATTCCGCACATCGAAAACCGCATGCAAAAGTCCTGGCAAGGGCTTTTTCAGGGAAACCATCTGGTAGGTCACGTTTTTCAGCAAGTCGTCCAACCCGCTTTTGTCGGCGGTGGCGCTGCTGAACGTGTCGGCTTTTGCCGAGGGTTCGATTGCGGGGCTCTGGGCCATAGCTGCTCCTCTCTTTGCACTTATGATACGGCCCATTGCCCCCTTCAAAACAAATTAGGGCGGCATCGTGCGGGAAAATCGCGATTGCGGACGGACGGGTTGGTTTTGGCTGCTTGTTTTGGCTGGATGGGCCATCTTGCTGCGCGTCTGACGGTCCGTTTCGTGGAATCTGGCTTGGTCAGGAGTCCGTAATCGCAATTTTCCTGCAAAAGGAAGCGAAATCTTGTTTTTCGAAGGTAATGCTTGGGATCGTGGGGATGGTGCTTGCAAGGGATGCCCTTGTGAGGGGCGGTTCCTGTGCGAGCGTGGTGAATCTGCGCGTGAGCGGCGAGCGCCATTCCGCTGCTGGGGGCATTTGCTCGCTCGCCGATGAGGCGCGGGGGAATTCCGCATTGGCAGGCATGCTGGCTACCATTGAATGCAATGGACGCATGCTGAAACCCGCTTAACCCTTCTTCGACGGGTTCGCACTCCGCCCTGCGCCATGGGTGCAGGGCGGGGCTAGTCCGTTGGTCGCAACACGAATCCGGAAGGAGACCTATGAAGATCGCTGTCCTGGAACCGCTGGGAATATCCGATGAAAGCCTGCGCGGCCTGCTTGCCAAGGCAACCGAAGGCCACGACGCTGAGGTGATAACCTATCCCGATCGCAAGGAAGACGAGGCAGCGCTCATCGAACGCAGCGCCGATGCCGATATCGTGGTGGTTTCGAACATCAAGTACCCCGCTTCCGTGATGGAGAAAAACCCCAACCTCAAATATGTATGCGTTGCCTTCACCGGCTACGACCATGTTGACATGGCCTATTGCCGCGAGCATGGCATCCAGGTTTCCAACTGCGCCGGCTATTCCACGGTTGCGGTGGCAGATTTGACGTTTGGCCTGGTGCTCGACGTGCTGCGCAACATTTCCACGTTGAATTCCATTGTGCGTCAGGGCGGCACGAAAGATGGCCTGGTGGGCCCCGAGCTTGAGGGCAAGCGCTTTGGCGTTATCGGCGCAGGCGCTATTGGATCGCGTGTGATGCGCATTGCCCAGGCATTCGGTTGCGACGTGGTGTGCTATTCGCGTACGAAGAAAGAGATCCCCGGCGTGCAGTTCGTTGGTCTGGACGAGCTGCTGAAAACGTCTGATGTGGTTAGCCTGCACATTCCGCAGACGCCGGAAACCACAGGCCTTATCAGCGCAGAGAAGATTGCGTTCATGAAACCCACGGCGGTGCTTATCAACTGCGCCCGCGGCCCGGTTGTCGATTCCGAGGCGCTTGCTGCCGCCTTGAACGAAGGCCGCATCGCCGGTGCCGGCATCGATGTTCTGGAAATGGAGCCGCCGTTTCCCGTCAACCATCCGCTGCTGAACAGCAAGAACACGGTGGTCACGCCGCATGTTGCCTTCGCTTCGCATCAGGCCATGGAAAAGCGCGCGGTTATCGTGGCGGAAAACGTGGCTTCGTACTTGGCGGGCAGCACCAAGAATCTCGTTTCATAGGTGGTTGCATCGTTCTATCGAACGATGCAAGGTGGTTTTTTGCAGACAAAAGAAAACGCCCGCAAGGGCGTTAATGAACTCTGGGTATGCGCTAGTAAGCCAGCGAGCGCGATTCTGGCGAGTGCAGTGGAAGCGAGTAAACATGCCAGTGGCATGTTTAGTTCCTAACTATGCGCCCGAGCAGGATTGCTGGCCTGTGAGCCGCCCCGCGGGCCTTAAGGTTTCCCTGCGCCGCCAGAATCGCGCGTAGCATCATGGCGCTTTGTATGTCTTGTTTGTTATTGGCTGAGCCTAATGCCGGCTATGGGTAAAGCGGGGGTACCGCGGGGGCGGGGTGCGGGTCATAATTGCAGACATGCACAAGCTTTATTTCGCATACGGATCAAACATGGACTTCGATCAGATGAAGTTCCGCTGCCCCGGGGCCGAGTACCTGGGCGTGGCCACGCTGCCCAACTACGAGTTGAAGATGGACGCAGCGGGCTTCGCTACGGTAATCCCCGCGCCGGGCAAGCATGTGCAGGGCGCGCTCTGGGACTTGAGCAACGCCAACGAGAACAAGATGGACGGCTTCGAAGGCGTTTCTTCCCACTGCTACGAGAAAAGCTACGTGGAAGTGCAGTACGCCGGCAACTATACCGAAAACACCATCATTTCGGGCGCGTTCGGCTTCGGTGAGTTCGAGCCTGCCGCGCAGGACGCGTACACGCTTGAAGCGCTTATCTATCTTTCCTTGCGTGGGCCCTTCTACGATTGGTCGTTCCGCGAAGACTACGTTACCAAGGTGCGCAACGGCGCTGCCGGCATCGGCGTAGACGAGCACACTATGGCCCAGCTGCAGAACATCCAGATAATCCCCAACGCCAACGTTGCCTAGCAAACGCCGCTTAGCAAAGCGGCGTTTTTTGCTTAGAGGAAACATGATCAGCCGAACCTAAAGCGATAAAAGCGGGATTCGAGTGCTGGCATTTCTTGAAATTCGGGCACTCGTCGGAATCCCGCGCAGCGTTATGGCGTTTCATGAGTCCACGCTGTTTGGCAGAACGGTGCAACAAAGCAATTCATCAAGTCATAACATTTGCCTGCTATTCTCGAACGCGCTTATCAATATGCGAGAAGGACGGATGAATGACGGTTTTGGGGAAGCGCCACTATGAAAAGGTAATCTGCGTTTGCTGTTTCCTTATCCTGTTCACGAACATTGGATTGCCCTCAACCTCGTTTTCCGTGTACCAGCCGTACCTTGTTGCCATTCCCGGCGTTGGGCATTCGGGCGGATCGGTGATCCTTTCGGTGCGCACGTTCGTCTCGTTGGTGGCCATGTTCTTCGTGGCGCGCTACTACAGCTGGCTTAATTGCCGCATCGGCGCCTTCGTCGCCTCCATCTTCGTGGCCATCGGCTTTGCTTTGTATTCGGTGAATACCGAAAGCTATTTCGGGCTGTGTGTGGGCTCGGTGTTCACGGGCCTGGGCTATGGCCTTGGCGGCATGATCTGCTCCACCATGCTTATCGGACGCTGGTTCAAGACCAACGTCGCTACGGTGGCGGGCTTTGCCGCGGTGGGCTCCGGCGTGGCGGCGGTGGTGCTGCCGCCTATCGTGGTAGACGTGGTCGATGCCACCTCGCTTTCGGCGGCGTTCGGCCTGGAAGCGCTTTTGGCGCTGGCCTTGGGTGCTTTGGTGTTCATGCTTTTACGCAACTTCCCCGAAGACATGGGACTTGAGCCGTACGCTTCCAAGAAGAAGACCAAGAGCGGCAAGCCGAAGCGTGGTCGTACCAGCCGCGATGTGCCGCATGCCCTGTTGCCGGTGCTGCTGGTTGCCATGGTGTTCGTGGGCTGTGCCAGTGTGGGCGGCAACGGCTATTTGGGCGTGTTGTTCACCTCGGAAGGCTTTTCCACCGAAGCGGCGGCAGCGCTTATCGCGGTAAGCGGTGCGTGCCTTATGGTGGCGAAGCTCTTCAACGGGCTGGTGTTCGATGCCATCGGCACGCGTAACGGGTCGATCCTGTTCTTCCTGCTGTTCATCGGCGGCACGGGGCTTTTGTGCTTGACGGACATGGGCTCAAGCTGGCTGGCAACGGCGGCTGCGGTGATGTTCGGCCTGGGCCTTTCCCTGGGTACTGTGGGCATTTCGGTATGGTCGATCGAGCTTGCCCCGAAGGGGCGCGAGGTGCAAACCATCCGCAACTTCCAAATCTGCTATGCCTTGGGCGGCTTCATCTTCATGCTGCTGCCGGGCTTTTTGACTGAGGCATTCGGCACGTACTTGGTATCGTATGCGGCACTGTTCTTCATGCTCATTGCCGCGGCGGCGGTAATCGTGGGCATCTACACCGTGTGCGATGTGAGGGCGGCGCGCCTGGCGAAGAAGGCGGGCAAGTAGCGGCGAAGCCCAGCGTTGCCAAAACGTGCCTTGCGGGGGTTGCCGATGCCTGCGAGGCCTCTGTTCTCAAAAAAGCGCGCCTCCTGCGATTTGCTTGCAGGAGGCGCG
>CAJKUH010000033.1 GCA_905203045.1 uncultured Eggerthella sp.
TACCGCTCCTGTCGTGGTGGCGCCCGCCATGAACGTGCATATGTACGAGAACCCCGCCACCCAGGCGAACATGCAAGCGCTCAAAGCCCGCGGCTTCCGCTTTGTGGAAGCAGACGACGGCTACCTTGCCTGCGGTGATGTGGGCAAAGGGCGCCTGGCAGACCCTGAGCATATCGTTTCCTACGTGCTCGACGTTTTGAACGGCACCAGCAGCCAACCTCAGCGTGATCTGGCTGGCAAGCGCGTGATGGTAACCGCGGGCCCCACGGTAGAGCCCATCGACCCGGTTCGCTACCTTACCAACCGCTCTTCCGGCAAGTTCGGCTATGCACTTGCCACCGCTGCGGCCCAGCGTGGGGCCGAGGTAACGCTTATCTCCGGCCCCGTGGCACTTCCCGCCCCCGCTGGCGTGGAAATGCGTTACGTGGAATCGGCGCGCGATATGCTCGCTGCCGCCGAAGAGGCGTTCGGCAATGCCGACATAGCTCTGTTCGCAGCCGCCGTGGCCGACATGCGCCCGGCAAACCCCGCCGACAAGAAGCTGAAGAAGGGAAAGAACGACGCTGAGCTTTCCGCCATCCAGCTGACCGAAAACCCCGACATCCTGGCAACGCTTGGCCACAAGAAGCAGAACCAGGTGGTTATCGGCTTCGCCGCCGAAACCAACGATGTGATTCCCAACGCCCAGAAGAAGCTTGCCAAGAAAGGCGCAGACATGATCGTTGCCAACGAAGTGGGCGCCAACAAGACCTTCGGCAAGGATGACGACGAGATCTGGCTGGTAACCGACGGCGGCGCCGAGCACGTGGACCCCGCCCCGAAGACCGAGCTCGCCCACACCATCCTGGACAAAGCTATTGCTTTAACAAAATAGGGACAGTCCCCATTTTGTTAGGGATAGCTCCCGTTTTCCCAATTTCGAAAACTTTTTTCGAAAAACCCTTTGCAAGGCGTTGGCGTTTGGGTTATTATAGCGGAGCTGCTTGAGGCAGTAACCGAACGGGTTGTGGCGCAGTTTGGTAGCGCACTTGACTGGGGGTCAAGGGGTCGCAGGTTCGAATCCTGTCAACCCGACCAGCAAAATCAGCTGGCTAGGAAATTACCTAGCCAGCTTTTTTGTTATATAGCTTCATATACCGTACGGCTGGGCTTCCCCATTTAGCCCAGCCAAACGAAAGGGATTGCGCAGATGCTTCTTAGCGAGCTTAAGCCAGGCCAGCATGCCAGTGTCGAATCGGTTGACGGATCGGGTGCCATCAGGCGCCATCTGCTTGATATGGGCCTTACCCCCAACGCATCCATCACGCTGCAGAAAGTTGCCCCCATGGGCGACCCGATTCAGATCACGGTGCGCGGCTTCGAGCTTACCCTTCGCTTGGAAGAAGCGAAGAACGTGAGCGTCAATCCCGAGGCGCACCCTGAAGCGCGCCCCAAGAAGCACCGCATTTACCCCGACATCGAGCACCCTGGCCTAGGCGAGCTTTCCGGTACCGGCGACTACCGCCGCCATACGCAGCGCGAAACAGCTAAGAAGGGCCCACTTACCTTTGCTCTGGTGGGAAACCAGAACTGCGGCAAAACCACGCTGTTCAACCAGCTTACCGGCGCCAACCAGCACGTGGGCAATTTCCCCGGCGTCACCGTTGACCGCAAGGACGGCACCATCCGCAGCCATTCAGAGGCCACAGTAACCGACCTGCCGGGCGTGTACTCGCTTTCGCCGTATTCCAACGAAGAAATCGTCACACGCGACTTCCTGCTTGATTCCAAGCCCGACGGTATCATCAACATCGTCGACGGCACCAACATCGAGCGCAACCTGTACCTCACCATGCAAATCATGGAGCTGGGCATCCCTATGGTGCTGGCGCTGAACATGATGGACGAGGTAGAGAAGAACGGCGGCACCATCCGCGTGAACGAGCTGGAAGCCAAACTGGGCATCCCGGTAGTTCCCATTTCCGCCGCGAAGAACGAAGGCGTCGACGAGCTGGTAGACCATGCCCTGCACGTGGCACGTTTCTGCGAGCTGCCCGAAGACATCGACTTCTGCCCCACCAGCGAAGAAGAGCACGACCCGCTGGGCGCCGTGCACCGCTGCATCCACGCAACCGCCCACATCATCGAGCCCTATGCCGAGCAGGCAGGTATCCCCCTGCGTTTCGCCGCCACCAAGATGGTGGAAGGCGATGAGCTGATTCAGGAAAAGCTCAGCCTGCCCGCAAGCGCCACTTCTTCCATAGCCGAGCTTATCGCCGCCATGGAACAAGATGCCGGGATGGACAGCGAAGCCGCCCTGGCGAACATGCGCTTTTCCTTCCTTTCGAACCTCTGCGACGAAACGGTAATGCGCCCGCATGAAAGCCGCGAGCACAAGCGCAGCGTTGCGGTAGACAAGCTGCTTACTGGGCGCTTTACGGGCATCCCCTGCTTCTTCGCCATCATGGCGTTCGTGTTCGCCATGACCTTCGGCCCCATTGGCGGCACGCTTTCCGATTTAGTGAGCGATGGCGTGGACTTCGCCCTTTCCGTTCTTTCCGATGCGCTTGAAGCTTGGGGGCTGAACCCTGTTGCCGAATCGCTGCTGGTAGACGGCGTAGGCGCTGGCGTGGGTGCGGTTATCGGCTTTCTGCCCACCATCGTTACCCTGTTCTTCTTCCTTTCCATTTTGGAAGACTCAGGTTATATGGCACGCGTCGCCTTCGTGATGGACCGCGCCATGCGCCGCATCGGCCTTTCGGGCCGCAGCATCGTACCACTGTTGATGGGCTTCGGCTGCTCGGTGCCTTCCATCATGGCAACACGCACGCTTTCCAGTGAACGCGACCGCAAGATGACCACCATGCTGGTGCCGTTCATGAGCTGTAGCGCGAAGCTGCCCATCTATTCGATGCTCATCGCCGCGTTCTTCCCCCGCGGAATGCAACCGGTGGTGATGATCGGCATGTACGTGTTCGGCGTGCTCTGCGGCATCGTGTTCGCCGCGGTGCTGAAACGCGCCCGTTTCCGCGGCCAACCGGTACCGTTCGTTATGGAGCTGCCCAACTACCGCCTGCCTGCCGCTAAGAGCGTTGCTCGCCTGGTGTGGGACAAGGCGAAGGGCTTCATCAAGAAGGCATTCACCGTGGTGCTGGCCGCATGCGTGATCATCTGGTTCCTGCAAACCTTCGATGCCCACCTGAATGTGGTCGACGACGTTGACACCAGCCTTCTGGCGGCTATAGGCGGGCTCATCGCGCCGCTGTTCGCTCCGCTTGGCTACGGAGACTGGCGCGTGGCAACGGCGCTTATGACGGGCTTTATGGCAAAGGAAAGCGTGGTTTCCACCCTTACCCAGGTAATGGGCGAAGGGGTTAACCTCACCATGCTGTTCACGCCGGTAACCGCCATGGCGTTCTTGGCGTTCGTGCTGCTGTACACGCCCTGCGTAGCCGCCATCGCCACCGTGCGCAGCGAGCAGGGCGGCGCCCGTGCCGCCCTGGAAATGGTGCTGTTGCAATGCGGCATCGCCTGGATTGTTTCCTACGTGGTGTACGCCTTCGGGCTGTTGGTAACCGGTGGCATTGCCCAATTGAGTCTTACGGGGCTTGCAGCTGCCGTGGTTATCGCCGCAGCCATCGGAGTGTACCTGAAGCTGCAGAACAAGGAAATAGACCTGGCACCTGCGCGCACCGCCTGCAAAAACTGCAACCACACATCGTGCGGATGCCATTAGGCTGTAGCGCTTTCCCTTCACGCACTTTCGGTGATTGCCGCTAAGCCCGCTGCTTGCCCTCCGCACATTTCCGGCGATTACCATCTGATCACGCTGCTCGCGCTCTGCGCTTCTTCGGCGGCTGTCATCAATCTGTTCCTACAGCAGCCGCTCCCAAAGACGAGCAAGCGCATAGCCTCGGCCGAGGCTATGCGCGCACCAGGCGGTTTTCGTAGGGCTCCAGCAAATCGAGAAGGTTCACATGCAGCCCACGGTAGTCAGGGCATATCTCTTCAAGCACCGCCGTGCAGCTTTCCGGCGTGAAGTGGGCAAGCCATGCCGTTTCCCGCTTCAGCTGGGCAAGCCATGCTTCCAGGTAATCAAGCCCCTCCAGCGAATCATCGACGGGCACACTCAGCTGGTACTGAATATCGCATGGCACCTCGTGGGCGGCAAAGCGCATATCGTAGTGCACCGGTACATCGCCGATGCTTGCCAGGGTATCGCGCAGCGAAACATTGCGGATGGGCGGCATCGTTGCACACACGTCCCTCCACAAGCGCATCAATGCCACCTTCCTGCGCTCAAGCTCCGCGAGTTTTTGCTCGTAGAACCGTTGCAGGCTGCTTGCTAGGCCGCGCAGCGCACTGGAAGGCACCGCATCCGAAATGCCCAATACATAGCGCGTCGACCGTGTAATCTGGAATGCCTCAAATTCAGAAAGCGAAGAAGATTCGCCATGGCAGTAGAGTGTTGCCAAATGTGCCACTACTTCGTTGAATCCTTCGAACGCTCGTGATTCTAGACCCCGATCGTCGCATCCACGTTGCCCTGCAGGACACGAGCTTTGTTCAGCGGTTCCCTTATCGTGCGACGCTAGCGATGCTTTTAGCAAAACTGGATCTTCACCTTGAACACCAAAGTCCGTACTACTCATTGAAACCACCAGCCCACGGCTCTCCATCCCAGCCATTTGCTTGGTCGGAGTACTCCCAGTCCGTCGGATTCCAGTGATAGGTTTTGCCCGCATCGTCGGTAATCGAATATCCCTCATCCCTTAGCTCGAGCTTCTTCAACACCGCGTCGACGTCAATAAGCTCGCACGCACCTTGGCATTCCTCGAATGCTTCCAGCAATTCGTCCACGATTTCCGCATCGCCCACTTCGATTGCCAAGGAAGACCGCAGCGTGTAAAACAGCTCCACTGCAGCGCATAAGGAGCTTGCGACATCATGCGCCGCTAACGCGCTAGAGCGCGCAAAGGCCTCAAGAATCAACCCAACAGACCCGCTGCCGAACTCGATCCGACCCGTTTCCCTCAATGAAACGTCACGCTGATCGAAGATACGCTGCACTTCTTCTGCGGTAAGCTCGATACCGTTTTCTTTCAACAACGCTTGGGTATGCGAGCGCAACACTGGAGCGCACCCCTTTGCCAACAACCAACCACATGCTTCCATTCCAAGCCTCCTCAATTATCCGATAAGGCTTAATACACCCTGCAAATCCGCAGTTCAAGACTGATCTTTTCAGCAGATATCTGGTAATGTAGGCGACACCGATCAAGGAATTTCCACCTAACTTCTTCCTGACAAAAGCCTTACTAGCCGTTTTGATGCAACGTGCGGCTCTACAATAAAACTCGCTTTATTTCAGTAAAGGAGCTGGAAGTTAGATGGACCGCGAACAACGCATTCAATTAGTCGGGCAGTTCAAGCATCTTGTTTCAGAGAACAAGATGCTTATCGTGGCAGCGGTATGTGCCACCATTTTCGTATTCCTTTTAAGCGAGGTGCTTGAAAGCGAATCGATGAAGCTCGACCAGGCAGCGTACTGGCTTATCGTCGAAAATCTCCGTCAACCCTGGCTCACACCCATCATGGAAAGCTTTTCCAATTTGGCAACACCGGTTTCTATCGCGGTGCTGTGGGTTGTTATCACCGCGTTCGCGCCAGGCAAACGAGCAGGATGGTGCTCTGCCACCAACCTCGTGTTGGCTCTTGCTTTGAATCAGATACTGAAAGCGATTGTGCAACGCCCCCGCCCCGACGGGTTCCGTTTAGCCGAAGCAAGCGGGTTCAGCTTCCCTTCGGGCCATTCTATGGTTGCCATGGCATTTTTCGGGTTGCTCATCTGGTTCGTATGGCGTTACGAGAAAGACAACATCCGACGCGTGCTTCTTATCATCGCCCTATGCGCAATAATCGCCATGATCGGCATCAGCCGCGTGTATTTAGGCGTCCACTACGCCAGCGACGTTCTAGCAGGCTTCTGCCTTTCCCTGATTTGGCTGGTGTTCTTCACCAAGGTTATCGCTCCCTTGTTCGTGGGGAACGAAGGGCTACGGCCATCAAGCAAAAGCTAACTGCGCAAAGCGCACCTATAAAGCGCACCCACTTTGCCTCTTTGTTGACAAAACAAGCAAACCCTATTCAACTCCCGCCACAAAACTTAAAAGAGCCTGTTCAATCGCGTAACGCGTAATTGAACAGGCTCTTTGCTATACGAGTACAGTGCAACACTTACCAGTCGTTACAGGAACGTGAACGAATCAACTTCCTCGGCAGTCTTCCCTTCAGGAAGCTGAATCCCGCGACCCTCGGTGCAGTACTTCAGCAGCACTTCCCTGCCAGCATCGGTAAGGCCGATACGGCGGTCACGCAACTTGCGCAGCGTGTTCTGCAAATCTTCGGGAACAGGAGCCAAGAACTCCAGCACCTCGCCCGTGCGAGGGTGCTCGAACTCGACGAAATAAGAATGGAGGAACTGACGGGTAAGGCCTAAATTGTCTGCCTTGCCCGGCGTGCCGTACATCGGGTCACCCACGCACCAATGCTTAATGTACTCCATATGCACACGAATCTGGTGCGTACGCCCCGAATACAGCTTGCATTCGATCAGCGAAAAGCCGTTGTCCTTGTTGGACGACTCAAAACGCTCCAGCACCTTGAACGTGGTAACCGAGGAACGTGCCTGCGGCTTATCCGACACCTGCATGCGCGTGCGAACTTTGTCGCTGCGGAAGATCGGCGCATCGATGAGGCCGGTGTCGCTAGCGATGTTGCCGTGTACCAAGCACAAATAGCGCCTGTTCACATTGCGGGAGCGGATTTCGTCCTGCAGCTCAAAGCCAATTTCATCGTTTTTCGCAACCAGCATAAGACCGCTGGTGTCGCCGTCCAAACGGTGAACGATGCCCGGACGGTCGTCGCCTTGGATATGCGCAAGGTTTTCGCGCCCATACTTGTAAATCAACGCGTTGGAAAGCGTTCCGTCGGGGTGTCCCGGCGAAGGATGGCAGATAAGCCCCGCCTGCTTGTTGATGACGGCCATATCGTCGTCTTCGTAGTACACGTCCAACGGGATATCCTGCGGCTCCAGGAACACGCGGTCGTTGCTCTCAAACTCCTCGTACACGATGAAATCGCCCGTGTGCACCAGCGTCTTCTTCGTAGGAGCCTTGCCGCCCACGAATACCTTGCCGGCCTCGATCTGCTTTACCGCCTTGCTGCGCGACTCGTACAAGCCCGACTCGTACAAAAAGGAATCAAGGCGCATATTGTTGTATGCTTCGGTAACCGTTGTTGAAAGGCTTCGCGCCATTGCTTATTCCTCCTTGGTTGATTCGGGGCTTTGCTTCCCCTCACGTAAAATCTGAACAATCCAGCATATTGCCAACAGGGCAATGCCGCAGGTAACGCCGATATCCGCCACATTGAAAGTGGGGAAATCGATGAACAAGGGCGTAATGAAATCAACCACATACCCTTGGAAAATGCGATCGTACAGGTTGCCGATGCCGCCCGCGAACAAAAGCCCCAGCCCAATCATTTCCACGGCGCTGGAACGGCGCGCCCAGTACACGGCAAA
>CAJKUH010000034.1 GCA_905203045.1 uncultured Eggerthella sp.
TTCCCCGAGAAACGCCAGGTAGATGGCTTGTTTTGCCATGTGGAGGATTTGTGAACGAAAGGGAGCCGTCTACCATCTGGCGCGTTTTCGGCACCAGATGCAATCGGTATTCCCAGGCATATATTTCTCATTGCTTAATAATGTTATGCTTCGCTTATGCTCAAAATTGAGTAGTGGGATCACGTAGCTATGGAGGGAAGCTTATGAAAACCGAACTTTGCGACTTGCTTGGCATTGAGTATCCAATTATCCAAGGAGCCATGGCCCATATCACCGATGGCAAATTCGCAGCTGCCGTTTCAAATGCCGGCGGCCTTGGCGTTATCCAATGCGGATTCGATACACCAGAGTATATGCGTGAGGAGATCAAGACAGCACGCTCGCTGACCGATAAGCCCTTTGCCGTGAACTTGATCATGGAGAACAATCGCATTGACGAGATTGCCGACGTTTGCATCGAGGAAAAAGTTCAAATTTGCACAGTCTCGGCAGGAAACCCCGCATCCATCGTGCCCAAGCTCGCCAAAGCTGGAATCAAAGCGATTGTTCTTGTTCCCCATGCTCGCGCAGCCAAGAAAATGGAGAAGCTTGGCGCAGCAGCAGCGATCTGCGAGGGCATAGAAGGCGGCGGCCATATTGGGTCGATGACGACCCTCCCCCTTGTTGCCCAAGTGGTTGATGCCGTTGATATTCCTGTAATCGCAGCGGGCGGATTCGCAAATGGCAGAGGTCTGCTTGCAGCATTGGCGCTTGGCTGCGTTGGCATCCAAATGGGCACCATCTTCCTTGCATCGGAAGAGTGCACCGTGTCCGACCTCTACAAAAAACTTATCGTCGAGTCGAAAGACAATGCCACCGTGCTTTCTGGCATTCCTGGCAAAAAGCAGGTTCGCTGCATAAAGAACCCCTTCACTGACGGCTTTTGGGAGCGATACTACGCCGGCGCTTCCGAAGAGGAGCTCAACGATTACTGCACGGGTTCCATTGCCCGCGCACATAACGGCGATTACCAAAATGGCGCCTTTTCTGCAGGCATGATTTCCCCTGTAATCAAGGAAGTTAAGCCTGTTGCAAAGATCATCACCGATGTCATGGACGAGGCAGATGCCGCATACGCAGAGCTGAAGCGTATCTACGGGTAAAGTACAATCATGACAAAACATCTTCTTGACGCCAAGGACGAGAAAAGGCTCGAGCAAGACGAAAAGACCCTGGTGGCCATGGCGCGTATCTATTGCCATGGCCACCATCATATTTCAAGGCAATCAAAGGCCCTTTGTCTCGAATGCTCTTCTGCACTTGCTTACTCACTCGAGCGAACGCGCAAATGCCCGCAAAAGCACCGAGGAACCTGCGACACCTGCCAAATCCAATGCTATAAACCAGCAATGAGGGAAAAGATTCGCACGATAATGGCCTATAGCGGACCGCGTATGATTGCCCACCATCCAGTAATGGCTTTGCGTCATCTCTACCGAAAGCAAATCAACAAGCGAGGACAACTATGAGCACCGTTGACGAAATCATGGCCTTCAACAAAGAGTTCGTAGCCGAAAAGGGCTACCTTAAATACTCAACCGACAAGTACCCTGACAAAAAACTCGCCATTGTCAGCTGCATGGACACACGTCTGACAGAGCTGCTCCCCGCAGCACTTGGGCTGAAGAACGGCGATGCAAAGATAATCAAGAACGCTGGGGGAGTAATTTCCCACCCCTTTGGAAGCGTGATCAGAAGTCTGCTGGTTGCCGTATTCGAGCTCGGCGTTGAAACGGTTATGGTGATCGGCCACAGCAATTGCGGAGCCCAGCACATGAACGCCGATAGCATGATCAAGCATATGCTCAATGCAGGAATATCCCAGGACCACATAGACATGATGCACTACTGCGGGATCGATTTCGAAACCTGGCTACAAGGGTTCGGGGACGGCGAAGAAAGCGTAAGAGAAACCGTCCGAACCATTGCCCACCACCCCTTGATCCCTGAGACCATCGAGGTGCGTGGATTTATCATCGATTCAACCACAGGGGAGCTAACCCCCGTCGAAGCTTAGGAGCCGAACATGAAAGTCGGTTTTGTTGGAGCGGGAAAAGTAGGATGTTCTTTGGGGCGCTACTTCGCACGGGAGCATCAAATTATTGGTTATGCAAGCAAGACGCCCTCTTCGGCCGAACGTGCAGCGAAACTAACGTCATCAAAAGCATTCAGCAATGGAGCAAAACTGCTCAATGAATGCGACGCCCTGTTTATTACGACTCCTGATGGACAGATTGTACCCACATGGCAGGAAATCGAGGCGCAATGCGATGATGAAGCGCTGTGGGGGAAGCTGATCTGCCATTGCAGTGGAGCCCTGCCCTCCACCGAGCTTGCCGGTTGCAGCGCGCGAGGTGCTTACGCCTATTCGATTCATCCCCTCTTTGCCATCCCCTCGAAAACCGCCAGCACAGAAGAGCTTTCAAAAGCGTTTTTCGCCATTGAGGGAAACGAGGAAAGGCTCAACGATGCGGTTTCAATCGTGGCGGCTATGGGCAACCCCTACCAGGTAATCGAGACCGCGCAAAAAGCCCGCTACCATGCAGCCGCCGCCTTGGCATCGAACCATGTGGTTGCACTTTATCGCCTTGCATGCGACGAATTGGCGAAATGCGGTTTCACCCCCGAAGGAGCGGAACGGGCGATGGCCCCTCTTTTTTTGGGAAACGCCATGCACATTGCAGAAAAAGGAACGGTTGCAGCGCTTACCGGCCCCGCTGAGCGGGGAGATATGGCAACCATAGAAAAACACCTCGCATGTTTGGATGGACAAACGCGCGAGGTGTACCGAATCCTAAACGATACGCTACTCAAAATCGCCGAAGAAAAGCACCGCAAGGAGCAAGGCTAAATCTCTGACTTTTTGTCGACGTCGGCCTCAGACGCCCACTTAGCAGTAAGCAAAAAAAGATTGCCGCTCTAGCGTGTCGGGGTTTTAGCTAGACGCACTATGCGCCCTATTTTCCGAAACCGCATCGTCTTCATTGCCTTCATTTCCATCGACAGTTGAAGAACCGCTAGAACACGGCACCTCCTTACCACCGGACAAAACAGCAGGCGAGGCAACGCCCCGACCTGGCGTCTTAAAAGGAGCTGGTTTCGCCACAAAACCCGTATTCGCATTGGGGATGGGTGAGGCAACCGACGGGGACTTCGAAGAATCGTATCGGGCGGTATCGGCCAAATCGTTCGAGGTGGCCACACGCCCCTCTTTTTCTTCGGCGGAAGACGAACTATGGGATTGCGAATCAGCCGATGCGGAGGCGCTGCGGGAAAGGCGCTCGAAAGGCATGGGATCTTCCTGGCCACTCCATTTGCTTACCTCAAACTGCCGAGTCCAATAGCCCAATGCGCGGATAGTTAAAGCGTTCTGCAGAGCGGTGGCGAAGAGGAATGCGACAACAAAAGCCGTACCGACCACAGCAAGCAGAATAGCGGCGAACATCGTCGACGAGGAATCGCCCGAGGCAAGCCAAATCAAACCGCTGCAAAAGAGCACAAGAAACGCCGCCAGAACAAAAGCGGCAAAGCGTATAACTGCCCCAATTAGAATATTCATGCCCAAAATGCGCAGTAGACCAATGAAGTCGTAGCGCATCATTGACCATATTTTTCGAATCTGAAAGCCTGATGAAAGCGTCCCATAAAGCGAAACGCGGATTGAGCCGACCCAGACGAACAGCGCAGCAAGAAAAGCCAAGGCGATATTAGCTGAAGTTCCAACAAGCCAAAGCAACGCTCCCACGGCGATAAGCCAATAGCTGCCATGGGTCCCGAAAGCAAAAGGCACCCCTGCACATGCTGATAGCAAAGAGCTAACGATGCCAAGAACAAGGGAGGCGGCTACCGTAACAACAATGATGAAAAACCCACGACGATACAAGGCGCCATCTTCATTGGCAAGCAGTTTCTTCGGCATGGGTCGATGAACGTTCCATGAGATATCGCGAGCCCATGAGAACAAATAGCCGTAAAGAACTATCACGCCAAATATAGGAACAAGGCACAACACACCCAAGCGCAGAAGCGTGGATGCCCAGCCCGGAGACTTAGTAACATCGCCCCACGCGGCAGCAAAATATCCCTTTTCCATCAGGACCTCCTTTTCATTAAGGATGGCGCCCGATTGCAAGCGGGGCTACCGTCCATTGCAACACTATACGCATGCCCAGATAAAACACCCGTTGATTCAAAAGGACGTTTCCAAGATGCAACGTGAAATCCAGCAAGTCGCAGGCCTAGGTATCTATAACCAAAAAAGCGCCCGGCATAAGCCGAGCGCTTTCAGAAAGAACTCTAAAAAATGAGTTACTTCAGGGATACAGCAGCACCTGCGTCCTCGAGCTGAGCCTTGATTTCCTCAGCCTTGTCCTTAGCTACGCCTTCCTGAACGGGAGCAGGAGCAGACTCTACTACTTCCTTAGCTTCCTTCAGGCCAAGACCGGTGATCTCACGGACAGCCTTGATAACAGCGATCTTGTTGTCGCCGAAGCCCTCGAGAACAACGTCGAACTCGGTCTTCTCAGCAGCAGCTTCGCCACCAGCAGCAGGAGCAGCAGCAACAGCAACAGGAGCAGCAGCGGATACGCCGAAGGTCTCCTCGATATCCTTTACGAGCTCAGAAGCCTCGAGCAGGGACATTTCCTTCAGAGCTTCGATGATCTCTTCGCGAGAAACAGCCATGTTAGTTTCCTTTCGTTGGGCTGCAAACCCTTATGTTTGCAGCCAGCATTTCATTAATTACTATGCAGCGCACTTTACGCTGCTTGAAGCATGCTTACGCAGCTTCCTTCTGGTCGGCAACGGCCTTGGTAACCTGAGCCAGACCACGGGGTACACCGTTGAGTGCGGTAGCAAGACCCTGAGCAACACCGTTGATTGCAGCAGCGATGTGTGCGTAGAGCTCTTCGCGAGAAGGCAGAGAAGCAATAGCTTCAACCTCAGCAGCGCTTACGGCAGCGCCTTCCATCAGACCACCCTTGATTTCGAGGGTTTCGTTGGTCTTGGAGAACTCCTTTACCGCCTTAGCGGCAGCAGCGATATCGTCACCAGCGAATACGAATGCGCTAGGACCATGCAGCATATCGTCGAGCGTAGGAAGCTCGGCATCGGAAAGAGCAATGTGCATGAGGGTGTTCTTGTAAACCTTCATGGAAGCACCTGCTTCGCGAACAGCACGGCGAAGCTCCTGGGTCTCCTTTACGGTAAGACCGCATGCGTCTACAACCCATACTGCGCCTGCGCTTTCGAGATCTTCCTTGATCTGTGCAAGTTTGGTTTCGTTCTTTACACTTGGCATATGTACACCTCCTTTTTCTCAAACTCGGGTTCCGCCCCGAATGGGTGGAGTCGTGCCTGAGAAAAGAAACGACCCCTTCCGTCCTAAGACGCAGGGGCCGTAAAGCGCGATACTTATCGACCACCTCGGCGGGCCGCATAAAGCGATTAAACCTTTCGGTACCTGCTGTCTTGAGCAGCGGAACTAGGTAAACAACAATGCTGTTAATAACAGCCCTTACATATTACCTTGACGCCCCGTCATGTCAACACTCGATTTTGAAAAGCTCGTTATTTTCCCCTTATCGCCGTATATCGGCCTTTTGTCACCGCTCACTTCTCCTGTCTTAGCGCCTACAAACATGTTCTTGAAAAACAGCGCGCAAACCCTGAATCTGGAAACGTCTATCGAGAAAGGACCCCTATGAAAGTCGCGTTCTTCCCAGGGTGCATGGTTGACATGCTTTACCCAGAAGTGGGAATCGCCGCAGTCAATGTTCTGGAAAAGCTCGGCTGCGAGGTAATGCTCCCCGACAACCATGTATGTTGCGGACAGCCCTTCACCAACTCGGGCTATATCGAAGAGGCAAAGCCCATGATGAAGCAGGTTATCGATGCCTACAGCGGATACGACACCATCGTATCCCTTACTGGCTCGTGCGCCTGGGCAATCAAAGCGGAATATCCGCAGTTCTTTGCCGACGACGCCGAATACAGCCAGAAAATCGCCGAGCTGGCTCCTCGCATCTACGAATTCACTCAATTCATTGTCGACGTTTTGGGCGTTACCAATGTCGGAGCTCATCTTGATGGCACGGTCACCTATCACAAAAGCTGCCACCTTACCCGCATGCTCGGCGTAAAGGAGCAGCCGCTTACCCTGCTCAAAAATGTCGAGGGCCTGTCCTATATCGAAATGCCCGAAGCAGACCGCTGCTGCGGATTCGGCGGCACGTTCAGCGTCAAAGAGCCGGAAGTTTCTGGCCACATGGTTCAGGAAAAGGTTGCCTTTGCCCTTGCAACGGGTGCTGATTACCTGTGCGGCGCAGATCAGGCTTGTCTCATGAACATCAAGGGCGCCCTCGACCGTCTCAACGAGCAAGGCGTTGTATCGAGCAACATGAAGGTTCTCCATATCGCTCAGATCCTCGATTCCCGATTGGAGGCATAGACGATGTCGATTATCTACGACGATTCTCCCCTTGAGGACCGCATTCATCGTTCCCTTTCCGACACGTTCAAGCACCATGCCATCGAAACGGCGCAGGACGTTATCACGGGGAAGCGCGATGCCCTGGTTGCCGAAGTGGACAACTGGGAAGACTTCCGCACCCATGCGGCAACCATTCGCGACCACGTTCTTGAAAACCTCGACTACTACGTTCGCGAGTTTGCCACCAACGCTGAAAAAAACGGCGCCCATGTGCACTTCGCGCCCACCGATACCGATGCTCTGGATTGCATCTTCGACATCTTCGAAGTGGTTGGCGCAAAATCCTGCGTGAAATCGAAGAGTATGATGACCGAGGAAATCGGGCTGAACGCATTCCTTGAAGAACACGGCATCAAGGCGATTGAAACCGACTGCGCCGAGCACATCATCCAAACCGCAGGCAATGCGCCCTCCCATATCGTGGTGCCCGCCCTTCATTTCGACCGCACGTCCATCCGCAACCTGTACCATGAGCAGAAAGGCTACGAGGGGACCAACGACCCCGAGGAAATCACGCGTTTCCTGCGCAAGATCCTTCGCCCTGAGTTCATGAACGCATCGGTTGGTGTCACGGGCTGCAACTTCGGCGTTGCCGAAACCGGTTCCTGCACCCTTGTCTCCAACGAGGGCAATGCCCGCATGGCATCGAGCATCCCCGAGACCCAAATCGTGGTCATGGGCACCGAACGCATCGTTCCCGACCTGCGTTCTCTTGATGTGATGATGAAGCTTTTGGTCCGCAGCGCAGTAGGCGCGAAGATCTCGGGCTCTTTCTCGATCAACACCGGTTGCCGCCACAACGGCGAGGCAGACGGTCCGAAGAACGTCCATATCGTTATCGTGAACAACGGTCGCACCGACATCCTGGCAAGCAAGTTCCGCCCCATGCTCCGTTGCATTCGTTGCGGTGCCTGCATGAATTCCTGCCCCGTCTACCGCCATATCACCGGACACGGCTACGGATCCATCTATC